>NZ_DASYHB010000104.1:0-62211 GCF_035999185.1 Ensifer sp. | reverse complement strand
GTCACACGGCGCATGCTCGCCATGTTCCAGAAATCCTGATCGGGCAGGGGTAAACATCATGATGATCGGTATCGTATCGGCCGCCTACATCGCGGCAGCCGTTCTCTTCATCCTCTCGCTCGGCGGGCTCTCGGGCCAGGAAAGTGCCAAGCGCGCCGTCTGGTACGGCATGACAGGCATGGCGCTCGCCATCATCGCCACGGTCTTCGGACCTGACGTCGGCAACTGGTTCATCATCGTGCTGATGATTGCCGGCGGCGCCGTGCTCGGCCATTTCGTCGCTTCCCGCGTCCAGATGACCGAGATGCCGCAGCTCGTTGCGGCACTGCATTCCTTCGTCGGTCTCGCTGCCGTATTCATCGGCTTCAACGCCCACATCGAAGCGGCTGACGTGGCGGGTCTCGACGCGGCGGCGCGCGCCACATTGACCGGCTTTGCCGCGATCCTCGCGCACAAGGAACCGGTGGAACTGTCGATCATGAAGGTCGAGGTGTTCCTCGGCGTCTTCATCGGCGCCGTCACCTTCACCGGCTCCGTCATCGCCTTCGGCAAGCTTGCCGGCAAGGTCGACGGCAAGGCGAAGAAGCTGCCGGGTGGTCATCTGCTGAATGCCGGTGCGGCCCTTCTTTCGCTCGTGCTCCTGGTGCTCTACGTAAACGGCGCCGGTACCTGGACGCTGCTCGTCATGACGCTCGCCGCCTTCTTCATCGGCTATCACCTGATCATGGGCATCGGCGGCGCCGACATGCCGGTGGTCGTGTCGATGCTGAACAGCTATTCCGGCTGGGCGGCCGCGGCCATCGGCTTCACACTCGGCAACGACCTTTTGATCGTCACCGGCGCGCTGGTCGGCTCATCGGGTGCGATCCTCTCCTACATCATGTGCAAGGCGATGAACCGCTCCTTTATCTCGGTCATCCTCGGTGGCTTTGGTGCCACGACCGGGCCGCAAATGCAGATATCAGGCGAGCAGATCGCGATCGATGCTGACGGCGTGGCCGCAGCCCTCAACGACGCCGACAGCGTCATCATCGTTCCAGGCTACGGCATGGCCGTGGCACAGGCGCAGCAATCGGTCTCCGAGCTTACCCGCAAACTGCGGGCGGCCGGGAAGAACGTGCGCTTTGCCATTCATCCGGTCGCCGGCCGGTTGCCGGGTCACATGAACGTGCTTCTTGCCGAGGCGAAGGTTCCCTACGACATCGTGCTGGAAATGGACGAGATCAACGAAGACTTCCATGAGACGGATGTCGTCATCGTCATCGGCTCCAACGACATCGTCAATCCAGCGGCTCAGGAAGATCCGAACTCGCCGATCGCCGGCATGCCGGTGCTCGAAGTGTGGAAAGCCAAGCAGGTGTTCGTTTCCAAGCGCGGCCAGGGTACCGGCTACTCGGGCATCGAGAACCCGTTGTTCTACAAGGACAACACCCGCATGTTCTATGGCGACGCCAAGAAGAGCATCGACCAATTGCTGCCGGCGCTGGCGTGACGTCGTAAGGAGGGCAGATGGGCTCGCTCCATACGGTGTCGGCGTGCCGTCTGGTCCTCACCCTTGAACGTAATCGAAGATGTGCTCATGGAGGCAGTCGAAGAATTGTAGAAGCTGTTGCGTTGCCGGCAAGCGGCGAAATGCTCGAGCTTCCACCGACCACGCACGCAGCAGCCTGGTATAGTTTGAGCGAGGCCTCGGTGACGCGGAACTTCGCTGACACGACATCTCACCGCCTTGACTCGTCCTCCTCTATCGGGGCCATTCTGCGAGCTCTTTGAAGCAATGGTTTCTAGGGTCACCCCGGCGCGCCGCATGTGCAAACCCCTAATGAGATCGTGGCGGCATGAACAGCGACCGCGTAAGCCCGTTCGAAAGCTACACCGAGAACAACTTGCTGAGACTGTTAGTCCTGGACCAACGCATTTAGGCGACGTTAAGAAGCCCCCCAGAAGGCGATTGTTTGCCCTGTAGGACTCGAGCAAGGTCAGCGGCTTGACGCTTGGCCCTCACACGCAGCGCCGATCTGATACCATTCGCAAACGATTGTGAAGTGACGCCCCCGCCATGTCGCCCGCGTCTAGGTGGCGAAAACTGGACCTGCATTGCTGCTGCTGCGTGCGCTGGACTGGGCGTACCGGGAAACCACGATGTCCTCGAGGCACCATTAATAGCAAGGTTGGCGTCGCGGGCCTCAGCCGCGACAGTAATCGGCTTAAAAAAATTGGCGAATGCGCGGGCGATTCACGGAGCGGTTGGATGGGGCTCGCCTTGCATCCTGGGCTCCCGGTACCGCCAGGGCGGCGTTAATACAAACTTCCGTTGCCTAATTCAAAATACATGTTTGCAAAAACGAACCGACTAATTACCGGCATTCTCGATGCCTTGCCCGAAAAATGTTGGCAATAATGGAACTATGGTATTTACTAATAGAAACGGATAGCGTTAACTGCTTTCGGAAACGGCCAACTAGGGAGAGCGGCCGAAGAGGCGCAAAGTCAGCGCAAACTCGCGGCACGGAAAAAACATGAAGATTACTGGTATCAGTACAATTGTCGTCAACGCGAAGATGCGTAACTGGGTATTTGTCAGGGTCGATACATCCGTGCCTGGCTTGTACGGCTGGGGCGAAGCGACACTAAACTGGAAGACCCGTGCGGTGACCGGCGCCGTCGAAGATCTGGCACAGCTGATGATCGGTACAGACCCTCGCGACATCGAGCAGGCGGTCCGTCGGATGAACAAGCACAGCTATTATCGTCTGGGCATCATTGGCGCCTCTGCAATCAGCGGGATCGAACACGCATTATGGGACATTTCGGCTAAAGAGCTGGGTGTGCCAGTCTGGCGCTTGTTGGGCGGGAAGGTGCGAGAGCGGGTCGACCTCTATTCCCACCCAGGCCTCGGAGAAATGAAAACACTGTATGAAGACACCTTCGACCCCAGCAAGCTGATCGAGGCTTCACAGAAGGTGTTGGACAAAGGGTTCCGTGCGGTCAAGGTTGTATGCATTCCCTACTCTCACGCGACGACAACGCGTGCCGCTTGCCGCAACCTTGAGCGCTTGGGAATCGCACTTCGCCAAGGTTTGGGCGACGATGCGGCAATCATGGTGGACTTCCACGGCCGCGCCGCCACAGTTAGCGCAACGCTCGAATACATCAAGGCGCTGGAGCCCATGGGCCCAATGTTCGTTGAAGAGCCAGTTCAACCCGGCGACACCAAAGCCATGCGGGAAATTGTTGAGCGCTCTCCTGTGCCAATCGCCACAGGTGAACGACTTGTGGGATTGCGTGAATTCGACGAACTTCTGAGTGCGCGCGCATGCCACATTGTGCAGCCAGACCTCAATCACTGCGGCGGCCTTCTTGAAGCAAAGAAAGTCGCCACGCTTGCCGAGATTGCCCAGGCAGGTGTCGCGCCCCACAATCCCAATGGTCCACTGGCCGCAATGGCCTCGCTACACTTTGGTATCTCGACGCCGAACTTCGTAATCCTAGAAGCCATGCCCGGTGCGGTGCCTTGGTACAACGACGTTGTGGAAGGTCTGCCCGAGATGGTCGACGGTCGTTGGAGTGCACCCGACAAACCGGGCATGGGCATTGAGGTCAACGAAAAGGAGGCCGCCAAGCATCCATTCCAGCAGGAAGTTCTGCACACGCAGACAGCGGTGCTGGACGATGGCACGCTGGTGGACTGGTGAGAAGCGGAAAGGCTAAGATGATGATATATCCGAGCGTTGGCCCGATCATTGGTGGCGTCCGTCTTTCGGCGCGAGGCCGTGAAGTCATCTCGGTAGAGAACCCGGCGACGGTCGAGAGCCTTGGCGAACTTGCGCTTGCCACGGACGCAGACTTGGGCGCCGCCTTGGCAGCAGCGGAAAGAGGTTTCGCGATATGGCGCGAAACCTCGCCACTGGAGCGTTCCGGCGTACTGCGGCGGGCCGCTGCCCTTTTACGCGAACGACTGGAAGACATAGCGCGGGTCATGACCTTGGAGCAGGGCAAAGTTCTGGCGGAATCACGTGCAGAGATCTTGGCTTCGGCAGAAATATTTGAATGGAGCGCGGAGGAGGGGCGTCGCAGTTATGGTCGCGTGATTCCGGCGCGTGAGCCCAATCAACATTTCGAGGTTCGGCACGAGCCTATTGGCCCGGTGGCTGCGTTCTGCGCGTGGAATTTCCCGATGCTCCTGCCTGCCCGTAAGGTCGCCGCAGCGCTTGCGGCGGGCTGTTCGGTGATCCTAAAGCCATCTGAGGAGACACCTGGCGTGGGCTTCATGATGGTCGAAGCGTTACTCGATGCGGGTTTGCCACCTGACGTATTGTCTCTGGTTTTTGGCGACCCGCCACATCTTTCCGCAAAACTCATTGCCTCTGATGTGATCCGCAAAGCGTCAATCACTGGTTCGGTTCCGGCTGGACGAGCGGTGGCTGGGCTGTGCGGGCAACACCTCAAACGTTGCACCCTTGAACTGGGTGGACATGCCGCGATTGGGGTCTTTTCCGACATTGATGTGTCGAGCGTCGTTTCCAAACTGGCTGCGACAAAATACCGTAACAGCGGGCAGGTTTGCGTTTCGCCAACACGCTTCTTCGTGCAGAACGCAATCTACGAGGAGTTCGTCGATAACTTCGCACGCTTTGCCAATGATTTGAGGATTGGAAATGGGCTCTTGCCTGAGAGCCAGATGGGCCCGCTAGCCAACTCCCGTCGACTTGAATCGGTGGAACGAATGATAGCCGACGCGGTCCAGAAGGGAGCTACGGTAGTGGCGGGCGGCAAGCGTGTCGGTAACGTGGGCTATTTCCACGAGCCTACTGTGCTGGTGGACGTCCCAGACAATGCATCTGTTCTGACTGAAGAACCGTTCGGACCAGTCGCCACGATTATGCGCTTTTCCGAGATCGACGAGTTCGTGGCTCGCGCTAATTCGCTGGAATTCGGGCTGGCTTCTTCGGTGTTTTCCAATGATCTCAAGACTACCCGCTACGTGTCTGAGCGGTTGGAGGTAGGAATGGTCGGAGTAAATGAGGTGGCCTATGGCTTGGCCGAGACGCCAGTGTGCGGCGTTAAATCCAGCGGCTTGGGTCACGAGGGAGGAATTGAAGGCGTTGCAGATCACATGGTCACTAAATTCATCACAGAGCGTAGTTAAATAGTGCATTAGCAGAAACATCACCAACCAAGGTGCTTGTCTTGTCGCTCTGTTGGGACGACGTGACTCTCGCCGGATCATTAAATCGAGTACTCAGGGGTTACCATAAGTCGGTGTCGGCCAAACGGGTCAGTTTGCTGGCCGGAGGGCGGACCGATAGGCTTGATGAGTTGATCGGGCTTGTCGAGTTTCCGAAAGTGGAGACCATGGCAAAACATCGCAGCCGCTCATAGTCATCGATGTTGAGAAGACCAGGCGAGGCTTGTTACGATGTGTGATCGTTACAGGATGCCGAAAAGCCTCGGCGATAATATCGCCGAATTTGCGGGAAAGATCGCTTGTTGAATATGAACCGCCGGTGATGCGTCATGTTTATCTCCATTGTATCGGCGACAGGCCATAACACGGCAATTACAGCATTGCTGTAATTGCCGTAATTGCTGTGCGCCGTGGCAAATCGGCCCCGCTTCCTGAGCGGGGCCGTTAGCTCCTTTAGTCCCGGGCCGGGCGAGACCAGATGAGCTGGTAGCCATCGCCTCCTTCCACCTCCGTCAGCGTCGCATAGATCGGAGCCGGGAAGCTCGGGTCATCAAGTTTGACCGAGAGGTAGTCGCGGTCCTGTTCGGACCGCTTCTGCCAGGCGGCGCCGAGTTCGACGGCACCCGCAAAGATGCGGAACTGCGGGCCCTTGTCCGAGGGGTTATCGATGCGAGCGATGCGGGCCTTGACGTTGAAAGCGAGGGTGCGGATCGAGCCGGTGAAGCCATTTTCGTTTGCGGTGAAAGTGCCGATGGTCGCCATTGTCGTATTCCTTTTTTGCTGTTTCGGGCCGCTCCATTGCGGCCTCGATGGCAGTCGCTAAGGCCGGGGACGATCGGACTGCACCCGAAAGGGCCGGAACACGAGTGGAGGGCGGAACGACGAGGCTTTCTTGTTTCGCGAGGAATGGCGGTGATCCGGGGTCCCCACTCGACTTGTTCAAAGTGGGGTGGTCTGCGTCAGGGGATGAAAGTTTCGAAAGAGCCGTTGCGGGAACACGAGCGAGGCAAAGCCGTTACCCGGTCAGACATGCCCCATCGAGCCCGCGGATGGTGCCTGTGGTCATTAAAAAGCGATATGACCGTGGCAACCTACATCGCACGATCCCAATCGGATGACTTCTCCGCGCGAACTTCAGCCAGGGCAGCAGTCGAGACATGCTTCTCGCACCATCCTCGGCCAAGGCCCGCTTGAGAGACCAACTTGGAGCGATAAGTTAACGCGGCGATTCGTCGCCTGGAGGAAAAATGCGTCAACAGACAAAGCCGTTCATTGTTGAAATCAAGCAGTCCCGAAAGCTCACAAGCGGGCCGCAGAAACCGTCGATCTGGGGGAAACTGGATTTGAGCGTGGCGGATGACCCCATGGACCAAGTGAACCCGGCAGCAGAGACGGCCACCGCCGAAAGCGGCAGCCAACCTTAAAGCGGCATTCGACTAAGAAAACGTCAGGCTACGTCTAGCATTTCCACCTCCTCAGGCTGAAGCCCGTGGAGGAACGAAAGTGCGCGCTGCGCATGCGCTGCTGCCTGAAAGATTGCCCGCTTATCATCAATGAGAACTTTCAGCCAGGACCGTAGATAGGATGCATGATCTGGCCGCGGCTCGAGCTCGGGCGTAATGCCGAGATCAGCGCAAAGGAAGCAGCTACCGAGCTCTGCAACGAGTTCTTCGCGGGCGCGTTCGCTTTTGTCCTTGCTGTAACGCGACAGATCGCGTCCAACCCTATTGGTCGCCGCCGTCCAATGGGTCGCCTCGTGGCTGAGCGTCGCGTAGTAACTCTCTGGATCCTTGAATGCTTCGAACGGCGGCATCTGGATCAGGTCGGGACCTGGGGCATAAAATGCCTGATCACCACCGTGCCGGATGATCGCACCGGTATTGCGAAAAAACCGGTCCACTTGCTCAATCCGTTCGACGGGATCGAGGGCCGGCTCGGGTCGACAATAATAGTAGTCTGGCAGCCCATCGATCTGCTCGACATTAAAGACGGAATAGGCCTTGAGAAACGGAATTTCCCGATCGATCTCGCCGCCCTTGCCGTCGGCTTGAGATTTCGTAAACCGACTGGCAAACACCACCGTTGATCCGGTCTCACCCTTTCGGACGGCCGCACCAAGCTCAAGCGCCTGTTTGAAAGTCATCCACATCGAGGACGTGAAACCCTGAGACATTTGCTCTGACCAGAGAAGGAGCACGTTCATGCCCGAATAAGGCTGCCCGTTATGTCGTAAGGGTCGAGTGATGCGGCCATTTGTGTTAAGCGCGTTCCACTGCTTAATCCACGGGCGGACACCGTTTGCAAGCTCACCGATAATTTTGTCAGTGATCCGGGAATAGATATCGGAGCGTTGGCTTTCGATTTTCCTACTCATCTTACTGTCTCCACTTAATCAGAACCGCGCCAATCGCGGTCCCGTCGCGGAGGCGGAAGGCAGGAGCTCACGAGGTAACGGGATGCACCGCAACGGCCGAAACAGCGTGGAGGACGGCGAAGCCGTTGCATCTTGTTACCGGCACCTGCAGGCCCGAAGCGCAAGGCGGGCCGCGCCGGCCGGACGTCACCTCTTTTCCTTGCAACATGGGTTTGCCGTATCAAAAGGGGGTCAGTCTTTGAGCACCGGGCCAGTTCAGTTGAATGCGGCGGGGCGAACCCCGCCTGAATGCAATCAATCGAATGCTGACATCTGCGCCTCGGCCGCTTTCCGGTCGACGGACTGGCCAGGGTTCTCGATGGGGCGATCGAATGGCTTCCAGCTCTCACCGACAATGTGCTTGTAGGCTGAAACGGCACCTTCGGCAGCCATCCGGAGCGCGTGGGCCTGGATACCCATGTCTGCGGCGAACTCCCGCTTGCGGTGAGCTGCACTGTCGTAACCGACCGGACCATCGATGTCTTCGTCACGGGCATCGTTTGCGGATTTCGCCGTGGCGTCACGCGCCTCGGTGACAGCTTTGCTGTAGAATTGTCCGGCACCATGCGCGGATCCGACATAAGCACCGACGATCCGTTGGAGATGGATCTGCATGGCCCTCTCGCCGAGGCCTTCGCTCAAGGCATCTGCGGTCTCGCAGATAAGACGCTCGTGGAGATTTTGGATCCCGTCGCTGTCGATGACAGTGGTCCCGAAGCTCTCGGCGATCTTTAGCGCTTGAGCGCTGTCCGGGCATGTCAGCCGGACCATTTCGACAGTGACACCCTTGCGAAGTTGAGCGACGCGGGCAGATTGGCTAGGGTTTGTTGCGGGCTTGGCCAAGTTTGTTCCTTTCAGCCCGAAGCGGTTCCGGCCCCGTGCCGGCTTGCCCTTCGGTGCGGTCGCTTCGAACCGGCGGAAGACGGGCGCTTCAAGGTCCGGAAACGGCAAGACAAGCGGAGCCGATCTGCGAGCAAGCGGGGCAAACGCCCTGCGACGATCACGCGGATCTGCTTTGCGCAGGACGACGGGTGCAGGCCGCCCCGCGGCGCGACAGCGGCCTTGAAGCGGACGGCCGCGGGTTCAGACCGCAGCAAAACGAAGGGCAAGCCGGCACGAGGCCGGCAATCGCCCATGAAAAGGAATGTGTGCATGCACGCAGCACCACCCTTCGTCCTGACCGCTGCCATCTTCAAATTTCGCCAGCGTGCCGTCGCATTGGCAGGCACCCTTGCGTTGCGCAATCTGAGCTAGAGAGCGTTAGCGCACTGAGTTCTCCGGCCCTTGAATTTGGAAGAAACATATAGCGCCGCCGGTGTCATCGGCGGCGCTTCGGGAAAGGTTGATGAAGCATCGAAACTATTCGGCGGCAATCCCGTAGGCAGTTGCACGATCGTCGAGCGTACCGGCGCCGTTCTCGTGGCCGTCGTCGTCACACCCAGCTACACCGTGATCGGCCTCGTCCTTCATCTGCACGCTATCAGTGACATCAGCAGGTTCCTCGACTGAGCCACCGATCCCGTCAGCATGCCGGACGAGATCGGCAACGTCCTTCGGGTCGGGTGCAAATAACGCGGACGCATGGACCAATGTCGCATCGTCCTTGAAGTGTTCGACAAGCGCAGCCCGGGTTTCGCGAACACGCGCGCGCGGCTGGATGTTGACGTCTTTCGCCGCGGTTTCGAGCGCCTGGCGCGACAGGCATACGAGGAAGTCTTCCATCCCCATGTTCGCAAGATAGCCATCCGCGCCGATCGCATGGCCGGCAATACGCGAGACCACGCCGCTGTTCGACATACCGCGCCGGCAGGAGAGCACATCGATCAAGGCCGCACGCGCAGCTACACGCACCGTATCGGTGTCGAAAGAGAGCCGTCCATCCTCGGTGAACAGACGGGCCGCGTGGCGCGTGAAGCGCTTCGAGCCGAATACGTGGTCGTTAGCGCCGGAATCGACACGCACGTTGAGGCCGGCGAAAGCGAGAACGAGAAGCGCCATCAGCATGTCGTCCTCAATTGGTGCGCGGGCTAATGCCTCGTGGAGGGCGTCGGTGCGGAAGTCACCGATCATGTCCTGCCCCTTCTGGGTCACGTCCGGGCGCGCCTTGACGATTGCGGTATCGTCTTCGACCTGACCATCTGCCGGAGCCGCCGTCTGTCCCTTAGGCGCTTTCGCTTCCGGCATCCGGTAGTGCACCGTCTGCACTTTGCCGTCTCGGTCGAGGTAAAGGCCGGCGTGGTCGCCTTTGCCCGGCTTACCATAAACGCGTTCCGCCTTCTTCGGCAGTTCAGGTTGGCCCCAGCTGTTGACGTCGACGATTGATCCCCGCTTCGGCAGATTGTTCGCCATCCACTCCTGCTGTGCTCCAAGAAAGGCTTCGACATTGCTTGTGAAACGGTTGTCCTGGTCGGCAGGCCCGAAAAGGTCGTCAGCCCATTCGATACCATAGGCCTCGCGGAGATCTTCACCGAAGCTTGCGTCGCGGGCAAACATGCGCGTTTTCGATAGGCCGTTGGCGATCTGCCACCATGATGCGGTGTCACCTTTCTTTGGTTTGTGCGCCTTCCAGACTTCCTTCTGTTCTTCAAGTGACGCGGCCGCAATTGTCCTCAGCTGCTGCTCGTTCGGCATGTCGCCCTTGGCCATCTGATCAAGCATCGCCGGCAGCACATTGGCAAGCAGACGAAGTTTGCGAATCTGGCGAACGGGCAGCGCAAGCGCAACAGCAATCGCTTCTTCGGTCCAGCCAAGTGCCACAAGTCGTTCGATGCCGCGCCATTGATCTACCGGGTTCAGCGGCTCTCGCGCGATGTTTTCAACCATCGAGCGCATGGCTCCGTTATCGTCGGCAGCTTCGGCGACGAGCACCTCGATTTCTTCGAGGCCCGCAGCGATGGCGGCCTTAACGCGCCGGTGACCGGCCTGGATGGTATAGCCATTGCCGCCATCCACCTGCGGCGAAACCACGGGCGGCTGGATAATACCGACGGCTTTAACAGTGGCGAGCAGCAGAGCGTCGGCCTGGGGCGAAGACTTAGACTGGCGAGCATCCGCCTGGTTTTCGTTCAGTGCGCGCGGATCGATCTTGATGATTTGCATGGGAGGCTCCTTTTCCGGGCGGGGAGCGGCGTGTTTGCCGCTCCTTCCTGTCTTCATTCCACTGCGAAGACACTTCCAGAACCGCGGAGCGGACGGACCGATGCAAGCGCGGTCGAGCATCCCTGATGCGCGAAACGAGCGGGGCTCGAGAGCCCTGCGAAGGACGCGTCAGCCGGGATCGCGCAGGCGGCGTTTGCGCGCAGCATCATCGGGAGGTTCGCTCGGCGATCCCCTTCTTCATCCTTTCTGCCCTGGTTTTCTCGACTGTCCTGGTCGTCGACGGCGGCGGTCGCAGGCGCCCCTCAAGGCCGACGCAACAGCGCTCGCCCGTTCCAACATGAGAACTCCGGTCGTGGCAGCTGCTTTTCTCTGCAACAAAAAAGGGCGCTCGATCCGGACAGGGAGCGCCTTTTTGGCCCGGATGACATCAGACGTTGCGGCAGTATCGCAACGAGACACCGCGCCAACGGGACGTATTCCGCGCGTATTTGCGGGAATGTTAGATTTACATGAGCCTGCAAGAAAAAAGGGCCGACGGAAAACCGCGGCCCATAAGGTTTGAAGGTCATTTAACCTCCAGAGGGGAACAGCTGGTGCGGCGGCACTGGGAGGAAAGCCGCCATGTGCATCAGCTAAATGCACAATGCCCGGTTTTTGATCGAGCCGATACCAATTATTGTGCAAGGCAGCCATGCAGATGCCGCACTGCATCAAAACGAACCCCTTCCGGATTCCATTCGGCCAACCTCAGGCTGCTCACGTTTCCAGGCCTGCGTCACCCCCAACATCACCTGCAAGCGCCGCTTCCACATCCTTCAGCGTGCGGCGCTTTTCTGCCAACTCCTCAGCGAAAGCGAACCTACTGCCGTCGCGCAAGCGAAAGGATGCAAGGCGCCGGCGTGCTTCGTCCGACCGGTTGCGATAGCGCACCTGTTCGTCCTTAAAGCCGTCCAGGGCGTGCTCCAGCCGCGAGACCGCGCCAAGCGGTGTGACCGTCACGGCAAGATCGATTTCGTGATCCGCCCCAGTTCGCTTCAGGACAGTCTGATAGTGATAGCCATCCTTACCGATGCGTTCCCCGAAGAAGACGAGATCGAAGCCACCGATGGTCGCGAGATGAACGTCGCCTTGCTTCTGACGCTGGACGAGAGTGAGGATCTCTTTCATGACAGCGCGCCCGGCCTCCTTGCGCTCCGTGTAAGGAGTACCAACCGCGACCATTTCAAAGGCGTCGCCATGGGTGGGAACGCGGCGTTCGAGGTCCTTGCCGATCTCTTTGATCCTGCGTATCGAGACTTCAATATCTCGCTCCATATCCCGGATCTGCCTGCGCACGACATAAAGGTCGTCTTCATGCGCAGCACGGAGACGCTCGA
Organism: Ensifer sp.; assembly: GCF_035999185.1. Taxonomy (GTDB): domain Bacteria; phylum Pseudomonadota; class Alphaproteobacteria; order Rhizobiales; family Rhizobiaceae; genus Ensifer. Next base: position 50,135 of record NZ_DASYHB010000104.1, on the reverse strand, counting down.
GACGGGCGATATCGGCCTCAAGGCCAGCCTTCTTCATCAGGCGTTCGTCGCCGGAGGCAATGGCCTTGGCCATGGCGAACTGGTTTGCCTGACCTTCGCCGAGATCGTCCAGGCGGCGGATGGAGGTGTCGCCCGACAGTGCCGCTGCGATGAACCTCGCTTTACGCTCATTGTTTTGCCACATGCTGGCGTCGAGCGAGCCTTGCGTCGCGTAGGCGAAGATATCGACGACGTCGTGCTGGTTGCCCTGCCTGACGATTCTGCCTTCGCGCTGCTCGATCTGCGATGGCAACCATGGCACGTCGAGGTGATGCAGTGCCTTGAGGCGAAGCTGGGCATTGACGCCGGTTCCCATCGTATCGGACGATCCAATGAGGAAACGTACCCGGCCCGCACGTACATCGCCGAAAAGTCTCTGCTTGGCCTCGGTCTTCTTGAAATCCTGCATGTAGGCGATTTGTGATTGTGGCACGCCGAGGCGAACAAGTTCGTCGCGGATCCACCGGTAGGCGGAGAAGCCTCGGGATTTCTCGACATTGATCGTGCCGAGGTCGGAGAAGATCATCTGCGCCGCACCGGAAAGATCGTAGGCCCTTCCATCGGGGCGAAGATAGGTGTTTTCAGAGGTCTCCTGCCAGATGCGATAGGCGTTCTCGATCAGGAGATTGAGCTTGTTGTCCGGCTCGTTGTCATTGGCCGGCAGCACGAGGCGAAGGTCGATCGCCGCATGGCGACCGTCGGTGATGACCGAAAGCAGGATATCGTCACCGGGCTTGGCAGGCCCTTCACGCTCTTCTATCGCCTTGATGCGGGTTTCCAGAAGTTGCTGGTAGAATTTGAATGCAGCCGTCGGCGCTGCAGTCAGGATCTGCCGGCGACCAGTCGTGATATCCGGCACCCGCACATATCCGCGAAGATCGGACGGCATCACCACGTCCGCAAAGCTGCGGAACATCGAAATCAGCTCTGGAACATTGACAAAGGAGGCAAACCGGCTGACCGGCTTGTATTTGCCTGAAGGCTGGATTTCGAGCTCAGTCACGGTGTCACCGAAGCATGATGCCCAGGCATCAAACTCATGCAGACCTCGCTCGTAGAGGTCGTCATATCCAAGAAGCCTCTGGATTGAGAACATTTCGCCAAGCGTGTTGGTGATCGGTGTTCCGGAGGCGAGCACGAGCGCACGACCTGGGTTTTTCGCCCCGATGAAGCGGGATTTGACATAAAGATCCCAGGCGCGCTGCGAGCCATTCGGATCGATGCCCTTGAGCGTCGACATGTTCGTCGCAAAGGAGAGCTTGCGGAATTCCTGCGCCTCGTCGACCACGATCTGGTCGACACCGATCTCCGAGATGGTCAGAAGATCATCCTTGCGCGTGCTGAGCGCTTCCAGTCGCTCTTTGAGACCTTCCTTCAAACGCTCGAGGCGTTTGCGCGATACGCGGTCTTCGCTCTCGACCTTGACCAGCAAGTCCTCATAGAGCTGCAACTCGTCCTCAATCATCTGTTGTTCGAAGGCCGAGGGAACGCCGATAAACTTGAAGGCCGAGTGGGTGATGATGATCGCATCCCAGTTTGCGGTCGCAGCACGGCTCAAGAACCGGGCACGCTTGTCCTTCGAAAAGTTCGTCTCGTCGGCAACAAGGACGCGTGCATTCGGGTAGAGGGCCAGAAACTCGCGCGCCGCCTGCGCCAGGCAATGGCCGGGCACAACAAGCATCGCCTTGGCGATCAGGCCAAGCCGGCGCTGTTCCATGATCGCCGCCGCCATGGTCATCGTCTTGCCAGCACCAACGGCGTGGGCGAGGTAGGTGGACCCCGAGGAGATGATCCGCCAGACGCCACGTTTCTGGTGCGTGTAGAGCTCGAGCGCGCGGCAAGCGCCGGGAAGCTTCAGATGAGACCCATCAAACTTGCGCGGCGCGATGTTGTTGAAGCGGTCGTTATAGACGCGGGCCAGCCGATCGGCGCGATCGGGGTCGGTCCAGACCCAGCGCTCGAACGCGCTGCGAATTTTCTGCAGCTTCTCGCGGGCGGCTTCTGTATCCACCACGTTCAGCACGCGTCGCTCTGCGCCTTCCTCCTTGAAGATGTCAAAGATCTGCGGGACGCGGCTGTTGAGCGCATCCGATAGCAACTCGCCGGCATGCCGGCGGCTTGTCCCCCACTCAGAGGTGCCGGCAGCCAAGTAACCGAGCTGACGTGCTTCGACTGTCCAGGAACCGAGCTCCGGCATATGATGGATCCGGATGTCCGCCCCCATTATCTCTTTGACGAAGGCAACGACATCGGCAGCCGGGATCCAGGGCGCGCCGAGGCGGACCGTGATATCGGATGGTCGAAGATCGGCGGGCTGCACGGCCTGAAGGGCGCGCACGTTGCGCTGAAAGGCAGGGTCAAGGGCGGCCGCAGCGACCGCAGCGGCAAGCTTGCTGCGGACCTGACCGGAGAGATAGGCGTCAGCGGCCTGCCAGGAACCATGGGCCGGGTCTTGGAAGACGGTATCGCCGAGTTGCTCGACCGCGATGCTGAGGTCGCAATGCAGGAGCTCGGCGATGTGATCGAGATCAACGCGGCCGCTTTCATTGAGAACCACGGCAAGTGCGTCAGCGGCACTGGATACGACAGGGGAGGCAGGAGGTGCGATTACCCGCTCGGAGAAGACCGGCCCGGGCCTTGCGGTGTCGGTGTCCAGATCGTAGTCCTCGATTGACGCGACCAGCCAGCAATCGGGGTCATCGCGAAAGGGTGCAAGGTTTGGCTGACGATGGGTCTCGCGGACCTCGCCACTCGCGATATCTTCCTGGATCGACACGGTCGTGTGATTGATTGGGCCAAAGTCGCGCACGAAGCTCGACCAGGCGATCCGCAGCCGCACCTGGGCGTCGCGCCACGGATGATCCATTTCCTGGGACTTCAGTACCTCGCGTAGCGCGTCGCGGATCGGAATGAACCTCTTGATGATCCGGATATGCTTTTCGGGAAGGCCATCGCTGGTCCGGTCTGACCGCCGATGAACTAAAACCGCAACACCGTCGACGATCTGCATGAGACCACGTTTCACGTCGAGGAAATAGCTGCCCTCCCGCGCTTTTGCTTCGTCGGGTCTTCGTTCGACGATCTCCGCCAGCTCGTCTTCAAGTTCGAGATCGATCGTGCTTGGTTCGCCGTCATAGATGTTTTCAGGAAGTAGGCCGATGGCCTCTCGCAATTGCATATCGAGATCGTTGCCGGCTCTCGGCCGGCAGGTATAAGTCTCGCCGAATGGGCCGGCTGTCAGGGCATGGTCACCAAGCACGAACTGTGGATGGTGCGCGAACCAACGGTTCACCCGGACCGCACTTTCGTCTTCGGTCGCGGGTCGCACTTCGTCCACATCGAGCCAAGTCATATCGCCTTCGGGGTCGCCGATCTTCCGTTTTCGAAAAAAGAGAATATCGACCACGGCGTCGGTCCCGGCATCTCGGCGAAAGCTGCCTTCCGGAAGTCGGATGGCGGCCGCAAGATTGGACGATTTTGCGATATGCTCACGCGCCGTTGTGTCCGCCTTGTCCATTGTGCCGGCGCTGGTGACGAATGCTGCAAGCGCGCCTGGCTTCAAGAGATCTATCGAGCGGGCAATGAAGTAGTCGTGCAGCCGGAGGCCGAGCGGGCGATAGTTTCTGTCTGAGCGAACCGTGCGATCGGAAAAGGGGGGATTGCCAACGGCAAGGTCATAGACCGGAGCCAGATCGGTGCCAGCGAAATCGCCGTTGATGATACGGGCCCGCGGTTGCAAAAGGCGAGCGATCCGCGCGGTGATCGGATCGAGCTCGATGCCCGTGACATAGGAACCCTGCCTGTACTCAGCCGGCATCATCGCCGGGAACAGGCCCGTGCCGATGCCCGGCTCAAGCACGCGCCCGCCGCGCCAACCAAGCCGTCGAAGGCCTGCCCAAATCGCGCGAACAATGAACTCCGGCGTGAAATGAGCATACTGCGTACAGCGCGCAAGCGACGCATAGTCCTCTTCGTTTACCGCTGTTTCCAGTGAGCTGCCAAGTTCGTTCCAACCATCTCGGAACTCTGCTTCACCAGGCCGACGAAACATGCCGTTCGCAAGCTCGGATGCGCCAAAGCCAGTGAAGCGGATCAAACGCTTCTGGTGTTCCCGCATAACCGGTACGTCGTTTCGCAAAATTTCATTTGCGGTCAGAATGGCCGCGACGTTCAGCCTGGCGCGCGCCTTCCAGGTCGAAGCTAGACCACGGTCCTCCCCGTCGAGATAGAAGTTCGTATGCTGCCCCTGCTTGCGCGGCTCCGATTTCGAAACCCTGCCGATGGCGTGCGGCGGAGCTGGCGAGGGTGGCGTCGGGTCGGGATCGTCATCGTTTGCGGCGACCGGGTCGAACCCACCAAGGGACGTGAGGCCGAGCTCAAGGCCGGACGAGATTGCAGAGCTGCCGGATATGTCGAGGGTAAAGGGGTCGTTGCCCATCAAAGAGGTTCCTTCAGGATGCGCGAAACCGCCCGCCGGTCAGGGCGGGGACAGATCCGCGGATTTGCAAGAAATTGTGGTGCTCAGGCCGCGAGCGGCGTTGGCAGATGCCTGAGCTGAACCGGGAGTTTCGCCGAAATCTCGTCGTCGGTCAGATCGCTCAGCAACTTTTGAAACAGCGCCCCGGCTCCCGCCTGGAGCACAACTGTTCTTTGGCCCCGAACGGAATTCGGCCACCGGGCACAAGCGTAACCGCGATAGGCTTCACTGGTGATGCTCCAGATATGCTCGAGGCGTTCTTCGCGCGTCATCGCGCTCTCTGGCCGGCATTCGCGCTCGATAATCGCCTGCCGCATCGCCTCTACGGAATTGCCATCCGACAGATCGCAATAGCCGTGAAAATATCTGATCGCGCGATTGATCCTCAGCGCGAAGCACACCGATGTCACTGATCCTGTCATGAACTCGCGCATCGCAAAGATCGAGCCGCGTATCCAAAGTGGCGGCAGGACCTCGAGCATATAATCGTGTCCTGCCTCGGTGATCTCGAACCACTCGCCGGCATAGAGTATGGATGCACCTTCCTCCCGTCGGTTGGGACGCCGCGCGTGGCGATCGAATAGCGTGAACATTTGCCGACGTCCGGCTACTCCCTGGAAGATCTTTCGGATTGGGTTGAGGCTTGTCATCTGCGGCTCCTTCGGAAATCTGGCGGACCGAAAGGGCAGCGGATCTCTGCGACCTCACTCTTTTCTTCGGTCCTTCATGACACCTTCCGGGTCGCCGGCATCCCGAACGACCGGGTCAAGGGCCGGCGTAGCCGGGCGAAGCCTCCCTTGATGCGGAAGGCGGGCATGCCGCACGTCTCCACTCACCTTTTTTTCTTCTCCGCTCTATCTTGCTCCCGCTGCTTTAGAACCTCGTTCCAATCATCGGCCGAGGGCCGAAGCCGAAGCCATGCGCACCCGGCGGCATCAGCGAGTGATCGAAGCCGGTCAGCATATGTGTCACCTTGAGAATTGGCGTCCGTCGCCGCGACGAGCTCCACGCCCGATCTTGCCGTCAGCAACTGTAGAGCTGTCCCCGTCGCCGGCGCCCAGCCACCGCCAGTGCTAAGATAAAGTGTGTCGTCCCGCATTCCTTCGATCGCAGCCAGGCTCATGGCATCGATTGCCGCCTCGGCCACACAGAGGCGAAGGGCGTGGCTGCACCCAAGTCTGAACAGGACCTTGCTGCCGCCGGCCGCAAAGCCGCGCCATTGCGGTCCGCGGCCCTCCCATCCACAAACTATACCCCGGTCGTCAGTATGCGCCGCCCACATGCTCCCAAACGGTCCTTCACGCAGGATATTTTGAGCATTTGCCGCGCGGATGACGGATGTCGGAAGACACCGCTGCCGACGGAGATAACGCCATGTTGCAGAGCCCGGCCATGGTGATCTGCGACGGGCCCAATCTTCGCAGATGGAAGTAAGGGGCGAGAGCTTGCGATCTTCGTGCTCCCAAATGGAATTGGGCGGCCGGGTACCTGCGAGTGCTGCAACCCGCGTGCATGCTTCAAGAAAGGGGCACGCTTCCAGATGTGCCATCAGACCAAAAACGTCGCCTTTGTCTTCACCAAGAGGATCAAACCAGCCCTGTCCGGAGTGCGTGACAATGATGATTTCGCTGCCGCGGCGATACTTCATTGCGCGCCTGGTGCTCTGTTTGACATCCAGGGCGAAGCCGAATGTCTCCAACACGGAATGGCAGCCCACTGTTTCCCGCAGGTGTTCGATCTCGCTTCTCTTCATTTTCCCTCCTCAGGTCGCACGCGGCGACCGGCCTCTCGTTTCTTTTCTCCCCGCGACTGTCGCGGGCCAACTTCGGACGGGCGCGAAGAGCAAAGGCCGCAGGGGCGCGCCTCGCAACTGTAGGATTTTACAGTCGGAGGCATCGGGCGCGGCAAAGCCTCCCTTGCGACCGCCGGCTCGCAAGCGGCAACCGCTACTGCCCAGAAGGGCAAAGAGGGGGCGGCTCAATGAGCCGCCCAGGGATGAAACTCGTGGATGACCTCGAGGTCGTCGCTTGCGTCGATCTCGTCAGAGGGGAGGACGCCATATTCACCGTCGACTGCAAAGACGGTGACCGGGACCATCAGGTCGCGGGAGAGCTGGAAGGCGTGGGACTGTGCGAGAGAAAGGTCGTGCGACATTTGAAAAGCTCCATGAGGAGCGGGCCAATTCCCGCTCGATGGCTCCTCAAAGGCCCGGGACCGGGCGCGATCACCGCAAAGGCGCCAGCCGAAAGCGGCCGCAGCTTGTCTAGCGGACCCTTCACGGGTTGATCGTGGAAGATCCGGAACCGGGGCAGGACGCCATCACAGACAAGCGGGATTGGAATGCTCTGCTATGAATGCCTGCCTTGCACCACCGCAGGTGTCTCGCATATCTCCGCCGGCCTGAGCTGCGCGACGCTGCTGCTCTAACCGCCTGCGGCTGGACCGAGCCGCCATTGAAATCACCGTCGCGACCGAAGAAGCCCTTCCAAGCAGTTCGTCCTGCAACCTGCGGGACCGCGGAAATGCACGCACAAAGGACGCCGGCCGCCGGTCATGCGTTCACGCGCAAGCGGGTGCGGCTCGCGATCAATATGAGCGCCGCCGCTGCCGCGACGCCCGAAGCCACGCGTACAACTGTCTTGAAATCGTACGCCGTCGCGATCAGGCCTACCACGGGCCCAGCGATAAGCCCGGTGACCATGAGTATGTTCCAGTAAAGAGCGGTTGCACTTGCTGGACGATCTTCTGCGAAAGCCTGGATGTAGCTGATACCGAGGCTTGCGTAAAAACCATAGTACAGGCCCTCAAGCCCGGCTCCGATCAGCATTTGTGGAAACGTCTCGATCATCGACAACATCTGGATCGCAGCGACTGCGAGAAGAGACGTAGCCACCAGTGATCGGTGTATTCCAAATCGAGAGATCATCATCGGGGTGCTGAAGATCGCGCCGACTTCCACAAAGGTTTTGATGCTGAATGCGACACCCGGAGCATAGCCGGGAAGCCCGATTTCCCGAACGTAGAAGATTGGTAGCGAAGAAAACGTCAGCGAATGCGCCAAGGACAGGCAAAAAACAAACGCCGCCGCCACCCACAATTGGCGCAGCGTGTCTGACTTGTTGCCCTGATCACCGATATCAGGTCTGGCCTGAGCCGTTATTTTTCGCGGTAGCGAACACCACCAAAGCGCCAGCCAGACCAAGCCAACGCACAGAGCGACTGAAAATACAGCCCGGACGGAGATCAGATCGGCAACCAAAAACGTCACAGCGGGGCCGACCATCCATGCCGTCGACGTCGTTGCTCGCATGTAGGCGTTGAAACGTGACCGTTCGATTTGGTGACGTTCGGCCAGGCTACGCCCAAGGCTGAACATCGTGGAAAGGGCACTGGAACTCAGGCCGAAACCGAGCACTCCAATAGTCAAGGCAGTCCAGAGCGACGGAGAGAACAGAAGGCCAGTCACCGCAAACAGATAACCTGCCGCCGCGATGCCGACCAATGGAAACGCTGGAAACCCTTTATCAATTCGGCGGGCGAACTGCTTGTTCGAGATGAGCGTCAGGCTGACCGCAAGGATAGAATAGGCGCTGATGATCCAGGGACCGTTGCCCAGGCCTTCCACCAGGAAGAAACTCATAAACGGTACCATCATTGCGTTGCACAAGGTGCCTACAAACAGAAGTAGCAGGAATGAAAAGTGTTCCTTAATGCGGCTTCTCAAGCGCATGTGACACTCGCACGAATAGGAAGAGGTTAGTCCGCGATGACTAGGCTCAAAGTGAAACAAGTATGTGACACTGGGCGACCAAGGTATCTCATACCTCCGAACACGAAGGCCGTCAGGTGCATGTCGGCAATGCGCCGGCCGAACCCAGATTTCCCTTCCCGCCGCCGGCTCCCAAGCTGGAGCAGGAACGCCCCGAAAGGAGGAACGGCTCAACGAGCCGCCCTGGGATGAAACTTGTGGATGACCTTGAGGTCCTCGCTTGCGTCGATCTCGTCAGAGGGCAGGACGCCATCACAGACAAGCGGGATTGGAATGCCCAAATCGAAGACTGTAGCGCGCACGACCATTTCTGCGGCACGCGATCATTGCCCGACGCAAGAATTAGAGCAAACCCGAAAGTCGACGTGGACCTGTTTAGCGCCAGATCGCCGTGGCGCAGCCGCTCTCCTGGCATAAATACCGGCATGGCGAGGTAGCGGTCGCCTCGTTGCAGCATGGCGCATTTAACGCGCCGTTCGACGCATATGAAGTCGGTTCGGGCAAATAATCCATCCACTATGCCTGCCATCCTTCGGCTCGAGAACAGATAGGCAGATCACGATGAACATTCGCACATGCAGGAACAGCGATTGAAGGCACTCGAGTTGACAAACTCCGGAGCCCCTGGACTGCCATCCAATCCCTTCTTCGGCGTCGGACCTATCACCGACGCGACCATAGATGAGGTGGACAGCCGCCTTCGGCGCGTGGCGTTCGATGCCTGGATTGAGAAGACCTATCGCAAGTTCGACGACAGGGGGAACGACATTGGCGGCTTCACCACAGCCGAGATCTCCCGCAGCATGCACCGCGGTTATCCCGCCGACAAAATCTTGACCGACATGATGCGATCGATCCATCGCTACTTCGGCTTCCCGAAAAGCAATCGCATGGCCGTCGGGCTGGGTGGCGGACACAGTGGCTTTACTGTCTGCGTGCAACATCTGATGAATGCCAATGATGGCTCGCAGCGCATCTACGTCGACACACCGCGACCGGAAAGCGACCCATCCAAGGCCGCAGGCTTCTTCAGGCAGTCATGGGCGACCCAGTTGATCGAGATGCAGCGCTTTGCAGAAAAAGGCTGCGAGAGCCGAATCCACTTTGCCGCCACCGAAGGGATCATTCCGACCGCGCAAGAGCTGACCAGCCTTGGCGTTTCGATCTTTGTCGGTGTCGGCCACGAAACGACAGGTGCCAACGCCTATACGAGCCGCGAGATTGGCGAGCTGTTGACGTGGTTGGATGGCGATCCGCAACACCGCCATGCGGTGTTCGATGCCACCTCGATGCTCGGCGCAATGCCGTGGGAACCCGAACTGGTGGCTGCAGTGATGGCGAAATGCTGCCTGTTCATGCCGTTCCAGAAGGCGATCGGCGGTATCTCAGGCTACTTCGTCGCCTCGTTTACACCGCACGCACTGGCACTTATCGAAAAGAACCAGCAAGATCCCGCCTGGGCGATCCCGCGCCAGCTCAAGATCGCCCCTCCGATCGATCCGAGACAACCTTTTTCAGCCAAGCGCTCCGTTGACGCCGGGCCGTTTTACGATGCCGGTGAAGACCGCATGCTTGGCGGTGTCATCAACACCTACAGCGCGCTCGCCTTTGCCGAAACCACCTTCGGGCTCTTGCAGTCGGAAGCCCGCGTCGGCTCAGTTGTCGATCTGAACCGACGGTCCGCCGCCAATCGCAAGCTGATCGACGAATGGGTCCAGTCGAACTCCCTTCTGTCATTGACGGTGACCGAACCTGAGCGCCGCGGCGCCGCGGTGACGCTCCTCAAGGTCAAAGACGACGGCATTTCCGATCCCGACATCCACGCCCGCATCATCGCCCGATCGAAGCAACTGCTTGGTTATGAGGGCATCACCCATCCGAACGGCGAGTACGAACGGGGTCTCGATGCAGCCCGCTACGTCAACGCTTTCCCGGGCACGCCCGGCGACTATCGTGCCTGGGTTGGTGGTATCCGCGAGCCGCAAGACGTCGTCGCCCTCTTGGAAAATCTGCAATACGCCTATCTGCGAGCCAAGATCGTCGTTCTTGAAGAGGAGCTGGCAAAGAAGGGCGTTACCTTCGAAGCACTCAAGCCTTCGGGTGCTTCCGTGCGCAAGGACGATCCGGCACACGCCTATACCGTGCTGATCGCTGATCTGATTGGCTTGCGCTTTGACGCCGCCGGCAACCCGGATCACAGCGAAATCAAGGCCTATGTCGAGGAAAGAGGTGGTGTCTTCCATCTCAGTCCGCTTGTTGAGCGCTCATCGCTCGAAAAGGGTCGCATCCATTTCTTCTACCAGCCGAACCTCAGTACCGAGGCCGAAATCCTGCCGCAGACCGACGAGGGGCAGTATGACGCGTTGATCGCGGCAGCGACATTTATTCCGAAGGCTTCGGTCTTCCCGCTCGGCGGCGTGCGCATCGGCGCAGGCACGGGCAATATGGGCTCGGCCTCCTGGGGTGGCGGCAATGGCGAGGGCGGAACTGCGCCGCTCATGAACACGCCAGGCATCAACAGCCGGGCAATTGCTCAGATGGCGATGAAGGCGATTTTGAAGGTCGTCCCCGACCTGCCTGTCGAAAAGCTCCACCGCATGGTTGCACTGGGGGATTTTGACACCGGCCGCCAGCTCAAGGATTTCCCGACCGCCAAGCTTGAGGGCCGCAGGATCGCGGTTCTCGGCTATGGCAATATCGGGCGCGAAGTCGCAAAGCTTGCAAAGGCCTTCGGCATGAAGGTGGCAATCTATGCCCGAGAACGCCACAAGCGCTGGATCCAAGCCGAGGGCTTCGAATACGCGGCAAGCCCAGTCGCCGCAGCAAGCGGCGCGGACGTGCTCTCCGTCCATATTGGTCTTGGCCGCCTCGACGCTGCAAGCGGGACCTACTCCAACGCCGGAACGGTCAACGCCGATGTGCTCGCCGCAATGAATGACGGCGCGGTACTGGTCAACTACGACCGGGGTGAGGTTGTGGATACGGCGGCACTCGACGCGGCGCTGTCGTCCGGCAAGATTGCGCATGCTGCAATCGACGCTGACCTCTTCAAGGACGCAGCAACCGGCAGTCTCAGCGGCCCCATGCTTCCCTATCTGCGGCTTGAAGAGCGCCACAAAGGAAAGCTCGAGTTGCTGCCGCATGCCGCAGCCGACACGGACCATCCCTCGCGCGTGGCGGGGGCAAAACAGGCCGTCGATCAGATCTTCGACGTGATCCAGTTCAAGACGGTGTCCAACCTCAAGGGCGACCTGCCGGAAGGTTACGTCTCAGCCGGAAGCAGCACCCCCGCCGGGATCGGCAAGGTGACCAAACAGACAATCCTCAAGGCTGGCAGTAAGACGGGTCTGCTCAAGGAACTCCAACAGACTTCCGAGCGGGTCGCAACCGTCATAGGTGCCCTTGCGGCCATGTCCGATCCCAATCATCGAAGCCGGATTGCCGAGCGCTACACGGCAATGCTGGTTGACGACATCGGGCGCCAACGCGAACTGCTGGACAAACTAGGGCTCTACGGACCTGCCGAGGAATAGGGGATGCTGCCGCCCGACGAACGGCGTGCATTCCTGACCTCGCTCTTTGATGCCGCGGTCACCGCTGCCGATCCGGCCAAGGTGATCGCTGCTCATCTTCCGCCCCTGCCTAAAGGCCGCACCATCGTCATTGGTGCGGGCAAGGGCGCGGCGCAGATGGCAAAAGCACTGGAGAACCACTGGGAAGGACCCCTTTCGGGCGTTGTCGTCACGCGGTATGGGTTCGGCGTCGCGTGCAGCCGTATCGAGGTCCTCGAGGCATCGCACCCGGTACCCGACGAGGCCGGTCTCTTTGCATCCAGGCGGCTCTTCAAGGCCGTCTCAAACCTCACCGCAGACGACCTGGTGATCGCGCTCATATCCGGCGGTGGTTCGGCGTTGTTGCCTGCGCCGCCGGAAGGAATGTCACTTGCAGACGAGATCGCGGTCAACACGGCGCTTCTTTCTTCCGGCGCCCCTATTTCGGCAATGAATGCCGTTCGCAAGCACTTGTCGACTATCAAGGGGGGCAGGCTTGCAGCGGCCGCTTATCCCGCAAGAGTGGTTTCCCTCATCGTCTCGGACATACCGGGTGATGATCCCGCGCTTGTGGCCTCCGGTCCCACGGTGCCGGATAACATTTCGCGCCATGATGCGCTTCGCGCAGTTGAACGCCACCGGCTCCTGCTTCCGCCGATGGCGATGCGCCACCTTGAAAGCGAGGAGGCCACAGCACCGCACCCCGACGATCCGCGATTTGCCGGCAACGAAGTTCACATTATTGAATCGGCACGGGTATCACTGGAAGCTGCGGCTGCCGAGGCGAGACGACGCGGCATCGAGGCGGTCGTCTTATCAGACGCAATCCAAGGCGAGGCGCGTGAAATTGCGCACATGCATGCGGCCCTGGCGATCGAAGTCGCCAAGCGCGATGCTCCCTTTCGTAAACCTGTCGTGATGCTGTCGGGCGGGGAAACAACGGTCAGCCTCACCGGACACGGAAAAGGGGGCCGAAACAGTGAGTTTCTTCTCTCGCTAGCGATCGATCTGGACGGTCAGCCAGACATCTCGGCCATTGCCGCAGACACCGATGGCATCGACGGCTCGCAGGATAACGCCGGCGCTTTCGCCGACGGGACTACGGTTGCGCGGCTCGCGGCAAATTCGGTGGATGCTCGAGCGTTGCTCGATGGTAACGATTCCTGGTCGGCGTTTTTTGCTATTGGCGACCTGTTCTCGCCGGGTCCAACAGGTACCAACGTCAACGACTTTCGGGCCATGCTCGTTGAATAGGTGGGAAAGCCGTCTGCAACGTCCAGCGCATCTGTTGCCTCTTGACCATCGGCTCGCACGTAGCCGCTTTTCAAGCTCCGGCACGTACGTCTGGATCCACCGATAAATCGTGGAATCATCGACGGGCACGCCCCGTTCGCCCACCCATCATATGTTCAAGGCCGCGGTAGCTGACGCAACAGCGGCAGCACCAGCGGATTGTCGCCGGACTCCAGCTTATCCATGTTTGACCGATGAGCGTCACCCTTACGTCGCATCTGAAATGTTGCGATCTGGACCCCAGCTTGCCATATTTCAACCACACGGTGAACCCTTCGAGCAATCACATTAAGAGCATCAGGTACATACGTTGGCGGATCAAAGTCAGAAAGCCATCTAGATAAAATCGAGACCAGCTGTGCGGACAGACGCAGCCAATACAGCCGGAAAATCGACGACTGGAAAGACCATCGTTTTCGGGCAGGTGGAAATTGCGCGCGCCGGTGTAAAGGCAGCCGTCGTCAAGCGAAACGTATCAAGAGGCCAGGTCGCTGTCGAACGTCTTGCCAAGACCTTGAACGAGCCCGGCGTTGCCATCAAGCAGCAAAAAGACGTTCCCATGTTCTACGTTGATCGTGATGACCCGGATGTCATTGTAAGGGTTCTCAACGGCAAGCAAACCAGGGGTAGGCTCGTAAACGGGCGCTTCAAAGCTTCCTGAGGCAACACTTGGACAATGCGGTAGACCGTGTCATTGGACAATTGACGCGAAGACAAGGCTTCAGCTCCTCCGAGGTCGGTGCTGGCGTGGAGGGACCTGGTCGCGGCGGACCTCGCCTAAAAACTCTGGCGATGAAGGCGTAAATGACCGGTGCCGACCAGATACCAGGATACATGAGCGCACTCGCCTTGAAGAGGATGCTCGTCGTCATTGGAAGCCGGCATGTACTGCTGGAGCGGGGTGGATGAAGGACGGCCCTTCAGATGACATGAGGCATGAAACCATGCCGCTTTCAAATCTCCGTCGCTGCCCGACAAATCCCCATTGCCACTTCAAATGACTTTTCGAATGCCGGTATCGGCAGGAACTCGTAGCGCGAATGGAAATTGTAGGCGCCGGTAAAGAAGTTCGGCGTCGGAATGCCGCGTGCCGAAAGCACCGCACCATCAGTGCCGCCGCGCATCGGGGTCAGCTTCTTCTCGATCCGGAGTTCGTCCATGGTCTGGAACAACAAAGCGACGGCGCGATTGTCGTGAGCAAGGCTCGTGGCGATGTTTCGATAGGTGTCGTTGACCTGGCACCGAACGTTTCCGGTGGGATACTCCAATCGGATCCGCTCCGCGACCTCGGCGATACGCCGATTGCGCTGATCAAAACCATCGGCGTCGAAGTCGCGGATGAGGCAGGTCAATGTCGCCTCGCTGTCATTGGCAACGAGGTCCTTGAACCAGAAGAAGCCCTTGCGATCGGCGGTATGCTCGGGCGTATCCTCACGATCGAAGTGCGAGATGTAATTGATCGCCATCGTGAGCGGATTGACGAGCGTACCCTTAGCCGACATCGGATGCGCACTGACGCCGGTAAAGACGATCTCGGTGGAGGCAGCGTTAAAGGTTTCAAGCACCACTTCACCGAGTTCACAGCAGTCGATCGTATAGGCAAAGTCGCAAGGGAAGCGGGCAAGATCGAGCGCCTTGGCGCCACGCAGGCCGATCTCTTCGTCGGGTACGAAAGCGACGAAGACGTCACCATGCGCCTGTTCATCAAGCTGGCCGAGCAAGGTCATGATCACGGCAATGGCCGCTTTGTTGTCTGCTCCCAGTACGCTTGTGCCGTCGCCGACGATAATGTCTTCGCCGATCCAGGAACACAGCTCCGGATGCTCCGCGACCCGCAGCCAGATATCGTCCTTGGCGTTCATGCAAAGATCCTTGCCGTCGAAGCGCAAGATTTGCGGCCGGATGAAGGGCGAAAGGCCCACGTCTACGGTGTCGAGATGAGCGATGAAGCCGATTGGAGGAGTGTCATACCGGTTGCCGCGTTTGACGCCGGTGACGATGGCATGCTCGTCAACGAGAACATTCTCCACGCCAAGCGCCCGCATCTCGTCGGCAAGAAGCGCGGCGAGTGTCGCCTGCCCCGGCGACGAGGGCAGGCATAACGCCCGAGCATTGCTTTGGCTCTCGATCGCGGCATAGCGGAAGAAGCGGCTGATGAGTTCCTGGCGGATGTCCATTGTATTCCTCACGTAGAAGATGCGGGCCATATCGGCCCGTCTTGTTGTGGCGATCGGTCGAGACAACGCTGCCTAGACGCGGATGATGCCGACGCCATCGGAGACCTGGATCTCGGTGCCGAGTCTGGTCGATTGCTCCGCGAGCCTCGCCAGGATCCGTTGGGCACTTGTACCCGTCGCGAGTTGCGGTGCCAGGCGTTGCTCAAGGACGCCGTCCTGCAATGCCGCATCGCCGCCAATGACGACCGGATAGAGCATGATCTCGACGAGACGGTTGTCGGCATCGAAGGTAGGGTTAGCCACAACGCTCTCCCAGACCTCCGGCGCCGTCCAGGTCGACTTCTCGGAGCGGACATGGAAGATGAAGTTGCCGAGGCTGTAGAAGATCGGGCGGCCCCGGTATATCTCGATCGGCTGCAAAACCGGCGCACCATGACTGACGAACATAGAAGCGCCGGCGTCGATGCAGGCTTTGGCAACACCGCTCACCCAATCGGGAATCTGATACCAGTCGGCCGCCCAATGGTGATGATGCAGGTAGGCAACGACCAGCGATCCGCCCTTCGCCTCAGTGGCGATCGCGGCAAGGTTCCTTTCAAGATCCGCCTCATTGATGTTGACGCTGCGTCCGCACCGGTCAGACCGCCGGAACACCGCCCGAGCAAGGGCAATCTCGGTTTCCGGGTTAAGCTGCGGGCGATCGTCCGGCTGGCTGTCGTTGGCGAGATCGATTGCGGTGTAGCCGACCGCATCGCGGATCGCCTTAAGCTGACCAAAGGCAGCGCTGTCCAACTCGATCCTCTGGGTGATCCCCAGGCGATTGACGCCGGGCCGCGCCGGCCGGCCTTCATCCGCATTAGCGGCATACATGAAGTCGGGACCTGGGCCGCCGTCCATTGCGACGATGGCAACGGGCCGCCCGGAAATCGTAGCACGGCTCGCCCGTGAGGCTTCCCCTTGATCTTGACCCAGCCCCGCATGCAGGAAGCCGCGCTTCTCGACTTCTTCGAGCGTCGAGAGCACGCCGGAGGGACCAAGGTCGAAAGCATGATTGTTAGACAGCGACAGTGCCTGGAAACCGATGCCCTGAAGGCAATCGAGTACGATCGGATCGCTGCAGCCGAAGAACGAGCCTTTGAGTGGCCAGCCCCCGTGACGTCCAAGGATCGTACCTTCGAAGTTGGTGAAGGCGAGATCGGCCTCGCGAAGCATGGACTGAACTCTCCTGAACGCCGGAGCGGCGACATTGCGGATGTCGTGCTTGATCAGCGATTGGCCGGTCAGGGCAAGAGTGAAGCGTTCTTTCATGGAGGGACTTTCTGGGGGCAATAGGCGCCACCCTTTTCGACAAAAAAGTTGCAAGCTGGAACGCCGCGTTGAGACGGCTGACAAATCAGCAGGTGAAGCGCTCCGGTCGGGCGGCTATCAGCGTGCGGGTGTAGGGATTGTCGGAGCGCGAGAAGATGAAGTCGGATGGACCAAAATCCTCGACCCGACCGTTCTTGAAGATGTAGACGGCGCTGCACATCGCCTGAACGATGGCGAGATCATGGGATATGAACACCATGGTCATACCCTTTTCACTGATCGTCTCCTTCAGCAGCCTGACGATCTCGGCCTGAACCGAAACGTCAAGTGCCGAAGTCGGCTCGTCCGCGACGATGATCTCGGGGTTTGCGAGAAGCGCCCGGGCAATGCAGACGCGTTGCTTCTGGCCGCCGGAGAGCTGGTGCGGATGGCGGGCAAGCAGGCTGCGAGCAAGCCCAAGCCGATCCATCATTGCGCCCGCCGCTTCAGTTGCCGATCTATCCCCGGAACCCACCCTTGCGCCAAAGCGGATGCTCTCTTCAAGCGTCTCGGCGATGGTCAGACGCGGGTTGAGCGACACGGACGGGTCCTGGAAGATCATCTGCACCCGGCCGAGAAGGCCGCTGCGCCTGCCGCTTGTTGCTGCCTCGAAAGAATGACCACCGATGACAATCCGGCCTTCATGCGCCGTGTCGAGACCAGCAAGAATGCGGCCGAAGGTGGTCTTGCCACTGCCGCTTTCGCCGACGATGCCGGTGATCGTGCCGCGCGGCAGCCGGATGCCGACATCACGTAGCCCGAAACCTGGCCTTTTCTGCCCAATGCCCAAGACTGATCCCAAGCCAAATCCTTGTGGCATGAACTCCTTGGAAATGGCTTCGGCAACGAGGAGCGGGCGCTCGACGGTGGCGGTTTCACCGCTGCTTGGAGCGACGCCTTCACCACTTTCCCCTTTCGCCGGAATGCGAAGCCTCGGAACTGCGGCAAGTAGCGACTTTGTGTAGTCGTGGCGTGGGTGATCGAGGATGGCCGCCGTATCGTCCGCCTCGACGACGTGGCCCTTTCGCATCACCAATACCCGGTCGGTGATCTCGGAGACCACACCCATGTCGTGGGTGACGAGTATTACGGAAACACCGGTTTCATCCACGAGTTTCCGCAACAGCTCAAGCACCTGTTTTTGAACCGTGGCGTCGAGCGCCGAGGTCGGCTCGTCGGCGATGATGATGTCCGGGGAGCCTGCAAGTGCGATGGCAATGACGATGCGCTGGCGCTGACCACCGGAAAACTGGTGCGGGTAACTGCGATATCGCCGCTCAGGCTCCGGGATGCCGACCCTCGCCAAAAGATCGATCGCCCGGGCCCGTGCGGCACCTCTCGAAAGCGATGGGTCGAGCACAAGGCAGGTTTCTTCAACTTGTGCCCCGATGCTCATCAACGGATCGAGCGAAGCCGTATGATCCTGGAAGATCGCTGAGATCCGTTTTCCGCGAAGCGCCTCGCACTCGCCAACGCTCATTGAATCCAAGACCTTCCCGTCGAAAGCGATCGTTCCTGATGTCTGCTCGAACTCAGGCGCAAGCAGGCCAAGGATCGCATTGCCGACGGTCGACTTGCCAGCGCCGGACTCACCGATGACCCCAAGGATCTCGCCGCGTCCGAGTTCAAAGCTGACGTCGCTCAGGATCGCCGTCGGACCGGTCCTCGAAACATATCGAAGGCTAAGCTTGTCGACCCGCAGCAATGGGGACTGCGCAGGGTAAGGGAAGAATGGTAGCCGCTTTGCGGTGTTCGCGCGTTCCATTGTCATCGCGTCTGGCTCCTTGGATCGAGGTTGCGGCGGACGTCCTCGCCGACGAGATTGATGCAGGCGATGAGACCGAAGAGAGCGAGGCCGGGGAAAAGACTGATCCAGTATTGGCCGGTCATCAGATACTGGAAGCCGTTGGCAACGGCGGACCCGAGCGACGGCTTGTCGATCGGGACGCCCAAGCCCAGGAAGGAAAGCGTTGCCTCCAGCGCCACCGCATGGCCGACTTCGATCGGGATCAGGGTGATTGCCGGCGCGATGCTGTTCGGCAGCAGGTGACGGAAGATGACCCGCGATGTCGGCAGCCGCATGAGCCGTGCCGCATCCATGTAGGGCTTTTTCACCTCACTGAGTGCGACACCACGGGCGATCCGGGCATAGGTCGCCCATTGCACGATGACCAGCGCCAGGATGATCCGGTCGATGCCGGGTCCGAGCGTGACGATGGCAATCAGTGCAATCAGGATGGTCGGCAGGCTGAGCTGCAGGTCGACCAACCGCATGATCGTGGCGTCAACCCATTTGCCGAAGTAGGCGGCACTGACACCGGCGGTCAGACCGATCAGCGCGGCGATCGCGGAGCTGACGATCGCCACCACGAGGCTGATGCGCAGGCCATAGAGGATGGTGCTGACGATATCGCGGCCAAGCCCATCGGTTCCAAGCAAGTAGAGATAACCACCGCTGCCCATCGTCCCGGGTGGAGAGGATGCCTCCCAGCCGAAGATCTGGAGGGGGTCGTAAGGGTTTTGCGGTGCGATCAAGGGGGCAGCAATGGCAACCAGAATGTAGCTGGCGAGCAGGACTTTGGACGCGGTCATGACCGGTCCGTGTCGAGGTTTCTTAAGCACGCTCAGGATTTGGGCTTTCATGACGTTCACCTTTAGGAAGACAGGCGCACGCGCGGATCGAGCACGGCGTAGAAGAGATCGACGATGGCGTTGAGGGCGACAAAGGCGACGGCGATGAAGGTGAGTGTCGCCATCACCACCGGCCGGTCGAGCAGCTGGATCGAGTCGATCAGAAGCTTGCCGATGCCGGGCCACGAGAAAATCGACTCCACCACCACGGCAAAGGCGAGCATGCCGCCAAACTGCAGGCCGATGATCGTGACGATCGGCACGCTGATGTTCGGCAGCGTATGGCGCAAGAGGATCCGCCGCGACGAAAGCCCCTTGGCACGGCAGAACCGGGTGAAATCCTGGCTCTCGACCTCGATCGTGCCGGAGCGCGACAGCCGTGCGATCAGCGCGATGTTGGGGATCGCCAACGCCAGGGCCGGTAGCACCAGGTGCCAGAGCCCGTTGCCGGTGAGGAAGCTCCACTCCGCCCCGAGCACATGCAAAGTCGCACCCCGCCCGCCGGATGGAAACCAACCGGTGAGAATGGCGCCAACCAGGATCAGCATCATCGCAAGCCAGAAGGAGGGGATGCTGAGCGCCGAGACGCTGGCCTTCAACAGGGTTCGGTCAAACAGCGTACCGCTGCGGCGGCCGGCGAGGAGACCAAAACCGATCCCGAGCGGCGCTGCGATCAGCATGGCGATCGAGGCGAGTTCCAGCGTCGCCGGCAGTTTGCTCATCACCAGTTCGAAGGCCGGCCGGTGATAGATGTAGGAAGTGCCGAAGTTGCCGCTGACGACATTGCCGATGAAGACGAGGTACTGACGCCAGAGCGGCTGATCGAGACCAAGCGCAATGGTCGCTAGCCGGATATCCTCAGGCGTGGCGGTTTCGATGTTGACGACGTTAAAGACAGGATTGCCGACGCTGTGAATGCCGATAAAGCCGATCAGCGACATGGCGATGAGGAGAAGGAAGGCCTGCGACAGCCTGCCGAATGCGACCGAGATCATGCCCATGAGCGTTACTCCGTCGCGGCCAGCGTCTGCATCGCCGTGGTCCAGCCACGCGGATGCATGACGTAGGCGCCGATGCGTGGGCCGTAACCAACGACGTGGTGAAAATGGTAAAGCGGAATGATCGGTTGATCGGCCATCACAAGCTCCGTCGCCGAAGCCAATGCTTCATTGCGCTCCGGGCCCACTGGAATGCTTTCGGCCTTAGCCAGCTTCGCATCGAAGGCAGCATTCCGATACTTGCCGAAGTTCAACGCACCGGTTCCGCGTTCCTTGTTCGGCGAAGCGAGCAGGGCGCGAAGGATGATGTCGACGGCCTCTCCTGAGGTGCCGCCATACCAGATCGCATAGTCGCCGGCCGCCCGCTTGGTGTTGAACACCGAGAAGGGAGCCGCCGATGGCTGGGCGTTGATACCGATCCGGGCCCAACTCTGAGCGATCGCCTGCAGGCTTTCTGCGTCACCCGGATAGCGACCGGCCGGCCCGGCAAGCACCAGGTTGAACCCGTCAGGGTATCCAGCCTTTGCAAGCAGTGCCTTTGCCTGTTCGTAGTCAGGCGCCTCAGGCAACAGTTTCGCAGACGTGCCCGGCAGGCCAGTCGGAAACACCTGCGATGCGGACGTGCCGTAGCCGGCAAGGATCTTCTCGACAAGGATGCCACGGTCGGTGGCGAGTGCGAGGGCGCGACGAACCAGTGGGCTCATGAACGGATTTGCAATAGGCTCGCCCGACTTGCCGGTCACACCTGGAAGCGTCTCCCGGTCAACATCGAACTGCACGAAGTTGATGCGGGCCGCACCGACGCTGGCGATCCGCGCTCCACGCTGCTTCAAGCCGTCGACATCGCGCGCCGGAATGGCGTCGGCGACATCGACCTCACCCGTGCTGAGCGCCGCCACGCGCGCGGCCGGGTTCTCGATCACCCGGAAGGCGACCTTGAGCCAGGCCGGCTTTCCGCCCCAATAGGCGTCGTTGCGGGTCAGGCTCAGGCTCTCGCCGGACCGCCAGCTCTCAAAACGGTAAGGTCCGGTCCCGACAGGCGGCGAGCCAGAATTACCAGAATTGAGTGCTTCAGTCGTCTCGAAGCCTCCGAACGGCTTGTTCATCATGAAAATCGACGAGAAGGTGAGCGGCAGATTGGGGACTGGGCCGTCGGTCTCGATGACGACGGTGAGGGGATCAGGCGAAGAGACTGATTTGATGGCGCTCACATAGGAGCGATAGCCGCCACTCGGTGGTTTGAGGAAATCACGGATCCGTTCGATCGAATAGACAACGTCGTCGGCATCAAACACCGAACCGTCATGGAAGCGAACACCATCGCGGAGCTTGAACTCCCATTTCGTCTCGGAAACGGCTCGCCAGGAAACAGAAAGGCCAGGTTTCAGATCGAGGCTTTCGTCCTGATAGACGAGCCGCTCGTAGATATGGGAGAGCAACGAGGTGTTCTCATTGAGGTTGGCGTATTGCGGATCGAGCGTCATCAGCTTGTAGGAGGTGGCGATGCGCAGCTCTCCCTGTTCCTGGGCATGAACCTCCCACGAAGTTGCCGGTACCAAAAGCGAGACCAGAAGCGCCGACAGCAGGCGCCGGCGAACAAATTCTCCCAGTTTCATATGTTGTTCCTTCTTGTTTTTTGAACAGAGTCAGAGGCTCGCGCCGGAGGAACTCCGACGCGACAAAATCAACCGATTGCTTGAACCAGAACGGTCGGCGCGATTAGCCGCCCTGCAACGCAGGTTCGCGTTCGCGGACAGCAAGACCACGCGACTGATCAACCACCGCCTCAATCCTGCGGAGATCGTCCATCACCGCCCGCAGTTGCGGCCACGGCTCATCGGGACTGGTGGGAGATGGCTGAGAGCGGTGGACAATCACGTCCAGCTTGGCCCAAGCGCCCGCAACAGACGTCGCTCGGACCTGCCACAGGGCTTTCGCGGCGAGTTCCTCCGCGTGCTCTGCACGGTCCTCTTCCTCAAGCGCCTCATTGTAGCCGCCTGAACCGACTTGCTCGCCTGAACCGGGCAGATTGCCAGAGAAAAGGGTCGTTTCGAGCCGCTGCTGGTGTGCCGTCGATTCGCCCAGGCGCTGCCAAGCGGAACTCCACTGATGCCAAGCCGCTAGCGCGAGATCGGAATTGCGGCCGCAAAACCCTGGATTCTGAAGGGGCGCAACCTCTGGATATGTGGGTAAGGTCGTCGCCACGGGAGAATGAAAATCTCCTCGCGTGACGGTAGACAAAGTTCTGCTATTGTCGGAATCAGCCATGATCCGAGCTCCCTACAGCTTGGCGTGGTCAGGCTGTGATTGGTGTTGCGAGCACCGATCACAGCCGAGTGAACCATTAAGTGCCACATGAACTGAAAAAGTTCAACCGAGAAACTGAAATTTATGCGTGTAATTACAGGAGCTCAGATTCGCGCGGCAAGGGCGCTAGTTCGTTGGAGTGCTGAAGAGCTTTCAAAAGCAGCTAGCGTAGGCCTTTCAACAGTAAGGCGCGCCGAAGCAGATGATGGCCCGCCGAAAGCGACTGCAGCCAATCTGAAGCTAATCCAAAATGCTCTTGAGACCGCCGGGATCGAATTCATCACTGAAAATGGTGGCGGCGTAGGGGTTCGTTTCAAGAAGTAGAGATAGAGACTGGGACGAGCAATGCAATTGATGTTCCTCCTTACATTGCTCTCGCCGACCCAATCCGTGATCAGGTTTCCACGGACGAACGAAAGGAGTTTCTCCATGGAGACTACACTGGAAGTTCTCACGACAACGAAGTGTGGGGCGTCGGGTTCACCTACATTACCGGGCGAGGTCAAGGCGCAGATCGCATGGGACAGTCTCCGCCGCAGGCCATGTTTCGGCTTCGATCCCAGGAAGGCGAACCGATCAACGTCGACTTCACGCAATGCTAGCAGGGACGGCAGGTCGAACCCTTGCGCGTCAGGGCGACACACGCTCCGATACGACAATAGTGAGAGGGACCTAACACAACCGCAGGGCGCTTGGTGTGTCGAATCCGCAGATCCGCGTCCGAACTCTCTCGTGCAGGAATGAGTAACTAGCCATTCGCAACGACCACGGCGACTCGGTTTCAAGACCTTAGCGCCCCATACCTTTGTTCTCCGACACCCAGTCGCAGGAATATTCGACCCGATCCGCTCCTCGACATCGCGACATCGCCTTACCAGAGCGGGATGAACCCTTACGTCCCAGCCCATGGTTGTGAGCGCACACCGATCTGCGTTGACGCGGCTGCTAGGGCGGGTGGCCTCCTGGGCCGTCTATCGCCGATGTTGTTCAGCAGTTTGACAATACCGGCCTCGAGTACGTGGCGACGATCGGCACGTACCTGAGGAATGGGGACAGATTTCGAGATAGGAGCGAGACTAAGGTTGCCCGAAGCCCACTCTTTTGAGCATATCCCGAGCGTTGCCTTCGAAATCGATGTTGTAGAATCCCGATTCGACGATCGTGTTGCCATCGCCTGCCAAGCGGAAGTTTAGCGTTTTAGACCCCACGCAACCGGTTCCCTCGAGCGTGGCCAGTACATTCGTAACCGCCGCCGGTGACTTCAGATCAAGATTGATTTGATCAAAGAAGCTCATCCTGCACCGGGTGGCCCCATCGTCAATCACTTTGCCGGCGCGGTCGAAATAGAAAATCAAGCTCGGCCGTTGCGTTGTGCTCAGGAGATCATGATGCGCGCCCCACATTCTGAAGAGATCAGCCGACACCATCTTAAATGACCCGAGGGTATCGGATGTGGGACGAAACGCTTTAACCGCGTATCCAACTTGATAAAGGCGGCTGCCGCTGAGGGGCGAAGTCAACAGAAGCGAGTATGAGCGGAGAATGCCGCGCTCTTCGTCAAACTTAGAAATCTCAATTCTATGGAGATACTTCGCATTCGCGGGTCCGGGCAGCCGCAGGTCATTGCGTCTATTGAGTTTGGCCATTCTGTTGGCGCGATCCCAGTCTGAGAAGTGTTGGGCGAAGACTGCTTCAAGGTCTTCAATTGGCATCCCCAGCCGAAAAGCCGAGTTTGGAGTCAGGTCAGCGACACTCTGAGCGACCTCCGTATCTGGCCCTTTGGATGCGGAGACAGCGGGCAAGCCCGCCCGCGGGAAAAGTACAGCCGCGGTGACGGCTAAAGCGATTAGGCGACGCATTGAACTCCTTCATAGGAGCTTTCGCCGCTCCCACCGATCGATTGATCCACTGAACCACTAGAAAGCAGAACTGCAATATACAGTCGAGCCGGGAGTATTGTTCATGGAACGGTTTCGTGTCGGATCAGACACGATCGAGTGTGAGCTGTCGATACGCCTATGGCCGGCCGATTGCTTTTATCCCGGCTGTGCCATGGCAGACGCGCTGCACGGCACCTCGCTCGTCGAGAAGTACTGAGGCTCCTATCGAACCTTGAAGGGCGCACAAGGTCACGCTGGACGTCAAGGCGGAGGTCCAGTGACCACTCATTTCAAATGACGGTAGCGGCCTGCTCAGATTGCTCAATCATTGCTATTGCGACGGTTGCGGCGGCTCTCGCACACGGAAGGAAATCCGTCCGGGCCATCGCCTATAGTTGCTTCACCATTTCAACGACACACATGGACACCAGCGGAGTGATCGTGAGCAAGTGCTCGACCATTTTGCGGCGCTTGAAGCCCAGCGAAACATAGAACTCGACGGCCGGCAAGGTCGCTTCAAGGCTTAAACTGGCAAGTCTGTCTTCCCGAGACTTGGCCTCAATGGCCTGCAATAGTTTTCGGCCGATGCCGAGCCTTTGGTGCCGTGCGGAAACATAAATGCCCCCAATCTTCCCGGTTGGCCGCACTGATCCATCCCCAATAGCAAGGCCATTCCACTCTGCCACGAGGCGGTCCGGTTGGTCCGGCGCAATGGCAAAGCGCGAGGTATTTATGAGCGACAGGAACGCTGCAATAATTTTTTGATCATAGTATCCGGGAAAACTATTCAATACGGCACTGCGCTGAATTTCGACCAGGGTTTTCGCATCGGTAGATGTAGCAGGACGTATCAGACGGCGACGGGACGTTCATTGCAGTTCACCTATCAATTTCCATATTTTTAGAGTTATCGGACAATTGGCATCCGTCAAGGCGAAACCCGTCGCGTCTTGGAATTCTGTTGCGCCGGAACTTGCCGGCAGCCGACCGACGCTGGTTCTTGGTGTGGTGGACGATCATTGCCAGGCGCCACCTTATGCTCACATGCGCTAGACAGGAAACGTGAGAAGAAATGCGCCTCATCCACAATGAGTATATCTAGCGTCCACCTATCTGATCTCAGGTGCAGTCCTGTGCAATTTTTGGAACTATCGTCTCTCAACATTCTCGTATGACTGGTAGGACGATGACGCCAGATCTATCTTTCGACAAGCTAGGCCCCGCTTTTACCGAGCCCCTTGCTTGTCGTAGAAGACGAACCTGTGATGCACGAACGCTTGCACACCATACTTGTCGGTCTTGGCTACACTGCAACTGCCGTGCATTTGCCGGCAGTTTTCTGGAAGCGCGCGATCAGCTCTCAAATCAGCCATTTGCGTTGGTGCTGGTCGATATCGACCTGCCAGACGGCAATTTGATCCGCGGAACTGCGCTCGCACCCAGCGTTACCCATCTTCGTCATATATTCTCTGCTCGAGGAAAGGTCTTATCGTGAACCGCCAGAAGAGACCTGCCCCAGCGAGCACGAACTGCGCAGGCGACGAGTGGCGAAGAAGGCAACCCGACAAGGCCTCAGCCGGGCGCGCACAGCGCGCGACTGCAGCTCCCGGCACTCCAGATTCGGAGTCTGGAACTTTTCGCTGCTTTTGGCTCGTGCCTTGGCAAATGGAACGGCGAAAAAAAGCAACTCGACTGTAACATCCACGCAATGGTTGCCGTAGTCGCACATAGATAAAAACAGCGCGTGTGGTCCCCTTATGTTTCCACTTGAAGAGCCGCGTGTGACTTGAGGGTTTCATCCGGTCCATGTGGTTCTAGCTATGGCATCTGGAGCGGGACATTGGAGGGGGTAAAGAATGACTGGTGGTTCGCAAAGCGACCTGTCGCTGAGTTTGGAAAAACGAAGCTTATCGGGCATCGAGCCGAGGGCTATTGCGAAGGGTGATAGGCGGCCACGTTTGCCAGGTTGTCCACCTCCTGGGCCAAAATCATCGCATAATGTATCGACTGGAAGCTGTGTGGTTCCTTGCTTCTGCCCCTCTAATCTGAACAAGCCAGAAATGAGTTGAAACGCGGCTGAATCTCTTGCCATAGTTGCGCGCAGCTGCTAGCTCCACAACTGTAGAAGATAGGTCAGCAGTTGCCGTTCGGCACTCGATTTTCGGGGCATGTGAGCTTGGACAAATCTGGGGAAAGATGCAGGCGAATGTTCGCTTGGCGTTACGTCGGTCCGGGCTTGCTGATCGCAGTATTGATGTTGTGCGCCGGCACTGCAGCGGCACAAGACTATCCTTGCAAGCCGCAACCTGCGGACAACCTTGGTGCGTATTATCGCAAGCTGACGATCGATCCGAACTACCTTGTGAAATTCCAAATGGGGCAGCGGCAATTCGCCGTTCCTTATGCTTATGAGACCGGGAGGCAAACACCGGAACGCCTCAATTGTGCGCCTGTTCGGGATCGCTTCGAGTTCGCTTTCTGGATGCCGGATTTGCGTGCACCGAAGGAGGACTCTTGGGGCAAGCCGGACTGGCGTCCGCAGGAGCCCGGTCGCTCAAGGTTTAGTGAGAATGAGTACCTTGTGAAGGCGCCATTCGTTAAGGAAGTCACGTCCGCAACCGTGCCTCCATCTAAGATGTTGGAAAATCTCATAGGGATTGCCCATGGCGAGTATAGGCTCTCCCTCGCGTATGACGGGCTAATCCGACTCAGTTATCCAGACGATTCAGAATCCACTTACTTCAACCTGGAAGAGGGCCAGGAGGAAGTGATGATCAGATGTCACACCACGACCCTTGCTGAGCCAGCTTGCAAATACAAACTGATGTTTCGTGACCTATCGCTCGTCGTTGAAGGGTCGATGCCAGAGGAAAATGGCCTCTCGCAATGGCGTTCCGTTAAGGCGGGCATTCGAACGCTTATTGAGCGCTGGCTGGTGAAGTAGCACGCCTCCGTCATCCGCAACCAACCGACAAAGGGAAAACTTGCATGGCCGCTGAATTCAGCCTTACGCAAGAGCAGAGAGACCAACTGAACAGGATGACTGATCGTGGTACGCGGAACTTTGCTGATGGTTACGACTATCTACGGTCGCTGATTGAAGCGCACCCCGACGCAGAAACCTACCAAGAGCAACGTTTTTGGCTCGGGAAAGCTGCGGAGATCAACCGTAATGACCTGACGAGTGAGGCCAACGTCTTCATCCGAGCGATTACGCGTGCGGGCCTCCTGTGGGACCAGAAGGCCGCCGGCCCGGCCAGGATTCAGGAAACGTCAGACCTAATCGGAAGAACCGTTCTCAAAGATGTCATTGACAATGGCAAATTGCCCTTGGTTGATCAGATCATTGCGCAGGACGCATTGGCCGCGATCGGGGACGGCGGGCAGACAATGGCGGGATGGGGCGGAGCGTTCAACTACTGGAACGTTCAGCTTTCACCGAAACCCGGGGATACAGTAGGCAATCGTATTTTGGAAAATCCAGCGGAATACGAGAAGTTTCTGGCGGTGGCAGCGCTGGCGACCGTCGATGTCATGCAGAAATTCGGTATGAGTTTAGAGCAGGCGGAGCTCGCGCTGAAGGCCCAGCTTCCGAACAAGGCGCTGAGCGACGTACTAGGCCGGATGGACGAGGCTCGCACGAAAGGGTTTGCTGGCGATCCTAACCTGATCGACGGTTATAGCCCAGTGTTTAACGATGCCGAGCAAGTTGTCGGCTGGCGAGGCCGCAACACCGCCGGAGAATTCGACTTGACCGACCCGGCCAAGATACAAGAGCTCAACCAACGCTATCAAACTCGCCTCGACAAGATCTCGGACCAATCCTGGCAATCGTCTTCAGCTGACGGAAACCTTGCCCTTGACAACATCTCCCATACCGATTTGGGTGCGAGAAGCAGCCCCATCGGGAATCTTGCGGACTCGTGGTTAGGTTCTACCGCCTCAGGCCTCTCGGCGCTGTTTGACGCTGCGATAAAAGGCCTGGCCGAGCGAAATCAAGGCGCCGAATTGCCAGGGGAGCCGCGATCCGGCAGGCCAACGCAAAACCAATCTTTCGACATGCCCGGTAGAATGGACCTGACGCCGATCAGCGCGACAGAGCGACTGACGTGGCCCGGCTTTTCTCGAAATCCCGCGCTCGGCAATCAGCCAGCGACTTACTCGGGTGTTGGGAACCACGGGTCGACCTCGGCACCTTCACTGCCAAATGTGTCCACGCCTCAAGAGATCGGGAGCCTTCCTGGCACCAGTTCGCCTATGGATTCCATTCCTGAAGTTTCGGCTCCGTCGGCCTGGACTGATGCAAGCTCCCCTGCGTACATAGCGCCAGTTTCGACATTTTCAGGGGTGGTTTCTCCAAGTACCATTGAACGGATATCTACACCCCTTTCGGTGGCACCCTCGAACATCAGCCCCGTAAATACGCCCGAAATGCCGCAGCCTCGACCCGGGGGAGTGCGACCGGATAATACAACGGGGAGCCCCCTGACCGGCGGAAGCGGCGGATTAGGCGGTGGTGGCTCGCGGGGAGAGGATCGTAATGACCGTGCGAGTAACGGCTATGGCGCGGGAAACTATGACCGAGGCACTTCGGGCGAAAGTAACTCGCGCGGCAGTGGAAACGCGGGGGCATCATCAAGCGGCGGAAGCTCATCATCAGGCAGTGGGCGTTCGCCTTCGGGTGGATATGCCCGAACCCCTTCGGAAGGTCCGACGCCCAGTGCCAGACCCGATCGCGGAAATAGCCCTGGGGACACCGCCAAGGGCAACGGTTACGGCGGCGGCGCTTCGTATAGTGGGAATGGACCAGGCCGCAGCCCCACCGGCGGCGGCGGCAGTGGCGGCTTTTCGGCTTCCGGAAGCGGTACTGCAAAGGCAGGAACCCGGGCGCGCGCGCGGGACCTCGCGGACATAACTCGGGGCGAACCCGGCAAGGGTAGGGCAGGGTTCGGATTTCCGGTGCTGCTCGACCTCTCAGGAAATGGGCTCGACATCAATGAATTGAGCTCATCCTCGAGGTTCGTTGAAACCAACGGCGACGGCTACGGGCGACGAACGGCCTGGGCCGGTGACGGCAACGGCGTGTTGGTGATCGACCTTGGCGGTGACGGGAAGATCACAAGCAACAAGGAATTTGCCTTTGCTGAGTGGGATCCTGGCGCGAGCGGAGACCTAGCGGCCCTAAAAAGTGCGTTCGACACCAATGGTAATGGCAAGCTCGATCCTGGTGATGCGCGTTGGGGCGAATTCAAAGTAATGGTCGGCGACAATTTGGTGTCGCTTGGCTCGCTTGGAATAGAGTCTATTGACCTGAACCCGACAGGTGCAGGCCGCGTTTTCAGCGACGGGTCGGCAATCACTGGAACGACCACCTTCACTCGGACTGACGGCTCTAAAGGCGCTGTCGGGGACGCGGTGCTCGCGATGGATGCGACCGGCTACGCGATAAAGCGCACAACCAAATCGAATGCAGATGGGTCAACGACAACCGAGATCTCCGGGTTTAACAAGGCCGGGACGTTGGCGTTTCGCGAACTGGTGACGGTCAGTCTCGACAAGACTACAACAACCACGCGCTTTGATGACGACGGCAATGGGACCTATGATAGACGGCAGACCGTAGCGCTGTCGGTCGGAGCGGATGGATCGAGAACAAAGATCGTGTCGAACTTCGCGGTCGACGGGGCGCTCACCGATCGCACGACGACGACTACGAGTGCAAACAAGTCGAACGTGACGACGTTGGTGGATGCTAACGGCGACGGGATTGTCGACGAACGCCAGGTGGTTGTCTTCAATGCAGGCGGTTCGACCTCAACAACGGTTGAAGCATTGAGCGCCAGCGGTGCGATCCTGAAACGCGTCGTCATCGAGTCCACTGCGGATGGCTTGACCAAGACAATAAGGACGGATCCAACCGGCCGCGGCGTGTTTGATGTCGTTCGGATGGAAATGACCACGATTGGCGCCGATGGTAGCCGCACGAAAACGATCACCGAAACGAGCGCCAACGGTGCGCCGTTGTCGAGGACCGTGGAGTCGATCTCTGCCAACGGTAAGGTTCAGAGCATCGATCTCGACAATGGCGGTTCTGGCCAGTTCGATCAACGGCGCTCTGTGACCATCGAGGTTGCTGCCGGCGGTGCTGTTTCGACGACCAGCATCGTTAGCAATGCCGACGGTTCACTACGGGAAAAAACGGTCGCGGTCACGAGTGCGAACGGTCGCGACACGACTTTGTCCTCGGACCTCACAGGCGATGGCCTCTTTGATGAGGTCACCTCAAGCAAGACCACCATCGGCGGCGACGGGACCTTTACAGAGACGACGGAACGGCGAAGCGGCGGTGGTAGCTTGCTCGCCCGACGCGTCAGCGCCAAGAACGCATACCGCTCAACTATGACGATTGAAAACGACAAAAATGGCGACGGCTACGCCGATGAGGTCGCAACCATTGTCGCCGGCCCCGATCGTTCGACGATAAACACCATCAAGACGCTCAACCGCGACGGGACAGCAATCACAACGACCTTAGGCTCGGTTTCGGCAGACGGTCTGACGCAGACTGTAAAGCGCGACATCGACGGCGACGGCGTTTTTGATGAGGTGACGACCGACACCACGGTTACCATCGCCGACGGCAGCCGCATACAGACGGTTGCCAGGACCAGCGCCTCTGGAGCGGTGCTCGGCAAGGTGATCAAGTCTGTCTCGGCCGACAGTCTGACCAGGACCACAGAAACCGACATCGACGCCAACGGTTCGATCGACCTTACAGTGACCGACGTTTCTGCTCTTGGCGCGGATGGCCGTCGAGTACAGACCGTGTCCGCCCGTTCGGGCAATGGCACTTTACTCAGTTCGTCAGAAACGACCATCAGCGCCGACCGCAAGACGCTTGTGGTGACGGAGGACACTGATGGTGACGGCATGACGGACCGTCGTGTCTCTGCCGTTCTGGCCGCCGACGGCAGCCGGACGGAGACAATCTTTTCGCTCGCTGCCGACGGTTCCACGATCGGGGGCAAGACGACCACTGTCAGCGCAGATGGACTGACCACGACGATTGAAATCGACGCGGACGGCAATGGCACGGTCGATTCCAAAACCACGGACACGACTGTTATCAATGCGGACGGCAGTCGCACGCGCACGATTACCGAGCGCTCCGCGGATAACACGCTGATCGCGACGTCTACGGTCAAGACGAGCGGCAACGGCTTGACGAGTGAAACGAGGTTGGACCGAAACGGCGACGGTACGCCCGACCACTACGGAACAGACTCAACGGTTCTTAATCAGGACGGATCGAGGACGCGGAGCGTCTCCGTCCCCGGCGGTAGCGCCAGCAAGACGACAGTGAGCGCCAATGGTCTTACCAAGTCCTTTGCGGTCGACGCCAACAGTAATAGCCAATTCGAGCGGACGAGTAGGGAAAACACGGAGCTGCATGCCGATGGCACGGTGACAGCCACCATCTCGGTCACAAGCCCTACGGGTAAGCTACTGGCAAAGACGACATCCGCGACATCCGCTGACCGAAACTCCACCACAAAGTTGACGGACCTTGATGGGGATGGGATCAACGATATCGTTCAGTCCGCGTCGATCGATGCTAAGGGAGTGACAACCACCACGGCGACTACCTACGCTACGACGGGCGGTCAGGCGGTATTGAACTCCCGTACCGTGACGACGGTCTCGGCCAATGGCCTGGCAACGCGCCAGACGCTGGACATCGACGGCAACGGAACGGTCGACAAGATGACCGAGACTGCCAAAACGCTACGCACAGATGGTTCTGTTTCGGAGACGTTCGCCGAGCTGAACGGGGCAGGGTCCCGCACGGCATACATCATCAAGGACGTTAGCGCCAATGGTCTCGTCAAAACCACGCAGTGGATTGCCGATGGCGTCAATCTGAGCCGCAAGGCGACGGAAACGCGCGTGCTGAATGCTGATGGCAGCATTCTTGATACAGCCTCCACGTTCAAGGGCAACGGCGCGCTCGAAAACAAGGTGACGCTGTCTTTAAGCGCGGACAAACGAACGGCAACGACGTCGCGCGACATCGACGGCGATGGCATCGTCGACCAGAGCGTTCAATCGACCGTACTTTCGAACGGCTCATCGGTAACGACCTCAAAAGATCTTGGCGCCGACGGGATCCAGACCATAGCCGCAAGGACGATCACGAAGAGCGCCAACGGCCTTGTGACCACCACAACATATGACGGCAATGGTGACGGCACAGTCGATAGCAAGTTCGAGATGGTCAAGACCCTGCAAGCCAATGGCACCAAGTCAGAAACGGTAACCCGCTTCGGAGCCGATGGCACTGCTGCCGAGCGTGCTGTTATCGATACGTCGGCAGGGGATTTCTCAATTACACGAAGATGGGATCTCAACTCCGACGGTACGTTTGAGAGATCCGAAAACGACGTCACAACGCTTAGTTTCGACGGCGCAAAGACGCGAACGGTCAGCACCTTGCTCGGATCAACGCTTGAGAAGCGTTACCAGGAGTCGTCGAATGCCAACGGACTGAGTAAAACCCGAAAGTGGGACCTGGACGGCAACGGCGCTTATGAACAAGCTGCAACCGACTTCGACTATCTCAACGATCAGGACGGCACGTCACTAAGGATAATCGAGAACCGGCGCGATGACGTATTGTTCTCCTCTCAGCGAACGACAACGAGTGCCGACGGACGAACGGTCTCGATCAAAGACACGCGCGAAGGCTTCGGCGTTCGGACGATCACATCGACTGTCAATGCACTTGCCGATGGAACGACTATTGAAACCCGAAGCGTCCTCGATGCTTCTAGCCGCCTGACGGAACGGCAAACAACCACAACGTTCGGCAACGGTCGCGAGACGAAGATCGAACGCGACGCCGATGGCGATGGTGACATTGACCAGGTCGAAACCCGCTCAAAAGCTGTTGATGGCGCGAGCACAACCATCATCACTGACTTCAGTGCGAACGGCAGCAAAGCTGGTACCACAACCATTTTGGTTGGTGCCGATGGTCGCACAACGACCACGGAATGGGATCAGGACGGCAACGGTAGCGTCGATCGCCGCCGCGTGTTGACGGAAAGCTTCAACGCCGACGGCAGCTACGAAGGCATTGCGGTCGACACCAAGGTTGCCGGCAATACGGTTGCCGCCCGCACCAACACCAAATCAAGTGCTGATGGGCGCATCCGTTCCGTCACCCGCGATCTCAATGGCGATGGCGCCACCGATGTCAACGAATTCTCCGTCTCTGACGTCAGTGGCGCGACAATCGTCACGACAACCAACAATGCGGAAGCCCGGAGCTCTAAGTACCTACGTGCGGGGGACGTTTACTGGACCGAAGCAATCGCGGCAAAAACCGAGCTAACGATTGCACGCGATGGTTTGTCCCGCACCATGCGATCCGACTACGATGCTGACGGCACGTTCGAGCATGCAGCGACGTCACAAACGCAGATTGACGGATCGATTGTAACCAGAATCGAGGAGCGCAATGCCGGTGGCACTGTCGTTGCGAAGGGGGTCTCGACCGTAACCGCGGACGGCATGATTACAACTTTGAAAAAGGATGCCAACAATGACGGCAAGGACGACCGGTTTGAAACCAGTGTTCGCCGCATCGACGGTTCCCTCACCAACACGAGCATCGAGTATAATGCCGACGGCACGGTGAAGCAGACGACGCGCACGGAGATCAATGCACTTGGAAGCCCGACGCTCATTCTTGCCGCCGATGCTCAGTCGCGCAAGATCTTAGAGCATATCTTCAGGCCCGATGGATCCTCGACAAGAACTGGGTTCGATGGCGCGACCGGCAACATCCTGTGGAAAGCGGAGTTCGGCACGAACGGCGTTCAAACCGGCGGTGTGCTTTTTGATCCGTTGAACCAGAACACCTGGTCGCGCGTCGAACAATTCTTCGATGCGGCTGGCGCAAAGACTTTAGAGAAACAGTTCAACGACAATGGGACGACACAGGAGCATCGCTTCGATCCAGCGACGGGCAAACTCGCGGATGTGCAGACCTTTGCTGCCAATGGGGCACTAACGTCGAAGACGCTCTTTGACGCGCAGGGCAAGGCGACCAGCGCAGTTCTTTACGATCCGCTGAACCAGAACACCTGGTCGCGCGTCGAGCAGACCTTTGATGGCGCCAATGTTAAGACGCTTGAAAAGCAATTCAATGACGACGGTACACGTACGGAGTTCTTCTACCGGTCACCAAGCGGCGCCGTCTCTGAGTCCCACAACTTCGCTGTGAATGGCAGCCTGTTGTCGAAGACTTTCTTCGATGCGGCTGGCAAGCGAACAAGTGCGATCGCTTACGATCCCCTCAACCAGAACGGCTGGTCACGCATCGAACAGACATATGATGCTGCGGACGTTAAGACCCTCGAAAAGCAGTTCAACGACAATGGCACGCGCGTGGACGTATTTTATCGGTCCCCAGGCGGCAAACCATACGAGTCCCAGAACTTTGGCGCCGATGGCAATCTCGATTCGAAGACCTTCTATGACACCACGGGTTTGAGAACCAGTGCGGTCGTCTATGATCCTCGCAACCAGGCAAGTTGGTCACGCGTTGAACAGACATTCGATGCAGGTCAGGTAAAGACAATCGAGAAGCAGTTCGGGGATGATGGAACTCGCGCCGAATTCTTCTACCGGTCGCCAAGCGGGGTTGTCTACGAGGTCCAAAACTACACGGCCAGCGGCAGCCTGCTATCGAAGACTTTCTTCGATACGACCGGCAAGAAGACGAGCGCGGTCGTCTACGATCCTTCCAATCAGAATGCTTGGTCGCGTGTCGAACAGACATTCGATACGGCGGGTGTTAAAACCTTGGAGAAGCAGTTCCAGGACAACGGGACGCGAACGGACCTCTATTACCGCTCGCCTGGCGGTCAGTTATATGAGGCACAAGTGTTCTCCGCGGCAGGATTTTTGGCGAGCAAGACGGAATATGATGCGCTCGCTAATCAAGTTTGGAGCCGGCGGGAGCATCTAATCGATACGCAGGGGCGTATCACCCAATCGGTCACGTTCAACGATGATGGATCAAGGAGAACCGAAAGCTTTGATGCGGCCAACGCACAAAGCTGGTCCACTAGCACTTCATATCACAACGTCGCCGGGCAGCTCTATTTCGTCGATCAACGCAACGACAATGGCACACGCAACACGGTGAACTATGACGTCGCGAACAGTCAGGGTTGGTCGCGTTATGAACAATTGAGAGACAGTGCGGATCGCGTGTTGAACCAATCGAACTTCAACGACGACGGTAGCCGTTCTACCTATTCCTTTGATCCGACGAATGTGCAGCCGTGGTCGCTGCATCAGCAAAACTATAACGCGGCCGGTCAGCTCTTTTCGGTCGATCAGACCAACGACGACGGCAGCCACAACACCATCCACTACGATGTCGCCAACAATCAAGGGTGGGCGCGGTACGAACAGTACATCGACAACAGCGGCCGCGTTATAAGCCAGGTCAACTACAACGACGACGGCAGCAGGCATGCCTACAGCTTTGACCCGGCGAATACGCAGACCTGGACAAAGATCACGCAGGTCTACAACGCCGCCGGTGCGCTTGAATGGCAGGCGAACGAATTCGACAACGGGACGAGCGAAACGACGACCTTCAATGTCCAGAACAACAGACCCTGGGCGCGTTTTGTTCAGACGAAGAATGCTGGCGGCGCGTTGACGTCCGAGGCTGCGCTTCAGACTGACGGGTCGAAGTTCGTGAAGTTCTGGGATCAGAACAATGGCCAGCCGTGGTCCTACATTGAGCAGTATGTAAACGGTGCAGGTCAGCTCACCGCGCAATATTTGAAGCGAGACGATGGTTTCGTCGAGGAGACGCGCTACAACGGCCAAGGCACCGCGCGGCAAATCGCGACTTTCGACGCGAACTATTATCTCGCGATGAACCCGGATATCGCCAACGGCTGGCATGCGCCGGCAATCGAGCATTACAACCAGTTCGGTTGGAAGGAAGGGCGCAGGCCGAACGCCTGGTTCGATGGCAACTACTATCTGCAGCAGAACGCAGACGTCAAAAACGCCGGCCTCAATCCGTTCGAGCACTGGCGCGCAAATGGCTATGCCGAAGGACGCGCGCCGCATGCCGGATATCAGCGTTTCGATGGGCGGGCGCAGTCGGATTTGGCCAATCTCAATGAACCGCTGTTTGCGACGATTCAGGGCGACCGAATTGGAGCCATGCGTTCCTACGCCAGGAGCACTTATAATCTGCTGAACCAAGACAATGACCGTTCACGACCAAAACCTCCGGCTGGAGTGAAAGCGACGCTCTACAATGTTGGCTGGAAGTACGACGACCGCACGGTTCTCGGTATGTATCCTCAATATGTCGCCAATCGCTTTGGCATGGGGAATACGCCCGTCATCCTCGACCTTGATGGTGACAACCAAATCGATCTCCGGATGTTTTCGCCCGCCGAGTTCGACGCTGGCAACGGCCCGCGCTTCGATTGGGATAAAGACGGGATTGCCGATGGCACGGCTTGGGTCGGCCCGAACGACGGCTGGCTGACGATCGATCTTGCGGCCGATGGCAGTGCGGGGCCTGACGGTGTTATTAACCAGGCGAAAGAGCTGGCATTCACCCTGTGGAAGACCGACGGCGAGCTTGCTGAAGAGCAAGCCGACATCACCGATCTCGAAGCGCTTCGTCTGGTTTTCGACACCAACGGCAACAACCAGCTCGATGCGGGTGACGCCCGGTGGAGCGAGTTCCGCGTTTGGCGAGACGTCAACCAGAACGGTGCCACTGACGCCGGAGAGCTGCGAACGCTTGCAGAAGCGGACATCAGCCTGATCGGACTTGTGCCGTCGTCCGGCGGCGCGCGCGACTTCGCCGACGGTTCAGCAATCACGGGCACGAGTAGCTATACGAAGGGCAACGGTATGACGGCTCTCGTCGGCGATGTGAAAGTTGCAACTCGCCCATCCGGCTTCGAGCTGGGTACCGCCTGACGCGATATCTGGTTCTCAACGCGCCGCCCGCCGAGACACTATGGATCGGCGGGCGACTTCGTACTCAACAACCTTCGGTAAAAGCCAGCCCATCATGGATAACGCGCCTACTGGCCCCCACCATCCTGTCGCTTCGGGGTCCGAGACGCCTGGCATCGACTTGGGCCTTAAAGCCCTTTGCCTTGTCGCCGGCTTCTATCGCATTGCCGCTCAACCCGAAGTCATCGCCAAGCAGCTGGCGCTTGGGGGGCCGGCTGCGTCCGACGATCTGTTGCGGGCGGCCAAGCTCGTCGGCCTGAAGGCGCGGCATGTCTCTGCCGTGTCCTCGGCGCGGCTCTCGGCCCTGCCGACACCGGCGATTGCGTGCCTTGCCGACGGTGGCTTTGCGATCTTTGCCGGAGCAACATCGCCAGGGGAATTGCGGCTCGTCGATCCCGCGACGATGGAAACGCGCGAGGTCGATGCTGCGGAACTGCTGCGGCTGACGGGTGGTTGCTTCATCCTGCTGCAGCGCAAATTCCTTGGCGCCGGCGCGTCCGCGACGGTCTTCGGGTTCCGCTGGTTCCTGCCGTCGATCTGGCGTTATCGCCGCTCGCTCGGCCATGTGCTGATCGCCAGCCTGTTCATCCAGCTGTTCGCGCTGGTGACGCCGATGTTTTTCCAGGTGGTGGTCGACAAGGTTCTGGCGCACCGCAGCTATTCAACGCTGACGGTGCTCGTCGTCGGC
The DNA here is from genome assembly GCF_035999185.1 of Ensifer sp. Lineage (GTDB taxonomy): Bacteria > Pseudomonadota > Alphaproteobacteria > Rhizobiales > Rhizobiaceae > Ensifer. Next base: position 11,904 of record NZ_DASYHB010000104.1, on the reverse strand, counting down.
CTCGTGACGATCGGCCTCTTCGATGTCGTCCTGCAATATCTGCGCACCTATGCGCTCACCCACACGACGAGCCGCATTGATGTCGAGTTGGGACGTCGCCTCTTCCGGCATCTGCTGAACCTGCCGCTCAGCTATTTCGAGACACGCGCCGCCGGCCAGACGGTCGCGCGCATGCGCGAGCTCGAGACGATCCGCGAGTTCCTGACGGGGCAGGGGCTCTTCAGTGGACTCGATTTCATCTTCACCTTCGTCTTCATCGCGGTGCTGTTTGCCTATTCGACGACACTTGCCTGGGTGGTCGTCGCCTCGATCCCGTTCTATGTCGCGATCGGCTTCCTGATCCGTCCGTTCCTGCGCGAGCGCATCGACGAGAAATTCGACCGCGGCGCCTATAGCCAGCAGTTGCTGGTCGAGTCCGTCGTCGGCATGCAGACGCTTAAGGCGTCGGCGATCGAACCCGTCGTCGCCTCGCAATGGGAAGAGCGGCTGGCGGCCTATGTCCGTTCGTCGTTCCTGGCGGCAATGCTTGCGGCCAAGGGCCAGAACGCGATCCAATACGTCAACAAGCTGACGAGTGCCGCCCTGCTGATGCTCGGCGCCCAAGCGGTGATCGACGGAGCCTTAAGCGTCGGCGCGCTGGTCGCCTTCAACATGATCGCCGGGCAGGTGTCGCAGCCGATCCTGCGGCTGTCGCAGCTCTGGCAGGATTTCCAGCAGGTGCAGATCTCGGTGACCCGCCTTGCCGACATTTTGAACGCGCCAGCCGAGCCGCGGCCGTTGCAGCCGGTGGCGCTGCCCAAGCCGCGCGGCGCCATGGGCTTCAAGAATGTCATCTTCCGCTACTCACCGAACGGACCCGAGGTCCTGAAGACCATCAACCTCGAGATCCAGCCCGGTGAGGTGATTGGCATTGTCGGCCCATCCGGGTCGGGCAAGTCGACGCTGACCAAGCTGATGCAGCGCTTCTATATTCCCAACTCCGGCCAGGTGTTCGTCGACGGTCAGGATATCGCCCAGGTCGATCCTGCCTGGCTGCGCTCGCATGTCGGCGTCGTGCTGCAGGAGAACTTGCTGTTCAACCGCCCGATCCACGACAACATCGCGCTCTCCAATCCGGCGATGTCGCGGGAAGCGGTGATTGCGCTTGCGCGCCTTTCCGGCGCCGACGAGTTCATCGCCAAGCTGCCGAATGGCTACGACACGATGATCGAGGAACGTGGCGCCAATCTCTCCGGCGGTCAAAGGCAGCGGATCGCCATTGCCCGAGCGCTTTCGACCAACCCGCCGATCCTCATTCTCGACGAGGCAACCAGCGCACTCGACTATGACAGCGAGCGCATCGTGCTTGCCAACATGCGCCAGATCGTGCGCGGCCGCACCGTCATCATCATCGCGCACCGGCTGGCGACGGTTCGCGCCTGCAACCGCATCATCGGCATGTCTGAGGGGCGGATCGTAGAGGTCGGCACGCATGACCAACTTCTGGCCCGCACGGATGGCCTTTACGCTCACCTCTGGCGCCTGCAGAACGGCATGGCCGATGTGATAGCGGAGACAATGGCATGAACGTCCATCAGCCACGCCCCAAGAAGCCGGCCAGCCGCGCCGACCAGGAGTTCCTGCCGGCCGCGATCGAAATCTTGGAGACGCCGGCCTCGCCGATACGCGCCGCGATGATCTGGCTGATCTGCCTGCTGGCGGCTCTAAGCCTGCTGTGGGCCTATTTCGGCAAGTTCGACATCGTCGCGACGGCACAGGGCAAGATCCAGCCGATCGGGCGCGTCAAGATCGTCCAGTCCGAGGAACCGGGACGCGTCATCGTTGCCAACGCGGTCAACGGCGCGCGGGTCGAGAAAGGCGCCATCCTGGTCGAACTCGATCCGACCACTGCGAAGGCTGAGGAACAAGCGCTCTCCCTTCGTCTCCACGCGCTCCGGGCGGAGATCGCCAGACGACAGGCGCTGAACGAGGTCGTCAGCGCCTGGGCATCGAGCGACATCTGGACAAAGGCCGATGGCCCGCCCGGCCGCGCGATCGCGTTTCCCGAAGAGATCAGCGGAGCGCTCAAGGAGCGAGAACAACAGGTCTACGCTGCCGAAGTCGCAAAGCTCTCCGGAACGATCGCCAACCTGCACGCGCAGTTCACCAAGGGCCAGGCACAGATCGAGCGGTTGAGCGGAACGATCGCCGCCCAGAAGGTGTTCGTGGCAACGCTGGCCCAGCGGGTATCGATGCGCAGCAAGCTCGTCGATGTCGAGGCCGGCACGAAGGCATCAATGATCGACGCACAGGAAACCCTGCAGGAAGCCGAACGCGACCTTGCCTCGCAAAAGGGTGAGCACAAGGAGGCGGAGACTGCTCTTGACGTCGTCAAAAGCGAAGCGGCAAGCCAGCTCGGCCTGTTTCTCGCCGACAACACCCAGCGCTTGACCGAGGCACATCGCGAAGTCGATCAGGCAGCCCAGGAGCTTGCCAAGGCGAGCCGCAAGCTCTCGGCGATGACAATCAAAAGCCCGGAGACCGGCGTCATCCAGGCATCGGCAATCACCACGGTCGGGCAGGTGTTATCACCGGGCACGGAACTGATGCGCATTGTTCCGACGAGCCAAAAGCTGGAGATCGAAGCCTATCTGCCGAACCGCGACGTCGGCTTCGTCGAAGCTGGCCAGGAGGCGGTGATCAAGGTCGAGGCTTTCCCGTTCACCCGCTACGGCATCCTGCACGGCAAGGTCACCCGTGTCGCCACCGACGCGATCCCGGAGCCTGATGCCAGGCAGACGGAAGAATCCTCCTCCGCCAGCTTGCAGACCTCGGTCCCATTCAGCAATGCGCAACGCATGCAGAACCTCGTCTACCCCGTCGTCATCGAGCCGATCGAGACCGACATCCTCGTCGACGGCCGGGCGGTCCCGTTGTCACCGGGCATGGCCGTTACCATCGAGGTCAAGACCGGGCAACGTCGGATCCTCGAATACCTGTTCTCGCCGCTGGCCGAGGTGTCCTCGAGCGCGATGAAGGAAAGATAGTACCAACCGAGGGGCCAATACCGCGCGGCAGAACCCCTCACCATTGTGGTCTGCAGCATTTTAGAGAATTTGCGTATGTTGCCTATTTTGTCTTGCTGCCAGCGCCCCCAATCATCCGGCGGATATGTAAGGAGTGTTCCTTACAAAGTCAGGAAATGCCTGTAACCTCTCCGACCATTCGATATCGGTCTCAACTCTAATGCGGGGCCATACCGCCCACCAGCCGTGACGGCACGGGCTGCATTGCTGATTTTGTCGCGGATGGTCCCGTGAAAGTACCCCGCCCAGCGCTGACGGACCGCCACTTTGCCTTTCGTCCGGATCATGCGACAAGCACGGCATATTGGAGAATGTTGCCCGCATGCCGAAACCGTTTAAACGCGCTCCCGAAAGTGAACGCCGCCGAGAGTTGGTTGAGGCGACACTCGACTGTATAGCCGAGCTTGGAATACAGGCGACGAGCCTGCGCGCCGTCGCAGCCAAAGCGGGCGTTACCAACGGACTAATTCGGCACCACTTTGTCAATAAGGCCAATTTGATTGTCGCTGCCTATCGCAGGGCAACCGAAATGATGATGGCCCCTGCCATGGCGGTTCTCACCTCCAGCGAGGGCAGTCCTCATCAAAGGCTGGCGAGCCTCGTCAGGGTAACGCTCGGCAATGAGGAAACCGACTATCGATTGCTCGCGCTTTGGGCGACCTTCATCAGTCAAAGTCCGGTCGATCCAATGATCGCGGCTGTTCGCGATGAGAACTACGACATACTGCGCCAGGCTACCGAACAGTTGATCGCGGAAGTCTTCAAAGCCGAGGACCGGCGATTTACCGCATCTGACGTGGCGCGCGCGACGATCGAGGTGCATGCCCTGCTTGATGGTTTCTGGATCGCAGTGTGCCTCGAGACCGAGCGAAGCAAAACCAGAGGCTTGGCACAGCTTGGTCTCGATGCGGTGGCAAAAATTCTCGCAATCCGCTTGGCTGACGATAGCACCGCCTGAACCACACAGTGATCGGCCGAGTGTCGGCCCAAGCTCGCGGCGATCCCGTCCATCTGCCCAGCGTGTCAAGGGCTAGTTGCGCCTGACCTTCCAAACGAGCACTCTCACCAACCAGACGCACGTCGACGCGGCCGGCGTCAAATCGACTGTCGTCCAACCTGCACGCACATTGGCACTGGAAGCCGAACCTGCGCGTCGTCTTGCGCACCGGCACGATTATTATGCATCTGCATAATAACTGTTGCAAAGCCATTTATTTCGTTCAGGATGCATCATCCTGCAGCACGGCGTTGGGAGCGCCGTGAACCCGCCCGAACCAACGGCGCGGACCCAGAACGCCTTCAAAATCAAGAATTGGCTGCCAATAGCCACGAGGGGACACGAAGTGGAAACGACATCTTTCTCCACACGCCAAAGCCGTTTCTGGGCCTGGCTGTGCATCGGCGCGATCTTCGCCAACTTTCTGCTTGATACAATGATAGCACCGGCCTTACCGGCCATGGGAACCACGCTTGGGATATCAGATTCCCAGCTTGGCTTTGTCTTCACTTGCGGCTTGCTGAGCTCTGCGATCGCTCTTCCTTTGGGGGGCAGGATTGCCGATATCTGGGACAAGCGGCTCGTTCTGATCGGCATTTTGGCCCTCAGCCTGCTGGGTTCCGCTTGCGCCGCCCTGGCAACCTCATTTGCTGCAGCGGCCTTGGGACAGGCGCTGCTTGGCGCCGGGGCGATCCTGCTTCCCCTTGGCGTCGTGATCACGGCAAACAGCGGGGATGGAGAAAAATCCACTGCGATGGTCTTTGTTTCTTCCGGTGTCAGCGCTCTCGCGGGATTGGTGATCGGGGGCTATCTTCTCGATCACTATCCATACCAATCCCTGTTTTGGATGGTCTTTGCATTGAATCTGGTCTTGCTGGTCATTGCCGTTGCCACCGTGGTTATCTCACGCAAGGTCCAATTGCGGCGAACGACCGATGCCAAGCTCGACGTTGCGGGAGGCATTCTGCTCGGCGGTGCGTTGGCGCTGCTGCTTTACAGCACGAGCCTTATTGGCCGGCACGGACTGATGAGCGTGTCGGTCGGCCTTCCCCTTGCTACCTCGTTTGGGCTCGCCGTTTTCTGGTGGCGCAGCGCGCTACAAACAGCGTCTCCTCTGATCGATCCGCGCCAGCTGCTTGACCCGACCGTGGCAAGGTTCTCGCTTATCCAGTTGGCGACCGGCTTCAACGCGACAGCGGTTATGGTCGCAATTCCGATGATCGTCACGACCGGCATAGCGGATGGCGGTCTCGGCATGAGCGAAGCGATTTCCTCCTATGTGTTCATTCCGTCCAGCATTGTGTTGTTTGTCGCCCCAATGGCAACTCTACCGCTCCGCGGTAAAATAGGAGCGGGTGGGGTGGTCGTCACGGGCAGCGCGCTGATTGCCATCGGCACGGCCCTTCTGATCATCACCCACTCCATCCCGTCCATCATCGCGGCGACGGTGCTTGGCTCAGTGGGCCTTGGGCTTCTGCTAACTCAGACGTTCGACCTTTTGGCAGTCTGGATCGATGCGGACCGCGTAGCAAGCGTCAGCGGCTTCATTCTGGTGCTCAAGATCGCTGGTGCCGCACTCGGCGGACAGTTTGCGGCCACGATGATGGAACTTTTGCCGCCGGCAAGGGGATTCACGTTCGCCATGGTGATCGCGACCCTGATGATCTGCATTTCCATCCCTGCATCGTTGAGGCTTGGCCGCAGAGCAAACCCGGCATGAGCAGGTCCGCATGCCTTAAATGCGGCATCCGCGTGCAGCGGGCTGACGCGTCAGTTCAACACGATAGCGATCGAGAGTTTCAGTGAACGTTCAGACAAAGATCCTTACCGCCGAAAACGGATTCGGCGGGCATTTGGCCCTGCGCACTGTTCGCTTCGGCATCCCTGGTGGACGCCCGAAGGTGTACATCCAGGCAGGAACCCACACCGAGGAATTGCCGGGGCCTCTCGTCTTGCATCATCTCGAGCAGATTTTGGGCGGGGTTGACGCCGATGCCTGGCAGGGGGAGGTCATTCTCGTCCCCTTCGCCAATCCGATCGGTCTGACCCAGGCGATCTCCGGAAATCCCATAGGGCGACTTGAATTGGCATCCGGGATGAATTTCAACCTCTCCTGGCCTTCGCTGCCCGCCCCCAGCGAGATGTCCGCTACACAGCAGCTACGCAACGCCACCGCGCTCACCGCACTCGGGCAGATCAGACTTGAGATCCTGCGCATGGCCCATGATGCGGATATCGTCCTCGACATCCACTGCTGCATGGAGCCGGCTGTTAGCTTCGCATTCGTGGACGACCAACGCGCCGACAATGTACGTACTCTTGCTGCTGCCTTGAACCTTGATGCGGTGTTTACGTCGCCTGCCTCAAGCAGCGGAACCTTCACCGATGTGATCACCCAGATCAAGGGAACACGCGGCCGCGGAGAAGCATCCCATCCCAGCATGGTTGCCACTCTTGAACTGCGCAGCAACAGGGATGTGGACGACCGCATGGCTCATTTGGATGCTCTCGGGTTGAAGGCCTATCTGCACGATACAGGTGCCCTCAGGTGGCCCGGCGAAGCTATCGCCGTCTGGGCGGGCATTCTTGCTCCCTACAGCTCCACGCATGCAGTCGTCGCTGAGGTCGGCGGCGTTTTCCTTCCGAGGGTCACAATTCGACAAGAGGTCAAGCAGGGACAGTTAATCGGGGAAATTCTCATTCCTGTGCCGACCGGCAGCGTTGGCCGCACCTCAGTCCATGCGCCTTGCGACGGCCTCGTCATATCTCACGCCGATCCGTCGAAGATTTTGCATCCTGGCGCTTCGACTTGCATTCTGTTTCCGACCTCGCCAATTTGCGGGCCGGTACGAGCTTACTTTGATACCGGCTCAGGCTGGGCCTGAGTGCACGCACTCATCCGTCAGGCCACGGACATTGATTGCGAGCCATTAGCCAACATCGTCCGTCGACCCTTCTCAAAAACGGCTCACCTTTACCCGGCAAAACGTATCTATTTTTACGTTCGTTGCCCGCCGATTTTCTATCAGGGCCAGATGAGCATAAATCTCGAATCCGCTCTTGGTCTTATCCACTGGAAAACAAGGCGGCGTCGGGCCAAAATGACTACCGTTTGACACGGCGAATGCCTGCTACTTGAACATCTCAGGAGAGTAAGTGCCGTCGTCGCTGAGATCTTTGGCTCGCAGCTGCAACCAGTACAGAAATTGATGGATGGAGGTTGTGGTTTGATCGCCATTTCCGGCACGAAACGAATATTTTTCGGCCTCTCCACTTTGGATCAAGTCTGTGATGTAGCTGATCCTCGATATGACCGCAGCTTCGTCCAGCGTCGCCACGTTGGTTTCGTACATGTTGTTATTTTCGACGTTGTTTGAATACAGACCGGGATTGGCCTCTCGTCGCGCCTTGGCCTCGACCACGAGTTGCGCGGATTCGGCCTCGCGCGCAGCCAACTCGGCTTTCATTTGAGGGCTCAGCTGAACCACGGCAGAAGCTGGTACGGGCCTCCAGTTCTGAAAGTCTGAGATTTTTGGACCCGAATGAAACTTCATCAAATCTGCAGGACCAATTGGACTTGACATCTGGCATCGCCTCCGAAGCTTTCTGGCAAAAATAAAGGGGTGTCTTCCCATATAGGGAAGACACCTTGTGCAGAGCTTTCTTATGAGAAACTACCTCCAGCAATGCTCGTGCCATCGGCAAGCACGAAATATTCAATCGTATTGCCGCCGTTGTACCAATCTTGCAAAATCACTAGACTATTCTCATAGGTTGGGCCGCCATTCCGATCCTCCTGCGAAACCAACATTAAGTCATTCCCACTCCGCACAGCGAAGAGATCGCTCAAATTCGCGACGCGATCCAAATAGACGGTGTCACTACCGCCCGACCCTGTATCGCGGATCGTCGACTGCAAGACTGTGTCGGTATGGTAAATATCGCCTCCATTTCCTCCGTCGGCAAACCCTCTTCCAAGTTTCATGTTCAGGACGTCAGAACCCTCGCCGCCTAAGAGCTTAAATCCGATGTATCTTCCGTTGAGCGTATCGTTTCCAAATCCACCATCGGCCGTACCTGCACCCCACACTGTAATAGTGTCGCCGCCGAAACCGCCGTAAGCAGTGCCATTACTTACTACGATGGTGTCGTTTCCATCATCCCCATTAATTATTGTCCCGGTATCAATTCCGTCACTATAGTTGAACGATTCACCTTGGTTATTTCCCGCACTATAGATCTCATCATTACCGTCGCCACCAGCAATCGTGTCGGCTTGCGGGCCGCCTGAGACGGGACCTGCCGCACCGATATCCGAACCCGTCCCACCGAATATGACATCCGCGCCAGCCCCGCCATTTATTGTGTCGCTCCCACCGGCGCCTTCGAGCCGAGTGCCGTTCGCGCCGGCGGTCAGCGTGTCATTGAAGTTCGAACCAATGAAACGCTCAATGTTGGAGTACGTATCGCCGGCTGCGTCGCCCCCGCTCAGCACACCGTTCGCCAGATCTAAGTTCACGGCAGAGGCACTTGTGAGATACCAAATGCTGTCAACACCAAGCCCGCCATCGAACGAATCTGCACCGGCTCCACCGATAAAGATGTTAGAGCCGTTGTCTCCAATAAACGAATCATCAAAACTTGTTCCTTCAACAACCTCAACATTGGTAAAAATATCCCCAGTTGCGAGACCTGTGTGACTGCCGGTGAGGAGATTGACGCTTATCGCCGAACTACCTGCGGCATAACTGATAAGGTCTACGCCGGCACCGCCATTGACGCGATCAGCGCCAGCACTGGCAATAAAGGTATCTCCGTAATTCGAACCCGCAATCACCTCAATGCTATCGAAGGTATCGCCAGCTCCGATCCCGGAGATAACGCCGGTTGCGAGGTTGAAGGTCATCGCGGTTGAGCTGTCAACGTAGCTTGCGGTGTCGTCGCCGTCTCCACCGAAGAACTGATCGGCGCCTGCACCCCCGGAGAGAATGTCGTTCCCATTGCCCCCATAGAGCTTGTCATTCCCATTACCGCCGCTCAAAGTATCTATTCCGTCGCCCCCGTTGAGCTGGTCGTTTCCGTCACCTCCGTTGAGTGTGTCGTTACCAATCCCGCCGGTGATGACGTTGTCGCCCGCATTACCCGTCAACGACGAGTTGCCAGTACCGATGTAGGTGAGATTTTCGACGTTGGCGTAGCCTGCCATCGAATAGGTTGCGAGCGCGGTTCGGATCTCATCGGTACCTTCGCCTGAAGCCTCTGCAATCGTGACACTCTGGTTGCCGGCAACGTAGACGTCGTCGCCGGCTCCACCGGCCAGGACGTGACCCGAGGTGGAAGACCCAAGAGTATCAGCGAACGATGTGCCCAAGACTCGTTCGAAATTACTGAGGACGTCGCCTGCCGCGTCGCCACCGCTGACCACGTTCGTCGTCAGATTGACGTCCACCGCACCACTCGACAGCGAGTAGTCGATCGTGTCGAGTGTTCCGGCACCTCCGTTGAGAATGTCCGCTCCCGTCGAGCTGAAGAAGGTGTCATTAAAATTGGAGCCTGCAAAGCCTTCAACGCCGTCAAATGTATCACCAGCTGCGTCGCCGGTATGGATGCCTGTTTTCAGGTTCAGCGTGATCGCCGCCGCGGCAGATATGTAGCTTGCGGTATCGGTTCCGGCACCGCCAATCAGCTGATCGCTTCCCGCTCCACCGACGAGGACATCATTGCCGGATCCGCCGGTGAGAATGTTGTCGCCGGCGTTACCGGTCAGCGATGTATTGCCGGTTCCTGTAAATGTCAGCTTTTCGACATTGGCATAGCCCGCCATCGAGTACGCGTTCAGAGTTGTGCGGATTTCATCCGCACCTTCGCCTGCCGCTTCTGTGACGACGACCCCCTGGTTTCCAACAATATAGATGTCATCGCCGACACCTCCGGCCAGGGAATGGCCAGCGGTCGAAGAAGCAAGCGTATCGGCAAACGATGTGCCCACAACTCTCTCGAAATTGCTGAGGACGTCGCCTGCCGCGTCGCCACCACTGACCGCATTGGTCGTCAGATTGACGTTCACTGCGGCATTCGAGAGCGAATAGTCGATCGTGTCGAGCGTGCCACCCCCTCCGTTCAGGTTGTCGATACCGACAGAAGCAAAGAAGGTATCGTTAAAGTTCGATCCAACGAACACCTCAATGCTGTCGAAAGTATCGCCCGCAGCTTCGCTGGTATGAACACCGGTGGTAAGGTTGACGGTCACGCCTGAAGTTGCTGTTACATAGCTTGCCGTGTCCGTGCCGCTGCCGCCGATCAGCTGGTCCGCACCGCCGCCGCCAATAAGGACGTCATTGCCGCTGCCTGCGGTTATGATGTTGTCACCGGCATTGCCGGTGAGAGTGACGGCACCCGTTCCGGTGAACGTCAGACGCTCGACGTTGGCGAAGGCTGCCATCGAGTACGAATTCGCGGTGGTACGGATCTCGTCGTCGCCGTTTCCAGCCGCTTCGGAAATAGTGATGTTCTGGCTCGTGACGAGATAGGTGTCATTGCCAGCCCCACCTTGCAGCGTCTGGCTGGTAGTGGCGGACGATCCAAGGGTGTCGTTTAAGGCTGAGCCAATGACTTGTTCGATGTTGAGGAGGCTGTTGCCCTGGGCATCGCCGCCCGATCCAACCGTGGTGACGCCGGCTGCGCCGAGGGTAACGGTGACTGCCGACGCCGAGGCGGAGTAATCGACGGTGTCCGTTCCACCGCCACCGTTGAAGGTGACGGCCGTGCCGTTTCCGACGAAGGTATCATTGAGATTGGAGCCCGAGAAGATCTCGATCGAGTTGAAGGTGTCGCCGGCCGCCTCGCCGGTATGGGCGCCGGTCTTGAGGTTAAGAGTGACCTGGCCGGCATAGACCGCAGTATCGTTACCGCTACCTCCAATCAGCTCGTCGGCGCCTGCACCGCCCGTGAGGAAGTCGTCGCTTGCTCCTGCAGTGATGATATTGTCGCCGGCATTGCCGGTCAGACTAGCAGCACCCGTGCCGGTGAAGGTCAGTCGTTCGACGTTGGCGAAGCCTGCCATTGAGTACGAGGTCGCGCTGGTGCGAATCTCGTCATCACCGCCGCCGGCTGCCTCAGTGATGGTGGTAAGCGTCGAGCCGACTATATACGTGTCGTTGCCGGCACCGCCAGCAAGCGCCTGGCTGATCAGAGCTGTCGTCGACAGCGTGTCATTGAAGGCCGACCCGATCACCTGCTCGATATTGACCAGGCTGTTTCCCTGGGCATCGCCGCCGGACGCGACGGTCGTGACCCCACCGGCGCCGAGGGTCACGTTCACCGCCGCGGACGACGCTGAGTAGTCGACCGTGTCGAAGCCACTGCCGCCGTTGAAGGTAACGGCTGTGCCATTGCCAACGAAGATGTCGTTGAGGTTGGAGCCCGAGAAGATCTCGATCGAGTTGAAGGTGTCGCCGGCCGCCTCGCCGGTGTGGACACCGGTCTTCAGGTTGAGTGTGACTTGGCCGGTGTAGACTGCGGTGTCGTTGCCGGCGCCGCCAATCAGCTGGTCGGCCCCCGCACCGCCGGTGAGGAAGTCGTCGCTCGCTCCAGCGGTGATGATGTTGTCGTTGGCATTGCCGGTCAGACCCGCAGCACCTGTGCCGGTAAAGGTCAGTCGCTCGACGTTGGCGAAGGATGCCATCGAATAGGTATTTGCGTTGGTGCGGATCTCATCGTCGCCCGCGCCGGCCGCTTCGGAGATGGTCACGTTCTGGGTCGTGACGACGTAGGTGTCATTGCCGGCGCCGCCAGCAAGCAACTGGCCACCCGCAGCAGTCGAGCCGAGAGTGTCATTGAAAG
>NZ_DASYHB010000087.1:0-3711 GCF_035999185.1 Ensifer sp. | reverse complement strand
AGGTCGGTAAAGCCGAGTTTTTCCAAGCCGTTCGCCAGATTGCGAGTGCCGAGTTGCTCCATGGTCAAGCTTCCTTCGTGTTTGGCCATTGGCGTTGAATTTCGCCGGACCTTACTTGCATGCTCGCTCAAAAACAAGGCGACGTCAAAAAAAGAATAATGATTTCAGTATATTAATCGATTTAAAGAAAATTATAGTTTTTTTAATCGGTTGAAATGGGCTCCCCGCAGCGCCATCTGGGAGCACCTATCCCACCGTAAGGATTGGTGCTTTTTGCGCTTCGCCACAATTTGTTCCACCTTTATACTCACTAACGCACCGGTGACTCGCGAATGCCGGAGTTTCGGGGACGGAGCCGGCACCTCAAAAGACGGAGTTGAACACGATGCAGACCATCGCGCTTGTCGATGATGACCGGAATATCCTGACGTCCGTATCCATCGCCCTGGAGGCAGAGGGCTACAAGGTCGAGACCTACACCGATGGCGCGTCCGCGCTCGAGGGCCTGCTGGCCCGGCCACCGCAACTTGCGATCTTCGACATCAAGATGCCGCGTATGGACGGCATGGAGCTTTTGCGCCGCCTTCGGCAGAAGTCTGACCTGCCGGTCATCTTCCTGACCTCCAAGGACGAGGAAATCGACGAGCTCTTCGGCCTGAAGATGGGCGCCGACGACTTCATCACCAAGCCGTTCTCGCAGCGCCTGCTCGTCGAGCGCGTGAAGGCGATCCTGCGCCGCGCCGCCAACCGCGAAGCGGCAGCCGCCAACCCGACGACCACGGCCAAGGCTTCCGATGCACCGTCGCGCTCGCTCGAGCGCGGGCAACTGGTCATGGACCAGGAGCGCCACACCTGCACCTGGAAGAACGAGGCGGTGACGCTGACCGTCACCGAGTTCCTCATCCTCCATTCGCTCGCGCAGCGCCCAGGCGTGGTCAAAAGCCGCGATGCGCTGATGGATGCCGCCTATGACGAGCAGGTCTATGTCGACGACCGCACCATCGACAGCCACATCAAGCGGCTGCGCAAGAAGTTCAAGATGGTCGACAACGACTTCGACATGATCGAGACGCTTTATGGCGTCGGCTATCGGTTCCGCGAGACGGCCTGAGCCGCAGGACTTGCCATCGCGCCGATTGTAGCGCATTCAAAGCGACGCGACGGTGCGCATGGCCGTTGGCCTCCCTTGAGGCTCGTCGCGATCTCCGCAGTCTTCGGACCGGAATCATGGAAGACGGCGCCACCGGCTGGCAGCGCCGTCGCAAACGAACAAACGTGAAGGACAGTCCGCGCGGGAGCGGGACACGTGGTAGAAGTCTTGCAGGGCGACATCGAAGATCTTGACGGGCGTGCGCAGGCACACGGGGGCCAGCGCCGCTGGGCGCATCCCTTCACGCTGATCCGCCGCCTGTTCGGCAATGCCGTCTTCTCCAGCCTGACCCGCCGCATCGTCTTCTTCAACCTGGTGGCGCTCGTCGTTCTGGTCGGCGGCATCATGTATCTCAACCAGTTCCGCGAGGGGCTGATCGATGCGCGCGTCGAAAGCCTTCTGACCCAGGGCGAAATCATCGCCGGGGCGATCTCGGCCTCAGCCTCGGTCGACACCAACTCGATCACGATCGATCCCGAGAAGCTCCTCGAACTCCAGGCCGGTCAAAGCATCACGCCGCTGCCGAGCGACGAGGATCTCGATTTTCCCATCATCCAGGAACGCGTGGCTCCGGTGCTCAGGCGCCTGATCTCGCCGACGCGCACCCGTGCCCGCCTGTTCGACGCGGACGCCGACCTGCTGCTCGATTCCCGCCATCTTTATAGCGGCGGCCAGGTGCTGCGCTTCGACCTGCCGCCGATCGAGCCCGAATCGACCGGCATCGGCGAAAAACTCAACAGCTGGCTGAACAAGCTGCTGCAGCCCGGTAACCTGCCGCTCTACAAGGAACCGCCGGGTGGCAACGGCGCGATCTATCCCGAAGTGACGAACGCGCTGACCGGCGTGCGCGGCTATGTCGAGCGCGTCACCGAGAAGGGCGAGCTCATCGTTTCGGTGGCCGTGCCGGTGCAGCGCTTCCGCGCCGTGCTCGGCGTTCTGCTGCTTTCCACGCAGGCGGGCGATATCGACAAGATCGTCCAGGCCGAGCGGCTCGCGATCATCCGCGTCTTCGGCGTTGCCGCCCTCGTCAACATCATCCTGTCGCTGCTTCTGTCCTCGACCATCGCCAACCCGCTGCGGCGGCTGGCAGCGGCGGCCGTGCGCGTTCGTCGCGGCGGCGCCAAGGAGCGCGAGGAAATCCCCGATTTCTCCTCGCGCCAGGACGAGATCGGCAACCTGTCGGTCGCGCTCAGGGAAATGACGACGGCGCTCTACGACCGGATCGCGGCGATCGAGAATTTTGCTGCCGACGTCAGCCACGAACTGAAGAATCCCCTCACCTCGCTGCGCAGCGCCGTCGAAACGCTGCCGCTGGCACGAACGGACGAATCGAAGAAGCGGCTGATGGACGTCATCCAGCATGACGTGCGCCGCCTCGACCGTCTGATCAGCGATATCTCGGATGCATCGCGTCTCGACGCGGAACTTGCCCGCAGCGACGCCAAGGTCATCGATCTCGAAAAACTTCTTGGCGACCTCGTCGACATTTCGCGACAGATCCGCAGCAAGAAGAAGGCGGTGCTGCTCGATTTCGTCATCGACCGCAAGGATAGCCCGAAGGCGCGATTCGCGGTCAACGGCTACGAGCTGCGCATCGGCCAGATCATCACCAACCTGATCGAGAACGCCCGCTCGTTCGTTCCCGCGGACGGCGGACGGATCGTCGTGCGCCTGACCCGCTCCCGTTCGCGCTGCCTCGTCTACATCGAGGACAACGGTCCGGGCATCCAGGCCGAAGACATCGACCGCATTTTTGAGCGCTTCTACACCGACCGTCCGGAAGGTGAGGACTTCGGCCAGAACTCCGGCCTCGGCCTGTCGATTTCGAGACAGATCGCCGAAGCGCATGGCGGAACGCTCAAGGCCGAGAACATCATCGCACCGGATGGTCACGTCAACGGCGCGCGGTTCATCTTGTCCCTGCCCGCCGAGCCGCACGCGTGACGACGCCGCGCGCCAATGTCCACGGCACCGCCATCGTGCTTGGGACACACGGCTTCCTCATCACTGGTCCTTCCGGCAGCGGCAAGTCGAGGCTGGCGCTCGCCTGCATCGCGGCTGCGCGACAGGCAGGCGAGTTCGCCGCGCTGGTCGCCGACGATCGTGTCGACCTGTCGCTGGAGCACGGCCGGATCGTTGCCCGCTGCCCGCCTTCCATATCGGGCCTGATCGAAATCCGCGGTTGCGGCATCGGGAACGTGGAGACCGTTCCAGCGGCCGTCATAGACTGGGCTTTGCTGCCCGTCACCGCGCCTTTCGACCCGCGCCTGCCGCCCGAAGCGGAAACCTTGCCCCTGCCACTCGGGCGAGCATTGCCAATTGTTCGCGTTCCCGTTGAAAATGGCGCGATGGTCCTGGACATTCTACGGGCACTGCTTGCCGAAAAACTAAGATTCTAGCCCGATTTACGGTCAGTACGACTGGATTTTCGGCATTTTTGGCTTGCACTTCGCCTTTTCCTTGCCAAGATGCCCTCCCCAACAGGTGGACGAAATTGCTGCATTGCGATATCTGGCCATCAGTGAATTGCGTGTGCAGTTGGAGCGAAGATACCCATGATC
>NZ_DASYHB010000064.1:0-40096 GCF_035999185.1 Ensifer sp. | reverse complement strand
GACCATGCTGTGCGTGACCCACGAAATGGGCTTCGCCCGTCAGGTCGCCAACCGCGTGATCTTCATGGACCAGGGCCAGATCGTCGAGCAGAACTCGCCGGCCGAGTTCTTCGACAATCCGCAGCACGAGCGCACCAAGCTGTTCCTCAGCCAGATCCTGCACTAGGATCGGCTACAGAACTTACGAAAAGCCCGCCCGACCAGGCGGGCTTTTTCCGTTCAGAGATGCTTCCTCTGCCCTACTCCACGCGATAGCGCAGGGTACCGACGGACCAGCGAATGCCGCGCGTGTCGAGATCGTCGCTCGAGGTCTTCTGCAGCCGCGCCACGACATCGCTGAGCGTCCGGCGAGCATCGAGTTCGATCTTAAGGCCGCGCGTACGCGGGGCAACTTCGCTGAGGTCGACGGCATCATCGACGACAAACGCGACAAATGCACTTTCGCCCTCGCCCGCCGCCTCGAAATCGAAGCCATAGTATTCGTCCGGCAAGGTCAATGGCACGCCGGGCGCTAGCGGCGTGATCTTGCGCGCAAACTCGTTCGGGAAGATCTGCGTCGTCTTGCCCTGGCTGTTGATATCGAAGAGCAACAGATTGCCGCCGTTCTCGCTGGCAACGGTCAGCTTGAAGGCCTCGCCAGCCTTCATCGTCATCGGCCTGTCGATCGACACTTCCACGTCACCGGTCTCGGTCTTCCCGATGATGTCGCTGACGGAATCGACGGCATTGGCATCCTGGTAGGCCGGATGATCCGTCTCCTGTCCTTCGCTCTTTTGATATCTGGCCTGCCCGTCGACGCCCGCCTCGTGTTTTTCCGGGACCACGACACTGTCGCCAAGCGTTTGAGCCTTGGCCTCCAACTGCGGATCGAGATTGCCGCATTTGTCCTGCGACGCGCAGTATGCGCTCGATTGTGCCTTCACATACTCAAGCAGTTCGGCATTGCTCGTCAGCCCGTTGCCGTTGGCGTCTGCCGCGTTGCTCATCTGCCCCGCCACGAAAGCCGACGTGAACACGCCGTGGCGGTCCTTGACTGGAAGGCGCACATCGTCCCAGGCCACCTGGTAGGGTGCTGCAGCGCTCCAGGCGGTAACGCCCGTCTCGACCAGGGTCGGTTTGTCGACGACGGCCAGATCAATCCGTAGGCCGCGGGTCAGCGTTTGCTCGACCGGCTTGGCGTTCGGGCGCGGCAGAAAGCGGGCGCCTTCGATACCGGTCGCAATGTCATCGGAAAGCGAACGCGAGATGGTGCCGGAATGGCAGGCGTCAATGACCATGGTCACCGCCCGCCCGTCCAGACGCTCCAGGACCTGGTCGATGTCGTCGTCCAGAATGACGCCTTGCCAGTCCGTCTCGCCTTCAGCGATATCGAACGGCGCCAGCGCCTCGTCGAGCCCATCCTCCTCGTCTCCATCGGCATCCTTGACCTGAAGTCCGTGGCCGGAAAAGTAGATATAAACCCGGTCCCCAGGCTCCGTCTCATCGACAAGCCATGTGTTCATGGATGACAGGATCTCGGCCCGGGTTGCCTGTTCGTCTTTCAATACGCGGATCGACGACGCATCGAAGCCGAGCTTGTCCACCAGCAACGTCTGCATGGCCACAAGATCGTTCTTCGGACCGTTCAGCGTAAATTTTGGTGACAGGTTCTGGTAGTTGCCGACGCCGACGAGCAACGCCCGATCGCGCGCCGATGCCGGAGCGGCAAGCGCCACGAGGCAAGCCAGCGTGGCAAATCCGAAAAGACACTTCCTGCAGCGCGCACTCATTGGCCTGCATCCCTCGTGTAAAGCGGCTGGATCGCGATCGTGCTGTCGCTCCCTTCCAACCTCGTTTCAAGAAGACGCAGAAGTGCGGCAGCACCGAGGCCGGAGTTGGAGAACGCGGCCGCAATCGCATCGATCGGCGCATCGGTCGATATCACCACGAGGTGATCGGCACCGAAAGGTTTTACCACCTCCAGCCCCTGAAGCTTGAAAGCCTGGCTGCCACTTCCGGCGATCTGCACGTCGAGGAGCTGTACCTCGCCGGTGTTCGCCAGATTGAAGACCAGCATATTGGCAAAGCGGCCTTGGTCGGCCTCGAAGGTGAGCCTCTCACCGGAGAGGTAGATGTCCTTCTGAGGCGTCAGGGAAACGGTGCCGGGGCTCTGCGCCGCCATGGCCTTCAGGAAATCAACCAGGATGAATTTGTCGACGACGCCCTGGACCATGTCGGGCGTGATATGCTCGCCGGCGACGTCACCATTCGGCGTCTGGAATACGCCAGTCGCCGCGTCCCAACGGTAGGGGACACCATCGCCATCGACATTGGCAAGCGCCGGCGCTGTGCCCGTGACGGTCAGCGCCAGCTTCCCCGTCCACCCCGTGTCGCGCGGTGACTTCAGCTTCAAGCCCGCACCAACGGTCGAGCCTGTTTTTCCGGTACTGACGCTGCGTGGCAAGGACAGCACGATCTCCTTGTCCGACCGTGGCAGCTGCGGCGTGAAGTTCGGTACTTGCAGAGCTTCCGACTGCAGCTTGACGTTGGAGAAGACGTAGTCCTCGAGTTCGACGCGCGAAATTCGCCCGTCGCCATCGCGATCGGCTGCCCCCTCCAACGCGCGCGCAAAGCTCCAGCTCAAAGCGCCGCGCGGCTCGCCGCCGATCACCACTTCCGGCGTCGGTTGGCTTTCGAGGGACGCGGCCAGGATGGTCACCTCGGACAGGTCCACGTCCCTGACCTTGGCGCCCGCAACCGCTTCCTTCGAGGGCGGCGGCACCTTGGCACGTACCATCGGCGCAAGCCGCGTCTTGCCGGATATGGAGCGGTTCATGCCGCCCGAATAGCAGCTGTCGGAGACAAACAGCACCCGAACGCCCTTGGCCTCGGCCTCGGCAAACCAGGCGCTGAGCTCGTTGTCGACGATGATCTCCTTGGCCGTTTCCTCGGCGCGAGCCCGGTCGAAACCGGGCAATTCGAGGAACTCGTCCAAACCATCTTCTTCGCTGCCAGCGATCAGTTCCGGCATCTGCGCGCCATGGCCGGCATAGGTAAAGACCAGCGTGTCGCCGCTTGCGGCACTCGCAACGAGCTCGATCCAGGCCGACCGGATTGCATCCTTGGTGGCCTGCTCGTTGATAAACTGGCGGATCGGACCGACATCGGCGGCTTTCAGCGCCTGGGTAACGTCAAGCGCGTCCCTGACGGCGCCGTCGAGACTGACTTCATGGGGGTAGCTGTCGATCCCGACCACCAAAGCGGAGGTCGCAGCACTCGCAACGTGCGCGGACAGGACAAGCAGGCCGGTTACGAACAGGGTCTTGCGCACCACGTCACTTCCCCACATCCACATCCACATCCACCCGCCGATCAAGCTGGTTCAACATCTCTTCGCTGTAGGCGGTTGGGTCGTCCGGCTTGAACGGCTCCTCTTCGCCCTTGCCGATGACGGTCCACGTTCCCGGATAACCGGCGTCGACGAGGTAATGCGCGAGCGCTTCCGCCCGCGCGACCGAGAGCGCCATGTTGGCCTCGGCCGTGCCGACCGGATCGGTGTGGCCGATCAGGGTGATTGCGGCAGGCTTCGCTGACTTCAGGCACTCGAAAAGGTCCTTGGCCGATTCGAGACCCTCGGGCGTGAACTCGGCGGTGCCGAACACGTAGCGCACGGGCGTCGCTTTTTTCCGGATCGAGACACCGCGATAGGAGAACTTGCAGGCGCCGCGTGCGGCAAGCTTGACCGGCCTGGTCGCAGCCAGCCTCATCTCGGACGCCAGGCGATCCAGTCGCTCGATGTAATCCTTGTCGGGCGCCATCCAGTCGGGCGTCAGTGCCTCGTTGGCGCTGTCCTCCAAGGCTTGCTGATAATAGGTCGCCGCCGCCACGTAATCCTTGCGCCCCCGGTTCACATCCCCAAGCGCGTCGAGGATCTGCCAGGGGCCGCCGGCATCGCGGCTTACGGCTGTCAGTTCGGATTCGAAGCTTTCCAGCTTGGCACCCTGCCCCACGGCTGCCGCCACGCGGTTGAAGGTCGCGAGCGCCGCCACGCGCCGCGTGAGGGCGATCTCACTTGCCGAGCAGCCCTTCAGGTTGACCGGATCAGCCGCCAACCGGGTGCCAGCTTCGTCCGCACGATTGAGCGCCTCTGACGCCAGGCGAAGCCCGTCGCAGGCGATTGCCGGTGCTGTGAAAACCAGCGTGACCGCTGAAGCGAGAAGAAATGTCCGTATCTGGCTCATGGCTCGCCCGTCAGTTCTTGATCTCGAAAGTCACCATCTGAACGCTGCTGGCGCCGGCGTCGGCCTGCGCTTTCTTGGCAAGGTTCACCGCCAGTCCACGCGTCGGCGGCAGGCGCGACTTCGCAACATAGTCGCGCGCCTTATCGACGGTAAGCTTCTGGTCGCCAAGCCCGCCGGCGCGACAGAAGGCCAGCATCGTCTCGGCTGGCGCCGGGGTGTCGAAGGTGAGCGTGCCGGTACCCGGCTGCGGGATCAGGCGCCGTTCGCCCGGCTGCAGCGTGGTGTTGCCGATCATGACGTCAGGAATGACTTCGACGTTGCCATTCTCCTCGACATAGAGGATCTGCAGCTCGCAAGCCTGGTTGGCGCTGAGTTCGAAGGAAAGCTCGTCGCCAACCTTGGCCGTCGTCGACTTGACGTTCAGGGCCAGCTCGAGCTTGTTGCCGGCGGCAGCGTCCTCCTTGCGATACTCAGGAACAGCCGCCGCAATCGACTGGGGCTTCACGTCCGCAGGCGCCTCGGCACCGGCAACGACAATTGCAGCGGTGTCCAGCGGACGACGTTGCAGCAGCGGATCCAGCAGCAGCGCATATTGCTGCTCAACCTCGTTGCGCGGGATCGTTCCGCCCGCCTCCAGTGTCGTCACCCAATCGAGCCCGAGGCGCAGAACATCACTATCCGTCACCCGCTTGATCGCCTCGGAGAATTGCTTGGGCGTCATGTCGAACTCCGCCGCCAGAGCGTCAAAGTCGAGTTCGTCTTCGTACTTGTCCGCAAAGTAGGTGATGATCTCCGCATCGCCCGGCGCGTGCTTGCTCTGCAGCCCGCCATCGGGCGTCGGCTCGGTAACGCCGAGTGTTTTCAGTGCACTGACGAAACGCTCGCGGTCCTTGCGATAGGTTTCGTCCAGCTCCTCCTGCTTCACATACATGGCGAGCAGCACGTCCTGCTGCCCCTTGCTGAAGAGCGTCGACGTCTCGATCTGCTCGCGCAGCTGATCGCGCTTCGACAAGATGCCGTCGGCGTGGCAATCGACGCAGGAGCGTGCATTGATGATCTCGACGCCCTTTCCGATCGGGCGCTTGCGGAAGGACACGATGACCGTCGGTCCGACATCGAGCTGCTTGCCCGCGGAGGTCGAAAGGTAGTAGCCCTGCAAGCCGTTCGGGAGCGAGAAAATCATCTCGCCGCCGTCGTGTTCGAAGGGCACGAGACCGGCGTCAAGGGGCTCCAGCTCCTTCGGCCCATGCGGGAAGCGCTTCAGCACCTGCTTGCCGACGTCGCCGCCGAAATCATAGGATTTCCAGTAGTAACCGCCGAAAGGCATGTCGTGCCGTTCCAGCATGCGGTTGTGGTCGGAAACACCCGACGAGCCGTCGGCAAAGCCGGCGCGCAGGACGTTGCGCCGGCGAATGTTGTCGGCAACATCGATCTTGAAGCGCTTCTCGAGTTCGCCGATCTCGGTCGGCAACCGCATCAGCCGGTTGTAGATCTCCGGCCGCGCGCCGTTGCTCATGAACCAGTCGACCCGCATGATTGGCAGTTGGGTCGCCGTTTCCTTGGAAAGCGCGGAGAGCGACGCGTCGCTCTGCGGATCGACGCCATAGAAGTAGCGCTTGATGAGGAAATCGTAGTCTGCGGCATCCCACTGCAGGTCGCGCAAGTCCACGCGCACGAGCAGGCCGTTGGTGCCATCAACCTCGGTCGGCAGCGCCAGCTTCGGGGCGTAGGACAGCGAGTTCAGCAGCTTCTTGAACCCGCCGGCGAGCACGTCCATGCGCTTCATGAACGTCTGATCGTCCTCGCAGCCCATCATCCCGTTGTACTGGTCGCGATAGGAGAAGTAGCGCATGAACGGACGATCGAGCGCGTTGACAGTCTCGATGTCCTTCAACGCCGCCTCGACGAATTGGTCGTAGCCAAGGATCGGGCGCGAACGGTCCGGCTTTGCGGCAGCCGTTTGCGGCAGATTCTTCTCGCTTAGCGAATTGATCCACTCCTCCAGAACCTTGATCTCTTCGGCCGAGGGGCGCTTGCCGAGCGGCATGCGGCCGCTGACGACTGTTGTGTAGAGACGCGACTTGGCGGCATCGCCAGGTACCAGGAAATTGGCGTCTGCGGCGATCGACGCAAGGTCGCCGGCCGGATAGCTGCCTTGCGAGCTTTCGCCCGGCCCGTGGCAGTTGCGGCAATACTTGCCGATGAAGGCGTCAGCCTGTTGCGCCAGCGCCGCATTGTCGCCGCCCAGCGCCTCTGAAGCCGTGTTCTCCTTGCAGACGGCCGTGACGGATTGCGCCACCGGTGCGGGCGCTTTCACTTCCCGATCGGCGAGGAAGGCATAAATCGCGCGGCGATCATCTTCGGACAGAACGCTCAACCCCTTGGCAAGCCGTCGCATGACCGGATCGCTGATCGGCGCGCCTGAAAGCTTCTTGCCTTCCTCGACGAGCCCCTTGGTAAAGACATCCGGCGATGCGAGACCGGCCATTTTCGCCTTGCTGATATCAGGGGCGACGGCGCCCGTCAGATCCTTTTCACCCTGGTAGGCGCGCTCCAGGTCCAACCCATAGGTGGTCGTGCGCGGGGTGTGGCAATCGCCGCAGCCGCCGACGTTTTCGACCAGGTAGCGACCGCGCTCGGCTTGCGTCTCGTCCCGTGGCTGGTAGGCCGGCACCGTGAAGTGGCTGCGCTTCCACAGCGTGATCGTCGTCTGCCGGCTGAAGGGAAAGGCAATCTCATGTTCCTTCGAAGCGGCATCCGATTGCGGCAGCGTCTCGATATAGGCCTTGATGTCGAGCGCATCCTCCGGCTTCATCCCGCCGTAGGAAGTGTAGGGCATGACGGGATAAAGGTTGTTGCCCTCGCGATCGAGACCGACCAGCACCGCGTTCAGAAACTGGGCATTGGTCCAGCCACCGATGCCGTTGGCGTGCGGCGAAATGTTCGGCGCGTAGAAGGTGCCGATCGCCGTATTCATCTCCATGCCGCCGGACAAGAGTTCGGTGTCGTCGCCGGATCCGTGGCAGGCGCCACAGCCTGCGGCGTTGAACATGTACTTGCCGTTGTCGACATCCGCCTTGTAGGTCGCAAACGCATCGTCTGCGAAGGCATCGCGCGCCGACGCGCCCGAGGGACAGAGCAGGACAGAGAGCACCATTGCCAATGACGTTGCCAGCGAGCCCCGGACAAGACCACCCCCCGGCGAGACGCTTCGCACTGCCTGCAGACCACGCATGAAACTCTCTCCCTAAGACAATAGAATCGCTGCTGAAATCTTCCGTCTATCGAAACTGAAATTGCTCGAATTCGACCCTGCGCGGGCCCTTGCCAATGTCTTTCAAACCTTTGACGATCGCCTCCCGCAGTGGCGGCGGACCGCAGAACCAGAGGTCGGCCTCGGTCGGATCAATCGCGCTTCCCGTCGCAAGCTTGGCCGCGTCCAGGCGCCCGTCCGTCGAGGAATCGTGCAGCACAAAGTTGAAGTTTGCGAGCGCTTGAGCCTGCGCCTCGAAGGTATCGAGACCAATCGCCTCCCGCCGGTCACGCACGCAATAGACCATGTGGATCTCCTGCCCCTCGTCGCCTTTCAGGTGCCGCGCCATTGCCAGGAACGGCGTGACGCCGATGCCGCCGGCAAGCCAGATCTGCTTCTTGCCGCCCCGGCGATGATTGAAGCGCCCATAGCCGCCCTCGAGCTTCAATCGGTCACCGACGGCGATGTTGTCGCGGAGCGCCTGCGTGTAGTCACCAAGCGGCTTGATCGCGAAACGCACGATGCCGCCCGGTTCGATGCCGGCGATAGTGAACGGGTGCGGTTCGCGCAGGCCCGGCTTCAGCACGCGCAGAAAGCCGAACTGCCCCGGCTTGGCTCGCAAGGGACGTCCCACCGGTCGCGCCGAGATCACCGTCGCTCCATCATGCTTCAGCACGTCGAAAACCTCATAGCCGCGCGTTCTCAGCCACGGCAGAAGCTGGGTGTAGGCGTAGCTGAGAATACCGAGAGCCGCGAAGGCATTGAGATAGACGGCCAGGAGTGCCGTCCCGTCATAGGGACGCTTGATAAACATCTGATGGAAGGCAACGAGGACGAAGAGCAGGCCGATCAGGCGGTGCGTATAGCGCCACAGATGGTAGGGGATCTCTATTTTCGTCCTGGGGATGACTTTGACGATGCTGAGAACGAGCAGGATGACGAAGGCGTAAAACGCGTACTTGCCGGCCGACGCAGCCAGTTGATTGAGCCCGCTCGTCAGCGAGAGACCCTTGAAATCTGGTTTCAGGAAATAGTGGACGAGGATGAGGGCCAGCACCGAGATGCCGATCCTGCGGTGGAAATGATAGACACGATCGAGGCCGCCGAACAGGGTTTCTACGAACGGTGGACGCGCCGCCATGAACTGGGCAATCCCCATGCCGACGAAGGCTGAGGACGAGGCCATCAAAGAGAATGTCGTTAGAGCATTGGTGTGACTGACCGCCGGTACGGCCAGCAGCGCCGCAAATGCCATTAGCGACCAGACCAGAAACGCACCCACGTGCACCTTGCGCCCCTCAACGCCGATGTCAGACGGTTGTTGCCTCCTGCATGTTCCTCTGATCCCGGCCGATCCGGGAACATGCACCATTCCATGTGCTGCAGCGGTCTTTGCGCCTTACGGCGCGCGGCCCTGCAGGGAAGACTGACAAGCGCCTTTGCATTCGTCAACATCATTCCCATTAGAAACGTCTCATGAGCTTCCTTTATTCATGCCTTTGAAATTCGCTGTGTTTGAGCAACTGCTTATTAAGTGCCAGCAATGCTGGAATCGCTTCCCACGCCATGACCGGGCGCGATGACCGCTTTGCTTGCCTCGCAGCGATAAATTGTGCAAGCTACTGATATATCAGAAGCGAAGGAATGGCATGTCACCGCACTCCCAGGCCCACCTCGCCTATCTCGCGCTCGAACGGCTGATCGTCACACTGAAGCTCGAACCCGGCGCCTTGGTAACCGAGAGACAACTGATCGAGCTTTCGGGTCTCGGCCGGACGCCCGTTCGCGAGGCAATCCAGAAACTCGCCTGGCAAGGCCTTATGGACGTTCGCCCGCGCGTCGGGCTGCAAATCACCACGATCCGCCCCGACGACCAGGTCCACGTGATGCAGACGCGGCAGAAATTGGAACCGCTCGCCGCCGCCCTCGTGGCGGTGCACGCAAGCGCCGACGACAGAGACGCGATGAAAACCTGCGCCACCGAGATGACCATCTGCCTCAGCGCGGGCGATATGGAAGGATTTCTGGTCGCCGACAAGGTGTTTGACGAACTGATGGAGGAAGCTTGCCCAAACCGCTTCCTGACCGCGGCTCTCGCGCCCTTGCAGACGCATGCGCGCCGCATCTGGTTCGCCTCGTCCTCTCCCGAAAAGATGGCCGGATCGGTCCAGCGCCACGTCACCGTGATCGAGGCGATCCAGAGGGCCGACGCGCAAGGCGCGTCGGAGGCGATGGCGGACCTGATGGGGTATCTGTCCGACGCCTGAAGCAACGTCACACGATGTGAGAAAAACGCTTCAAGATGCTATCTTTCCAACGTTTTCTGACATCGACCGTCAATCGCAGCAGCCACGACCGAACAGTCAGGCAGATGGCATCATGCTGCCGGTCTTCAAGCGGCGCACATGCCAGCTGAAGGCCTCTTCGAGAAGATGCGGCGTCTGCCCGCCACGGGTAGCGACCGCACGGTCGAAGTAGTCGGCCAGCAGCGCGCGATAGTCCGGATGGCAACAGTTTTCGATAATGACGGGTGCCCGCTCCCGCGGTGCCAGGCCGCGCAAATCGGCAAGGCCGTGCTCCGTCACCAGGATATCGACGTCGTGTTCGGTGTGGTCGACGTGGGAGACCATCGGGACGACCGATGAAATCGCACCGCCCTTGGCAACGGATTTTGCGACGAAGATCGACAGGAAGGCATTGCGGGCGAAATCGCCCGATCCACCGATGCCGTTCATCATGTCGGTGCCGCCCACATGGGTCGAGTTGACGTTGCCGTAGATATCGAACTCCAACGCCGTGTTGATGCCGATGACGCCAAGGCGGCGGATGATTTCTGGATGATTGCTGACTTCCTGGGGCCTCAAGATCAGCTTGTCCTTGTAGGCGCCGATATTGCGGAACACCCGGTCGGCCCAGGCGCTGCTCAGCGTCATCGACGCAGCGGAGGCAAAGCTCAGCTTGCCCGCCTCAAAAAGCTCGAACGTGCTGTCCTGAAGCACTTCGCTATACATTCGAAGGTCATGAAAGGGGCTATCGACGAGACCGCTTAGCACCGAGTTGGCAATGACCCCGATCCCGGCCTGCAACGGGTTGAGCGTCATGTCGAGGCACCCCTTGCGCACTTCGTCTTCAAGGAAGCCGATCAGATGGCCGGCGATGGCGGTCGTCTCCGCATCCGGTGGCGAGATGCGCGCGGCGCTATCCTCTTTCTCTGTCACGACGATGGCGACGATTTTGTCGGGATCGACGGGGATGTAGGGCGAGCCGGCGCGGCTGTCACAGGCGACCACCGGGATCGGCGTGCGGCTCGGGCGCTTTGCCGGAATGAAGATATCGTGCAGTCCCTCAAGCTCAGGGCTGTGGCTGAGGTTGAGCTCGACGATCACCTTCTTGGCGAGGATCGCGAAGCTTGCGGAGTTGCCGACCGAGGTCGACGGCACGATGCCGCCATCCTCGGTGATGGCGACTGCCTCGACCACGGCATAGTCGATCGGGCTGATCTGCCCGGAGCGCAATTGCTCGACGGTCTCCGAAAGATGTTGGTCGATGAACATGACCTCGCCGCGGTTGATCGCGGCTCTTAACACCGGATCGGACTGGAACGGCAGGCGCCGGGCAAGCACGCCCGCCTCCGTCAGCGTCTTGTCGATGTCGTGGCCGAGCGAAGCGCCGGTCATCAGCGTAATGCGAAACTTCTCGCGCGCGGCGCGCTCGGCCATGGCGAGCGGCACCGCCTTGGCGTCGCCCGCCTTGGTAAAGCCGCTCATGCCGATGGTCATGCCGTCCTTGATGAGAGCGGCCGCCTCTTCCGGCGTGACGATCCGATCGCGCAGCGGCTTGCAACGGATCCTGGTTTCGACGTTCGTCTGGTTTTCACGGCTCATCGGGCGCTCCCTGCAGAGCCCGCGGGGCTCATATCAGGACGGCGCGGGCTGGTTCGTCGTGCGCTTATTTTCGCATGGCTGCGCGCGCACGTTATGAAGATTTGTGGGGGCACGATAGCCCCTGCGAACTTCGCGCGGTACGCAGAATGGTCAAAGCGGGCGTGCCGGAAACGCATGGCTACGCAAAGTTCTGCAACAAACGACAAAGGGCGCACCCAAGGCGCGCCCTTCGAACTGCAAAATTGCCTAAAAAAGGATCAGCCGACGAAGGCCCGTTCGATGACGAATTCGGCCGGCTTGTTGTTGGCGCCTTCGGTCAGACCGGCGGCTTCCAGAATTTCCTTGGTGTCCTTGAGCATCGCGGTCGAGCCGCAGATCATGCCGCGGTCGATCGCGGGATCGAGCGGCGGCAGGCCGAGATCGGAAAAGAACTTGCCGTTGACCATCAGGTCGGTCACGCGGCCCTTGAACGGATAGTCCTCGCGGGTGACCGTCGCATAGTGGCGCAGCTTGTCGCCGACGATCTCGTTCAGGAATTCGTGGTTGCGGATCTCCTCGACGAGATCGAAGCCGTATTTCAGCTCGGCAACGTCGCGGCAAGTATGGGTGAGGATCACTTCCTCGAATTTCTCATAGGTCTCGGGATCGCGCATCAGGCTGGCGAACGGCGCGATGCCGGTGCCGGTCGAGAACATGTAGAGCCTGCGGCCGGGAACGAGCGCGTCGAGCACCAGCGTGCCTGTCGGCTTCTTGCGCATCAGCACTTTGTCGCCCGGCTTGATCGCCTGGAGATGCGACGTCAGCGGGCCATCCGGCACCTTGATCGAGAAGAACTCGAGTTCTTCGTCCCAGGCCGGGCTTGCAATCGAGTAGGCGCGATAGACCGGCTTGTCGCCGACCATCAGACCGATCATCGCGAATTCGCCTGAGCGGAAGCGGAACTCTGCAGGGCGCGTCATGCGGAAGCGGAAGAGCCGATCCGTATAGTGCTCGACGCTTGTCACCGTCTCGACGTAAACGCCTGCCGGTACCTGGACCGCGAAATCTTCCGTTTTTGCCGGAGCATTCATCTTAGCTACAAGTCCTGTAAATGATGACCCTGTCTATCAACAATGACCGGATATTCCAAGCCGAGCACGTTGGGAAGGAAATCCCTTCCAAATATAGTCGCTTTCGGGGATTTCGGCGTGCTTCACACTGTCGCGGCCTTGCGCGGCTGGCATTGCTTCACGAGACCCGCCGCCAGCTGTAGGATTTGGCATCGGTCGCCGCCTTTGCCGTCGGCTGGTAATGAACCGCAATGCCCGGAAGCCGGCCTTCGGACAGGCGTTTCAGCGCCGTCGCGTTGCTGACCGCAAAGCTGTCGACACCACAGCGCAGCATCAACGGGATCTGATCGATCAGCACGTCACCGACCGCCCTCACCTCGCCGCCAAAGCCAAGACGCGCGCGCAGGAGCGACGCATGGCTGAAGGCGCGGCCGTCGTTGAAGGCCGGGAACGCCACAGCCACCAGGGCAAGGCGATCGAGATGCGGCGCAAGCTTGGTCACGTCGTCGGCCGGAGCGATGACCACGCCCAAGCCGGTTTCGTCGCCTTCGCCAACCTTGGCAAGAAAGGCGTCGAGGCCCAGGATCGCCTTTTCGTTCGAGCCGGCCTTCGTTTCCTCGGTCTCGATGATCCAGGGATCATCGCCCACGAAGCCGGTTTCCTTCCAGATTTTCGTCATGTCTGTTCCTCAGCGCCTCAGGCAGCTTCCTGTGCGCTGCCGTAGAGCGCGTCCTTGAAGGGTTGCGGGCCAACACGGCGATAGGCTTCGAGGAACGTCTCCTCTCTGTCGCGGCGCAGTCCGAGATAGGTGTCGACAATCGTCTCGACAGCGTCGGTCACCTTTTCCGGTTCGAAGCCGCGACCGATGATCTCGCCGATCGAGGTGTTCTCGTCGCCGGAACCGCCGAGCGTGATCTGATAAAGTTCAGCGCCCTTCTTTTCCACGCCAAGCAGACCGATATGACCGACATGGTGATGGCCGCAGGCATTGATGCAGCCGGAGATCTTGATCTTCAGCTCACCGATTTCGGCCTGGCGTTCGGCCGAGCCGAAGCGGGTCGAAATCTCCTGGGCAACCGGAATGGAGCGCGCATTGGCAAGCGCGCAGTAGTCGAGCCCGGGACAGGCAATGATATCCGTGATCAGGCCGGCATTGGCCGTTGCAAGACCGGCTGCGACCAGGCCGCGATAGATCGGCTCGAGATCTGCCAGTGCCACATGCGGCAGGATGAGGTTCTGCTCGTGGCTGACACGGATTTCGTCGAAGGCATATTCCTCGGCGATATCGGCGACGGCCTCCATCTGCGCGTCAGTCGCATCGCCCGGAATGCCGCCGATCGGCTTCAGCGAGATCGTCACCATGCCGTAGTCCGGATGCTTGTGCGGCTGCACGTTCTGCTGCACCCAGCGGGCAAAGTCCTCGTCAGTCTTCTTCCAGCGCGCGAGGCTCTCCCAGCCTTCGGCACGGTTTTCGAGTGCCGGCGGCGCGAAATAGGTGGAGATTGCCTGGATGTCGCCTTCCGGCAGCTTCAGCTCGGTGTCCTTCAGCGCCGCGAACTCGACTTCCACCTGGCGGGACAGCTCTTCGGCGCCGGTCTCATGCACGAGGATCTTGATACGCGCCTTGTACTTGTTGTCGCGCCGGCCGTGCAGATTGTACACGCGCATGATCGCCGTGGTGTAGGACAGCAGATCCTCTTCCGGCAGGAAGTCGCGGATCTTCTTGGCGATCATTGGCGTGCGGCCCTGGCCGCCGCCGACATAGACGGCAAAGCCGATGCGGCCGTTTTCGTCCTTCTTCAGGTGCAGGCCGATATCGTGAACCTGGATTGCGGCACGGTCGCGCTCGGCGCCGGCAACGGCAATCTTGAACTTGCGCGGCAGGAACGAGAATTCCGGATGCACGCTCGACCATTGCCTCAAGATCTCGGCGTAAGGTCTTGGATCAGCGACTTCATCGGCAGCAGCACCGGCGAAATGATCGGCCGTGACGTTGCGAATGCAATTACCGGACGTCTGGAGCGCATGCATCTCGACGCTTGCAAGCTCGTGAAGGATATCCGGCGTGTCCGACAGGCGCGGCCAGTTGTACTGGATGTTCTGGCGCGTGGTGAAGTGGCCGTAGCCGCGGTCGTACTTGCGCGCAATATGAGCAAGCATGCGCATCTGGCGGCTCGACAGCGTGCCATAGGGAATGGCAACGCGCAGCATGTAGGCATGGAGCTGCAGGTACACGCCGTTCATCAGGCGCAGCGGCTTGAAGGCGTCTTCGGCAAGCTCGCCGTTCAGGCGGCGCTCGACCTGATCGCGGAACTGCTCGACGCGCGAGGAAACGAAGGCGTGATCGAATTCATCGTAACGGTACATCGGGTCTCAGTTCCTCAGGCAGCGTGTTTCGGGCCGGAAAGGCCATTGTAGCCGGCGGCGTAGGGGATCGACGGCCCCTCGGCGCGGATGCGCTCGCGCATGCGCAGCGGCCGAAGCGTGCCGTTGACTTCCTCGACGTCGACAACATTGGCGTCGACGACCTTGTTGTCAGCGAAAGCCTGCTTGCCGGTGGCTTCGAGAGCGTCGACAGCCTCGGCATGGCGGGCGATGAAGGCGTCCTGAAGCTGCTCGACCCAGTTGCCAGCGGCATCCAGCCAGACGGAAATGCCGTCCGAAAGTCGATTTGCCGTCAAAACCTTGCTCACCATGACCTCGTCCTCAGTTCATAATCTGTTCGTTGCGCTCAACGGCAACGTCAATCGCATTGTCCAGGCGTCGCTTGCTGCCGACCACGAGCGGCTCGGAGCGCTCGAAATTGGCGCCAGCAACGGCGTCGCCAATGATTACCATGACCGGGCCGGAAAGCTCGGTCCGATTTTCCAGATCCGGCAGATCCTTCAAGGTGCCATGCAGCAGGCGCCGATCCGCGCGGCTGGCATTCTCGATGACGGCGACCGTCGTTTCCGCCGGAAGGCCTGCCTGCATCAGACGACCGGCAACGGAAGCAGCAACCGTGCGGCCCATGTAGACGGCGATGGTTGCGCCGGAAACCGCAAGCCGCGCCCAATCGGGCAGCACCTCGCCGGTCAGATCGTGACCGGTCGTGAAGACCAGGGACGAAGCCACGCCGCGCAGCGTCAGCGGCAACTCGAAATCGGCTGCGGCTGCGAAGGCCGACGTGATGCCCGGGACGATGTCGTAGCTGATGCCAGCTTCGCGCAATGCCGCCATTTCTTCGCCGGCGCGACCGTAAACCAAGGGGTCGCCGGACTTCAGCCGGACGACGCGCTTGCCTTCGGCGGCCAGCGTCACCAGCAGCTGGTTGATTTCGTCCTGGGACTTGCTGTGGCAGCCCTTGCGCTTGCCGACGGAAAGGCGCTCGGCGTCGCGGCGGCCCATGTCGACGATCGCCTGCGGCACCAGCGCGTCATAGACGATCGCATCGGCTTCCATCATCACGCGCTGGGCGCGCAGCGTGAGCAGATCCTCGGCACCCGGACCGGCGCCGACCAGCCAGACATGGCCCGTTGTCTTTTCCGGCGCATCAAGCAGGCGCGAAACCTCACGGCGGGCAGCCGTCAGATCACCGCCGGCGACCTTGTCGGCAACCGGGCCACGGAAAAACCGGCGCCAGAAAACACGACGCGCGACGCCGCGCGGCACCAGGCGATCGACCGCCTCGCGATAGCTCGCGGCAAGCGATGCGACGACACCGAGCGACGGCGAAAGCAACTGGTCGATCTGGGCACGAATCATCTGGGCGAGCACCGGCCCCGCACCTTCCGTGCCGATCGCCACCGCTACCGGCGCGCGATTGACGAGCGCGGGGGTGAAGAAGTCGCAGAAATCGGGCTGGTCGACGGCGTTGGCCGGGATTTTCTGTTCACGCGCCGCAGTAACGATCCGACGATCTTCGGCAGCATCGCCGGTCGCCGCGAAGGCCAGAATAGCGCCATCAAGCTGCTCGGGAGCAAATGTCGCCCGTACATGCTCAACGCCACGCTCGCGCATGAACTGCGCGAAATCCGCTTCCGGTTCGTCGGCAAAGACAATGATCGAGGCTTTGGTATTCAGGAGCAGCCGCACCTTGGCAAAGGCCTCGTCGCCATTGCCAAACACCGCCACGCGCTTCTGCGCGACGCGAAAGAATGCTGGGAAAACGGCGAGTTGCTGCGTCATGATCTGGCAAATGGTTCCTTCTACAGGCTGCGGCGAATATCCCTTATGGGGCACGACAATTGAAGGAACAGAAATTTCAATGCCTTTCCGGGCACGTATTGTTTTGCTCGGCGGTGCACCATTTTGAGCAAATATCTCCGGGCCTGCTAAAGCGCCGACCTTCTGCGCAGCCATTGCGCCTTGGGGGCAACCTCCGTTAAATGCCGACACCGACCCGCCGGAGACAGATGACATGACCCAATCGGACCTCGCCGAACGGCTTTTGACCGTAATCGAAAAGGATATTCTGCCGCTCACCGAAAGGGGCGTTGCCGCCGGCAACAAGGTGTTTGGCGCCGCGATCCTGCGCAAGTCCGACCTGTCGCTGGTGCTGGCAGAAACCAACAACGAGACGGAAAATCCGCTCTGGCACGGCGAAGTCCACACGCTGAAGCGGTTCTACGAGATGGCGGAAAAACCGGACACCCGCGACCTCATCTTCCTGTCGACGCACGAGCCCTGCTCCATGTGCCTTTCCGCCATCACCTGGGCCGGTTTCGACAATTTCTACTATTTCTTCAGCCACGAGGATTCGCGCGACAGCTTCGCCATCCCGCATGACCTGAAGATCCTGAAAGAGGTCTTCCGGCTGGAGCCTGGTGGTTACGCACAGGACAACGCCTTCTGGCATTCAGCCTCTATCGCGGCACTTTCGAAGGACGCCGATCCAGAAACCCGCGACCGGCTCGCCGCCCAGGATGCCCGCATTCGCGCCTGGTACCAGAGCCTTTCCGAGAGCTACCAGTCCGGCAAGGACGAGAACGCCATACCGCTGAACTGAGACCCATGGAACCGTCACGCGATATTCAACGCCTGCTCGACATCATGACAGCCCTGCGCCAACCCGAGACCGGTTGCCCCTGGGATATCGTCCAGACCTTCGAGACCATCAAACCCTATACGATCGAGGAGGCCTATGAGGTTGCCGACGCCATCGAGCGCGGAGACATGCACGACCTCTGCGACGAGCTCGGGGACCTCCTGCTGCAGGTGGTATTCCATGCCCGCATGGCCGAGGAAGCCGGCGACTTCGCCTTCGGCGACGTCGTCGAAGCGGTTACCCGCAAGATGATCCGGCGACATCCGCACGTCTTTGCCCGCTCCGACGCCGACACGCCCGAGGCGGTCAAGCTGCAATGGGACGAGATCAAGCGGGTCGAGAAAGCGGAACGTCAGGCAAGGCGTACCAACCAAGGGCACGCCCCGGACGCCGCGGCAAGCCATCTCGGTTCGGTCCAGCGCTCCTTTCCCGCGCTCGTCGAAGCGCTGAAGCTGCAGGAGCGCGCGGCAAAAGTCGGCTTCGACTGGTCCGAGCCCGAACCGATCCTCGACAAGATCGAGGAAGAGATCGGCGAGTTGCGGCAGGCGCTGCGCGAGAAGGATCGCGCCAAGGTGAGCGACGAGCTCGGCGACCTGATCTTTGCGGTGGTCAATATCGGCCGCCATGTCGGGACCGATCCGGAGATGGCGCTGCGCGGCACCAACACCAAGTTCCGTCGCCGCTTTTCCCATATCGAGCGCGAACTCGAAGCCGGTGGTGAAACGCTGGATGGCGCAACGCTTGAGCGGATGGAAGAGCTATGGCAGGCGGCCAAGGCGATCGAGCGCCAGCTGGGATGAGCCAAACGAGGGCGCCGCAACGGCGCCCATTATGTTTTCGGGACCGACAGACGCTAGAGCAATTGCAGGAAAAGTGTAGAGCGGTTTTCCGTCCGCAATTGCTAGATATCAGAGAGTTGGATCACTTCACTGTATCGACGAAACAGTGAAGTGATCCAGTGGGCGGCGCTCAGGCCTACCAGTCTTCCTCGACGGGCTTCGGCCCGTTGCCAAGACGGCGCTCGAGATCGGAGGCTTCGTTTTCGGTGAGCCTGAGATCAAGGCTGACACGCCCGTCCTCCAGATCCTCGCGCCCATCGACGATGGCGTGCTGATAGATCCAGGGCAAAAGCTGCAATTGATCGATGCCAAGGACAACGGTGCATTCGGTCAGAACGCCCGAAAGACGGCGACCGATTTCGCCAAGCAGATCGTCGACGCCTTCACCAGATATCGCCGACACCGCGACCGTATTGTCCGACGTCGCGGCCTTGGCCTGCAGTGCCTCGCGCGATTCGGCGTCAAGCCGGTCGATCTTGTTCCAGACCTCGATCAGCCGTTCAGAGGCTTCCTTCTCGTCGATCCCGAGATCGGTGAGAATTCGCAGAACGTCGCTTGCCTGCGCCTGGTTGTCTGGGTCGGAGAGATCGCGCACGTGCAGGATCAGGTCCGCCTCCAGCACCTCTTCGAGCGTTGCGCGGAACGCGGCAACGAGGTGGGTCGGCAGATCGGAAATGAACCCGACGGTGTCGGACAGGATCACCATGCGGCCATGCGGCAGCTTGAGGCGCCGCAGCGTCGGATCGAGCGTCGCAAACAGCATGTCCTCGGCCAGAACACCTGCCCCGGTCATGCGGTTAAACAGCGTCGATTTGCCGGCGTTGGTGTAGCCGACGAGCGCGACGATCGGGTGTGGCACCTTCTTGCGCTTGGAACGGTGCAGCTGTCGGGTTCGGCGCACCTGCTCCAGTTCGCGCTCGAGCTTGACGATGCGGTCCTGCAGCAAGCGCCGGTCCGCTTCGATCTGGGTTTCACCCGGGCCGCCCATGAAGCCGCCGCCGCCGCGCTGGCGTTCAAGGTGGGTCCAGCTTCGAACCAGACGGCCCTTCTGATAATTGAGATGCGCAAGGTCGACCTGCAGCGTGCCTTCCTTGGTGGAGGCACGGCGGCCGAAGATCTCCAGAATGAGGCCGGTGCGGTCGATGACCTTGGCGTTCCATTCTTTTTCAAGGTTGCGTTGCTGCACCGGGGTCAAGGGATGGTCGACGATGACGAGGCCGGCATCCAGCTCGACGAGAATGTGACCGATTTCCTCGATCTTGCCGCTGCCGAGCAACGTGCCGGGCTTGGGCTGCGACACCGGAACGATGGCGCCGTGCACGACCTCAAGGTCGATCGCCATCGCCAGCCCTGTCGCCTCTTCAAGGCGGCTTTCGTCCGAGCGCGTCGTGGTCGTCGAAAGGATATCACCCGATTGCCTCCCGGTCTTCTTCAAGACCGGAACGATGACAACCGCACGCATGTCGTCGCGGAGCTTTTCAAGCTCCGGAATGATCGACGACGACTTTGAATCTCGCTTGGTAATGTGCCTAACGTCCCGTCAGGATGCAGCTTCTTCGTTCTCGAACATCTGCAACGGTTGGCCGGGCATAATGGTCGAGATCGCGTGCTTGTAGACCAGTTGCGAATGGCCATCGCGACGCAAAAGCACGCAGAAATTATCAAAAGATGTCACGACGCCGGTGAGCTTGACACCGTTGATAAGAAAAATTGTCAGGGAAATCTTTTGCTTGCGGACCGTGTTGAGAAAGAGATCCTGCAAGTTTTGAGAACGTTCCGCCATCGCGCCGCTTCTTTCTTATTTGCCGGCGTTTCGCGCCGGTGCATTATTGTCAAATTTTTCAATCAGAGGCGCCATAAGTGCCTTCCCCCGACACCTCTTGAGAGTTTGGTATCAAATCAATGTCTTTTCCGCAACGCCGAAAAAGGCTTCGCGAATATTCTGTGCTATGCTTCCGGGATGGCCGTTGGCGATAGGCTTGCCGTCCACGGAAACGACCGGAAAACAGATGCTGGTGGCGGCGGTGATGAAGACCTCGCGCGCAGCGAGCATTTCCGCAACGGTAAAGGCTCTCTCCTCGATCTTGAGCCCGAGCGGCCTGGCAACATCCATCAGCGTGGTGCGGGTAATGCCTTTCAGAATCCCGTGGTCTGCCGGGCGCGTGCGCAACGTCCCGTCATGATCGACGATCCAGACATTGGTCGCCGCTCCCTCCTTCACGGTACCGTCGGCATCAACGAAGATGGCTTCGTGGGCGCCCTCCTCCTTCGCCTGCTGGCGGGCCAAAACGTTCGCAAGAAGCCCGACGGATTTGATGTCGACCCGCTCCCAACGGTTTTCAGGCACGGTAATCGCCGCAATCCCGTGCGTCGCCTTTTTCGCGATGGCTGCCGTGTCGGTGCGCTTGGCCGTCACGACGATCGACGGCACTGTCCCCTCTGCCGGAAAAACATGATCCCGGCGCGCGACGCCGCGCGTCACCTGCAGATAGAAAAGGCCGTTTCGCACACGGTTTCGCCGGAGCACTTCACGAATCACGAGCACAAGCGCCGCCCGGCTCATCGGCCAATCAATGCGCAGCTCCCCAAGCGAGCGATCGAGGCGATCGAGATGGCGATTGAGGTCGACGATGTAGCCGTGGCGCACCTCGCAGACTTCGTAAACGCCGTCGGCAAACTGGTATCCGCGATCCTCGATGTGGATGCCGGCGCTGGAATGCGGCACGTAGGCGCCGTTGACATAGGCAATTCTGGGCATCGTCTCGGCCTTAGAGCAATTCCAGGAAAAGCGTGAAACGGTTTTCCGTCCGGAATTGCGTGATCAAAAGAGTTCGATTGTCTCAGCGCTTCGAAGTGGCCAGGAAACAATCTAGAAATACTGGATGCTGACGCGGAAAAGCTGCTCGACATGCCGCACCGCATCGGCAGCGGCAAAGAGCACGACACGGTCTTTCGCCTTGATCTTGGTGCTGCCGTCAGGGCGAATGAAGGTCTTGTCGCGGTAGAGCGCACCGATGCGGATGCCATCGGGAAGCTCGAGGTCGCGCAATGCCTTGCCGACGAGCGGCGACGTCTCAAGCGCCTCCGCCTCGATCACCTCGGCCATCCCCTTTTGAACCGCGTAGACCGAACGGATACGGCCCTTGCGCACATGCTGCAGCACGCGCGAAATCGTGACCGCGCGCGGGTTGATATAGGCATCGACCCCGGCCGTGCCGGCAAAGTCCTGATAGGACGGCTCGTTGATCAGCACGAGCGTCGACTTTGCGCCCAACCGCTTCGCCATCATGCTGCCGAGGATGTTGATCTGGTCGTTGTTGGTCAGCGCCACCACCAGGTCGGCATCCTGGACGTCGGCCTGGGTCAGGATGCGCTGGTCCATCGCCGAACCGTTGAGCACGACGGCGTTGTTCAGCTTGTCCGCCATCATAACCGCCCGGTCGCGATCGCTCTCGATCAGCTTCACGCGCGTTCTCGGCTGGTGTTCCTCGATCGCCTTGGCCACGAAGTAGCCGACATTACCGCCGCCGAAGATGATGATGCGACGGGCTTCCTGCTCCTCATGGCCGAAGAGTGAGAGCGTCCGGCGGGCATGATCCCGATCGCAGATCACATAGGCGATGTCGCCCGCCTGCAACTGGTCATCGGAGTGCGGCACCATCACCTTGCCATTGCGGAAGATGCCGGTGACCGTCGCCAGCAGATCGGGGAACAGTTCACTCAACTGCTGCAGCGGCGTGCCCACGACCGGGCAGTCTTCCTTGCATTCGAAGGCGACCATCGCGATGCGATCGTCGGCAAAGCGTACGACGTCGATCGCGCCTGGAAAGGAGATGCGGCGCAACACAAGCCGCCCGACCTCGACTTCGGGCGAGATGGTGACATCGATCGGCACATTCTCGCGCGAAAACAGGTTCGAGTATTCGGGCGCAAGATAGCTCTGCGCGCGGATGCGCGCGACCTTCGTCGGCACGTTGAAGATCGCATGCGCCACTTCGCAGGCGACGATGTTCACTTCGTCGGAAAGCGTCACGGCAATCAACATGTCCGCCTGGTCGGCACCAGCCTTGGCCAGCACATCGGGATGCGCGCCGTGCCCGACATATCCGCGTACGTCGAGGCTATCGGTGATGTTGGCGATCAGTGCCGCCGACGTATCGATCACCGAAACGTCGTTGTCCTCCTGCGCCAGCCGCTCGGCGATGCCGTACCCGACCTGGCCCGCGCCACAAATCACTACCTTCATGTCGTTCTTTCACCTGGGAGCGCGGACGCCATGACCGGCAGGACCGGTTAGACGCCCAGCGACTTGAGCTTACGGTGCAGGGCCGACCGCTCCATGCCGACAAACTCCGCCGTGCGCGAAATATTGCCGCCGAATCGGTTGATCTGCGCAATCAGATAATCACGCTCGAACATTTCGCGAGCCTCGCGCAACGGCAGCGTCATGATGTGCTGGTCACCTTGTGCGGAAATCTTCGGCAAAGTGTCGCCCACTTCCGTCGGCAGCATGTCGGCGGAGATCGGGGTATCCGGACCGTCGCTGCGGGCAAGGATCATCAGCCGTTCGATGTTGTTGCGAAGCTGGCGAATGTTGCCCGGCCAGTCATGGGCCTGAAGCACCGCCAGTGCATCGTCGCCGATCTTGCGCGGACGGATGCCCGCCTGTTCGCTCACCTGCCGCATGAACATATCGACGAGGAAGGGAATGTCCTCGCGCCGTTCGGCAAGCGCCGGCACGCGAACCGGGATGACGGCCAGCCGGTGGTAGAGGTCTTCGCGGAACAAGCCCTCGGAGATCATGTTTTCGAGATTGTAGGCGGTGGACGAGATGATCCGGACATCGACCTTGACGCGCTTGGTGCCGCCGACACGCTCGAACTGCTGGTCGACGAGCACACGCAGGATCTTGTTCTGCGTCTCGCGCGGCATTTCGCCGATTTCGTCGAGGTAGAGAATGCCGCTATGCGCTTCTTCCAGAGCACCGGTCCGGCGTGGTTGACCGGGCGTTCCTTCGGTTCCAAAGAGTGCGATCTCCATGCGGTCCGGCGTGATGGCGGCGGCATTGAGCGCGACGAACGGCCCCGTCGACCGGGTCGACTTGCGGTGGATCATCCGCGCGACCAGTTCCTTGCCGGAACCCGACGGCCCCTGGATCATGATGCGGCTGTTGGTCGGCGAAACCTTTTCAATGGTCTGGCGCAGCTGCGAGACGGCGACAGAGGTGCCGATCAGCTCGACCGGGTCGCCCGACTTCTTCTTGAGTTCGGAAACCTCGCGTTTGAGCTTGGAGTTTTCCAACGCCCGCTCTGCAATCAGAATCAGGCGGTCCGCCTTGAACGGCTTTTCGATAAAATCGTAGGCGCCGCGCTTGATGGCGTTTACGGCCGTTTCGATGTTGCCGTGGCCGGAAATCATGACCACGGGCAGGTCGGGATGCCGCCCCTTGATCTCGTCCAGCAGCGCCAGGCCGTCGAGACGGCTTCCCTGCATCCAGATGTCGAGAAACACCAGACGCGGCACGCGATCGCTGATCGCCGCCAGTGCACTGTCGCTGTCGAAGGCGGTGCGTGTTTCGTGCCCCTCGTCGGAGAGGATACCCGAGACGATCTCGCGGATATCTTCCTCATCGTCCACTACCAGAATATCAGCGGCCATCGCTCGCACCCTTATCCTTCAAACTGTCCTCGCCCGCGGTCTCTCCGACGGGCGGCAGGATCACGCGGATCATCGCCCCGACACCGCCGTCGTAATCGGCTGGCGCGTCGTGCAATTCCAGTTGTCCGCCATGGTCCTCGATGATCTTCTTGACGATGGCGAGACCGAGGCCCGTGCCTTTCTCACGCATCGTCATGTATGGCTCCAGAATGCGGTGCCGGTTCTCCGTCGGCAGGCCCTTGCCGTTGTCGATGATGTCGACAACGAAACGGCCGGTCGCTGCGTCGGTGCGCGCGCGCGCAACGATCGTCGGATGGCCGCGCACGGCGTCGGCGGGCACCGCCTCGATCGATTCAACGGCGTTCTTGACGATGTTGCCGAAGGCCTGGCCAAGCATGCGCCCGTCGAACAGACCCTCCAGCGATTCCTCGCCAAGGTCCCGCACGAAATTGATGTGGTTGTTGCCCATTTCGCGCAGGAACACCGCATCCTTCAAGATAGCGCGGAGATCCGCCTTCTCCTTTGTCGGCTTCGGCATGCGCGCGAAGGCCGAGAATTCGTCGACCATGCGGCCGATATCTTCGACCTGTCGGACAATGGTATCCGTGCACTGGTCGAAGACAGTCTTGTCGTCCTGGTTGATCTGCTTGCCGTAGCGGCGCTTTAGGCGCTCCGCCGACAGCTGGATCGGTGTCAGCGGGTTCTTGATCTCATGCGCGATGCGGCGCGCGACATCCGCCCAGGCGGTCGAACGCTGGGCGATCACGAGGTCGGTGATGTCGTCGATGGTGATGACGTAAGACTCGTTGGCCTCGCCGCCCTCTTCGCGCGTCACCTGAACGTTCAGCGTGCGTTCGGTACCACCGCGCATGACGTTGATCTGCTTGCGGTAATCGTTGCGGTGACGACCTTCCGCCTCGACCAGAACCTCTTCGATCTCCGGCGCGACGGTCCTCAGGTCCGCGCCGAGAAGCTCTGGCGCCGCCTTCTTCAGAAAGTCTTCGGAGGACGCGTTCGCGATGGTGATCTGCCGATCCCGACCGACGCCGATGACAGCAGCAGTCACGCCCGAAAGCACGGCCTCGATGAAGCGGCGGCGATGATCGACCTCGTCCTTGGCCTCGAGGATCTGCTCCTGCTGGCTGCGGATCTCGGAGACCATCTTGTTGAACGTGCGCGACAGATTACCGACATCGCCGTCAACGGCGCGCACCGGTACGACGACGTCGAGATTGCCCGAGGCGACACTGTCGGCCGCACCGATCAGCTGTCGGATCGGCCGGACGATGCGGTCGGCGACGGCAATCGCGGTCCAGATCGCGGCAAGCAGTACGATGAGCGCAAAGCCGATATAGAGCACGCCGAAAGCGATCTGAGTAAAGGTTCGCCCCGCCTCCAGCATCTTGTACTCGGCCGTGTTCTCCTCCATCAGCCGGAGCGAACGCATCACCTCGGGATCCACGTTGCGCACCGTGTAGAGAAAGGTGCCGGGAATGTCGTCGAGCGGAATGACAGCGCCGACAAGGTTGGTGACCCCGGGCGGGATCAGCGTCGGCTGGCCGGACACGGAACTTTTCAACGCGTCCGGAGGAATGGCTGGCAACGGCCTGTCCGTCGAGATGTTGGCCTGAACGATGGCGCTGCCGTCGGCCCGAACGAGGAAAGCGCCAAGCATCCCGCGCCCGCGCGCCTGACGGGTCATCAGCTCCGTGAAACCGGTGCGATCGAGGCTGTAGAGCTGTCGGTTGCGCTCAAGGTCGTTGGCCATCGACACGGTCTGGCCCTGAAGATAGCTGGCATTCTCGAGCACATAGGCCTGCGCCACGTTGATCGAGGAGCGCACGATCGCCTGCGTTCGCAGCGAAAACCAGCGGTCGAGGCCGACGTCGAGCGTGATACTGGCAAAGATTGCCACAAGGACCGCAGGCGTGATCGCCACGATCGAAAACAACGCGACAATGCGCACATGCAGCCGAGCAGCCGCACGTCCCTTGCTGCGGGCACGCAGCAAGCGCAGGATTTCGCGTGCGATGAGATAGATGAGGCCGACGACGAAGAGGCTGTTGATGGCGGCGCAGGCAATGACGACGTTGCGCTCAAGCTTGATCGGCGTCAGCCCGAGAAGGACGAGCAGCGAGACAGTCGCGCAGATCAGGGCGCCGGTCGCCAGCATCAAGCCCGGCAGAGCAAAGGACGCGCGCCGATCCTGCGCCGCTAGTCCCTCATCTGTGCCCAGCGGCAAGGCCATTGCATCCACCATGAAAAGCGTTCCCCCAACCGGCGCCAGCCGGCGACGGCATCACTTGCTTGCATTCTCTGGCCAAAGGTTGACCTCACCACCCAAATGGGCCGTCGCGTTCTTGCCCCCGGACCAGATCGATCGGGTCAAATCGATTGAAGGGGACGGCAACGACGCATGATTCGCCAGCCATCACACGTTCAAGCAACGCATTGTGGCGAAAATGCAACGGTGGCTGGGACCAAGTCAAGCGCTGCGTGAGCTGCGGTAGACCGAAACGCCCAGTTCACGGATCTTCTTGCGCAACGTATTGCGGTTGAGACCGAGCAGATCGGCCGCCTTGATCTGGTTACCGCGGGTTGCGGTGAGCGCGGCAAGAATGAGCGGATACTCCATTTCCGCAAGCACCCGGTCGTAGAGGCCGGCCGGAGGCAAGGCCTCGCCGAAGCTTGCGAAATACTGCCGCATGTTCTCTTCGACGGCCTGAGAAATCGTGAGCGCGCCCTGGCGGGCCGCAGCCTTCTCGATCGGACTGTCCGGTATCTCGGAACGAAGTTCGTTTTCGATGATTTCGCGGGTGATAACGTCCTGTGGATAAAGTGCCGTCAGCCGCCTCACAAGGTTTTCCAGCTCGCGCACGTTGCCCGGCCAGGGATGCGCCTTCATCAGTTCCAGCGCCTCATGGTCGAAGCGCTTGACGTCAAGCCCTTCCTTTTCGGCCTGCTGGACGAAATGGCGCACCAGATCCGGAATGTCTTCCGCGCGGTCACGCAGCGGCGGCAGGCGCAGCGGCACGACGTTCAGGCGGTAGTAGAGGTCTTCGCGAAACAGACCCTGATTGATCGACTGCTTGAGGTCCTTGTTGGTCGCTGCCACGATGCGCACGTCAGAGCGGATCGGCGTACGCCCGCCGACCGTCGTATATTCCCCCTGCTGCAGCACGCGAAGAAGACGCGTCTGCGCGTCCATCGGCATATCGCCGATTTCATCGAGGAAAAGCGTGCCGCCCTCGGCCTGCTCGAAGCGCCCGGTAGACCGCATCTGCGCGCCGGTAAAGGCCCCCTTCTCGTGACCGAAGAGTTCCGATTCGATCAGGTCGCGCGGGATCGCCGCCATGTTGATCGCGACAAACGGTCCGTTCCGGCGCTTGCCATAGTCGTGCAGGGCGCGCGCCACGAGCTCCTTGCCGGTGCCGGATTCGCCGGTGATCATCAGCGTCAGATCCGTCTGCATCAGGCGCGCCAGCACCCGGTAGATTTCCTGCATTGCCGCCGAGCGGCCGACGAGCGGCATGCCGTCCTGCGTGTCATCGTCCAATTTTGCCGGCCGACGCTTGGGCTCAGCCAGCGCGCGACCGATGATGCCGATCAGTTCCGTCAGGTCGAAAGGCTTCGGCAGGTAGTCGTAAGCGCCCTTCTCCGACGCCTTGATGGCGGTCATGAAGGTGTTCTGGGCACTCATGACCAGTACCGGCAGATCGGGCCGGGCCTTCTTGATGCGCGGCAGCAGATCGAAGGCGTTCTCGTCGGGCATCACCACGTCGGTCACGACGAGGTCGCCGTCGCCTGCGGCGATCCAACGCCACAGCGTCGCAGCATTCGAGGTGATGCGGACATCGTAGCCGGCGCGGCTCAGCGCTTGATTGAGCACGGTGCGAATGGCGGCGTCGTCATCCGCGACGAGGATCGTGGCACCCGTCATGCAA
Organism: Ensifer sp.; assembly: GCF_035999185.1. Classification (GTDB taxonomy): domain Bacteria; phylum Pseudomonadota; class Alphaproteobacteria; order Rhizobiales; family Rhizobiaceae; genus Ensifer. The sequence continues at coordinate 12,223 of NZ_DASYHB010000064.1, read as the reverse complement.
GGTTTCCTTTTGTCATCGGCATATCATCTTCGTCCGCTGCCTGCCCCTTGGATGCCGGCATCAGGACGCGGAAGGTGGTGCGGTTCTGCTGGCTGTCACACTCGACAATGCCGCCATGGCCGCCGATGATCTTGGCGACCAATGCGAGACCCAGGCCAGAACCGTTGGTCTTGGTGGTGATGAAAGGATCGAAAAGAAGCGGCAGCAGGTCGGACGGCACGCCCGGGCCGTTGTCATGCACGCAGAACTCCAGAGGCAGCGAGATCTTTTCGCGTGTGCCGGCGACAGAAAGCCGGATGCCCGGCCGATAGGCCGTCGTCAAGATGATCTCGCCGTCGCCACGTTCGCCAATCGCTTCGGCCGCGTTCTTGATGAGGTTCAGGAACACCTGAACCAGCTGATCGCGGTTGGCATAAACCGGCGGCAAGGATGGATCGTAGTTCTCCGAAAACTTGATGTGGCGGGCAAAACCGGCTTTCGCAATCGCCTTTACATGGTCGAGCACCGAATGGATGTTGAGCGGCACCCGGTCCACCGGGCGCTCGTCGGAAAACACTTCCATGCGATCGACCAGCGAAACGATGCGATCGGTCTCGTCGCAGATCAGCCGTGTCAGCGCCCGATCCTCATCGTTTACCGAGGTTTCCAGAAGCTGCGCGGCGCCGCGAATGCCCGAAAGCGGGTTTTTGATTTCATGCGCCAGCATGGAGGCGAGCCCGGTCACCGAACGGGCAGCGCCGCGATGGGTCAACTGCCGGTCGATCTTGTCGGCCATCGAGCGCTCCTGGAACACGACGACCACCGATCCCGGCTCGGAAAGCACGGGTGCGACATAGAGATCGACGAGCTTGTCGGCGCCGAGACGCGGCGAACTGAGGTCGACACGATACTCGTTGACCGGCGCCTTGCGGTCGCGAACCTGCTCGATCAGCGTCAGCAGCGGGCTACCGAAGGGGATGAACGCGCTGATGTTGTGGCGTGCCAGGTGGCTGGCGCTGGCGCCAAAAAACGATTCGGCCTCCCAATTGGCAAAGGCCACGAGGCCGTCCGCGTCGACCAGGATCACCGGGTTTTGAATGGCGTTCAGAACCGCCATCGACAGACCATTGGCGGGCGGATTGGAAGTGATCGGCTTTTCGGTCATGCAGCGAGCCCTTCGGCGGTCGCCACACCCTGCGTCTTTGCCGTCGTCGCTTCGAGCATGGCGGCGCGTGCCCTCTCGCTTACGAAACGCGGATCGGCCGATGTCAGGATCGCCGCCTTGTCCGCGCCAATCATGCCGGGCGCAAAACGGTCCAGATACCAGGCGACGTGCTTGCGAGCATGCCGCAAACCGACTTCGACGCCGTAGAATTCGAGCATCATCTCATAGTGCTCCGAGAAGATATCGGCGATCTCCGCCTGCTGTGGGTGTTCGACGGCGCCGGCGAGAAAGCCGATATGCCAAGGACGGCCTTGCGAGGAGCGCCCCGCCATGACCGCGTCGGCGCCGGAACGACGCAGAATGTCCTCGGCGTCAGCAACCGTTTCGACATCGCCATTGGCGACCAGCGGCACGGAGATGACATCGCGCACCCCGCGGATCGCGTCCCAATCCGCCTTGCCATTGTAAAACTGCATGCGCGTGCGACCATGCACGGTGATCGCCTTGACGCCGGCCTCCTCGGCACGCTTGGCAATCAGCGGCGCGTTGATCGAGTTCTCGTCCCAGCCGAGCCGCATCTTCAGCGTCACCGGTACTTCGACGGCATTGACGGTCGCCTCGACCAGAGAAAGCGCGTGATCGGGATCACGCATCAGCGCCGAGCCGGAATAGCCGCCCGTGACTTTCTTGGCCGGGCAACCCATGTTGATGTCGATGATATCGGCACCGTTGTCGGCGGCGATCTTCGCAGCCTCCGCCATCCAGTGGGCCTCCCGGCCGGCAAGCTGGACGATGTGCGGCTTGATGCCGGAGTTCTTCAACCGCGCCCAGGATTCCTGGGCGTTGCCCACCAGCTCACGGCTCGCGACCATTTCCGTCACGACAAAACCGGCGCCGAAGCGCCAGGCAAGCCGCCGGAACGGCAGATCGGTGACGCCGGACATCGGCGCAAGCGCCACCCGATTGCGAATTTCAATGGCCCCGATACGAAGCGGAGACGAGAGAGCCGGAATTGGCAAATGCATATCTTTCAGGCACATGTTGTTCCTGCACTATTTTTAGACATTGTTCTCAAGCTTGCCAAGCGATTTCGGCGCCTTACGCAAATTTCCCGACTTACGGCGCCGCGCGTCTCCCAAGACGCATGAAGGTCACTGTAAGAAGCCAGACCCGCCGCATAACTTGCCCTTGGATCGATTCCGACCTCAGGCGTTATGCAGCCGCTGGCAAAGCACGACCCTTCGCGGTACATCACGGCGAAGATCGGCGAATGCGGGACCTCATACAGAAAATGCAGCCTCAAGAACAGCTCAAGTGCGGCGTGGTGATTGTTGCGGCGGGGCGCGGCGAGCGCGCCGGCCAGTCCGCCGAAGGCCCGAAGCAGTATCGAACCATCGGCGACCGGCCCGTTATCGCCCATACGCTTGACACTTTCGCGACATGGCTGGGCGCAGGCCCGATCGTCGTCGTTATCCATCCCGACGACGAGGACCTGTTCGAAGCCGCACGCAAGCGCTCATCGGCAAGCGGCGTCATCGTCGTCCATGGCGGGGCGACCCGGCAGATATCGGTGCTCGCCGGCCTTGAAGCCCTTGCGAGAACCGGCTCACGTTACGTGATGATCCAGGACGCGGTGCGCCCGTTCGCCGATCACGCATTGCTCTCGCGCTGCGCGGCCGCGCTTGGCGGCGACGTCAAGGCAGTCTTGCCGGCGGTCGCCGTCGCCGACACATTGAAACGAGCCGGCAAGGACGGCATTGTCCTGGAAACCGTACCGCGTGACGGGCTCTACGGCGCGCAGACGCCGCAGACCTTCGAGCTCGCCGCCATCCTCTCTGCCCACAGGGCTGCGGCAACAAGCGGGCGCACCGATTTTACCGACGACGCGTCGATCGCCGAATGGGCAGGCCACAAGGTGGTGCTGGTCGAAGGCACGGTCGACAATGTCAAACTGACGCTCAAAAGGGATATCGCCATGGCCGACGAGAAACTCAACCGGGGCGCCCTGCCCGACGTACGCACCGGCAATGGCTACGACGTGCACCAGCTGGTCGAGGGCGACGGCGTGACGCTTTGCGGCGTCTTCATCCCGCACACGAAAAAGCTCTCTGGCCACTCCGATGCCGACGTCGCATTGCACGCGCTCACCGACGCGCTGCTTGCCACCTGCGGCGCCGGCGACATCGGCGACCATTTCCCCCCGTCCGACCCTCAGTGGAAGGGCGCGCCATCGCGCATCTTCCTCGAGCATGCCGCACGTATCGTGCGCGAACGTGGCGGCATCATCACCAATGCCGACGTCTCGCTGATTGCCGAGGCGCCCAAGGTGGGCCCGCATCGCCTGACCATGCGCGAGAACCTTGCGGACATGCTGCAAATCTCGCTCGACCGCTGCTCGGTGAAGGCAACGACCAACGAACGGCTCGGCTTCGTCGGCCGCGACGAAGGCATTGCCGCCATCGCCACCGCCACCGTCGTCTACGGGAACCTCGGCTGATGTGGCCCGCCGATATCGAAGTCCAGGCCGGCCAGATCATCGCGCATTTCACCGCCAACAGCTTCAAGATCGCAACAGCTGAATCCTGCACCGGCGGGCTGATCGCCGGAGCGCTCACCGAAATTTCCGGCTCGTCCGCCGTCGTCGATCGGGGCTTCGTTACCTATTCCAACGAAGCCAAGGTCGCGATGCTCGGCGTCGAGACAGCGACGCTTACCGCCCACGGCGCAGTCTCGCGAGAGACGGCAATCGAGATGGCAAAGGGAGCGGTCGAACACTCGGCAGCGGATTTTGCGGTGGCCGTCACCGGCATTGCCGGGCCAAGTGGCGGTTCAATTGAAAAGCCTGTTGGATTGGTACATGTCGCCGCCGCCGCGCGAAACGGCGCAACCCTTCATCGCGAGATGCGTTACGGCGAGATCGGTCGCAGCAACATCAGGCTTGCGACGGTGCGCACCGCACTCGATATGCTGATGCAGATCGCTCAGGCAGAATAGATGCTGTCGGCGCGCTTTTCGAATGCGTCGGAAAACATGCGGAAAGCGCGGTCAAACATCGAGCCCATCAGCGCACCGAGAATGCGGCTCTTGAACTCGTAATCGATGTCGAAGTGCACGATCGACTGGCCCTCGCCAGAAGGTTCGAAACGCCAGCGGTTGTCGAGATACTTGAACGGTCCGTCGATGTATTTGACGTCGATCGTCCGCTCCGCCTTGTTCAGGAGCACTTGCGTGGTGAAGGTCTCGCGGATCGCCTTGTAGCCGACAGTCATGTCGGCAAGCAGCAGCACCTTGCCGTCCCGCTCCTTGCGCGAACGCACCGTCAGTGCCTCGCAGAGCGGCAGGAACTGCGGGTAATGTTCGACGTCGGCGACGAGATCGAACATCTGGTCTGCGGTATGCTTGACGACATGGTTGGTTTCGAAGTGCGGCATAAAGGGCAGTTAAGCGGGGAGCCCGAGAAGATCAAGGAGCCTCTGCATCTGGCGCCGCGATTTCAACTGTAGAACCGGCACATTCGGGCCGTGCTCCGCAAGACCTGCGACGATACGCGGCGAGAACTTCTGCTCGAAGGTCCAGATGAACTCGAGAAACTGCCACTCGACCTTCTCGATACAGCCCGGCGCCATCTCCGGACGGGTGCGCCCGTAGTGCTTCAGCCAGCGGGTAACGACACCCCACACGCACAGAAGGCGCGGCATGCGCACCCAGATCACCATGTCGCTTCTGGGCACGCGGATATTGAACGTGGATGGGCCTGTGCCGTCCATGACCCAGCGTTCCTCGGCCACGCGCTCGACGATGCGCTGCAGTTGCTCTGCCCGGTCACGCTGCACCCAACCGGGCAGCCACAGGATATCGCGGTCGATCGAGATATAGGTCAGCTGGAACTGCCGGGCCAGCTTCTGCGAAAGCGTCGACTTGCCGCCGCCGGAGCAGCCGACAACGAGGATGCGCCTGGCATTGCGAATGTGATCGACGGCGGCTGCATCGTCGACATAGTTGACGATTGCAGGTTTTGACGGCGGCTCCATGGGAACTCCCGGGACGTTCGGGAAGAAAGATCTAAAACGCGAAACTCCGGCGTCAAGCCGGAGTTTCCAGTATTTCAAAATGCTTGGTCTTTACCCAGCTGCAACCGCCAGCTTCTTTTCACGGGCTGCGCGCAGGCGGGCAAAGTCGTCGCCGGCATGGTGCGACGAGCGCGTCAGCGGGCTCGACGAGACCATCAGGAAGCCCTTGGTGTAGGCTACAGTTTCGTAGGACTTGAACTCGTCCGGCGTCACGAACTTCTCGACCTTATGGTGCTTGCGGGTCGGCTGCAGGTACTGGCCGATCGTCAGGAAGTCAACGTCGGCGGTTCTAAGGTCATCCATCAGCTGCAGCACTTCATTGCGCTCTTCGCCGAGGCCGACCATGATGCCGGACTTGGTGAACATCGTCGGGTCCAGTTCCTTCACCCGCTGCAGCAGGCGGACGGAGTGGAAGTAGCGCGCGCCGGGGCGAACCGTCAGATAGTTGCCGGGCACCGTTTCCATGTTGTGGTTGAAGACGTCGGGCTTGGCGGCGACGACGCGTTCGAGCGCCCCCGGCTTCTTCAGGAAGTCCGGCGTGAGGATCTCAATCGTGGTCGTCGGCGACGCCTCGCGGATTGCCCAGATCACCTTTTCGAAGTGCTCGGCGCCACCGTCAGCCAGATCGTCGCGGTCGACCGAGGTGATGACGACGTGGGAAAGGCCCATCTGCTTGACGGCCTTGGCGATGTTGGCCGGCTCTTCCATGTCGAGCGCGTTCGGCTTGCCGGTCGCGACGTTGCAGAAAGCGCAGGCGCGGGTACAGATCTCGCCCATGATCATGAAGGTCGCGTGCTTCTTGTCCCAGCATTCGCCGATGTTCGGGCAGCCGGCTTCTTCACACACGGTCACGAGCTTGTGCGAGCGTACGAGCTCGCGCGTCTCCTGGTAGCCCTTGGACATCGGCGCCTTGACGCGGATCCACTCCGGCTTGCGCAGCACTTCCGTATCGGGCTTGTGGGCCTTTTCCGGGTGGCGGACGCGTTGCGCCCGGTCAGAGACGGCATCGAACACCGTTACCATACTGTCTTCCTCGTCGCGGCGGGGCCGGCATCAGACCGGTCGACCCATTTTCGCTCTATATAGACGGCCCGACTGGAAATGTCAGGCCATCTATTGTCGACGCCCAACGGAAGCGCAGCTGGCCCGTCCGGCTATCGTTTGACGGCGCGACCAACGGCAATCAGCAGGCAGGCGCCGATAAAGCCGATGACCAGGTAAGCGACCCAACCGGCAAAAACCATGCCGAAGGCCGCCAGGATGAAGTTCAGCACCACCGCGCCGATGATGCCGAGCAGTATGTTCATGAACAGGCCCATATCGCTGTTCATGAACCTCTCCGCGAGCCACCCGGCCAAACCGCCGATGATGATCGCAGCCAGAATACCGACGCCGTTCACGCTCATATTGATCTCCATGCATTGAAAACGAGGCCGTTATCAATGCCGAAAGGGCGTGAAAAGTTCCGGCGCCACACGCCTTACGCGTTGAGCGCGCGGCCGTAGGCGTCGAGCACGCTTTCCTTCATCGTCTCCGAGATCGTTGGATGCGGGAAGATGGTGTGCATCAGGTCTTCCTCGGTCGTCTCGAGGTTCATGGCGACGACAAAACCCTGGATCAGTTCGGTGACTTCGGCGCCGACCATGTGGGCGCCCAAGAGTTCGCCGGTCTTCTTGTCGAAGATCGTCTTGACCATGCCCTGGTCCTCTCCGAGCGCGATCGCCTTGCCGTTGGCAACGAAGGGGAAGCGGCCGACACGGATGTCGCGGCCGAGTTCCTTGGCCTTGGCTTCGGTGAGGCCGACGGAAGCGACCTGCGGGTGGCAATAGGTGCAGCCCGGAATCTTCAGCTTGTCCATCGGGTGGACGTTCGGCAGGCCCGCGATCTTTTCGACGCAGATGACGGCCTCATGCTCGGCCTTGTGGGCGAGCATCGGCGGGCCGGCAACGTCGCCGATCGCGTAGACGCCGGGAACATTGGTCTTGCCATAGCCGTCGATGACGATGCAGCCGCGGTCGGTCTTGATGCCGAGCGTTTCGAGACCAAGGTTCTCGATGTTGCCCTGGACGCCGACGGCCGAGATCATCCGGTCGGCGGTGATCTTCTCGACCTTGCCGTCCTTCATCTCGACATGGGCGGTGATCGAGTTGGCGGCCTTCTCGACCTTCGTCACCTTGGCCTGGAGATGGATCTTCATGCCCTGCTTTTCGAACTGCTTCTTGGCGATGTTCGAGATCTCTGCATCTTCCACCGGCATGACGTTGGGCATGACTTCGACAACCGTCACGTCGACGCCCATGGTGCGGTAGAAGGAGGCGAACTCGATGCCGATCGCGCCCGAGCCCATGACCAGCAGCGACGTCGGCATTTCCTCAGGCTTCATCGCCTCGAAATAGGTCCAGATCAGCTTGCCATCGGGCTCGATGCCCGGCAGCGCGCGCGGACGGGCGCCGGTGGCGATGATGATGTGCTTGGCGGTGTATGTGCCCTCGCCCTTGGTGTTCTTTGGCAGCGGCGCCTGCGGTTGGACGACCGGCTTCGTAGACTTGCCGACGACGATTTCGCCGGGCTTCGTCAGCTTGGCTTCGCCCCAGATCACATCGACCTTGTTCTTCTTCATCAGGAAGCCGACGCCGCCGTTCATGCGCTCGGCGATCCCACGCGAACGGGCGACGATTGCCTTGAGGTCCGGCGTCACCGTGCCTTCGATCTTGATGCCGTAGGCGGCCGGGTGCTGGGCATAGTGCAGAACTTCAGCGGAGCGAAGCAGCGCCTTGGTCGGGATGCAGCCCCAGTTGGAGCAGATGCCGGCCAGATGCTCGCGCTCGACAACCGCGGTCTTGAGACCCAGCTGCGCTGCACGAATGGCGGCGATATAGCCCCCCGGACCCGAACCGATGACGATGACGTCGTAATTCTCAGCCATGTGTTTCCTGCCTTTGTCTCAAGCGACCTTGCGGGTGAGAAGCACCCAGTCGTGTTTCTTGCTTTCTTCAAACAGCGGAACCGCTTCGACGCGCGCTGCCTCGTCGAAACCGTTTGCCCTGTATAGCGCCTGTGCCTTGTCGTTATGGCTTTCGGTGATCAGGCTCACCGGCGCCGATCCGGCGCGCTTGAATTCCCTTGCCAGCAGCGCGCTCCCGATCCCGCGGCCGCGCTGATGGCGATAGACGCCGAGGCTTTCTATGAACCAGTGACCGGCGATCTGCTTTTGCAGCGCCAGCAAGGGTTCGAGAACCGGATGCCCAACGACGGCCTCATGCAACTCCGCGCTGATCGAATAACCGACCGAAAGCCCGGCGAGTTCGTCATCGACCTCGGCAACCAGCGCATCTCGCCAGTTCCCCGGCCCCGGCTCTTCGCGCAGCTTGTTGCGGCCACGTTCGAACGCGGTGTCGGTCACCCCATGCTGGACGGCGCCATACCAGAGCCAGGAAGCAAACCCGTGTGCTGCGATATCGACGAGAATGGCGAGCTCCGCCGCCTCACGTCTCTCCGCCGGACGAATGGTAACGCCGTCGGCCATTGTCAGACCCCGAGCATCATCCGCACGACCGGCTCCAGCCCCCGGCCGATCGCACGCGTATTTTCCGCATCGAGATGAACGCCATCGAGTGGCGTGGTCACCGCCACCGATCCGGCATCGAAGAAGCCGCAATCGAGTTCGTCGGCGAGATCGCGATAGAGCGGCGCCAGCATCGCAGACTGCTCGATACCGCCGGCAAACATCGCCGCGAACGCGGCGTTGGCGGTTTCACAAAGCTGTGGCGGCGCGACGATCAGGATTTCGGGACCGTCCTCAGTTTGGACCGGCCAGTCATGCCGGCGCACCAGATTGACCAGGCGGTCGATCCCCTGCACGGCACCGAAAGCGGTTCCGTGGATCACCGGCTTCATGTCGTTGGCGCCGAGAAGAATAATGACGAGATCGAGCGGGGCGTGGCTGTGCAGCACCGTCGGCAGCACCTTCGCGCCGTTGCGGTCGCAATCGGCAAGGTGATCGTCATAGGCGGTCGTACGACCGTTCAACCCTTCGGCGATAACCTGGACGTCTGCGCCCAGCGCCTTCTGCAGCACACTTGGCCAGCGATCGGCAAGCGCATGTCGGCCGCCATCCGTGGCATCGTAGCCCCAGGTCAAACTGTCGCCGTAGCAGAGAACTGTTTTCATCGTCCGGGCCCGCCTTCGACTGCGCGACAAGGAATGGACCGGCCCGAAGGCCGATCCTTATCCAACTCAGACCAGCATGCCCATCGGGTTTTCGATGTAGCGCTTGAAGGCCCCGAGCAACTCGGCGCCGAGCGCGCCATCGACGCAGCGATGGTCGGTCGAAAGCGTGACGGTCATGACATTGGCGATGACCATCTGCTTGTTCTTGACGACGACGCGCTCCTCGCCGGCACCGACCGCGAGGATCGTGGCGTGCGGCGGGTTGACGACGGCGGCGAAGTTCTTGACGCCCATCATGCCCATGTTGGAGACCGCCGTTGTCCCGCCCTGGTATTCCTCGGGCTTCAGCTTGCGGTCCTTGGCGCGCTTGCCGAGATCCTTCATCTCGTTGGAGATGGCAGACAGGCTCTTCAGCTCCGCCTGGCGGACGATCGGAGTGATCAGGCCACCCGGGATCGACACGGCTACACCGACATCGGCGTGCTTGTGCTTGACCATGTTGCTGTCGGTCCACGAGACGTTGGCGTCCGGAACGTCGCGCAACGCCAGTGCCAGAGCCTTGATCACCATGTCGTTGACCGAGAGCTTGTAGACCGGCTTGCCGTCCTTTTCGGGCGACGCGGCGTTGAGCTGGGCACGCAGCGCCAGGAGCGCGTCGAGCTCGCAGTCGACCGACACGTAGAAGTGCGGGATCGTTTGCTTGGATTCGACGAGACGCTTGGCAATCGTCTTGCGCATGCCGTCATGCGGCACGAGCTCGTAGGAGCCCGGCTCGAACAGCTTGAGAACGGCGTCTTCCGACATGCCCTTGGCAAGCGGGGCGGCCGCAGGTGCGGCGGCGCCGGCAGCAGCAGCTGCAGCGGGCTTCGCCCCACCACCGGCAACGGCGGTTTCGACGTCCTTCTTGACGACGCGGCCGTGCGGACCGGTGCCGGCAATTGCCGACAGGTCGATGCCGGCGTCCTTGGCGAGACGACGGGCGAGCGGCGAAGAAAAGACGCGTGCGCCACCTTCGGCCTTGGCAGGCTGTGCAGCGGGAGCTGCGGCAGCCGGTGCCGGAGCGGCAGCCGGAGCGCTCGGCGCTGCCGGTGCAGGCGCTTCTGCCTTGGCGGCCGGAGCCGGTGCAGCTGCGCCATTGCCGCCCTTGGCGGCTGCGGCGACATCTTCACCGTCGGCGGCAAGAACCGCGATCAGCGCGTTGACCTTGACGCCTTCGGTGCCGGCAGGAACGACGAGCTTGGCAACGGTGCCTTCGTCGACGGCCTCGACTTCCATCGTCGCCTTGTCGGTCTCGATCTCGGCAATCACGTCGCCGGACTTGACCTTATCGCCTTCCTTGACCAGCCACTTGGCCAGATTGCCTTCTTCCATCGTCGGGGAGAGGGCAGGCATTGTGATGTTGATAGGCATCGAAGGGCCCTCCCCTTATTTGTAGCAAACGGCTTTCACCGCATCGACGACTTCGGCGACGTTCGGAAGCGCGAGCTTCTCGAGGTTCGCGGCGTAAGGCATCGGCACGTCCTTGCCGGCGATCGTCAGGATCGGGGCGTCAAGGTAGTCGAATGCCTGCTGCATGACGCGGGTGGCGATTTCGGTGCCAACCGACGACTGCGGGAAGCCTTCTTCGACGGTGACGAGACGGCCGGTCTTCTTGACCGATTCGATGACCGTCGGCAGGTCCATCGGACGGATGGTGCGAAGGTCGATCAGTTCGACGTCGATGCCTTGCGCTTCGAGCTCGGCAACCGCCTTGACCGCATAGGTCATGCCGATGCCGAAGGAGACGACCGTTGCATCCTTGCCGGCCTTGTGGATGCGGGCCTTGCCGATCGGGAGCACGAAATCGTCAAGCTTCGGCACTTCGAAGGACTGGCCGTACAGGATTTCGTTTTCAAGGAAGATGACCGGGTTCGGATCGCGGATCGCAGCCTTGAGCAGGCCCTTGGCGTCGGCAGCCGTGTAGGGCATGACGACTTTCAGGCCCGGAACATGGCTATACCAGGCGGCATAGCACTGCGAGTGCTGGGCGGCCACGCGGGCAGCGGCACCGCTCGGGCCGCGGAACACGATCGGGGCACCCATCTGGCCACCGGACATGTAGAGCGTCTTGGCGGCGGAGTTGATGATCTGGTCGATCGCCTGCATGGCGAAGTTGAAGGTCATGAACTCGACGATCGGGCGCAGGCCGGTCATGGCAGCACCGACGCCGACGCCGGCAAAGCCGTGCTCGGTGATCGGGGTGTCGATGACGCGGCGAGCGCCGAATTCCTGCAGCAGCCCTTGGGTGATCTTGTAGGCGCCCTGATATTCGGCGACTTCCTCACCCATGATGAAGACGTCGTCGCTGGCGCGCATTTCTTCGGCCATCGCGTCGCGCAGCGCTTCGCGAACGGTCATCGTCACCATTTCGGTGCCGGCCGGGATGGCCGGGTCGGCAGCGACTTCAACCTTCGGCTGGGCAGCAACCGGTGCCGGTGCGGCGGCAACAGGAGCTTCGACGGCGGCAGCCTTCGGCGCTTCGGCCTTAGGGGCAGCGATGTCGCCAGCACCTTCGCCATCCTGCAGAAGCACGGCGATCGGGGTGTTGACCTTGACGCCTTCGGTGCCGGCGGCAATCAGCAGCTTGCCGATCGTGCCTTCATCGACGGCTTCGACTTCCATCGTCGCCTTGTCGGTCTCGATCTCGGCAATGACGTCACCGGAGGTGACCTTGTCGCCTTCGTTCTTCAGCCATTTCGAGAGCGTGCCTTCCTCCATCGTCGGGGAAAGGGCGGGCATAAGAATTTCTACTGGCATGTTTGTCCCTCCCCGGATCAAAGCAGGATGTCGGTGTAGAGCT
>NZ_DASYHB010000044.1:0-21154 GCF_035999185.1 Ensifer sp. | reverse complement strand
ATTTTGCTGAAGGACAGCGTTCCCTGCCCCATCCCCAACGTTCAAGAAGTCGGACGATCAACCGCCCTTGCTTCCGGAGTTGAAAATACAAGACCGGATCATCGGCGCAACGTCCAACTGGCGAGATCACGCCCTTTGCATTGCCCTTCACAGAACCCTGTTGCTGAAACGACACAAAATCGCCGCAGACCCCCGGAGAAAATTAACAAAGCATTAAGAAAACCCTTTGGCGACGGGGGTTTAGCATAAGGAAGGCGGGGGCGGCCTGTTTCAGAAAGAGGCAGAAAGCCGCCCAAAACGGGGGAAAAGCCGGGCGCAGGCTTCAAATCCACCCAGGCATCGAAGGCCTAAAACAGCGATCACTTCAACAAAGTGCCTTGCCGAAAACTCCGGGCACGAGAGATTCGCCAGAATCAACGGCGAGAATCGCCAGCCAGGCTGCGCCGCGATTCTGTCCCTTCAGAATGGACCGCGGTCACCGCTGCAGTATCCACGGAGTTTGGACCGCAAACGGGACGGCGGCCGGCACAGTTGGGTGAGTGCAAAGTTGGAAAGCCTGAAGGTAGGCTGCCCAGAGCTAGAAGCGAGGTTCCGTGGGCGCGTGCGTCAGGCGTGGATTGAGTTTTGCAGGAATGGCGGAGAAGAAGGGATTCGAACCCTCGATACCCTTCCGGGTATACTCCCTTAGCAGGGGAGCGCCTTCGACCACTCGGCCACCTCTCCGTTAGCGCCTGACTAGAGTCACTCTGCGGCCAATGCAAGATTTTTTTGTCGGTTTCCGGGAATTCCTCGCATTTTCGTGTGGGCCGACTGATGACGCAAAGCGCGCTGCGCCGCGTTCACTCCTGTCAATCAAGGCAAAAGCGCCCGGATAACCGGGCGCTTTTCAGTCAACCTATGACGAAGGCACCTATGATTTGCGCGCGAGGCGTTCGATCGCCTGCTGGGTCGCAGCGCCGAAATCACCGTCGATCGGGCCGCCATAATAGCCGCGGTCCTTCAGCAGGCTCTGCATTTCCTTGCGAAAGGCCGGCGTGAAGTTGTTCGGTTGGCTCTTCACCTCTTCGAGCTTGGCCGGATCGCCGCCCTCGATGCTGGCCGCCGCCCAGCGAACCGCCTCCTTCGCATCCGCCTTGGTGCCAAGTCCGTAATCATAAAGACGGCTGAGATTACCCATGGCGTAGGCGCTGCCGGCGTTGGCCGCCATCTCGTACCAGGTGCGTGCCTGCACATAGTCCTGAGCGACGCCGTTGCCGATGTCATAGAACCAGCCGAGCAAAGCCATGGAATAGGAATCGCCCATGTTGGCCGCTTTTTCGTACCAGACCTTTGCCTCCGGATAGCTCTGCTCGGTTCCGAGGCCATTCTGATAGGCCCACCCAAGCGACGACATGGCGTTGGTATCGCCGCTTTCTGCGGCCTTCTTGTACCAGGAGAGCGATTGCGCCAGGTCTTTCGGCAGACCGAGACCTTCCCGATAGAACCAGCCCATGGTCGCCATGGCATTGGCATAGCCCTGATTGGCGGCGAGCTCATACCATCTGGCCGCCTCGGCATAATCCTGCGCAATGCCGCCATAGCCCTCTCGATAGAGCCAGCCGAGCGACGCCTGGCCATAGGCGTTTCCGCCGCGGGCCGCCTGCTCGAACATCCGCTTGCCCTGGTCGATGTCTACCGGCACGTCCGTGCCGTAAATCGAAAACCAGGCGAGATTCGTCAGCGCATACATGTTTCCGCCATCGGCCGCCTTCTGGTAGTTGCGCCGCGCGTCGACATAGTTGCGCCCAGCGTCCTGGGCACGCCCCAGCATGTTGACCAGCATCATGTCGTCAGGGTTCTCGTTGACCGCCTGCGCACAGGCCGTCAGCGCCCGCTCTGCGTCGAGCTTCAGGAAATTGACCCCGAGAAAGCCGGGCATCGACTGCGGTTCGCCGGCAAGCAAATAGCAATCGCGGGAGGCCTGGGTGTCCTTGCCGGTCGGCGAGACGTTGAGACCTTTCTGCGGCTCGAGTGCTGCGATCTGCTGTTCGGCTTCCGCCTTATGGCTGCTGTCGGGGTAACGCTCAATGAAACGCGTCAGCGCCGCTGCATCGGTCGACTGCTTCAGGGCCTCCCAGGCGATCTCATCGGGCGTCACACTCGATGTCTGCTCGGCTTCGCTCAGCAGCTTCAGCTTTTTCTCTGCCAACATCTTATAGACCGGGTCTGATCCGTGCTTGGCCAGAAAGGCCGTCAGCAAATCCTTGTCGGCAAGGTCGCGGATGTTCTGCCAGTCGGCAGCCGCCTCAGACTGGCTGTTCGGCGAGAGCTGACCGCCGTTGGTGGTGACGTTGATATTCACTTCCTTGATATTGAGAAAGATCTGGGCACCGCCGAGCGAACCGTAGACGAACGGCTCCTGACCGCGGTTGGTCACGGAGACCACCTCGTCTCGCACCTTGCCGAGCGCAATGCGGACATCGACGCCCGGTTCGGTCAGGTACTTGGCAAGCGCTGTGGCGAACGGGCTGTTCTTGCCCTCGCCGTCGAGCGCCACGGTGCCGGCCTTGGATGCGAAGGCCACCAGAAGGTCCGCCGATTCGGGCTCGACGCGGGCCAAGCCACGCGAAACGGCCCTCGTGGAGATCGAGCGCGTCATGCTCTGCTCAAAGGGATTGTTGCGGCAGGCATCGAGAATCACGAGCTTGAGTTTGGTGGCCCCTTCCAGGGAACGCTGAACCCGGTCGAGGCCGATTGCCTCGTCCTCGACATCCTTATCCGTCTTCAGCTGCACGTCGGTCGGGAGCAGATAGTTCTCGCCATTCATCTCCATGCCGTGGCCAGAATAGTAGACGATCGCAACCTCGGCCCCGGTTGCCAGATCCTCGAAGTCGCGCAAGGCCTTGACCATGTCCTGACGGCCGAGGTCGTGCACCGTCGTGACGGAATCAAACCCGGCCTCCTCAAAGGAAGCCTTCATCAAGTCCACGTCATTGGCCGGATTGTTGAGCGGCGCGGTCGCCTCATATTTCTCGTTGCCGATCAACAGCGCGACGCGCTTGGCTGCCCACGCTCCCGCAGGCATCGACACAAACAGTGCCACGCAAATAACAGAAAGCGGCAGCCACCGCCGCGATAACCCCAACGCCATGCCCTTCCCTCCGGCACCGACGATCGTTTTCCGCCTTGCATCGGCTTCAACGACAGACGTTGCCTCGCCCGTTTATCCTCGGAACGCACGATGCGCGCCCCGGTCATGCCTGACGAAAGTATTACGTATGAGATGGGGGCTTTCAATGTGCAGGCGCGGCATAATTTAGCGTCGGCGCACTTGCCGATGGCGCAAGGTCGAAGCAAGCCGGTGTGCTTAGCCCAGACACCGTATTGGAGCGTCTCGCGATTCCGACGGGCGCTCGATCTCAGGGTTTTGAAAGGCCGTCGAAATACGGAGCTTGCCATGTCCATGAAGATGCACGTCGCGGAAGCCAAGCCCGGCCAGCTCGCAACGACCCATCAGCATTATTTTATCGAGCGTCCCTGTCGGATTCTGGTTATTGGCCAGCACCTGAAGGCCAAGACCAAGTACCAATGCCTGCTGCGCCATATCTCGATTGCGGGTGCGATGCTGGATTTCAACGCCACGATCCCACTGCCCAAGCATTTCTTCCTGGAAATCGAAGGTTTCAAGGAAGAGATCGGCTGCTCCGAAGTCCACCGCGAAAGCACAGAACTCGGAGTACGCTTCAACATGCTGCTTTCCACGGATTTCCTGAGGCGGCTGATCCGAGTGCAATTTTCCAGCGGCGGCCTCTGATCCCGATGACATTAGATTTTTAGTGATCGATTTCAGGGGATTGCAAGTTTCTTCTGCAAAACTGATTCTAGCATCGGTGGAATTTGCCCACCGATACAATGTGGGACAAATGAATTGTCCGGGGTCAAGGGCTGCGTTCAGGAACTGATCGCGCCGTCCGACCCGGCACTGGCGGAGAATGACGCATGCAGAACCAGACTATGTATTCCTGCGTCCCGTCGCCCTTTTACGAGCGACGCTACGAACGATTCTCGATCGGCCATGCGGGCACGCTGACGACGGTGCAGCCGGGTCTCGGCAGCGTCTCGGTGCGTCCCTGCCGCATGATCGACATATCGCGTGGCGGCGCGAGCTTTGCGGTCGACACCAATATCGGCCTGCCGCAGCATTATTATCTGCATATCGTCGGCACTTCGCTTAGAATCGGCTGCGCCGAGGTCTATCGCAACGGTGAGCGCATCGGCGTCCAGTTCATCAAGCCGATCGAGCAGACGTTGCTGCGCGAGATCATCCGGCAGGAATTCTTCACCGGGCAGGTCAAGAACGCAAAGCCGCGACGCTAGGGCAGTTGCCTTCAAACGAAGGGCAACGGAAATCCGGCGGCTTTTCTTGCCGAAATGATTCCGAATTGCCGAAGCATGCGATAAGTTCCCCGACACGTCATCCGAACGGGGCCCATGATTTAGCATGTCCGCATTTTCTCGCTTCACGCCGCTCATCCAATCTCTTCCGTCGACGATCCCGTTTGTCGGGCCGGAGGCCATCGAACGACAGCGCGGCCGGCCGATCGCCGCGCGCATAGGCGCGAACGAAAGCGGCTTCGGTCCTGCGGAAAGCGTGCTTTCAGCGATCCGGGAGGCAGCCGGTGGAACCTGGAAATATGCCGACCCGGAAAACCACGACCTGAAGCAGGCCCTTGCGGCCCATCTCGGCACCGAACCCGCCAACATTGCGATTGGTGAAGGTATCGACGGGTTGCTCGGCCAGATCGTGCGCATGGCGATCGAGCCGGGCCTGCCGGTCGTCACGTCACTGGGCGCCTACCCCACGTTCAACTATCACGTCGTCGGCCACGGCGGCCGACTGGTAACGGTACCCTATGTCGACGACCGGGAAGACCTCGACGGCTTACTGGCAGCGGTGAAGCGGGAGAACGCGCCGCTCGTCTATTTCGCCAACCCTGACAATCCAATGGGGAGCTGGTGGACTGCCGATCGCATCGTCGAATTCGCCAAGGCCCTTCCGGAGACGACGCTCTTCATTCTGGATGAAGCCTATTGCGAAACAGCGCCGGCGGAAGCGCTACCGGCGATCAATGCCCTGATCGACATGCCCAATGTGGTGCGCACGCGCACTTTTTCGAAAGCGTACGGGCTTGCTGGTTCGCGCGTCGGCTATGTCATTGCGACGCCGGGCACCGCCCAGGCCTTCGACAAAATCCGCAATCATTTCGGCATGAACCGGATCGGGGTCGCAGCCGCGCTCGCAGCCCTGGCGGACCAGAATTATCTGAGGGAAGTGACGGCAAAAATTGTCGCGTCCCGCCAGCGTATCGCGGCGATCGCGACCGAAAACGGCCTGCTGCCGCTCGCATCAGCCACGAACTTCGTCGCAATCGACTGCGGACGGGATGCAGCGCATGCCCGCGCGATCGTCGATACGCTGATGAACGATCATGGCATTTTCATAAGGATGCCGGGGGTAGCCCCCCTCAATCGCTGCATCCGTGTCAGCACGGGACCGGAGGCGGAAATGCGCCTGCTCGAGGCGACTCTTCCCAAGGTCTTGAAGACGTTGGCCTAACCGAGACCGCAGCTCTGGCATTTGCTTGACGGCCACCCTTCCGGGTGCCGTCCCGTTATCAGTGGATGGTCATCCATTCGCGTGCGGCGCGAAGGGCTGCGGCGAGATCCGACTTGCTCATCGTCATCGCGAGGTCCGCGCGCAGATCGACGGCGCGGTCAGAGCCCTTGATTGCGGCGATGTTCAGCCACTTGTGGGCGGCGACCAGATCAACCGGGCGTCCGTGGCCGGTCGCATAGGCCAGGCCCATGTTGCAAAAAACTTCCGCCTGGTTCTTACCACCCATCGCGGCATCCGAAGCAATCTGCATATCAAAGCGTGCCATTGTCTTGTCCCTGTCTTGCCTGGTTGGTTCTTCCGAAGCGGCCCGCCGGTTTAAGGCGGACCATGCTCCAGCAGCTCGTTGTTGTGGTCCCTGTTCGACCGTGCCTCTTTGCGGGCCTTTCCGCAGCGCCCCGTCTTTTGCGGCGTCGTCTGCGGTGGTTTTTCGGAGCGTTTTGTTCCGCTCGTCTTATGGCTCCACTATGCAGCAGGGGCTTCAATGCGCGCTTAAAATGCATGCTTAATTTGCGACAAAGAAAGTTCAAACACTTGGTAAACTTGAGTTTTTGTTAAACATCGGAAGTCCGGTTTTCCGGCGCATTCGCTTCAAAATTTACGAAAAATTCAATCGGCGATTTCAACCAAACGCTAACCACGAAACGAGCGGCTCCAGCAGAGCCCGCACGTTTCCTTCCCCAAAACCCGTTCGAAACCGTTCAAGGAAAGCAACGAAAGCCGCCGTTTGGCTTGTTTACCTTTACGTGCGCGTAAGCTATCTTCCGCGCGGCGGTGAGGAGACTGCCTTATTACACGAGGACATCGCGAGAGCTGCCGGCGGAGCGGACCACGCCGGCAGCCTCTATCTGGAGGAACGGAATGTTACGTACCATGCTCATCACCGCAGCCCTTGGCCTCGGCATTGCCGGAACAGCGGCAGCGGCGGAACCGATCGTCGGCAACTGGAAGACGGCGACCGGCGCAACAGCGGAAATTGCCCCGTGCGGCGGCGCCTTCTGCGTGACGCTCAAGACCGGCAAACACGCCGGCAAGCGCATCGGCAACCTCTCGGGCACCGACGGCTCCTATTCGGGCGAAATCACCGATCCGGAAAACGACAAGACATACAGCGGCTCAGGCTCGGTCAACGGCAATTCGCTGAAGATGAAAGGCTGCGTCTTGAAGGTCCTGTGCAAATCGCAGACGTGGACGCGTCTATAGGGGACGGAAAAGGCGGCGGCGATCGCCGCTTCACGAATGAAGGGGCGGCCAGTGGCCGCCTTTTTTCGTATGTGACACCGCGCAGGTAACCGCGTCACCGGATGTCGCCGCAGCAATGCGACTTTCCCCTTTTGACAGCGCGCCCGTCTGCGACGCGTCGGCGTCTCACCGTCTCGAACACCGACACACAACCGAAGATGAACGGCAGATGAACGGACATCTCAGCAACAATTCAGTTTGGGTGTGCGAAAACACACTCAATCGATTTGAACCTGCCTCCAAACAACGGACAGAACCATGGATATCCTCGCACGGCGCCTCACCATCATCAGCCTTCTGATGGTCGTTTTCGCCGTAACACTTGCCGCCGCAGTCAGCGCAGACACAGAGCGTCGCCGCAGCAATACCTATCTCGGCTCGCTGACCGACTGCACCGCCCATACGGCGCAATACTGCCAGGCCAAACTCTAACCGGGGCCATGAAGCGCACGGCTCGCCGTTCGCCTCTGCCCTCAACCTGTTGCAATCGATCACGGGCGTGATCTGACGGAGAGATGAACATGCTGGCCGCACTTTCGACTTCCGCAGTTCTGTCATTGCGCGTGCTTGCGCTGGCCAGCCTGCTGATGGCACCGGTCGGCGCCCTCGCTTACTCCAAGGCCAGCGGCACCGGCATCGGCAAGCAGGGTGCGGGCCTTGTCCTCTTCGTGACGTTGCAGCGCCAGGCGATGACCTGATCTGGCTGCGGACGAACGCGGGATTGCAAGGGACGCGCGGCGTCCCTTTGTTTTAAATGGCATGTTTTATCTGGCTTGCGCTTTTGGGTGCTTTCCTATCCTGTCGCTGCAGATCGCCAACCACGCCAGTCCCAGCTCCATGCCCGCCTATCTCATCTATGCCCTCGCCGCTCTTGCGGAAATCGCCGGATGCTTTGCCTTCTGGGCGTGGCTGAAACTCGATAAGTCCATCGTCTGGCTCATTCCCGGCGTGGCGTCGCTTGCGCTCTTTGCCTGGCTCCTGACTTTGATCGAAAGCGAAGCCGCTGGCCGCGCCTATGCGGCCTATGGCGGTGTCTACATCGCGGCCTCCCTCCTCTGGCTCTGGCTTGCCGAAGGCGTCAGGCCGGATCGTTGGGATCTTGCCGGCATGGCCGTCGCCCTTCTCGGCAGCGCGATCATCCTCGCGGGTCCGCGTTGAAGCACTAACCTCAGATCGCCGCGCGGTTGTGAACGTCGGCATCTTGTCGTTTGCTTGTCAGAAGCCGCAGCCTATAATGCGACATGAACAAGCGAATCTCTTCACACTCCGTCCTTTCCGTCGCAACGCCTGAGCCTTTCGAGCCGCAGTATTTCGACGACCCTGCGGCCGCCGTCGATTGCCTCGAGGCGCTTTACGAGCGCAACACCCGATTCCTCTGCGAAGCGTTCGAGGGCCTGGGCAAGACCGACGAGCCGCTGACCCGCTATCGTGCCTGCTACCCCCAGGTCAGCATCGAGACGAGCAGCTTCGGGCATGTCGATTCCCGCCTGTCCTTTGGCTATGTCAGCGCGCCCGGCGTCTATACGACCACGATCACCCGGCCGAAGCTCTTCCGGCACTACCTGAAGGAACAGCTCGGGCATCTGATACGGAACCATGGCCTCGGCGTCACCGTCTCGGAATCGGCGACCCCGATCCCGCTGCATTTTGCCTTTGGCGAGGGCGCCTATGTGGAAGCATCGGCGGCAAACACCATCGACATTCCGCTACGCGATCTGTTTGATGCACCGGACCTGACGACGACCGACGACGAGATCGCCAACGGTTCATACGAGCCGGGTCCCGGGGAACCATCGCCGCTCGCGCCATTCACGGCCCAGCGCATCGACTATTCGCTGGCGCGCCTCAGCCACTACACCGCGACGAATGCCACGCACTTCCAAAACTTCGTGCTGTTCACGAACTACCAGTTCTACATCGACGAGTTCTGCGCCTGGGCCCGCCAGCAGATGGCGGAAGGCGGCAACGGCTATACGGCCTTCGTCGAACCCGGCAACATCATCACGCCTGCCGGTGCCGACAAGCCGGAGACCGACGCCACCCTCGCCCGGCTGCCGCAGATGCCGGCCTATCACCTGAAGAAGAAGGGCCACGGCGGCATCACCATGGTCAATATCGGCGTCGGCCCGTCGAACGCCAAGACGATCACCGACCATATCGCCGTGCTGCGCCCGCATGTCTGGCTGATGCTCGGCCATTGCGCCGGCCTCAGGAACAGCCAGCGGCTCGGCGACTACGTGCTGGCGCATGCCTACATGCGCGAAGACCATGTACTCGACGACGACCTGCCGGTGTGGATCCCCCTGCCGGCACTCGCCGAAGTGCAGGTGGCGCTGCAGGACGCCGTTGCCGAGGTGACCGGCTACCGCGACTACGATCTCAAACAGATCATGCGCACCGGCACCGTTGCCACCATCGACAACCGCAACTGGGAGCTTCGCGACCAACGCGGGCCGGTCAAGCGGCTGTCGCAGGCGCGCGCCATCGCGCTCGACATGGAATCGGCAACGATCGCCGCCAACGGGTTCCGCTTCCGCGTACCCTATGGAACGCTGCTGTGCGTATCCGACAAGCCGCTGCACGGCGAACTGAAGCTGCCGGGCATGGCGACGGCTTTCTACAAGACGCAGGTCAGCCAGCACCTGAAGATCGGCATCCTTGCGCTGCAGAAGCTCGCAGCGATGCCGCCTGAAAAGCTGCATTCCCGCAAGCTTAGAAGCTTCTACGAGACCTCGTTCCAGTAATCAGCGGCGATTGCGCAACTCCGACCTGAGATGCGCTTCGCCCTTTCTGGCCCGTTCAGCGTTTTCTTCCGATGACCATCGACAACATCGTGCCCGCCACCGCGGACACGATGATCAACAGATGCGCGTTGACGCCGGATGTCGCGAGCTGTTCGAGGCCCGCGCGCCCGGCCGCGGCACCAAAGGAAATGGCGCCGGCCGCGATCGCCGCGGGATAGGTTCCGACACCGCCCGGCGCATGCATCGGCAACACCGAAGACAGCTCTCCACCGAGCGCGCCGCCGAAGCAGGCAGCAAGCGGCGCAACGCCCATGAGCGCCAGCACCCAGGCAAGCACCAGCACCTTGACCGCCCAGTTGAGCACGGTCATGCCCCAGGCGCGCAGGAACCCGGCGACATCGCCCGGCAGGCCCGCTTCCAGCTCATCGACAATCGCGTCGAGCCTTGCCGGCAGGAGCCGGCGCGCAAGCACAACGACACGATCCTTCAGCAGAAAGAACAGCAACGGCGAGACCAAGGCGGCGAACCACGCGCTCCACCAGACGGCGGAACCGCGCCCGATGACGAGCCCGATCGCCGCGACGACGAGGAGCGCGTGCAGGTCAAGCAGGCGCATGACCAGAAGAGCGGCCGTGCCACGAGCAAGAGGCACGCCGAACTCCGAGCGCATCAGCAAGGGAAAGCTCGTCTCCCCGGCGCGAAACGGCAGCATGATGTTGAGAAGATTGTGAACCTGGGTGACGCGAAACAGCGGTAGGAAGCGCCCTGCCGTCTCGTTCGGGAAGTAATCGTAGATGCGATAGCAGCGAATGAAGTAGGTCGCGACGAGCAGCATGAGCGCGAAAAAGGCGGCACCGGCGCCGATTTCCGACCATTGCCGCAGCAGCGCCGCCCATCCCCAGAACCATTCGACAAAGGCGGCATAGACCGCAATCGCAACTGCCGACAGCAACGTCATCCGGTTGCGGGCGAACCAGGATCGCCGATCAGGCTCGCAATCCGATGTCATCAGGCCCCGTATTCCCGTGTTGAAACGCAAGATTGAGCGTTGGTTATCACCGATAACTATGCAAGAAAATGATTATGTAAGCACAAATCCAATCCTTGCGGCCGCGCGAGCGTCGCATGCACGGGCGCTATTATGCAATCAATCGAGTTATCCGTCGTCATCCCGGTGTTTAACGAGGAGGACAGCATCCAGCCCCTCATCACCCGCGTCCGCGACGCCATGGCAGGTTTTTCATTGCCATGGGAACTCATCCTCGTCGACGACGGCAGCACGGACCGAACACTTGCAAACGCGCGGCAAGCGCTTTCCGACCTCAGCCTCGACCTCAAGATCGTCGAACTGCAGAAGAATTTCGGCCAGACGGCAGCCATGCAGGCCGGCATCGACGCAGCTACCGGCCGGTTGATCGCGACGCTCGACGGCGACCTGCAGAACGACCCTGCCGATATCCCCGCCATGGTCGAGGCGATCGAGGACCGTCAGCTCGACTTGCTCGTCGGCTGGCGCAAGAACCGGCAGGATGGCCTTCTGCTCCGGAAAATTCCGTCCTGGTGCGCCAACCGCCTGATCGGCAAGATCACAGGCGTCAGGCTGCATGACTACGGCTGCAGCCTGAAGATCTATCGGGCCGCCATCATCAAGCAAGTGAAGCTGATGGGCGAAATGCATCGCTTCATCCCCGCCTGGGTGGCGGGCGTGGTGCCAAGCAGCCGCATCGGCGAGATGCCCGTTACCCACCACGCGCGCCAGCATGGGCAGTCCAAGTATGGGATCTCCAGAACCTTCCGGGTCATTCTCGATCTGTTGTCGGTGCTCTTCTTCATGCGTTACAAGGCGCGCCCGGGCCACTTCTTCGGCTCGATCGGGCTGGCGAGCGGCATGCTTAGCGCCCTGATCCTTCTCTACCTCGCCTTCGACAAGTTCATCCTCGGCAACGACATCGGGACGAGGCCAATGCTGATCGTCGGGGTCATGCTGTTCCTGTCCTCCGTGCAGCTCATAACGACCGGCATCCTCGCGGAGATGATGGCGCGCACCTATTTCAGCGATGACGGCACGACGAATTACATTGTCCGGCAGGTGTTCGTTCGGGATCATACAGATGCTTGACGTCGTCAATCGCCGCCCGAACCTGGTCATCGCGCTGATCGCCGGCTACTTCCTGCTTTGCATCGTCCTCAGGCTTTCCGCATCCACGTCGCTCGAGATCGATGAGTCCGAGCAAGCGTACGTCTCGCAGTTTCTGATGCTCGGCTACGGCTCGCAGCCTCCCTTCTACAATTGGCTGCAGTACGGCTTGACCTCGCTGTTGGGCCCATCGATCGCAACGATGACCCTGCTCAAGAACGGGCTGTTGTTCCTCAGCTGTCTCTTCTATGGCCTGGCCGCACGCGAAGTGCTCGGCGACCGCCGCCTCGCGGCGATCGCGGCGATCGGCGTGCTCGCCCTTCCCCCGATTTTCCTGCTTGCGCAACGCGACCTCTCGCACACGGTCGCGGCCCTCTTTGGTGTTTCGCTGTTCCTTTATGCGTTCCTGCGCACACTGATGCGGCCAACACTCTTCGCCTATGCGCTGACCGGCCTTGCCGTCGGCATCGGTGTCATCTCAAAATACAATTTTGCGATCGTTCCGGTCGCTGCAGTGCTTGCAATCCTGCCGGAACCGAAGCTTCGCGCCCGGCTCTTCGACTGGCGCATCCTCGCCGCGGTTGCCGTCTGCGCCCTCATAGCTCTGCCGCACGGCTTCTGGATTCTCGAAAACCTGGGCGTCGCTTCCAACAACACGCTGAACGAGATGGGAACGGCTCAGGACAGCAGTTTTCTTTCGAAAGCGCTCAAGGGCACGATTGCGCTGGCTACCGCCATCTTTCGCGGCGCCGCCATTCCGCTCGCCGTATTTGCCCTCGTGTTTCGCCGGGACCTGCCTGCCATCTGGAGGGCCGACGGCCTCTGGACCCGCGTCGTCGGGCGCACGCTCGTCCTCTGTCTTTCCGCCGTGCTTTTGATCATGCTTGTTGTCGGCGCTACCCATATGCGGGAAAAGTGGCTGGTCCTGTTTCTGGTCCTGCTGCCGCTCTATCTCGCGCTCAAGGTCGAGGCGTCCGGTGTCGATACCACGCTCAGCGTCCGGCCGTTCCTGCTTATCGTCGGCTTTGTCGTGGTCACCACGCTGATGGTCGTGTCGGCGCGCGCCGTCGTTCGCCCCTGGTTCGGCAAGCTTTCACGACTGAGCATTCCCTACAGCACCCTCGTTGATACCGTCGTTCAACAGCAGGGACGCGAACCGGCCATGGTTCTGGCGACGGACAAGCTCGTGGCCGGCAATCTGCGCACGCGGCTGCACAGCGCCAACGTCATGGTGCCGGGAAACACCAGCGGCCCGCCGATCGATCACCTCGCCGGACCGCTTCTCGTCGTCTGGAGCGATGACGGCAAGGCCGATGCGCCGCCACCGGCGCAGCTCGTCAATGCCTTGAAAGCGCTTGGGGTGCCGGAGACGGAAATGAAACCGCAGCAGCTTCCCCTTCCCTATCTCCATGGCAAGCAACAGGATCGCTACAGTTTCGGTTACTTCTGGATCGACGACCCGTCGCGATCGGCGCCGACCAGCAGCTTGAGTTCGCCCGGGTGAATGCGAAGGGCGACGTCGCGGCCCATCGGCAGGAGTTCACCGTCGATGACGCAGTTGATCCGCCGCTCCACCTTGGGGAAATGCAGATCGAGCGCATGGCCGCTCATGGTGGTGATCAGCGCGCTGTCGCGAAATTTGCCGCGCATCACGTCAAAGGCAAGCCTGGCAACCCCCGGCGGGCTCAAGGGCGGCGCCGTGTAGAAACCGAGATGGCCAGCAGTCACGTCATCCGCATACATCAGCGTGTCTCTCCCGAACGGGTTGTTCGAGACCGAAACCGCTGAGACATGGCGGCGCTCCTGATGGCCGTCAACGTCGAACTCGATTTCGAAATCAGGTGGGTTGAGGATCACGCCAACCGCGGCGCGCGTGCTTGCGGCGATCTTACCGGCCCTGGAGCGGAAACTGTAGGACTCCCGGTAGCGCACCATGCGCGCATGCAGGCCCATGGAAAACTGGTGCACGAAGGCGCGGCCATCGGCACTGCCGATGTCGCCGTCGATGATCACCCCGTTTGCGAGCACCTCCGGCACTTTCCAGATGTCGAGGGGCAGCTTCAGGGTACGGGCAAAGAGGTTCATCGTTCCAGCCGGGACCACGCCTAGCGGCATGCGGTTCTTCCAGGCGACACCGGCAGCCGCCGAGATCGTGCCGTCGCCGCCACCGGCAAGGATGGCGTCGAGATCGTCGCGCCGGCACGTGCGCTCCAGGGTTTCCTGCATCTCGCTTCCGGAAACCGCCGCAATCTCGATCTGATGTCCCGCACTGCGGAAAACGTCCTCGACCTTCTGGCCATAGGCCGCCATATCCGTCGTGCGGAAGGTTCCGCCATCACGATTGAAGATTGCCTTGATTTTCATGAACGCGTCACTGGCTCCATCGCCGCAACACAGCGGCACACGGCGATCAGATAAGCGCTATTGCGGCTGTTTCCAGCACCTTACGAAAACTTAACGGGTAACGAGGACGGCAATTTGCGCGCGGAACCCACGATCGTCAGCGGGTGAGCCGGCCGTCAGCGCGGCTCAGGCAACTTCAACGGGCCGCCGGTCTTGATCGATCGGATCGCGAAATTGGAGCGAATGTCGCTCACTCCGGGCAAGGCAAGCAGCGTCTCCGTGAGGAGCTTCTCATAAGCAGGGAGATCTTCGACGACGACCTCGGCGAGGAAATCGGCGTTGCCGGAAATCAGAAAGCACGACACCACCTCGGGGATCGCGAGCAATGCGGCCTGCTGCAATTGCGCGTTCTCGCGGCTGTGGCCTCCCACCTTGATCTCCACGAAGACCGTCAGTCCAAGCCCGACTTCCTTGCGATCGATGTCGGCGCGGTAACCGCGCAGGATGCCGGACTTCTCAAGGTTGCGGATGCGCCGCAGGCAGGGCGACGGCGAGAGATTGACCTTGTCAGCGATCTCGACGTTGGTCGCGCGCGCATCCTCCTGCAGGATTTTCAGGATAGCGAGATCGAAATTATCAAGATTTGGCATGATCACAAACTTCAAAGCCTTCAATTGGCACATTGTTGCGAATGATAGTCGATTCCAGACACAAATCGCAAGGACATGCCCCGCCACCAGGGCCTAATATTCCTTTCAGACCCCAAAGCCTCAGGGGATATCCAAATCGGGAAGGAATTTCAAATGGTTGCGCTCACGCTCAATCGCGGCATTACGACGCCTGCCGCTAGCGGCTATGCCGGTGCCTTCGTTACCGTTCTCATCTGGGCCGGCTGGATTCTTGCAACGCGCCACTCCGCCGGCACCGCGATCGGCACGATCGACCTCGGCCTCATTCGCTATGGCGTTCCGGCGCTTCTGCTCGCGCCTGTCTGGCTAAAGACCGGCCTCCTGCCGCGCGCACTGCCGCTTTCCTTGCTGGCCCTGATGGTCGCGGGCTCGGGCGCTCTCTTCTTCCAGGTTTCCGCCTTTGCGATCCACTCCGTGCCCGCCTCTTCGGTCGGCATTCTTCTCGGCGGCTCGATGCCGCTGGCCACGGCGCTGATCGGCGTCGCAGCGTTTGACGAGCGCCCGGACAGGATGCGCCTCGTCGGCTTTGCCGCGATCATCGCCGGCGTCGCCATCCTGATGACACGCAACCTGGCAGTCTCGGCTCCGGCCGGCTGGGCCGGATACGCGCTGCTTCCGGCAGCAGCCACGCTCTGGGCGATCTACACCCACGCCTTCCGCCGTTCGGGCCTCAGCCCGCTGCAGGGCAGCGCGCTGGTCGCCGTCTGGTCGTTCCTCATTCATCTGGCGCTGGCAGCGGTGTTCGGCAGCACGCTTGCAGCGGTCCCGGCGCAGGAGATCGCCTTGCAGGTCACGAGCCAGGGCATCCTCTCCGGCCTCGTCGCCATGGTCGCCTACGGCTTTGCCGTGAAAAGCCTTGGCGGCACACAGGCCGCGGCCTTCACGGCGTTGACGCCGGTGCTCGCCATGATCGGCGGTGCCGTGTTGCTCCGTGAACCGATCGGCCCTTTCGAAATCCTCGCCGCCCTTTTCACCGCCGCTGGCGTGGCGCTTTCCACCGGCATTCTTTCGACCCGGCGTTAGAACAAGCGCGCCTCGGGCGCTCGTCTTCAAAAAAACCAAGGCCCCGGACGCACGCGCTCGGGGCCTTTTCTTGCCGTAAAAGAGAGATCAGCCGTGGACGATCTCGCGGTGCTTCTGCAGGCGATGGCCGTAGGCCTGGCTGACGCGATCGAAGATGATGGCGATGCCGACGATCGCAAGGCCGTTGAAGATGCCGAGGGTGAAGTACTGGTTGGCAATTGCCTTCAGCACCGGCTGGCCGAGCCCCTGGACGCCAATCATCGAGGCGATGACCACCATGGCAAGCGCCATCATGATCGTCTGGTTGATGCCCGCCATGATCGTCGGCAGGGCAAGCGGCATCTGCACGTTTTTGAGTTTCTGCCAACCGGAAGAGCCGAAAGCATCGGCCGCCTCGAGCACATCCTTGTCGACCAGCCGAATGCCGAGGTTCGTGAGGCGGATCATCGGCGGGATCGCATAGATCACCACCGCGATCAGCCCCGGTACCTTGCCGATGCCAAGCAGCATGACGACCGGGATCAGATAGACGAAACTCGGCATCGTCTGCATCACATCGAGAATCGGATTGACGATGTTCTGGAACCGATCGGAGCGAGACATGACGATGCCGATCGGTATGCCGATGGCGATCGACAGCACGGTACAGACGAAGATCATCGAGATCGTCTTCATCGTGTCGTCCCACATGTCGAAGTAACCGATCAGAAGCAGCGTGACGATGCAACCGGCGACGATCTTCCAGTTTCGGCTCGCGACCCAGGCAACCAGCGCGATCAACAGCAGGATGATCGGCCAGGGCGTCTTCGTCATGAAGCGCTCGGACTGGATCAGAAAGAACTGCAGCGGCTGGAAAAAGCCTTCAATGGCGTCGCCATAGGCACGGGTGAAGCCGCGAAATCCTTCGTCGATCGCCTTCTTCAGCGTCCTCAGACTATCGTCGTCCATATGCGGAAACTGGGTCAACCAGTCCATTCCATTTCCCCTTCACATTGCGCCGGCCGCGATTGTTCTTTTGCCTTTGCCGGACATCGAACGAAGAGGCGGCGCAAGTTGCTGCGCCGCCCGTCTGCTCAATCGATCGCGGTCAGAGCGCCGCCTTGACCTTTTCGGCAACCTCGGGCGAAACCCATGTGGTCCAGATATCGGGGTTTTCCTGGAGGAAGTGCTTGGCGCCCTCCTCGCCGCTTGCCTGGTTGTCGGTCATCCAGGCCATCAGCTTGTTGACCGTGTCGTTGGTCCAGGCGCGCTTGTTGAGATAGTCCATGGCCGGGCCGGCGCGATCGGCGAAGGACTTGGTCACCAGCGTCTGAACCTTGTCCTTCGGCCAGTCGTTCTTCTTCGGATCCGGGCAATCGGCAACGGTGTTGCAGCGCTTCCACTCGGCGGCATCCGCATCCGCCCCGTGGCCGAGCTTCACCATTTCGTATTTGCCGAGAAGCGCTGTCGGCGCCCAGTAATAGCCGACCCAGCCCTGCTTGCGCTCGTAGGCCTTGGCGATCGAGCCGTCGAGGCCGGCGGCCGAACCGGTGTCGATCAGCGTAAAGCCCGCGGCTTCACCGCCATAGGCCTTGTAGAGTTGCGTGGTCACGACCGTGCCGCCCCAACCCTGTGGGCCGTTGAAGACAGCGCCTTTGCTCGCATCTTCCGGATCCGGGAACAGTTCCTTGTGCTTCAGGACATCGTCGATCGTCTTGATGTCCGGATTGGCGTCAACAATGTATTTCGGCACCCACCAGCCCTGGACAGCACCATCGGAAAGCGCCACGGCGGCGCCGACGAGCTTGCCCTCCTCAAGGCCGCGATTGACGACGTCGGGAAGCAAGTCGACCCAGCCCTCCGGAGCGATATCCGGCTGCCCCTTCTCAATCATCGAGGTGATCGTCGGCACGGTGTCACCGACAACGAGCTCGGCGTTGCAACCATAGCCCTCGGCCAGAATGATCTTGTCGACGCTCGCCAGCACTTCGGCGCTCTGCCAGTTCATGTTTGCGATCGTCACGTCGCCGCATTCGGCGGCTGAGGCCGCGCCGGCAAGGGCAAGCAGGCCAGCGGCCAGGCAGGTCGTTGCAAGAAGCTTCTTCATTTATGTTCCCTTTGTTCTGGCGGTGCATCCCGTCCAGCCGCCGATCTCACCGCAGGGATCGACAGCGTTACAGATCTCGGTCCAACTCCAGACAACAGGGACCGAACGGCCTGCAGGTCCGTCGGCTGAGAGCCGACGACACCATGAAAGCTATCGGGGTTTTCCGGCAAGGACTTTCCCATTTGCGTCAACGGGTGCCTTTCCTAATGTTCGAACGGCTCACGCGTCCATCAGGGCGACTTGTTGCGCTGGTAGTAGCGCGACACGCGCATGCGGTTGCCGCAGCGCGTCGCCGAACACCAGCGTCGCCGGGCGTTGGTGCCGACAAACAGCATGACGCAATCCTCCGCCCCGCATTTGCGGATTTGCTGCCTTTCAGCTCCTGCGAGAAGCGCCGCCGCGTCTTCCGCAAGGACGGTCGCAAGGCGGGCTGCCGCCGACCCTTCCCGCTGGCGCGTGACAACGGGCGGATCTTCCCAATCGAGCCGATGAATGGCAGGTGCCGCGCGCATCGCAGCGTTGAGCCCTGCAATCGCGGCGGCGGGCACCGCAAGTCCATGCATCAGGCGATCGAGAGCCGTTGCCAGATTTTCGCGAACGGAGTGGACTTGCCCGAGCTCTTCGGCAGAGATCGACGCCAACTCTGCCGGGGTGATACCGTCAAGCCGCTCCTTTTCCAGTTCGACCCACCCTCTGAGGCCATCGCCATCGGCAATCAGGTCAACCACGTCAATGGAAACCCGCGGTCGCGTGTTGACGAGATCCAGAGCCAGCGGCTCACCCACGAACGGCGTCACATCCATTTCGGCTCTCTTCTTCTAATGTGTATTTTTACAATTGACACATTAGTTAGGCCGATGCAATTCTAATGCATCTTCTGGATAAAAAGGAGTGTTAAATGCCAGTCGCTCGCATTCCAGTCATCCGTCACCGCGCAATCGAGGTCGACGGTGTCCGCCTCTTCTATCGGGAAAGCGTGCCGAGCGACGCCGGGGGGAACGCTCCGACCATTCTGCTCCTGCATGGTTTCCCGTCCTCCTCTCACCAGTATCGGCGCCTGATGGACGCGCTCGGCAGTCATTATCGATTGATCGCGCCCGACTATCCGGCCTTCGGCCACAGCGACGCGCCGACGTCCGCCGCAGCCGGCGGCCAGTTCACCTATAGTTTCGACAGATTGGCGGATCTGATGGAAGGTTTCGTCGATGCGCTGAAGATCGAGCGCTTCATGCTCTACATCTTCGACTTCGGCGCGCCCGTGGGACTGCGGCTCGCGGCCCGCCGCCCGGAGTTGATCGCCGGCCTGATCGTTCAGAACGGCAACGCCTATCATGAAGGCCTGTCGGAGGCGGCGCAGAGCTTCATTGCGCTTAAGCCTGAGGACGTCGATGCCGGCGATCGGATCGAACAGTTGCTGACACTGGAGATGACACGCGCCCAGTATGAGGGTGGCACTGGTGACCCCGAACGGATCGCCCCGGACGGCTGGACGATGGACCAGCATTTCCTCGACTTGCCGGAGCACCGCCAGCCGCAATACGACCTGTTCTTCGACTACAAGAGCAACCTTGCGCGCTATGCCGAGTGGCAGGCTTGGTTGCGACGCGATCGCCCGCCGACACTGATCACTTGGGGCAAAAACGATCCCTTCTTCACCGAGCCGGGTGCGCGCGCTTATCTGCGCGACGTGCCAGAGGCCGAGCTGCATCTCTTCGAAACCGGCCACTTCGCTCTGGAAGAATTCCTGCACGAGATCGCGCCCCTGATCGCCGATTTCGTCGATCGGACCTGGTAGCTTGGCCACAAAACGAAGCGGCGCCGGAGAACATCTCCGGCGCCGCTTTGTTGTTGTCTGAGGGGGCTCGCCCGTCGAACCTTACATGTTCGGGTAAACCGGTCCTTCGCCGGCTTTCTCCACGGAGGTCCGTGCGGCCCGCCGAACACTACATGTTCGGATAGACCGGGCCTTCGCCTCCTTGCGGCGGCACCCAGTTGATGTTCTGGTTCGGGTCCTTGATGTCGCAGGTCTTGCAGTGCACGCAGTTCTGCGCGTTGATGACGAAGACTTGCTTGCCGTCCTTCTCCACCCACTCGTAGACGCCGGCCGGACAGTAGCGCGTCGACGGGCCGGCATAGACGTCGTGCTCGGAACGCTTCTGCAGGTCCATGTCCTTGACCTTGAGATGAACCGGCTGATCTTCC
Organism: Ensifer sp.; assembly: GCF_035999185.1. GTDB lineage: Bacteria > Pseudomonadota > Alphaproteobacteria > Rhizobiales > Rhizobiaceae > Ensifer. Next base: position 1,035 of record NZ_DASYHB010000044.1, on the reverse strand, counting down.
TCATGGTTGGTGTTCGACAGGAACACAGAGGACAAACGGTCGAAGGTGAGCACCCCGTCCGGCTTCGGATAGTCGATCTTCTGGTGCTGAGCCGCAGGTTCGAGCGACTGAGCATCGGTCTTGCCGTGCTTCAGCGTGCCGAAGAACGAAAAGCCGAACAGCTGGTTGGTCCACATGTCGAGACCACCGAGCGCCACGCCGATCGCCGTGCCGAACTTCGACCACAGCGGCTTGACGTTGCGAACCCGCTTCAGGTCCTGGCCGATGGCGCTGTCGCGCCAGCCGTTTTCGATTTCGACCGGCTCGTCATTGGCGCGGCCGTTCGCGATCGCCGCCGCCAGCTTTTCCGCAGCGAGTATGCCCGACAGCACCGCGTTGTGGCTGCCCTTGATGCGCGGCACGTTGACGAGGCCGGCCGAACAGCCGATCAGCGCGCCACCGGGGAACGAGAGCTTCGGCACCGACTGGTAGCCACCCTCGGTGATCGCACGCGCACCATAGGAAAGCCGCTTGCCGCCCTCAAACGTGCCGCGGATCGCCGGATGCGTCTTGAAGCGCTGGAACTCCTCGAACGGGAAGAGATAGGGGTTCTTGTAGTTGAGGTGCACGACGAAGCCGACGGCGACCATGTTGTCTTCGAGGTGGTAGAGGAACGAGCCGCCTCCGGTCTTCATGCCGAGCGGCCAGCCGAAGGAGTGCTGCACCAGGCCCGGACGATGGTTCTCGGGCTTGACCTGCCAGAGTTCCTTCAGACCGATGCCGAACTTCTGGACGTCGCGGTCTTTCGACAGATCGTATTTCGCAATCAGCTGCTTGGCGAGCGAGCCGCGCACGCCCTCGCCGATCAGGGTGTACTTGCCGAGGAGCGCCATGCCACGGGCAAAGTTCGGCCCTGGCTCGCCGTTCCTCTCGATGCCCATGTCGCCGGTGGCGACACCGATGACCGCACCCTCGTCGTTATAGAGCACTTCGGTTGCGGCAAAGCCCGGATAGATCTCGACGCCGAGCGCTTCGGCATGGCTTGCGAGCCACCGA
>NZ_DASYHB010000021.1:0-6632 GCF_035999185.1 Ensifer sp. | reverse complement strand
TCTTTCCTTTCCATAGAACAGAACAGGCACTTTCGATTCGAACAAAGATCGAACCGTCCATGAATGTAGGCATCAAACGGTAGCGGTTTCAAGACAGCAGAAGTGAATCACAGGAATTCACGTCGGCTTTCCCGCCCTGAGTGCCGTCGAACTCATCGATGAGCGGGGCCCGTGAATGAAGGTCCAGGCGGGGGCCTGATGGAACGCCAGGCGCCGCGCATCGCTTTCGTCGATGCGGGCATAGTCGAAGGTCTTGGCCATGCGCGAGGAGAGATAGGCAAGTGTCGAGCCCGGCCGATCGATGACGGCGATCGGGAAGGTGCGGGCGATCTTCTGCCAGTTCTGCCAACGGTGAAAGCTCTTCAGGTTGTCGGCGCCCATGATCCAGACGAAGCGGATGTCACGGTTGCGGGCCTGCACCCGCTCCAGCGTCCGGGCCGTGTAGCTTTGGCCGAGCGCCTTTTCAAAGGCGGTTACCTTGATGCGTGGGTTCTGCGCGATCTTCTCGCTCATGGCGATGCGCTCGGAAAGCGGCGCGAGATTGTTATGGTCCTTGAGCGGATTGCCCGGCGTCACCATCCACCAGAGCTGGTCGAGCCCGAGCCGCTGTATTGCGGTATCGGCGACGAGCACGTGGCCCTCGTGCGGCGGATTGAAGGATCCGCCGAAGAGGCCGACCACCATGCCGCTCTCGACATGGGGCATGCGCAGGTAGCGGGCGTTGACCTTGCCCGTCGTCAACTCAGGGCCTGACCTGTCCAGCACCACGCACCCGATACTTGAAGGAGGTCAGCTGCTCGACGCCAACAGGGCCGCGCGCATGCATCTTGCCGGTGGCAATGCCGATCTCGCCGCCCATGCCGAACTCGCCGCCATCGGCAAACTGCGTCGAAGCGTTGTGCAACAGAATGGCGGAATCGATTTCCGCGAAGAAGCGCTCGACCACATCAGGATCCTCGGCGATTACCGCTTCCGTGTGGGCAGACGACCATGTGGCTATGTGCTCGATGGCGCCGGAAATGCCGTCGACCAGCTTCACCGAGATGATGGCGTCGAGATACTCGGTCGCCCAGTCCTCGTCCGTGGCAGTCTTCAGGCCATCGACTGTGCCTACAAGCTCGTCCGAAACGCGCACTTCGCAGCCGGCGCCGAGCAACACCTTCAACAGCGGTTCTGCCAGGCGGGCGGCGTCGTTACGGTCGATCAGAAGCGTCTCGGCGGCGCCACAGATGCCGGTGCGACGCATTTTCGCGTTGACGACGATCTTCTCGGCCATCGAAAGGTCGGCCGAGGCGTCGACATAGATGTGGCAGAGGCCTTCGAGATGGGCAAAGACTGGAACACGCGCCTCGTTCTGGACGCGCGCGACGAGGCTCTTGCCGCCGCGCGGTACGATCACGTCGACCGTGCCTGAGAGGCCCGAAAGCAAGGCTCCAACGGCGGCGCGGTCGGCGACCGGCACCATCTGGATCGCATGTTCCGGCAACCCGGCAGCTTTCAGCCCTTCGACAAGGCAGGCGTGGATCGCGCCCGAGGAATGGAAGCTGTCGGAACCGCCGCGCAGGATAACGGCATTGCCGGCTTTCAGGCACAAAGCGCCGGCGTCCGCCGTCACATTGGGCCGGCTTTCATAGATGACGCCGATAACGCCAAGCGGCGTGCGCACGCGCTCGATATGCAGGCCGTTCGGCCGGTCCCATTCGGCGATGATATCACCGACGGGATCCTTGAGTTCGGCGATGGCGCGGATGCCGTTCGCCATGTCCAGGATGCGGGCCTCGGTCAGCGTCAACCGGTCGATGAAGGACGCGGCAACACCGCTCTCTCGGGCGTTTTCGAGGTCGATCGCGTTGGCGGCGAGAATCTCGTTCTTGCGCGCGACAATCGTCTCGGCCATGGCGATGAGGGCGGCATGCTTGCGCTCGGCGGTGGCGACGGCGAGCGGTCGACTGGCGCCCTTGGCGTTGCGGCCGATCTCCAGCATGACGCTTTCGACGTCGTCCTTCTTCCTCACCTCGTCAAGCATGGACTTCATCCTTCGGGCTGCCCTCTGTCTCGGGGCGTTTTCCGGTCATCACCAGATCGTCGCGATGCACCATGGCGGCGCGGCCGGCATAACCGAGGATCGCGGCGATCTCGGCCGACTTCTTGCCGGCAATCTGGCGCGCTTCGTCGGCGTCGTAACCGGCGAGCCCACGGGCGATCTCGCGTCCCGACGTGCCGACGACGGCGATGGTGTCGCCGCGGCTGAAGGTGCCTGTCACGTCCCGGACGCCAGCCGGCAGCAGGCTCTTGCCGGAGCGCAGCGCCTCTTCGGCGCCGGCGTCGACACGCAGCGTTCCAGCCGGCAGCAATTGCCCGGCAATCCAGGTCTTGCGCGCCGTTACCGGCGAACCCGACGGCGCGAACCAGGACGAGCGGGCGCCATCCTCGATCGCAGAGAGCGGGTGGTCCGGCTTGCCCGACGCGATGATCATGGCGCAGCCGGCGGTCGTCGCGATCTTGCCGGCATCGATCTTGGTGCGCATGCCGCCGCGCGAAAGCTCGGATGCGGCACCGCCGGCCATCGCCTCGATCTCGGGCGTGATTTCGGCGATCGTTTCGAGGAAGCGGGCGTTCGGATCGAGATGCGGCGGGGCGGTGTAAAGCCCGTCGATATCGGAGAGCAACACCAGGAGGTCGGCGCCAACCATGGTGGCAACGCGGGCGGCCAGCCGATCGTTGTCGCCGTAGCGGATTTCGGTCGTCGCCACCGTGTCGTTTTCGTTGATGATCGGCACGGCGCCGAGCTTCAGCAACTGGTTGATGGTGGCACGGGCGTTGAGATAGCGGCGGCGCTCTTCCGTGTCACCGAGCGTCAGCAATACCTGGCCGGCAACGATGGCATCGGTCGACAGGCTCTCCGACCAGGCGCGCGCCAGCGCAATCTGGCCGACGGCGGCAGCGGCCTGGCTCTCTTCGAGTTTCAGCGCGCCCGCCGGCACGTTAAGCACGGTGCGACCGAGGGCGATTGCACCGGAGGACACGACCAATACTTCGACGCCCTTGGCTTTCAGGCCGGCAATGTCGGCGCACATGGCGTCGAGCCAGGCTTTCTTCAGCCCGGTCGCGCGGTCGACCAACAAGGCCGACCCAATCTTGATGACGACCCGGCGATACTTTTGAAGCGGCTTGCGGGTCTTTGTCATATCAGGCGTTCTCCTCGCCGAAGCCTTCGCCGGCCTTGGCGGCGACGATAACGCTGCGCAGCGACCGCAGCGCCTCGGTCATGCCCGTGCCGACGGCTGCCGAAAGCAGAAGAGGCTTTTCGCCACAGGCCTTTGCCAGCGCCTTGGCTTTTGCCTTCAACTCGTCCTCGTCAAGAATGTCGATCTGCGACAGCGCGACGATCTGCGGCTTGTCTTCCAGGCCGCCACCATAGGCGTCAAGCTCATGCCGGACGGTCTTATAGGCCTTGGCGACATCCTCCTCCTGGGCCGACACCAGGTGCAGCAGCACGCGGGTGCGCTCGACATGGCCAAGGAAGCGGTCGCCGATCCCTACACCTTCATGCGCGCCTTCGATCAGGCCCGGGATGTCGGCGATGATGAATTCGTTGCCGTCGACGGTGGCGACGCCGAGATTGGGGTGCAGCGTGGTGAAGGGGTAATTGGCGATCTTCGGGCGGGCGCGGGTGCAGGCGGCAAGGAAGGTCGACTTGCCGGCATTCGGCAGGCCGACGAGACCGGCGTCGGCGATCAGCTTCAGCCGCAGCCAGAGGGTCTTTTCGTCGCCTTCGAGGCCCGGATTGGCCCAGTTCGGCGCCTGGTTGGTGGACGAGCGGAAATGCGCGTTGCCGAAGCCGCCATTGCCGCCGGCGGCCAGCCGGTAGCGCTGGCCCTCGGCGACCATGTCGACGATCAGCGTCTCGTTGTCTTCTTCGAAGATCTGCGTGCCGACCGGCACCTTCAACGTCACGTCGCCGCCGCCGGCGCCGGTACGGTTGCGGCCCATGCCATGCTGGCCGGTCTTGGCCTTGAAGTGCTGCTGGTAGCGGAAGTCGATGAGCGTGTTGAGGCCGTTGACGGCCTCCACCCAGACGTCGCCACCGCGACCGCCGTCGCCGCCATCCGGGCCGCCGAACTCGATGAATTTTTCGCGCCGAAACGAGACGGCGCCTGCGCCGCCGTCGCCGGAGCGGATATAGACTTTCGTTTCGTCGAGAAATTTCATTTGGCTGCCATCTGTTTCGTTTAAGTGCGCGGTCTTATTTTGCCGCCATCGATATAGGCGGTTTATTCGGAGGTCAAAGAATATCGTGCGGTTCGTCAGCTACAACATCCAATACGGCATCGGTCTCGACGGTCATTTCGACCCTGAACGCATCGCCGCCTCGCTCGATGGTGCCGATATCATCGCCCTGCAGGAAGTAACGCGCGGTTTTCATCGCAACGGCCATGCCGATCTGGTTGCCCGTTTCGAAAGACTGTTTCCCGGTCATTTCTCCGCCTTTCATGCGCCCTGCGACATCGACATCGGCTCGACGATCGAGGACGGTCGCGCCGTCAGCCGTCGCTTCCAGTTCGGCAACATGATCCTGTCGCGATGGCCGATCCTGGCGACGCGGCTGATCTCCCTGCCGCGCACCCGCACGATCAGCCCGATGAACCTGCAGCGCGGCGCGACCGAAGCCTTGATCGCCACACCCGGCGGCCCGCTCAGAGTCTATTCCGTGCATCTCGACCATGTGCTGCCCGCCGAACGCATCGCCCAGATCCGCTATCTCAAGGACCGGCTTCTCGGTTATCCGCTCGAAGGCGGCGCGATCACCGGGGCGGCGGACTTTGGTCTGGCCGAGCCGCCGCATCCCGAGGATTTCGTCGTCATGGGCGATTTCAACATGCAGCCGGAGACGCCGGAATACTGCGCTATGGTCGGCTCGCGCGACGCTTTTTATGGTCGCTCGCTGCGACTGGAGAACCCGGTTGACGCACTCGCACATCTCGGCCGCCTGACGCCTGAAAGCTACAGCTGGATCCATCCCGAAAACCCCGAAAAGCGCATGCACCTCGACTACTGCTTCCTGAGCGCCGGCCTCGTGCCCAGGCTGCAGGACGCCTGGACAGACTATGAGGCCAAGGGCTCCGATCACCTGCCCGTCGGTTTCACGCTTTCATGACAAATTCCCCCGCGACGGTTGAGCGTCGCGGGGGAGCTTTCTGTCAGTGCGGTCGATGCAGGTCCGCGGCCGTCAGTCGCGTCTCGATATGTGCGACCATGGCGTTGCGGGCGAGCGCGTAGACTTGGCTGCAGCCGGTGACCTTGAAGCCGATCTTCTCCTGCACCTTCAGCGACCCCGGATTGTCGGCAAAGACGCCGGAATGCAGGGTCGTTTCGGGCATGCGCCGGAAGAAACGCTCGACTGCCGCATAGGCGGCTTCCGAGGCAAAGCCCTTGCCCCAGTAGAAGCGGTTCAGCCAGTAGCCGACATGCCACTGGCCGTGCCTGAGCTCGATGCCGATGCAGCCGATATGGACATCGTCGCCAGTGGTGATGGCGAGTGTCCAGTCGGGTGTCAGCCCCGAGGTCTGCGCGGTCAGCCAGTCGAGCGCGTCCTGCAGGTCGTAAGGTGCCGGTACACGCGCCAGCATGCGGGCGACCTGGAAATCGCCGAGCGACTGGGCGATCGCCTCGGCATCGCTGGGCCGATGCGGACGCAGGACCAGGCGCTTCGTCTCAATGACCGGGCAAGGGCCGGGGCCGGGACGAGCAACGACCCGCTGGCGTTCGGAAACAAGCGCGTTCATCGCATGCCTCCCCAGCTTCTCAAGGAAACCCAGGTCTTGCGGTCGAGCCGGTACCACTCAACCGCGATCGAGCCGCCGAGTGCGAGGCTGCCGACCATGCCGCTGCCCTGGAACTGGAAGCCGCACTTCTGGATGACCCGACGCGATGCGAGGTTCATGACCCGGCAGCGCGCATCGATCTGGTCGATGTCGCGGGTGCGGAAGGCCATGTCGGTCAGGACCTGGGCAGCCTCTGTGGCATAACCCTGGTTCCAGTAGGGTTCGCCCAGCCAGTAGCCGAGTTCCGCCGTCTTGCCATCCGGATGCGGCTCGATACCGCAGCAACCGAGAAATGCGCCATTGTCCGCTTTGGTAATCGCGTAGACGCACTTGCCAATCGTGCCGGCTTTCGCGCGTCGCACGAAGTCGGCGGCGTCGGCCGTCGTATACGGGTGCGGCATGCGCGAGACCATGGTCGCGACATTGGCATTGTTGGCAAGATGGGCAAGGGCGTCGATATCGTCTTCATGAGGGGCGCGCAGAACGAGCCGGGGTGACAACAATATCGGGCAATCGGTCCTTGACCGTTGGGGCCTCAGCCTTTGTTCGGGAGACCGTGATTGGTCTTCCCTCAACAGTTCGGTTTGCATGGTTTCCTCCAGAAACGACAAAAGGGGAGTTGGGTATTGCCCCATCTCCCCTTTGAAGTCTGGCTTGGAACCATCAGGTGCGTCAGCCGGGTCGATGAGACGCCGGCTGTTTTAGAGCGCTACCGGCTTATTCCGCTGCTTCGGCTTTCGGCATTACAGACACGTACACGCGGCCATTGGCCTTCGTACGGTAGTCAACGTTGCCAGCCGTAAGCGC
>NZ_DASYHB010000017.1:0-48050 GCF_035999185.1 Ensifer sp. | reverse complement strand
CGCAGTTCCAGAGCCCGGAAAAGATCGAGGCTGACCGCAAGGCTGCCGAGGAAATGGAAAAGACCCGCAAGGTTCGCTCGCCTGCCAACGACGACGACATCACCAATGTCGGCGGCGATGTCATGCCGGCCGAGGAGGAAGAGGAAGACGACGACGAGTCGAACCTCTCGCTCGCCGCCATGGAAGCGGAACTGCGTCCGCAGGTCATGGAAACTCTCGACATCATCGCCGAGACCTACAAGAAGCTGCGCAAGCTGCAGGACCAGCAGGTGGAAGCGCGCCTGGCTGCCACGGGCACGCTGTCGCCCGCACAGGAGCGCCGCTACAAGGAGCTGAAGGACGAGCTGATCAAGGCGGTCAAGTCGCTGTCGCTCAACCAGAACCGCGTCGACAGCCTGGTCGAGCAGCTCTACGACATCTCCAAGCGCCTGATGCAGAACGAAGGCCGCCTGCTGCGGCTTGCAGAATCCTACGGCGTCAAGCGTGACTCGTTCCTGGAACAGTATTCGGGCGCCGAACTCGACCCGAACTGGATGAAGTCGATCAGCAACCTGGCTGGCAAGGGCTGGAAGGAATTCGCCAAGAGCGAAAACCAGACGATCCGCGACATCCGCCAGGAGATCCAGAACCTTGCGACCGAAACCGGCATCTCGATCGCCGAATTCCGTCGCATCGTCTCGATGGTGCAGAAGGGCGAGCGCGAAGCGCGCATCGCCAAGAAGGAAATGGTCGAAGCGAACCTTCGCCTCGTCATCTCCATCGCCAAGAAGTACACCAACCGCGGCTTGCAGTTCCTCGACCTCATCCAGGAGGGCAACATCGGCCTGATGAAGGCGGTCGACAAGTTCGAGTACCGCCGCGGTTACAAGTTCTCGACCTACGCCACCTGGTGGATTCGTCAGGCGATCACGCGCTCGATCGCCGACCAGGCCCGCACGATCCGTATTCCGGTGCACATGATCGAGACGATCAACAAGATCGTCCGTACCTCGCGCCAGATGCTGCACGAGATCGGCCGCGAGCCGACGCCGGAAGAACTGGCCGAAAAGCTCGCCATGCCGCTCGAAAAGGTCCGCAAGGTCCTGAAGATCGCCAAGGAGCCGATCTCGCTCGAAACGCCTGTCGGTGACGAAGAAGATTCGCACCTCGGCGATTTCATCGAGGACAAGAACGCGCTGCTGCCGATCGACGCCGCCATCCAGGCGAACCTGCGCGAAACGACTACCCGCGTTCTCGCTTCGCTGACGCCACGCGAAGAGCGCGTGCTGCGCATGCGCTTCGGCATCGGCATGAACACCGACCACACGCTCGAAGAAGTCGGCCAGCAGTTCTCGGTTACCCGCGAACGTATCCGCCAGATCGAGGCGAAGGCGCTTCGCAAGCTCAAGCATCCGAGCCGCTCCAGGAAGCTGCGCTCGTTCCTCGACAGCTAAGTCGGGCACATCGAAGAAACAGGAAAGCCGGGCAGATTGCCCGGCTTTTTCGTTTCTGCCTCACCCAAGCGATTTATTGTGAGGCCCTGCGCCCAGGCGTATAGTCGCGCTTTCGCAGCAATCTGGGGCACCCCGTCTAAGACGCGGGAGCAATCGCACCGCGGGCGTGAAGCGTGCCTCCGTGGAGGTGTGAAATGACCACCTATGTCGTGCTTCTCAATTGGACCGAGCAGGGTGTGAAGAATGTGCGCGAGTCGCCGAAGCGCCTCGACGCCGCCAAGAAGATGCTCGCCGACATGGGCGGCTCCTTCAAACATTTCTTTTTGACCATGGGCACTTATGACATGGTGGCCGTGGTCGAGGCGCCCGACGATGCCGTCGCGGCACGCTTCGCACTCAACCTTGGCATGGCCGGCAACGTGCGCTCGACCACGCTCAAGGCCTTCCCGGAGGCCGCCTATCGCGAACTGATCACCTCGCTCGGATAGCGACGCGATCTGCGGGGTGCATCGCCACAGGCTTGTTCCTTGACCCGTCGCGAGGGCGCGACGGGCAACGTCAGCTATGGCGCGCCGTTGCCGGAAAGGATGCGGGCGGCATTGCGCATGGCGTCGCGAAAGGCGTCATCGAAGCTGACGCCGCTGATCTGCCAGCGATAGCGCTTTCCATGGGTGTCGAGCCGCCACATGGCGATCCAACCCCGAGCGGCATCGGACCAGGCAAGTGTGCCCGTCAGTGCAACAGCTTGACCGGCGTCTGGCGCCGGGGCGACGGGCACGCCAACGCCCGCCTGCAGCAGAGTATCGAAGTCGAGTTTGCGGGCCGTCGCGGTGGCAGCGTCAGGCAGCACAGCTGTGAGCGACAGCGGCAGCGCCGCCGCGTAGAGCGAGTCTGCCATGTAGGGGCTCTCGCTGCCGTCACGCGTCAGCACGAACTGACGCTTCTGGTCCTTGACCGCGAGGAACACGGCGATCGGCGGGCGAGGGGTGAGCCATGGCTTTCGCCCGAGCTTTGCAAGAAGCGGATCGAGAGTTGCTGGCTCATACCGGCAGGTAAGGTCGTGCGGCCGGTCGTGCGTGCCCTGCTCGTCGTGGATCGGAATGCCTTCCAGACGGTCGCGATAGGAGAAGGCGGAAACGAAGCTTCCCGCCTTCTGCTCAACCGCTGCAAAGCCCTGCGCGCCGACAATGGTCGGATCGCCTGATAGTTTGACCAGCACTTCACGCAAGCATTCGCGATAGCCGATCTGGCGGTTGATCTCGCCGGTGCCGGTGACGATCGCGTCGCTCCGATAGAGATCCTCGATCGGTTCGGCCGCAGCGACACGGCCGGCAAGGCAGAAAACCGCCGCGGCAAGCGCTCCGCAGTTCGCCCGGCGCCGGGTCAGTTTGCCGGGGGGACGGCGCAACTGAGGTCTCCCTCCTCGCAACTCAGATCGGTCTTGAAGTCTTCGATGCGCTTGCGGGTGAGGTCGTCGCGGCATTGCAGCACGATCATCGGCTGGACCGAGCCGCCGCTGACGCCGGAGCTGTCGAAGTCGCATTCGGCGTCGCGAAAGGCGATCCACGCCCTCTGCGCGGCCACGAGCAGCTTCGTCTTGTCGGCGTCGTCTTTAAGGCGCCCCTGGATTTGCTTGTAGAGGGTGTTGAGTTCCGCGTCCGAGGCCTTGAGCGCCTTGTCGGCGCAGGCGTTCATCGTCGCCTGATCGCTGGCGTCGGCACAGGCGTCGGCATGTGCCAGGCTGGGCGCACTGACCGATCCCAGGACCGCAAACAAAATCAGGGCGGGAACGCGCATCGATACTCTCCTCTGGGTGCCCGACGTCCGGGCGACGCTGCAGGCCGGCGACCTGCATCGCGCGGATCGTAAAACCAACGGTGGCAAATATTCAATGCCTTGGCGACCGTCTGCGATCGTTCTCCTTTGATTAAAAAGGGATCTTTAACGTTTACGTTTTATCAATCTCTCGATCGCAGTTGGCGCGAATGCACCGCAAACGGCGATCTAGCATTTTGATCCCGAGGCATCTTCCGCACGCGCGAAGCGGAATGTCCCGGGACACAAGAGGTTCTGCGATGCGTTGCGTATTTGTCGTCGTCCTCCTGTTTTTGGCCGGCTGCGGAACGGTGCCGAGAGACACCCGGAATGCCTGCGCGGTTTTCGAGCAGCGAGATGGCCTTTTCAACAATTGGCGCCGGGAGGCCTACGGCGCCCAGCGCGAATACGGCGTGCCCGTGCCGATCCTGATGGCGACGATCTATACCGAATCCGGCTTTCGCCATAACGCCCGCCCGCCGCGCACCAAGCTCTTCGGCTTCATCCCCTGGACGCGTGTCTCGACGGCCTACGGCTATTCGCAGGCGCTCGACGGCACCTGGGCGCGTTATCAGAGCGAGACCGGTCGCTGGGCGGCGCGGCGTTCGGATTTCGGCGACGCGATCCGCTTCATCGCCTGGTATCACCGCGAAAGCGCCCAGCAGAACGGCATCGCGCTCAACGATGCCTACCGGCTCTACATCGCCTATTACCACGGCCACGCCGGCTATGCCCGCGGCAACTGGAGCCAGACGGCCAAGACCGGCGCCAAGCGGGCAGCCGGCATGGCCTCTGTCTATAGCCAGCAGTTGCGCGGCTGCGGCAGCTGAGCTGCAGAGCCCCGGCTGAAGCAGCCCTTGCGCGTCTCACAATCAGCTTGAACCCTAGCCGGCTGCGGCGCGCTCCAGTTCGGCAACGTCGATCTTGATCATGCCCATCATCGCCTGCTGGACGCGGCCGGCGCGTGCCGGATCTGCATCGCCGAGATAGCGGATCAATGCGTCGGGAATGATCTGCCAGGTCACGCCGAACCGGTCCTTCAGCCAGCCGCAGTGCTGCGGCGTGCCGCCCTCGCTCAAGCGATCCCAGTAGTAGTCGACCTCCGCCTGGTCGGCGCAGCGCACGAAGAACGACACCGCTTCGTTGAACTGGAAGTGCGGGCCGCCGTTGAGACCCATGAAGTGCTGCCCTTCAAGCTCGAACGACGCGGTAAAGGCCTTGCCGTCGGGGCCCTTCTTCACGTCGGTGATCCGGGCATTTCGGAAGATGGAGGTGTAGAAGCCGATGGCGTCCTCCAGTTGATCGTCGAACCAGAGAAAGGGCGTGATCTTCTGCATCTGCGTGTCTCCCGTTTTGGATGGTACCGACCAAGGACGAACGGAATGCCTTGGTCCCGACAGGGCTTGCCCGCATGCGTGAAGAAAATTTCGGGCCCGGTGTCGGAACCTTTCCCCGCCGCGCGTCCTTTGCTGGTTCGAACAAACCGTGGAGGAATTGTGTGATGACCTATGTGGATGGTTTTCTGGTTGCCGTGCCGAAGGCGAACATCGAGGCCTACAAGGCGATGGCGAAGGCCGCAGGTGAAGTCTGGAAGGAACATGGCGCGCTTTCCTACAATGAGTGCCTCGGTGACGACGTGCCTTATGGCGAGGTGACGTCCTTTCCCCGCGCCGTGCAGGCAAAGGACGACGAGACGGTGGTCTTTTCCTGGGTTTCCTACCGGTCCCGCGAAGACCGCGATGCGATCGTTGCCAAGGTGATGGCCGACCCGCGGCTGCAGGGCGATGCCTGGAAGGAGGTCTTTGACGGCAAGCGGCTGATCTACGGCGGCTTCCAGGCGTTTCTCGAGATGTAGGGACGCGGTCGTCGCTGCCGATCGGTCTGCGGCTGCCCGTCTTGGATGTTGAACGATCCGGGCTTAGAAGCGTGTGGCAATGCGCTGCACCCGATGGTGGGGGCAGCTCAGTCGCAGCCGCAACCGGAGACGCGATATGCCGCAGACGAGCATCACCATCGACACCCATGGCCAGGGGCTCTACGAGTTCACCGGGGAAGTCTCGGCTTTCGTGCGTGCCAACGCGGCCGCCGAGGGGCTGCTCACCCTCTTCGTTCGGCACACCTCCTGTTCGCTTCTCATTCAGGAAAATGCAGACCCGGACGTGAAGCGCGACCTCGACGCCTTCTTCCGTCGCTTGGTGCCGCCGTCTTCAGACCCTTCGATGCGCTGGATCGTGCATACCCAGGAGGGGCCCGACGATATGCCAGCCCATATCAAGGCGGCGCTGACCGCGGTCTCGATCGGCATTCCCGTTGCGCGCGGCCGTCTGCTGCTTGGCACCTGGCAGGGGATCTATCTCTTCGAGCATCGCGACCGGCCGCACCGCCGCGAAATCATCCTGCACCTCAGCGCCTGAACGCGCGCGAACCGCGCTCGAATGTGCTCTCGACGCCGCGCCGGCGATTGACCGCAACAGTCCGCGTTCTAATTAAAGGCAGAACTGGCGCTACGGCGCCGCGCGTCGAGCAGATACGCAAAGATCGCTGTAGCACTTTGAATTGCCGCGCCGGACTGCGGCGGGAGAGGAGGACTGATGACCGATGCACAGACCATTGCCAGTCACTTTATCGAAGCGCTGAACCAGCGTGACTTCGAAGCCCTGGCGCGGCTCGTCCATGAGGACGTCGAGCTCGATTCGCTCACCGGCCAGCGCATGGTTGGCGTCGGCCCCTTGCGCGCCTGGCTGATGAATTATCTGCGCCGTTTCGACGAGCAGTTCGGCGATGTCGTGCTGATGCGCGATGCCTTCGGCCAGCGCGTGGCCGCCGACCTGACGGTGCGGGGGACCTATCGCGAGACGATGGAAGGTTTCCCGGCCGCATCCGGCCAGACCTATTCGATCCCGAGCGTGCTCATTTTCGAGATCGAGGACGGCACCATTACCCGCCTCAGTCACTACCGCAACATCCGCATCTTCGAGAAAGCCCTTGCCGGCTGACGGGTGACGTCTGCGCGCGGGCCTTTCGATCCAGCTTCGGTCAAACAGGCGGCTCTTGACGTACAGCACGCCTGCGAATCACTTCGGCAAGCCGGCATATGCCTGCAACCAGCCTCATTCTCCAGGCGCTATGTCCAAAATTGATAGGAATCAAAGCGTTGCTGCTTGCAATGAGACGCGCCGCGACACCCGCTGTGATGCCGGCTTTCGCATCCTATGCGTGTCGGCATCACGTTCCGGCAATCTGAACCTCCCATGAACATGGGGTTCCGCTGTCGTTCAGCTTCAGAACCCTATCCTCTGATCAATCGCTTGGGACGGTGATTGCCCGTTGAACCCTTCAAGCTTGGAGAGATGCCATGAAGAACCGCTTTTTTAACGCCGCCGCTGCTGCCGTCATCGGAATGACCGGCCTCCTGGGCGCAGCCTCCACCGCTTCGGCCGACTCGATCCGATTTGGCTTCGGCTCGGGTGGCGGCATGGACGTGCAGTACCGCGACTATGGCGACGGTTATGGCGATGAGCGCGACTGGGGTCGCGGCCGTGATCGCCATCGTGACTGGGATGGTGACCGCCGCGGCCGCTGCGCCCCGTGGATGGCCGTCGACAAGGCCCGCGACCGCGGCTTCCGCCGTGCCTATGTCGCCGACGTCTCGTCGCGCCGCGTCGTCGTCGAGGGACGCCGCGACGGCTACCGCGACCGCATCGTCTTTGCGAATGTCCGCGGTTGCCCGACCGTCGGTCGCTGGTAATACCCCGTAATCTTCCCGCCTTGTCTCCCCCGGCCGGCGGAAGAATGGCCCCTCATGCTCCGGCATGGGGGGCTTTTTTGTGCCATGTGCCATGGTGCGCCGCGTCTTCGCGACAGGACGTTTCTCGCGCGGTCCGAGGATCGCGTGCGAGGGGTGAGCGAGCGCCACCGCTATGATCCGCGGCATCTGACACGAGACGACGTGGCTGGCCATGGGCCGTCAACACGCGGCGCCATGACGCCGATGATGGGCGTCGGCCACCTTCCAGGGGTCCGTCCTTCGGTTCCAATCCGCTGCCGCGCCCAATCGCGCGCCGGGCCCGTTCGCGTTCGGAGCGGCCCGCGACTGCAGCGCTTCAAGCCGGTTCAGCCGTGGCCGATGGTCGTCCGGCCTAAACTTCCATCGTGTAAAAACACATCGCCCCCGGTGCCGATCTCCGGCGCCGGGGGCGAGGTTTGGGCGGTAGCCCGCGCGCGGCTGCGGCGGGTTGCTTACTGCTTGATCTCGAAGGTCACGTTGACCGTGACATTGTAGCTGTTTTCGCCGGTTGCGACCGGAACGGCATCGGCGGCGTATTCCTTGGCCATCCCGGCGCGCATCATCGGAACCGGCTCCGGGCGGAAGCCCTGTTCGGTGATGTTGACGATCTTGCCGACCGCAACGCCGGCGGCTTCCGCCAGCACCTTGGCCTTCTCGACGGCATCGGCAACGGCTGCCTTACGCGCCTCGGTAATGACCGCTTCCGGCTTGTCGTTGGTAAACTGCACGCCGCCGCCCTGGTTGACGCCGAGGGTGACCGACTTGTCGATGACTTCGCCGAGCTTGGCGAGATCACGCACGCGCACGCTGACGCCGTTCGTCACCTGGTAGCCGATCAGCTCCGGCGCGCGGTTGCTGCCGTCGGTGTTGGTCGGGTAGGTGTATTGCGGGTTGAGCATGAAGCCGCTCGTCTGCAGGTCGCGATCGGCAATGCCGCCGTCCTTCAGCGCCTTCAGCACTTCGGCCATGGTCTTGTTGTTGGCGTCGAGCGCTTCGCGGGCGGTCTTGGCGTCCTTGACGACGCTCAGCTGCAGAACCGCCATGTCGGGCGCGACGGTCGCGCGGCCTTCGCCGGCAACGATAATGGTTGCCTTGTCCTTGTCCGTCTCCTGCGCTTGAGCAGCGGCGACGCCGGCAAAAGCGGCAGCAAAAGCGGCGATCGAAAGCGTGCGGGCAGTGCGTGTGGAAATCATGGTCGATGTCTCTCCGGTTGTTCCGTCCCAGCGTCTTCTTGGCGGTCGATTGTGTGAGCATTGCGGCAATGGCTTGTCCGCAAAAAGGTTTTCGGCTAGAGCCAACACACGACGCGAACTGCCATTGGTTCGCGCTGCTGGATCACTACGGTGCCATGCCTCTTTCGGAAGCGCAAAGGTGGCCGTAGCACTTAGAGTTGCTGCCGTGTCTTATCCCTGGATCATTACGATTTGAGGACGAGAGGCAGATCCAGAGTGGGCCTGTAGCTCAATGGTTAGAGCCGGCGGCTCATAACCGCTTGGTTGGGGGTTCGAGTCCCTCCGGGCCCACCATTTCCCACTAAGTATTGAATATGCTAAGTATTCTGGCTGTTTTATCCCACATTTGATATGCTCGCCGGATAAACCCAGACCCTTTCCTCGTCGCTTCTGCTACGATGCCCGATCAGGCGGCAAAGGAGCATTTCGATGGCTGGTCTGGGTGTGGACATGGTGCGAATGGTACGTCGCAACAAGCTGGTTGGTTTCTGGGCCGCGGAGAAGCTGGCGCTTGCCGGCGAAAAAGCCAAGACCTACTCGGATGATCTTGCGATGGCGGCGCTGGACGTCGAACGCAGCAACATCCTTGCGATCATTCGAAGAGACTTTGACGCGGCAGGAGTAATCCATTCCGACGAGGAGATTTTGGCGGTCATGAGCGTCTGCTTGTTGCAGGCGGGAAAACCAACAAAAGGGTCCGACGGCAGCGATGCAGCGCTGCTGCACATTGCACGTAAACTCATGCAAGGATCGTGAACGGCGGCACACCGAGGCAAGACCCCGACAGATACCGGCACCAGAACGTTCTCTGGCCTGAACGGCGATTTGTTGATCCATCAAGATGCATGGCACAAGTAGCCGCAAGGATCGCCGCGCGTGATCTCTATTAGAAGCAAAACGACTTCAGGCACGGGATTTTGTTTGATGGGATTTTGAGAATTCCTCGAGACCCGCCCCTCAAAATATCCAGCTTGTCATGAAGAGCCAGCTCGTCACGTTCTCGCCCGAAGCGGGCAGGCCGCGGGGTTTTGTCGTCGGTTTGCGCGCGCCTGCGTGTTCCAGGGCCGACAGTGCCACGGCGTCCCATTGGGACAGGATGTGTTCGGCGTCGTAGCGTCTGACATTGGCTTTTGAGTTGGCGGCGAGGCGGGCGGCAAGCGTCGGGTCTCCGAGGACGCGCGACAGGGCGTCGGCGAGTGCGTTGGCGTCGCCGTTTTGGACGAGCAGGCCGTCTTCGCCGTCGGCGATCATGTCGGTCGGGCCCCATTCGCAGGCAAAGGAAACGACGGGGACGCCCGATGCCATGGCTTCGAGGAGGGCGATGCCCCATCCCTCATAGCGCGATGACAGGACGAAGACGTCGGCGGTCTCGACCCAGAGGCCCGGACGCGCGGTGACGCCCGGCATCTCCACCCGGTCCTTCAAGCCCAGTGCATCCCGCTGCGCTTCAAGCGCCTGGCGCGCTTCACCTTCGCCCCAGATGACGAGTTTCCAATCGGGATGGGCAGGGGCGATCCTGGCGAAGGCCGTCAGCAGGATATCGAAGCCCTTTTGTGCGGTCAGCCGGCCAACGGCGGTCAGCACGTTGTTGCCGCGCCGGTTTTCCCAGCCGGCGGGCAGGTTGATGGCGTTGGCGATCACCCGTCCGTGGCGGCGGACCTGCGGCGGAAAATAGTCGAGTGCGCCCTTCGTCATCGTCACCAGCGAGAAGGCGCGGGGATAAAGACGAAGCTGCAGCCACTTCCACAAGGGGCCGAAGGGTTGCACCGCCGGATTGTTGCGCTCGGACACGATCACCGGGAAGGGCAGGCCCGTTGTTGCGAGAAGCGTCAGCACGTTCGTGCGGGTGAGAAAGCTCAAGACAAAGTCCGGACGGGAGTTTTTTACGGCCGAGCGCAGGCGATGGAGCCTTTGCACCACAAGCCAGCCGGCGCGCAGCTTGGCGGCCTTCTGCGCCGGCAGGTCGAGGCGTCTGATCGAAACCCGCGGATCGAGCTCGTAATAGGGCTTCGAGGCCGGCGCCTCGAGCGTGATCACCGTGACCGCGCAGCCAAGTCGCGCCCAATGGCTGGCCACGAGGCTGACGACGTGCTCGGTGCCGCCGGCGCCGAGTGCAGACACAACGATGGTTATGCGCGCGCCGGCTATGCCGGCCGCTCCGACGATGTCGGCACCTGTCCCCTCATTCAATTTTGAATGCCCCCTTGCTCGCCCCAGATGTATTATTAACACTTCCTTAAATTCGCGCAACGGGACTTGCCGAGCTTGGTAAACATGTCCCGTTACTGCCAAGCCAAGCTCATGATTGCGGGCGTGGGGCTGGCCATTCGACCGGAACGGAGAGGGGCCCGCACTTGCGGTTGCCCGCCTCACGCCGCGGCGGGGGCGGGTGCAAACTGGGGCAGTCTCAGGGCCGTAGGGGCGCCGGTTGCCGGCGGATCAGGCAACCCGCTTTTGTCGGCTAAGACGTGCGGCGCTGTTGACGCCAAAAAAAATGCCCGCGGGCGGCGGGCAGTTTTGGAGTGGGCGCATACGCTCAAACATGTTGCGCCTGCCTCCAAGGTGGGCGGCAGAGGTCAACGATCTGTAAATGCGCGATAGCTAAAAATAGGGAGCGCGAGGCGCTTTTTGTGTTTCCTCGTCCGCCTGCAGTTGTGGTCTGTTGCCGATCTTCGCCTTCCCGATCAATTTTTTTTCGGTTGGGCTCTGCCCGGAGCGCCGTCGTGTGGCTGCCACCACAGCGCGTGCCAGACCGCGGCGACAGGGTGTGGTGGTCGGCGATCAGTGGTTGCGAACTGTTGGCAAGCTGCTGTTTTTTCTATTTGTTTTCGAGCGCATGGTGGCGTTTCCAAGCGCCGGGCGGCGCCATCGTCGGTGGGGAATGGCGCCATGGTCCGCCGAGCGCAAGGCATCGACACAACCATCGCGGAAGTTGTTAAGAAAGAATTTGTTAATTTAAGCAATGAATAATGAAAAAGGGGGTTGAAGATCGCCGCCATTTCGCCCAAAGGAAGCCCGGGTGGTTCGTGCCGCCCATTCGAAAGGACGTTTATGCGAATCAAAGCCGCATGTGCCGGCGTAAGCCGCACCGCCGTTTCGGGTTTCAAGTTTTTCGTACCGACAACGTCAGTTCTCAGTCTCCTGCTGCTTTCCGCCGGCTGTTCGTCGACGGTCGTCGGCGAGACTCCGCTGTTTGCCTCGAGCAGTTCGAGCGCCTATGCGAGCCCATCGGTCAAGGTCCGCAAGGAACAAAAGCAGTTGCAGGTGGCCGAGGCCGAAGAGGACATCGTCGAACCGGCGCCGACGCGGCGTCGCACGACCGCCTATCTTGGCCGCGCACCCTACATCTGTTCACCAAGCGGTTTCGGCCACACGTCGCACTGCTTCCTGAGGGCGTCGTACTAAGGGGGCGATCCCTTCCTTTCGGGCGGCGATTTTCTGGCCGCCGTTGCTCTGGTTGATGAGGATGATCACGCGGTCGGGCGGCGCCCGTCCACGACCATGCCGATCTTCAGCGCAAAGCAGTTCCGTGTCTGGTGTCATCGCGGTGTCCCGTTCCGCTGGAGAAAGTCGTTGTCCGCTACCGTCGTCAGATCAGCTTTTGCCGCTGCAACGTTGCTGCTCATGGCCGTTGCGGCACCGTCTGCGGCGTGCGCTGAGGATCCGGCAGACGGTATCGACCGGTCCATGACGACAGCGGCGATCGGGCCCGAGGCAAAGGAAACGACGGCGCGCACTGTGGCCATCGGCGTCTACGATCCGCATGACGCCGTTGCCGATAGCGACGCGCTCGCGCTGGAGCACGTTTTCGTCTACTGGCAGAAGCCGGACCGGGCGCTCATCAAGCGCAAGATGGCGATTGCGGCGAGGCAAGGGCGGACGCTGATGCTGTCTGTCGAGCCCTATACTCACGCCGCCGACTGGCGCTCTGGCGGCGAGCGGCTGTTTGCCGATATCGGCAAGGGGCGTTTTGATCGGGAGATCCGGGACGTGTGCACGCGTGCCGCCGGTTTCGGCGGGCCGGTCTATGTGCGTTGGGGCCACGAGATGGAGCAGCCGAGCAAGCGCTACCCGTGGGCGCGCCGCGACAGTGAAGGGTACAAGCAGGCGTATCGCTATTTCGTCGGTAAATGCCGGGAGCTGGCCCCGGAGGCACGCTACGTCTGGTCGCCGATCGGCAACCGCAATCTCCGCGCTTACTATCCGGGCGACGATGTCGTCGATGCCATCGGCATTCCCGTCTGGGGCCTGCAGAAGATGGACGTCGACTATTGGGGACACGAGCGCAGCTTCCGTGAAGCGCTCAAGGAGAAGTACCAGCGCGTTTCCGGTTTCGGCAAACCGATCATGATCGCCGAGCTCGGAGTTTCGGGCTCGGCCGACTACAAGCGGGCCTGGTACCAGGAAATCCTCGACCCTCAGACCTATCGCCGGTCCTTTCCGCTTCTGACCACGGTGGTGTTTTTCAACGACAAGGAACCCTACAAGTGGCCGGCTGGCTACGGCGCGCCGGACTGGCGGCTCGACAGGCTGGCGCTGAGGGCGCTTGCCGACCGCCAGGCAAACGAGGCGGCCGCTCTGGCTGAGTGATTATGGCCCCGGCCGAGTGACCGTTGGGGGCGATGCGCCGATCGTCCTTCGGCGCATCGCGAAACCTAGGGGACAGGTGCCTGCGCGTCAGGCCAGAAGCAGGCCTGACTCTCGCGCAGCTGCGGCAAAGCAGCGGCTGGCGCGATCCGTGCTCGTCAGTCCGTCTAGCGCGTCCAGGCAGCGCCTGAGAGCCGCGCGATACTCCCGCCCGCGACGGCCCGGCCATTGCCTGAGCAGTTCCAGGGCTTCGAACACGGTTCTGACCACAGCCTGCCGCTTGGCCGAGAGTTTCAGGAAAATAGGGGTGGGGAAGCGTTTTTCGCTCATTGCATTCCTCTTTCGCAGTCTTTTCGAGCGAGAGGCGAACGCAGGGGCGAAGGAATGGTTCCGCGTGGCGGAGGATTTTTTGGGTCGAAGGTTCGTCGTCCACGACTAGTCGGGGCAACCTAAAGCTCGAGCGCCGCCTTTAGATCCGTCGATTTGTGGACGCGCAGGTCAAGGTCCGCTTCGATATGGTCGATGTGATGGACCATCAGCTTGGCGGCCGTATCGACGTCGCCGCGCTCCAGCGCGTTGACGATCTCGTCGTGCTCGTTGTGGCCACAGCTTGAAACGGTCGACTGGCCGTAAAGTGCGATCACCAGCGAAGAGCGGGCGATGAGTTCATCCATGAAACGGCGGAGAATCGCGTTCCCCGAGAGGTCGGCGAGTGTCAGGTGAAAGTCGCCGGACGCCTTGATCTCGGCGCGGCGGGCAGGCTGCCCGCGCTGTTCGGTCAGCCGCCGTTCAGCGGCCAGCATGCGCCGGAGTTCGACAATCTCGACCTTGCCGATATTGGGTGCCGCGGACCTGACGACGCCGGGCTCGATCAGCCGGCGGGTGGCGAAGATCTGCCGCGCCTCGTCGATGGACGGATGTGCGACGAAGGCGCCGCGGTTCTTCTCGACGCTGACGAGCCCCTCATAGGAGAGCGCCTGCAGGGCTGCGCGCACCAGCGTGCGGCTGACATTGAAGAGTTCGCCGACATCGCTTTCCGACAGCTTGGTGCCGGGAGCCAGTCGCCGCTCGACGATCGCATCGCGCAGCGTGTCGCGGATATGTTGGCTGCCCGTGTCGGAGGCCGGGTCGGTGGCCAAGTCGGCCTGAGGGGGCGTGGTGGTCAAGGACATGAATCGATCCGCGAAGCAACGCGTCATCTTATCGTCGGGCGGTGCGAAGGGAAACGACAATCTGTCGCGCATGGGTTGCGTTTCGGCAACCGCGCGGGCGAGGGCAAGATTATTTGTCGAGTTCCGGATAGACCCGGTCGAGGAAGCCGGGTCTCAGCTTCTCGCCGATCAGGCAGTCGGACGCCGGCAGGGCGTCGATGAGGCGGACGTTCGGAGGCGGCGGCAGCCCGCTGACTTCAAGAACGAGTTTCTGTCGAATCGCGATGGAAAAATCCTCGGGCTCATGCACCGGCAGCACGAAGGAACCGGGACCGCCAATCACGCATTCGGCATAATACTGGTCGAGCGGGCCGGTTGAGACGGAGGGGCGGATCAGGATGGCGAGCCCGTTGATGGTGATGCCGCGTTCGATGGCGGTGTCGCGGGCCGGGGTCACCGGCGGTCCGATGTTGTTGGGGCCGTCGCCGGAAATGTCGATCACCCGGCGCATGCCGGAATAGGCGTTGGAATCGATCAGCGCCGTGCCATAGGTGATCGCGTTGGAGATCGATGTTCCGCGGCGCGTGCCGACCGGCCGCGCCTCGATCAGCTTGGCAAAGGCGTCGGCGTCAGCGGCATTGTCGATAACCTTCCAGGCGACGACGGAGGATTCGTTGACCGTTCCCGCCCATTCGAAATAGCCGATGGCGATCTTGCCCAACTGGCCGCTTTCGACGGCATCGAGGAAGTCGCGGTGCCTGAGCGCCTCGACATAGCCCGCGCGCTGAATGCGTGCCTCGTCGAGATCCATCGAGCCGGACATGTCGACCGCGAGGATCAATTCAACGTCGACATTCGTCGGCACGGCGGTCGATGGGCTCGGGCCACCAGTCAATGAAAGGAGTAACGCCAACACGCTCAACATCGCTTCAACCAGTCATTGCGCGCGGTCAGATAAGACAAATGTAACACAGGATTGGAATTCGGCGACCATTTGGCTTTCGCCGGACTTCAACAAAGAGTGATTTTACTATTCCCGCGACAACAGCGTTGACGATGAAGACCGTGACCGGAAAATCCCAGAATACTGAAGATGGCCATAAATTT
Source organism: Ensifer sp. (assembly GCF_035999185.1). GTDB lineage: Bacteria > Pseudomonadota > Alphaproteobacteria > Rhizobiales > Rhizobiaceae > Ensifer. The sequence goes on along the minus strand of NZ_DASYHB010000017.1, from coordinate 32,938 downwards.
AGAGCTTTATCAGATAGATAGTTTGCAGCGTGCGGCGTTTGGATACTTCCTCGACCATGCCGATCCGGTGACCGGGCTGATTGCCGACACGTCGTTGCCGGGCGCACCTTCAAGCATCGCGGCAACCGGTTTTGGCCTTTCCTGCTATCCGGTCGGTGTCGAACGGGGCTGGATGGCGCGCGCCGAGGCGGCCCGGCGGGTCCTTTGCGTGCTGCGCGCGCTTGCCGAAGGCCCACAATCGCGCGACAGCCGGGCGACCGGCTATGGCGGTTTCTACTATCATTTTCTCGACATGCGCAGCGGCGAACGCACGTGGCGCAGCGAACTCTCGACCGTTGACACCGCGCTTTTGATGGCCGGAATTCTGGCCGCTTCGGCGTATTTCTCCGGTCCTGATGATGCCGAGCGCGACATCCGCAGGCTCGCCGAAAAGCTCTATGCACGGGTCGACTGGCGCTGGGCATTGCATCGAGGCGAGACGGTGACGATGGGCTGGCGCCCGCCGGGGCGGTTCCTGCGCCATCGCTGGCGCGGCTACAGCGAGGCGCTGCTGCTCTATGTGCTGGCGCTCGGGGCGCCCGAACATGCGATCGGGCCGGAGCACTATGCCGCTTTCACGGACGGTTATGACTGGATCGACGCCAGCGGCGTGCCGCATCTCAACGCAGCGCCGCTTTTCATCCATCTTTTCCCGCAGGCCTGGCTCGATCTGCGCGGACTTGCCGACCGGCCAATGCGGGAGCGACTTACGGACTACTTCGAGAACACGCGGCGCGCCATTGAACTCCAGCGCGCCCATGCGCAGCTGAACCCCGGTGGCTTTGCCGGTTACGGGGAGCATCTGTGGGGCTTGAGCGCCTGTCACGCGCCGCGCGGACGGCTGCGCATGAGAGACGGGCGCTGGCAGCGGCTTTTCGGCTATGCAAACCGGGGCGCGCCCTTTGGCATCGACGACGGCACGCTCATCCCCTGGGCAGCATGTGCGTGCCTGCCTTTTGCCCCGGACGCGTCGCTTGCGGCCCTTGACCATATTGCGGCCAGCTATCCCGGTCTCCTCAGGCAAGGGCGATTTCCGGGCGGCTTCAACCCGAGCCTGCCGGGCGCGGGGCCTGAGGGGTGGATCGATGATCGCATCGTTGGTCTTGACCAGGGCCTCGTCGTCATGATGATCGAGAACTGGCGGAGCGGGCTCATCTGGGACCTGATGCGCCAGGTGCCTGGCGTCAGGCGCGGGTTGAGGCGAGCGGGTTTTGCGGGTGGATGGTTGGAGACGGCATGACGGCGAGTGACCGCCAGCGCGCAGCGCAATTCGTGGGAGGATATCCGCCGGAAGCGCTAGAGGTCGTCGAGCGGCTCTGCACGCAATTCCCCGACGCTGGGGTTTCCATCGGCACGGTGGACGGCGGGTTCAGGACGCCGGCCATCTTCTGGGCGGAAGGGGGAGGCGGTATCGAGGATGGTCTTGCCTACCAGGATCGTTTTGCACCCGACATGACCGACCGGATCCGGGCGGCGCATCTCATCGCCTTTTACAGCCATCAACTGAGCATGGTTCTGGGTGCGTCTTATCTTGGCGCGGGTCTTGCCGCCGAAGTCTCCGGGCTTCGCTTTGAAGCTTGGACACGCACGGTCCGTGGTGTCGAGATTGCCGGAAAACGCTTTCATTTCCATCTCGATCGCCTTGCGCCGGGAGACGTGCGTGGCGTCGAGCGGCAATACGTGGCGCAGCTGAAGCCGGTGATCGCGGCGCTGAAGCGACGCACCGGTCTTTCTTCCGGGGCGCAGTGGCGTCTGGCGGCGGATTCGCTTGCCGGCGCATTCCTGGAGATCGGCCGGGCGATCGGCGACGAGGCGCGCGGCATGGCGGAGGCGCTGGCGATCGTCAAGCGACGCGGATCGCCGCTTTACTCCGAAGAACTCTGTTACGAGGAGATTGTCGCGGTCGATCCGACGAGCGGCGAGCGGCTGTCACGCCAGTACCGCATGCGCTGCGGCTGCTGTCTCTATTTCCGCACGGAAGGCGGTAGCTTCTGCGACACCTGCGTGCTTCTGGAACCCGAAGCCCGCCGTGCGCAGCTGGTGGCGCATCTCATGCAAAACGGCGGAGCCTGAGCCCCGCCGTTTCAACGTCTGGTCGCCTGAAGCGGCGAGATTAGTGCGCCTTGGCGAACCGCTCGTTGATGAAGCCGGAGACGACGCCGAGCACGATCCAGAAGGCGAGCGTGGTGGCGAGCGCGGCAACGGCGAACTCGGCGCCAAGCACGGCGGGAATATTGCTGGTGATATCGACCGGCTGCGGCGCGCCGTAGACGTGGGGCGCGGCGATCAGCACCAGGCCTGCGATCTTGGAGACGATCTCCTCGCGAAGGACGACGAGATAGAGGCCGACGGCGGAAAGCGCCACGGTTGCCAGCCACCAGGTCTGGCGGTCACCGAGTTCGGCTGCCGGGAAGCCCGGCAGTTCCGGTGGCAGGCCGATCGCCGGCAGCATGTGCACGGCAAGCCAGCCGCAGGCACCCCAGAGCGCGCCGTTCCGAAGCGTGATCGGGTAGCCGATCACCAGGCTGACGCCGGCAAGCAACAGGCCGAAGCCCGAGCCGGTGACGAGATTGGCGATCAGCGTGCCGGAAAAGCGGCTCATGCCGAACATGATGCCGCCTTCCTCGTGCTCGGCAGCCTCATGGGCGTAAGCCGGCGTGATCGGCGACAATGCGTCGAGCAGGGCGCCTAGCGGCGAAACGGCCTTGAGCGAGGAATGCTGCTGGCCCTCTGCCGCCGGCTGTGCCGCGCCGGGCTGGGCAGCCGGTTGATCCGTCGCGGCCGGAGCCTCGCCTTCGAATTCTTCCGCATGCAGGATCAGCGGCGTGACCCGAAGTTCCTGGGCGCCGGTCATGAAGACACCGGCAATCATTCCAGCCACGATCGCGGCCAGAAGCGTTCTGACAATCATCTTGAATTTCCTCGATAACGGCAAAAGCCACGCACTGCGGCGTGGTTTGACAATCTTCCCATTTCCACAGCCATGCGGACGAGCGCCGTGCACCGGGTAAACCGGGACGCACAAGCACGGACATCCGGCTGAGGCCGGATGCGTTCAGGTCCGCTTCGTCGATGCGGAACGTTGTTCACGTTCCGGAACATCGGTCAGTGGCAGGGGAAGCCGTAGGAGTGGCGGGTGTCGTGTGCGGTGTCGTGCAGCACGGCCGAATTGGCAAGGCCGGCGCCGAACACGAGGAATGCGCCGATGAAGAGCGCGATGACGCCAGCGGTCAGACGATCGCTGAGGGAGAGCGGAATGCTCGAAACTGTAGACGTAGCCATGACAACCTCCGTGATGGCATCGGGAAATTCCCGGTTGGGCCCTATGCCCGCATCGAGTGGCAGGTTTCCTGGCTCACGGCGCTGGGCGCTATGCCCCCGATCTGCCTCGCCTTCCCAGATCGGCCGCCCTCTCGCGGTCTTTTCCAGTGGCTTCTCCCGGATTGCTCCGGAATGGCAGATCGACGTCGCTCTACAGTCGCGGGGTCGGCCGTGATGTGAATGCCCAGCATGGGTCCATCCGTCACGTTCCCGTTTACTCCCGAAGCGCGTTCGCGTTGCGGGAACCAATCGATCCCTGATGATTAGGATCGTGTCATGGAGATGTCAATTGAGCCTGCGCCGCCTGTCGCTTCATCCGCGACAAAATCCCTGACGATCATGTGTTTATAGGCCTCGACGATCTGGTCGCCCTCCGCCCGCTCGACCGATACCGCAAGCCGCATCGTGCAGTCGCCCAGATGCATGATCAGAAAAGCGGCGCTGTCGATCGTCTCGCGCGGCGTGTTCGGCACAAGCCGGGACCAGACGTCGGCCAGAAGCTTTCCGCCGGCGCGGCTTTGCAGAAGGTCGATCTCGCGCAGCGCCTTGTCGGCCTGCATCGCCGACCAGATGTCGCGCATCACGGGCTCGGCCAGGAACATCTCGTAGTAGACGTCGAACAGCTCGCAGAAGGCGTCGCGCAATTCCGCGATCGAGGTGACCTTGGCAAGTTCGGCGGCGATGCATTCGTTGCACACGGCATTGTAGCGCTCGGCCAGCGTGCGCACGATCGCTGCCTTGTCGGGGAAGTACTGGTAGAGCGAGCCGATAGAAATTCCAGCCTTTTCAGCGACTTCGCTCATGCGCATGGCGTCGCTGCCCTTTTCCTGGATGAGCGTTGTCGCGCAGCTGAGGATTTGCTCGACGCGCTCGCGGCTGCGTTTCTGGCTCGGTGTTCGGCGCAGCGCCGGTTCGTCATCGGTGGGAACGGCGGCTGGGCTTGTTTCTGAAATCATGAGTGATGCTCACATTTTGACTTGACTCCTAAAATACGAGGATTTATCACATTTGCAAATGTGAGAGATGCTCATGTTTTTAAGTGAACCTCAGGAGGAAGCTATGACGGACAAACTCACACTGGTTTTGGGCGGTACCGGCAAGACGGGCAGGCGCGTCGCCGAGCGTCTCTTGGAGCGCGGCGTGGCGGTGCGCATCGGCGCCCGTTCGGCATCGCCTTCCTTCGACTGGACGGATGAGGCGACCTGGGCGCCGGCCCTTGAGAATGTCGATCGCATCTATGTCTGCTTCCAGCCGGATCTCGCGGTGCCGGGCTCCGTCGAGGTCATCGCCAAGTTCTCAAGCCTCGCCCTCGGCGCGGGTATCAAGCGGCTGGTGCTTCTGTCAGGGCGTGGTGAGGACGAGGCGGAAGCGGCCGAACGTGCGCTTCAGGCCTCCGGCGCCGACTGGACGATCATCCGGGGGAGCTGGTTCTTCGAGAACTTCAATGAAGGCTTTCTCGCCGAGGGTGTCTCAAGCGGTTCGGTCTTCCTGCCGGTCGATACGGTGACCGAGCCGTTCATCAGCTGCGACGACATTGCCGACGTGGCGGTTGAAGCGCTTCTCGACGGTCGTCATATCGGCAAGGTCTATTCGCTGACAGGGCCGAGACTGATGACCTTTGCCGAAGCCGTGGCCGAGATCGCCGCGGCGGCCAACCGTCCGGTCGCCTATCAGGCGATACCGGTTGCCGACTTTGCCGCACATTTGCAGGCCGACGGCGTGCCTGATGACTATGTCGAACTCATCCGCTATCTCTTCACCTCGGTGCTCGACGGGCGCAACTCGAGTGTGACGTCCGATGTCGAGCATGTGCTTGGGCGGCGTCCGCGTGACTTTGCAGCCTATGCCCGGGAGACCGCAGCAACCGGTGTATGGAGTATTGCCGCATGATCCCGTTTATCCCCGCTCTGGCGTTTGCCGCCGCGATCGGTTCCGGCCTGATGGCCGGGCTGTTCTTCATCTTTTCGGTCTGCATCATGCAGGCCCTGTCGCGGCTGCCGCCGGAGCAGGGGATCGCCGCGATGAACGCCATCAACGTGGTCATCCAGAACCCGATCTTCCTCAGCGCCTTCATGGGCACGGCGCTCATCGCCCTGGCGCTGGTGGTGATCGCGTTTCTATCGGGCGGCGAGGGGCGGTGGCTGCTCGCCGCAGGCGGGCTCTTCTATCTCGTTGGCGTGCTGCTGGTGACGATTGTCTTCAACGTGCCGATGAATGATGCCCTCGAGGCTGCTTCCGGGCCGGCGGCGACCGATCTGTGGCTCGGACGGTATCTCACCGATTGGGTCTGGTGGAACCACGTGCGCACCTTCGCATCGATTGGTTCGCTGGCGCTCTTCATTCTCGGCTTTGCCCGCGCCTGATATCTGAACGCCGGCGAGGCGATCGCGCTTCGCCGGCCTATCAGCGTTCTGATCTTGCGATGCGTTCAATCGACCAGCGAGCCGCAGGTCAGATTGGCGATGGCGCCGGTCATGGCTCCGGCGCGGTCGGAGGCGACGAAGGCGGCGTAGTCGGCGACTTCGTCGAGCTTCGGGAAGCGGCCGAGCAACGTGCCGGATGCGGCGCGGCTTTCAAGTATGGCTTCGACCGTCGTATCGAAACGCCGCGCAAAGCCTTCAAACACGCCGCGTGCGTGGGATGTCGGCAAGGCTTCGGGAATGGCGTCGGGCCGCAGGCAGACGACACGGATCCCCTTTCCGCCAAGCTCGCCGGCAAGCAGTCGAGAAAAGGTCTCGACCGCACCGCAGGTGGTGCCATAGCCGAGGAAACCTGAACCGGTCATGCGTGCGCCGGGCGTCGATAGCGTCAGGATCACACCCCTGCCTTTTGCTGCCATATGGGGCGAAACCGCCTTGGCGGTGATGAAGTTCGCTCTCGTGTAGGCTGCGATCGGCTGTTCGAAGTCCGCAAGCGAGAGTTCGGCAAATGGCGGCCCCTGCACATGGGGAAAGCCGACGGCGGTCAGGGCGATATCGATCGAACCCGCCCTGTCGACCACGGAGCGAGCGTGGCGCTCCACGGCCGCCTGGTCAAGCACATCGAGCGCGTCGAAATCCGCGCGGCCGCCGGCATCGGCAATCTCATTGGCCGTGTGTCGCAGCCCTTCGACCGTGCGGCCGACGAGAAATACCCGCGCGCCTTCGCGGGCAAAGGCACGGGCGGCAGCGCCACCGATCGCGCCGCTTCCGCCATAGACGACAGCTGTCTTGCCTTCGAGCAACATCGAAATCTTCCTTTTCGCAAGCCGGCTTCAAGGATTGGGAATGCGTGTTTCGTATTCCTGTTCGAGTGCTGCGAACTTGCTCCAGAAGGCTGCGGGCGGCTCTCCTTCCAGGAGGTCGCGCAGCAGGTCGAGATGCGTATGCCAGCCAGCCGAAAAACTGGTCATGATGCCGCGATTGGCGATGCGGGTGTGGGTGACGATGAGCAGAACCTTGTCGCCGCGAGGGCTGAGCTCGAAGCGGACCTCCGATGGCGTGTCGGTTTCTTCGTTCCAGCTGTAGGCGAGCAGGCGCGGCGGCTCCCAGGCGAGCACATGGCCGTGATTGCGGACCTCGCCGGCGTGGCTGGCGTATTTTTGAGGCGGTTGGTCGTCGGCCGTTGTCAGTTCCGAATGGCGGAAGACATGCTCGACCGCCGCACCCTCGGTCGAGCCGATCGTTCCCGATGCCATCCAGAGCCGGCGCTTGCTTTCCTCCGTCAGATAGGACCAGACGCGTTCGATCGGGCCGGGAAGCAGGCGTTCGATGCGCACAGCATCGGGGGCAATGACGCGGCCGTAATCGGCGTTGGCGAAGGCTGTGGCATGCGATGTCATGGCTTTTCCTCCAGATTGTCCTCAGCTGTTGCGTCTTCGGCGAGAAGCAGCGCCTCGAGTGCGTCGATGCGCGTGCGCCAGTAGGCTTCGTAGTGGCGCATCCACTCCATGCCGGCATGCATCGGTGCGGCGTCGAGCCGGCATACATGCGTGCGGCCTTTCACTTCGCGGCGCACCAGACCTGCTCCTTCCAACACCTTGATGTGTTTCGATGCCGCAGCCAGCGAGATCGAGAACGGTGCCGCAAGCTCGCCCACCAGTTTCTCTCCGCGTGAGAGGTTCTGGAGCATTGCGCGGCGCGTCGGATCCGAAAGCGCGTGAAACACGGCATCGAGATGATCAGTTTGATATTCAACCATGTTGTTGAATATCTCTCCGATCGATACAATTGTCAACCTTTTGGTTGAATGTTTCAGTAGTAGCGCGAGAAGGTACCGTGCGGCGGATCGTCGTGGATGCGCCGTCCCTTCCATGCGGCGAGCGCATCGGAGAGATCGTCGGTCGGCACCATCTGGGCGAACTGCTCGCTTTCAACGAGCAGCCCCTCGGCGATCGACATGTTGAGGCCGCGGGTGACGGCGGTGATGATCGAGCGGACGGCAAGCGGCGAGTAGCCCATGATGCGCGTGGCAAGATCGCGGGCGGCCGGCATCAGGTCCTCGTGGGCAACGACATGGTTGACGAGGCCCATGTCGCGGGCGCGGTCGGCCGAGAAATCCTCGCCCGTCAGAAGCAGCTCAAGCGCCCGCTTGCGCCCGGCCAGGCGCGGCAGGCGCTGGGTTCCGCCGAAGGTCGGCGGCATGCCGAGCTTGATCTCGGGCTTGGCAAAGCGCGCCCGCTCGCTGGCAATTGCCAGATGCACAGCCTCGGTGATCTCGCAGCCGCCGCCATAGGCGATGCCGTTGACGGCGGCGATCACCGGCTTTGGGAAGGCCTCGAGACGCGCCGTCAGCCGCTGGCCGCGGCGAACGAAATCACGCACCGCCGGGCTCACGCCCGCAGCGACGCTTTCCGAGAATTCGTGAATGTCGCCGCCGGCGGAAAAGGCGCGTTCGCCTGCACCGGTGATGATCACAGCCCCGACCTTGTCGTTGACCTCGATCGCGTCGAGGAGGCTCAAGAGCCGGTCGATCAGCTCGTAATTGAGCGCATTGAGCTTCTCGACGCGGTTAAGGGTGAGGAGGGCGATGCCCTCGGATATCTGCATCAGCACGGTGTTGGACATGGTTGCTCTCCGGCAAGTGTTGACGGGAGGAGGCTAGGTGAGGGAAGATGCAAAGTATATTCACTAGTCGGTATACATGAGAGATGACGAAAGCGCAGAAGTCGACCCGGGAGACGATCGTCGCGGCCGCAGCAAAGCTGTTTTATGCCGAGGGCATCCGCGCCGTCAGCGTCGATGCGGTGGCCGAAGAGGCGGGGGTGACGAAGCGCACGCTCTATTATCATTTCGAGAGCAAGGACGAACTGATCGCCGCCTATCTCGAGGGCCGCGACCAGCCCAATCTCAAGCTCTTCCAGAAGTGGTTTTCCGAGGCGGAGGGGGATTTGGCTAGCAAGGTCGAGGCGATCTTCGTCAACCTGGCGCGGGCCGCGCGCCATCCGAAATGGAAGGGCTGCGGCTTCCTGCGCACTTCGGCCGAGCTTGCCAACATGCCGGGCCATCCGGCGATCCGCATCGGTGCCGCCCACAAGAAGAAGTTCGAGGCGTGGATGGCAGAGACTTTTGCCGAAGCGGGAGCAAGCGACCCCGCCATCGTGGCAAAGCAGATCCTGCTGCTGCTCGACGGCAGCTTTGCCGTGGTGCTCCTGCACCGGGACGCAGGCTATATGGAGGTGGCGGGCAGGGCGGCAGCGACGCTGGTGCAAGTGGCGCTCGCCGGCGCAAACGGCCGGGCTAGATGATGGGCTCCTGTCCGGCAATCTGGAAATAGATACGCCAGCCATCGACCTGCCGATCGGCAACAAGCAGCGTGACGGTCATCGAGCGGCAGGGTTCGCAGGTGAAGCCAATCGTTGCCACGCGCTCATCCTCGACCAATGCAAGCCATTGGGTCCGTGAGGCATTCACGCAGGGCAGATCGTCAATCAGCGGGCCGTTTTCGCCCAAGATATCAGTCAGACGCGGCCTTGCTCCGAAGGGCACACGTTTCGTGTTTGGCGCGAGCACGTCGTCACCGGCGCACACGCTGTCGCGCTCAAAGATGATGGGTATGTGCGTTCTCCCATGTCACAACGCAAAAGAGTAGACCGTCTCGAAAACGTGCATCAGGTTGCCTATGTTCATGCCGCGGCGCTGCGCAACCAAGGTTACGATGCCGTTCGCCAAACAGGAAAGTTCCGATGACCGTCAAACGTATCGTCCCCAATCTCCAGGCGTCCGACCCGCAGGCGGCGCGTGCCTTCTACGGCCAATTGCTCGGCCTCGACGTGGTGATGGACCACGGCTGGATCGTGACCTTTGCGGCCGAGGGCCAATCGGCCATGCCGCAGGTAAGCATCGCCAGTGAAGGCGGCTCGGGTACGCCGGTGCCGCTGCTTTCAATCGAGGTGGACGATGCCGATGTGATTTATGGCCGGGCCAAGGCGACTGGTGCCGAGATCGTGTACGAGATCACCAACGAGACTTGGGGCGTGCGCCGCTTCTTCATGCGCGACCCCTTCGGCAACGTCGTCAACATTCTCTCGCACTAAGCAATTCCAGGAAAAGTGCGTAACGGTTTTCCGTCCGGAATTGCGAAAGACAAAGCAATTCCAGGAAAAGTGCGCAGCGGTTTTCCGTCCGGAATTGCGAAAGACAAAGCAATTCCAGGGAAAGTGCGCAGCGGTTTTCCGTTCAGAGTTGCTTGATTTCAATTGAGCTGACGGGCAGCGGCCGGCGGGGCCGGGGGCTGCCCGTCAGGTTGGCGTCAAGCCAGCGTCAGCGCATTGGCGAGGTCGGCGACGAGATCGTCCGGATGCTCGATGCCGATCGACAGGCGGATGGTCGATTCCAGGACGCCGATGCGATGGCGAACCTCGATCGGTACGCCGGAATGGGTCATCGCCGCCGGGTGGCTGGCAAGCGATTCCGTGCCGCCGAGGCTGACGGCGAGCTTGAAGATCTGCAGCGCGTTGAGGAAGCGGAAGGCCGCGTCCTGGCCGCCCATAATGTCGAAGGAGAAGGTCGAGCCGGCGCCGGTGCATTGCGCCTTGAAGGCGCGGCCGACGGGCGTGTCCTCGCCATGGAAGGGCAGGTAGTGGATGCGCTCGACCTTCGGATGCTCGCGCAGGAATTCGGCGACGATGCGGGCATTGTCGTCGGCCTTCTGCATGCGCACCGACAGTGTCTCCAGCGAGCGGCCGAGCATCCAGCAGGAATGCGGATCGAGCTGGGTGCCGATCGCGCCGCGCAGCGCCTTCACCTGTTTCATCACCGCCTTGGAGCCAAGGGCAGCACCTGCGATCAGGTCGGAATGGCCGCCGACATATTTGGTCAGCGAGTAGAGCGAGATGTCGGCGCCATGTTCGATCGGCCGCTGGAACACCGGGCCGAGCAGGGTGTTGTCGCATGCAATAATCGGCGTGTGGCCCTGCTTGCGGCCGATCGCATCGGCGACGCGGCGGATCATCGCGACATCGACAAGGCTGTTGGTCGGGTTGGCGGGGGTCTCGATCAGGATCATCGACACCCGGCCCTTGGCCATCGCCTCTTCGGCAGCGGCGCTGACGGCCGCCTCGTTGACGCCATCGGCAAAGCCGACGGCGGCAACGCCGAGATTGAGGAAGGTTCGCGCCAGCAGCGTCTCGGTGCCGCCATAGAGCGGCTGGCTGTGCAGCACCGCATCACCCGGCTTGACGAAGGCCAGCAGTGTGGTCGCGATCGCCGACATGCCCGACGAAAACAGCGCGCAGCTTTCGGTGCGCTCATAGACGGCGAGGCGGTCCTCGACGATCTCGCTGTTGGGATGGTTGAAGCGCGAATAGACGAGACCGGCGCCGACGCCTGCGGGCGGCTCCTTGCGGCCGGAAACGAAGTCGAAGAAGTCGCGGCCTTCCTCGGCCGAACGGAAGACGAAGGTGGAGGTGAGGAACACCGGTGGTTTGACCGCGCCCTCCGACAGTTCCGGGTCGTAACCATAGTTCAGCATCAGGGTTTCCGGATGCAGCTTATGGTTTCCGATGTGGGTCTTGGAGGGATGCGGTGCGGTCATGGCTTGTCTCCTCAAGCGAAGCGGACTCGACTGACTGGCAAATTATATCAGATGCTTGGGCCGATCCTTGCTATTTCCAGCCGCTTGCCCTTGAGTTGCGCAAGGAATTGGCTCGATTGAAAAGATATGGCGCAGAAAATTGCCGACGAGACCAATCGCAGGATTTTGAAGGCGCTCGTCGTCAACGTGCGCCTGACCGACAACACGCTTGCCCCGCGGGTGGAGCGATGACGGCGATCGCGGCCATCCGCCGGGTTTGATCCGGTTGATGGCGCTTCAAGGCGTCAGACCATTTCCCGGTTCTCGGGCGCCATGTACGGGGCTAGCCCGACCGTAGTTGACGCGCCGCAACCGGGAGGCGACAGTGCAGCCAATCCTGCCCGCCGCCTGATCGAGAGGAGCAAGCCCGTGGATCATCTGCAAGAGACGGATTTGCGCCAGTCGAAGTGGCCGGTGCCGCGCTTTCTCTCTGGCCTGCTCGCCTCGTTCTCGACCACCGGCCTCATTGTCGGCGTCTTCTTCTTCGCCATGTCGCTGACGCCGAGCCTCATCCCACGGCCCTATGTGGTGCAGGCGGTGATCTCGGGAATGTCGCTTGCCGCCGGCTACGCAATCGGGGTGCTGCTGCGCTGGGTCTGGTCGCTGCTCGACCTGCCGGAGATCCGCGGTCGCACCGGCCTCACGGTGAAGGTGCTGGCGGCGCTCGGCTGCACCGCGGTTGCTCTTACCTTTCTTTGGCGCACGGCCTATTGGCAGAACACGGTGCGCCAGATCATGGGGCTCGATCCGGTCGAAAGCGCCGAACCGTTCAAGCTCGGGCTGATCGCGGCGCTCGTCTTCGTCGCCATCGTGCTTATTGCGCGGCTGTTCCGGCTGACCTTCCGCTTCCTTGCGCGGCGTTTCGAGCATGTGCTGACGCGGCCGCTGGCGAAGGTGGCGGCCGTGGTTGCCGCCGTCGCGCTCTTCTGGTCGGCCGTCGACGGCGTCATCTTCCGCTTCGCGCTGCACGCGGCCGACAGCTCGTTCCAGCGGCTCGATGCGCTGATTGACCCCGATGTCGCGCCACCGACCGACCCCTTGAAGACCGGCAGCAGCGCATCGCTGATGACCTGGGACGAGCTTGGCCGTCAGGGCCGGCAATTCGTCGCCTCCGGTCCGGCGGCGAAGGACATCGGCGCCTTCTTCGGGGCTGAAGCGAAGGAGCCCTTGCGCGTTTATGCCGGGCTCAATTCCGCCGAAACCGCAAAGGAACGGGCGAAGCTGGCGCTGGAGGAGTTGAAGCGCGTCGGCGGCTTCGAGCGCACGAACCTTTTGATCGTCGTGCCGACCGGCACCGGCTGGATCGACCCGCCGGGCATGGATTCGGTCGAATATCTGCTGAAGGGCGACGTCGCGAGCGTCGCGGTGCAGTACTCCTATCTCACAAGCTGGCTGTCGCTCTTGGTCGAGCCGGAATACGGCGCCGAAACCGCCGATGCGCTGTTCGACGCCGTCTACGGCTACTGGACGACGCTTCCGAGGGACAAGCGGCCGAAGCTCTATCTCTACGGCCTCAGCCTCGGCTCGATGAATTCGCAAGGCTCGGTCGACCCCTTCGACATCATCAGCGATCCGTTCCAGGGTGCGCTCTGGGTCGGTCCGCCGTTCCCGACGAAAACCTGGCTGCAGATCACCGGCAACCGCAATCCGGGCTCGCCGGAATGGCGCCCGCTCTATCGCGACGGTTCGGTGATCCGTTTCACCAATCAGGAAAACGCGCTCAACATTCCGGGCGCCAAATGGGGCAACGTCCGCATCGTCTATCTGCAATATGCAAGCGACCCGATCACCTTCTTCGACCCCCATTCCTTCTACCGCGAACCGGACTGGATGAAGGCACCGCGCGGGGCGGACGTTTCGCCGGCGCTGCGGTGGTTCCCGGTCGTCACCATGTTCCAGCTGCTCGCCGACATGGCGCTCGCGACGACGTCACCGATCGGCTACGGCCATGTCTATGCGCCGGAACACTATATCGACGCCTGGATGCAGGTGATGGCGCCGCCCGGCGTGACCGAGGCGGACGCCGAGCGGCTGAAGGCGCAGCTCAAGGGCCGCTACTGAGCCTGCTTTTCGCCGGATCGTTCTCCGCGCAGGTGTGCTGCGATCTGGTTGGCGAAGGCCTGGATTAGCGGCTCCTCGGCCTTTTCCGTCGGGCAAAGCAGGTAGTAACCGGCCGATGCGGGAATAGCGGTGGCAAAGGGTTGGATCAGCCGGCCTTCGAGCAGAGAGGAGCGGGTGAGCACGTCGGAGACGAGCGCGATGCCCTGGCCCTGCAAGGCGGACGCAACGGCGATTGCCACCGAAGGCACCCGGACGCTGCGACTGCCTTCGAGCGAGATGCGCGCGGCGGCCGACCAGCGCGTCCATTCGCGGCCGTCGTCCTCGTGCAGGAGCGTCACGTCGCGCAGCTTCTTTTCACGCAGCGGCCCTTCGAGGCGCGGGAACAGGAGCGGCGAGCAGACGGTGCGCAGTTTCACGTCGCTGACCGCCTGCCACCACAGACCGTCGAACGGCGGATTGTCGTAGACGATGGCGAGATCGACGTCGTCCCAGACGACGTCCGAGGCGCGGATGCAGTTGCGCATCGAAAGATCCGTGACACCGCGCGCACCGGCAAACTGCACCAGCAGGCCGGCCGTCCAGGCGATGGCGAGCGCCGGCGGCAGGGCGACCGTCAGCTTGCTCTTCTGGCTTTCGAGCCGCCGGTCGGTGCCGTCCTCGACAGCGGCGGCGAGATTGCCGATGGCGTGCGACACCGTCTGTGCGAAGTCGCGGCCGGCAGCGGTCAGCTTGATGTTGCGTCCGGATTTTTCAAGCAGCGTCAGCCCCGTCGTCTCCGACAGCCGGCGCAGCTGCAGCGACACGGCACCTGGGCTGAGGCCCAGCTCGTCTGCTGCCTGGCGCACGGATCCGATGCGCGCCACCGCCTCGAAGGCCCGGATATAGGGCAGGAAATGCAGCGCCTTCATCCGTCATTCTCCCGGTTGTGGATCTTGAAATCGTTTAGCCAAACTGGACAATATCAAGCATAAAAAATCGCTATTCCCAATCGATTTTTGCTCCTATGAATCTCGGCGGAGAGAGGGAGTAATACGATGATCGAGGCTCAACCGTTTGATTTTCCTTATGACGGAAAGCTGGTTCCGTCGCAGACCGCGCTGATGGTGATCGATCTCCAGATCGACTTCTGCTCGCCCAACGGCTACTTTGCCTCGATGGGTTACGACCCGGCGCCGCTTGCGGCGATCGTGCCGGCGGTCAACCGGGTGATATCGGCGGCGCGGGCTGCCGGCTGCCTGATCATCCATACGCGCCAGGGCTACCGTGCCGATCTTGCCGACATGACCCCTTACGAGAAATGGCGGCGCAAGCGCTCAGGTCTGGAGAACACGCAGGTGCTCTTGCGCTCCAGCCCCGGTTTCCAGTTGCTGCCCGAGCTCGATGTCGCCGACACTGACGTCATCATCGACAAGACCTGCAACAGCTCGTTCACCTACACCGACCTCGAGCACGTGCTGAGATCGCAGGGCATCACCCACATGCTCTTTACCGGCTGCACCACCGATGTCTGCGTGCACACGACGCTGCGCGAGGCCTGCGACCGCAATTTCCAGTGCCTGACGATTTCGGATTGCTGCGCCAGCGGCGAGCAATGGGCACATGAGGCGGCGATCAACATGATCTCGATCGAGAACGGCATCTTCGGCACTGTTTCGACCAGCGACGCCGTCATTGCCGGGCTTGCGAGAGCCAGCCGCTAAGCGCTCTGACGTCACGCAATTCCGGACGGAAAACCGCTTCACGCTTTTCCTGGAATTGCTTCGCGTGTCACCCGCATGTCCATGCCTTTTGCCAACCGTTTCAACGGAATGATGCCCCATGCAAAGATATATCTCGCTGATGCGACTGACTGCCAAGGGACTGGCCGAGCTTGCCGATAGCGGCAGCCGGCGCAAGGTGAGCGAGGATCGGGTCGCAGCGCTCGGCGGCCGCTCGGTCGCCTTCTACGCCACGCTTGGAACCTACGATTTCGTCCAGGTTTTCGAGATGCCTGATAATGCGTCGATGATGCAATACGTGCTGACGGCACGGCGCGACGGCTTCGTGGACCCGCTCATCCTTCCGGCCTTCGACAGCCACACCTATGGCGACATCGTCGGCCGCGTTTCACCAGCACAATAAGGGGAATGACGATGATCAGACTGGCATCCTGCGCAACCCTTCTTGCAACCACACTGCTTTCGGCCGGTATCGCACGGGCGGAGACCCCTGCCTTTGCCGCAGACGGCGAGCTCGGCGTCTGCACCACGGCGGCCTTTCCGCCGCTTTCGTTCAAGGAGCATCCGGCCGATGCTGCACCGACTGGCATCGACATCGAGATCGCCGAGGCGCTTGCCGGCCTCTGGAACGCCAACATCGCCTACACCGTCACCGAATTTGCCGGTCTGTTGCCGACGCTCGGGGCAGGGCGCTGCGACGTCATCATCAGCGGCATCTACGTCAACGCCAAGCGGCGCGAGACCTATGACTGCGTGCCCTACATGAAATCGGCGACCGCCATGGTGACCAAGGCTGGCAGCGATGCGATCAAGGTGCCGGAGGACCTCAGCGGCAAAGTGATCGCGCTCGAAGCCGGCGCCTATTACAAAGAAGAGCGGATCGGCCCGCTCAACGCGGCGCTAACCGCCAAGGGACTGCCACCTGTCGAGGTGCAAGAGTATCCGACCCAACAGGCCGCCTATCAACAGGTTCTCGTCGGCCGGGTCGACGCGACAGTGACCGAGGAGGCGGAGGGCGCCTACCGCGCTTCGCGATCCGACGGCACGCTTCAGCTTCCTTACATCTGGGCCTCAGATTTCAAGTACGGCATCTACAGCCGGCGCGAGGCTGCGGACGCGGCCGCCGTCAAGGCGGGGCTCAAGGCGCTGAAGGAGAAGGGCTTCTTCGGCGACCTCGCCAGGAAATACGGCCTCGATCCGGCACTCTTCGACGTCGATTACGACTCCTAATCGCAAACGGCGGGGGCAGGGCATGAACTTCGACACCAAACTGTTTTTCGATGCCCTGACCATGCCGGTGATGCTGCAGGGGGCGGGTATCGCCATCCTGCTTTCGATCCTGGTGCAGGCGGCGTCGTTCCTGCTCTGCCTGCCGCTTGCCGTCGCGCTCAACTCGATGGCGACGGTCAGGCGGACGGCAGCACAGCTCTATGTCTGGCTGTTCCGCTCGTCGCCGCTGATCCTCGTGCTCCTGATCGTCTGGAACGGCGCGCCGCAGCTCTTTCCGGGGCTGACGCGGGCGCCCTGGTACACGCCCTTCGTCGCGGCCTTCATCGCGTTCACGCTGGTGACGGCCGCCTACATGGCCGAAGCGATGCGCGGGGCGCTTTCGGCGATCGGCCAGGGACAGACGGATGCAGCGCGCGCACTCGGGCTCAATCGCTGGCAGACCTTCTTTCTGGTGATCCTGCCGCAGGCGCTGCGCATCGTCATGCCTGTGCTGGTCAACGAATTCATCAACCTGATCAAGCTGACCTCGCTTGCCTATGTCATTTCGATGCGCGAGATCATGGCCGTCGTCAACGATGCGATCGCCTCCAGCTTCCGCTTCGTCGAGTGGTATTCGGCCGCGCTGATCTACTATCTCGCGATCGTCTCGATCCTGATGTTTCTGCGGCGGCTGATCCAGCGCCGCATGGCCTAAGGGGTTTCCGAACCGGGCACCGGAAGCGTCGAAAGCAGAGCGCCCATGGCGGCGATGATCTTGCGGTGCTGGTGGGCGTGGCGGGTGCGAAGGCTGGTGGCGGCGTAGACGGTCTGGGCGATGACGGGCGCATCCTGTACCCGAAACGCAGATTCCTCCGCCGAAAGCCGATCGGCCGTCGCCGCCGTCACATAGGCCGCGCCGCCGAGCGCTGCGAGGAGCCGGGCAATCGCCATGTTCTGGCCGGCGGAAAGCAGTGCCGCCGAAAGATGCGGCAGGGCGAGGCGATGGGCGCGGTCGAAGGTTGGCGAATAGCTCGATCGGATATAGGTTTCCGACCGGATATCGGCGAGCGCACGCGCTTCGGTGCTGACCAGAACGTAATGCAGATCGCCGATCCGTTCATAGTAGAGGTCGGGCAGGTAGTGAGGGGTATAGAGGATCGCCAGATCCAGGTCACCGGCGCCGAGATCGCGGTTCATCTGGTTGGAGTAATCGGCCTCCATATAGACCTCGGTTGCGGGCAGGTCCTGCCGGATTGCCGCCATCCATTCGCCGGCAAAAGCTTCCGCCAGATCATGCTGGATGCCGAGCCGCATGGAGCGTTCCAACGCGCCGGCGCTGGTGACTGCGCGTGTTGCCTCATGCCATTGGTTCTGCAGCGCTTTCGCATAGTCGAGAAAGCGCAAGCCCGCGGCCGTCGGCACGGTGCCACCCTTGTTGCGGGTAAAGAGCTTGCGGTTGAATTGCGCTTCCAGCGCCTTCACCCGATGCGAGACGGTCGACTGGGTGATGTTCAAGCGCTCGGCGGTGCGATTGAAGGAGCGGCTTTCCATCAGGTCCAGGAAGGTTTCGACCAGTTCCACCTGCATGCCGTGCACTCCCGCTTCGATACGGCCAATCTAATCGAATTTGTCGATCAATAAAGCCTGTTTCCGTCGCTTGATGGCGCCCGGCTTCCCCGGCAAGAATTCGCCAAAACGAGGGAACTGTTAATGTCGAATTTGCCGTCGCACGCCCGGGTCGTGATCATCGGTGGGGGAGCGATCGGCGCTTCCTCGCTCTACCATTTGGCCAAGGCCGGCTGGACCGATTGTGTGCTTCTGGAAAAGAACGAGCTGACGGCGGGCTCGACCTGGCACGCGGCCGGCAACGTGCCGACCTTCTCGTCCTCCTGGTCGATCATGAACATGCAGCGCTATTCCGCCTCGCTCTATCGCGATCTCGGTGCGCTCGTCGATTACCCGATGAACTATCACGTCACCGGCTCGATCCGGCTTGGCCATTCCAAGGAGCGGCTGCAGGAATTCAAGCGCGTCGTTGGCATGGGCCGCTACCAGGGCATGGATCTCGATATCCTCTCGCCTGACGAGATGCGCGCCCGCTATCCTTTCCTCGAAACGCATGAGCTGACTGGCGCGCTCTACGATCCCTATGACGGCGATATCGACCCGGCGCAGCTGACCCAGGCGCTCGCCAAGGGCGCGCGCGACATGGGCGCCAAGATCATCCGCTTCTGTCCCGTGACCGGGGCGCGCCGCGAAAACGACGAATGGGTGATTTCGACGCCGCAGGGCGAGATCCGCTGCGAATATGTCGTCAATGCCGCCGGCTACTATGCCCGCGAGGTCGGCAAGATGTTCGGCCGCGACGTGCCGATGATGGTGATGAGCCATCAGTACATCCTGTTCGACGAGATTCCGGAGCTGGCCGCCTGGTCGAAGGAGGCGGGCCACAAGCTACCGCTTTTGCGCGATGTCGACAGCTCCTACTATCTCCGCCAGGAGAAGAACGGCATGAACCTCGGGCCCTATGAGCGCAACTGCCGCGCCCATTGGGTCACGCCCGATGATCCGATGCCCGAGGATTTTTCCTTCCAACTCTTCCCCGACGATCTCGACCGCCTGGAATGGTACCTGAACGATGCGGTCGAGCGCGTGCCGATCCTCGGGACGGCAGGTCTGTCGCGGATTATCAACGGCCCGATCCCCTATGCGCCCGACGGCAATCCATTGATCGGCCCGATGCCGGGCGTGCCGAACGCGTTCGAGGCCTGCGTCTTTACCTTCGGCATCTGCCAGGCGGGCGGCGCCGGCAAGGTGCTCGCCGAATGGATCACCGAGGGCCAGACGGAATGGGACATGTGGTCCTGCGACCCGCGGCGCTACACCGACTACACCGACCAGGACTATTGCATCGCCAAGGGCATGGAGATCTATGGCCACGAATATGCGATGCATTTCCCCAAGCACTATTGGGCGGCGGGCCGCGGCAAGAAGTCGTCGCCGATCCACGACCGGATCGCCGCACTCGGCGCCCAGTTCAAGCCCTATAACGGCTGGGAGCGCGCCATGTGGTACGCGAAGCCCGGCGACGACACCTCCGAACAGGCGACGCAGACCTGGGGTCGCGAAGGCCCGTGGGCGGAGCGCATCAAGGAGGAGTGCCTGGCCGTGCGCGATGCCGCCGGCATTCTCGACCTGCCGGGCTTCTCGCGCTTCCGGGTGAAGGGCGAGGGCGCGACGGCCTGGCTCTCGGGCCTGATCACCGGCCGCGTTCCGAAGCCCGGCCGCATCGGTCTTGCTTATTTCGCCGACGACAAGGGCCGCATCGTCACCGAAATGTCGGTCATGATGCTGGACGAGGATTTCTTCTTCCTGATCACGGCGGCAACGGCGCAGTGGCACGATTTCGAGTGGCTGACGAAGCACCGGCCCGACAACGCCGCCTTCACCATCGATGACGTGACGACGTCCTTCTCCTGCCAAATCCTCACCGGTCCGAAGTCGCGTGCGATCCTTGCCGAGATCAGCGAGGCGGATCTGACCAAGGGCTGGCTGACGCACCAGACGGCCCAGATCGCCGGGCGCTACTGCCAGCTCGTGCGCGTCTCCTTTGCCGGCGAGCTCGGCTGGGAGATCCACAGCAAGGTGGAGGATACGGCCACAATCTTCGACGCCGTGTGGGCGGCCGGAGAGAAGCATGGCCTGAAACCCTTCGGCATGGAGGCGCTCGACAGCCTGCGCATCGAGAAGGGTTATCGCGCCTGGAAGGGTGATCTTTCGACCGACTACACCATCCTGCAGGGCGGCCTCGAACGTTTCGTCGACTGGGGCAAGCCGGGCTTCAAGGGCAAGGCGGCGCTGGAGCGGGAGAAGCAGCAGGGCGTTTCCAAGCGTTTCGTGACACTGACGGTCGCCGCCGACGGCTGCGACGCACCCTACATGTCGACGCTCTGGTCCAACGGTCAGGTGGTCGGCGAAACGACCTCGGGCAACTGGGGCCACCGCGTCGGCAAGTCGATCGCGCTCGGCATGCTCAGGGCCGACCTTGCCGTGCCCGGCCAGGAAATCGAGGTCGAGATCTTCGGCGACCGCTTCAAGGCGACGGTCGAGGCGGACCAGCCGCTCTGGGATCCCTCCAATGAAAGACTGCGCGCATGACCAAGCCCATTCCCTCGAAAGCCCGTGCGGTCATCATCGGCGGCGGCGTGTCCGGCTGTTCGGTCGCTTATCATCTCGCCAAGCTCGGCTGGACGGATGTGGTGCTGCTTGAGCGCAAGCAGTTGACCTCCGGCACCACCTGGCACGCGGCCGGTCTCATCGGCCAGCTGCGCGCCTCGCAGAACATGACGCGGCTCGCGAAATATTCGGCCGATCTCTACGTCAAGCTCGAGGCCGAGACCGGCATTTCCACCGGCATGCGCCAGAACGGTTCGATCACGGTGGCGCTGACGGAGGAGCGCAAGGAAGAGATCTATCGTCAGGCTTCACTGGCGCGCGCCTTCAATGTCGACGTGCGCGAGATCACGCCTGATGAAGTGAAGGGCATGTATCCGCACCTCAACACCTCGGACGTGAAAGCGGCCGTGCATCTGCCGCTCGACGGCCAGTGCGACCCTGCCAACATCGCCATGGCGCTCGCCAAGGGTGCGCGCCAGAACGGTGCGACGATCATCGAGGGCGTCAAGGTGACGTCTGTGCTGAAGAAGGATGGCCGGGTGACCGGCGTCACCTGCGAGCAGAACGGCGAGGTCTATACGATCGAGACCGATCATGTCGTCAACTGCGCCGGCATGTGGGGCAGGGAGTTTGCGCGGCAATCGGGCGTTACCGTGCCGCTGCATGCCTGCGAGCATTTCTACATCGTCACCGAGGCGATCCCGGAGTTGAAGCGCCTGCCGGTGCTGCGCGTGCCTGATGAGTGCACCTACTACAAGGAAGACGCCGGCAAGATGCTGATCGGCGCCTTCGAGCTGAAAGCCAAACCCTGGGGCATGGAGGGCATCCGCGAGGACTTCTGCTTCGACCAGTTGCCCGACGATTTCGACCACTTCGCGCCGATCCTCGAAATGGCGGTCAACCGCATGCCGATGCTGGAAACGGCTGGCATCCATACCTTCTTCAACGGCCCGGAAAGCTTCACCCCCGACGACCGCTACTATCTCGGCGAGGCGCCGGAGGTGAAGGGCTACTGGGTGGCGGCCGGCTACAACTCGATCGGCATCGTGTCCTCCGGTGGTGCCGGCATGGCGCTTGCCCAATGGATGAACGACGGCGAGCCGCCCTTCGATCTCTGGGAGGTGGATATCCGCCGGGCACAGCCGTTCCAGAAGAACCGCGCCTATCTGAAAGACCGCGTTTCCGAGACACTCGGCCTGCTCTATGCCGATCATTTCCCCTATCGCCAGATGGCGACCGCCCGCGGCGTGCGCCGCTCGCCGCTGCACGAACACCTGAAGGCCCGCGGCGCCGTCTTCGGCGAGGTCGCCGGCTGGGAGCGTGCCAACTGGTTTGCCAAGGACGGCCAGGAGCGTGAGTACCGCTACTCCTGGAAGCGGCAGAACTGGTTTGAAAACCAGAGGGACGAGCATCTGGCGGTCAGGAACGGCGTCGGCCTGTTCGACATGACCTCCTTCGGCAAGATCCGCGTCGAGGGGCGCGACGCGCTCTCCTTCCTGCAGCGGCTTTGCGCCAACGAGATGAACGTCGAGCCCGGCCGCATCGTCTACACCCAGATGCTCAACGCCCGCGGCGGCATCGAGAGCGACCTGACCGTGACGCGTCTTTCGGAAACCGCCTTCCTGCTGGTGGTGCCCGGCGCCACGTTGCAGCGGGATCTTGCGTGGCTGCGCAAGCATCTGACCGACGAGTTCGTGGTCATCACCGATGTCGGTGCCGGCGAAAGCGTGCTTTGCGTCATGGGGCCCAAGGCGCGCGAGCTGATGCAGAAGGTCAGCCCCAACGATTTTTCCAACGCCGCCCATCCGTTCGGCACGGCGCGCGAGATCGAGGTCGGCATGGGGCTCGCCCGGGCGCATCGCGTCACTTATGTCGGCGAACTCGGCTGGGAGCTCTATGTCCCGACCGACCAGACGGCACATGTGTTCGAGGCATTGGAAGAGGCCGGCCAGGGGCTGGGCCTGAAGCTCTGTGGCATCCACACGCTCGACAGCTGCCGCATCGAAAAGGCCTTCCGCCATTTCGGCCACGACATCACCGACGAGGACCATGTGCTCGAAGCCGGGCTCGGCTTTGCGGTCAAGGCCGACAAGGGCGATTTCATCGGCCGCGAGGCGGTGCTCGCCAAGCACAATCGCGGGCTGTCGCGCCGGCTGGTGCAGTTCCGCCTTTCCGATCCCGAGCCGCTGCTCTTCCACAATGAGGCGATCGTGCGCGACGGCAAGATCGTCGGCACGATCACCTCTGGCAATTACGGCCACCACCTCGGCGGCGCCATCGGCCTTGGCTACGTGCCCTCGGAAGGCGAGAGCGCCGACGACGTGCTCGGATCAAGCTTCGAGATCGAGATCGCCGGAACGCGGGTGAAGGCCGAGGCGTCGCTGAAGCCGATGTACGACCCGCGGGCGGAACGGGTGCGGATGTAGGGCAGGTGGTTGGGCTCGTCCCTCATCCGCGCGGTGAGGGCATTGCCCCTCATCCGGCCTGCCGGCCACCTTCTCCCCGCAGGCGGAGAGAAGTGAGACGCGGCCCCGGGTCATTCCCTCTCACCACAGGCGGAGAGAGGTGGAGTGAGGGGCGGTGGAAGAACGAGGCGGTGCATAAGGCCAGCTAAGCCTCATCCTCTTGAAGGCTGAGGAGAGGAACGAGCGGGCGCCACAATTCCCTTCTCCCCGTCCAGACGGGGAGAAGGTGCCGGCAGGCGGATGAGGGGTAATCCCTCACCGCGCGGATGAGGGGCAACACCCCACGGCAGGGATCAGGGGCACGCGCCCCATTGGGAGATGATGATGGCTGACGATTGTGCAGTTGCGGCTTCGAGACGGTCCGGCGGGCGGGCGGCGCGGGTGGCGTTGCGCGCAGCACCCTTGGCCGAAAATATCCGGCCGGTGCGCCCCGGGCTTTCCGGCGGGCAGTACAAGCCGCTGACGGACGCCAACGTGAGGCGCATCCACGAGGCGGCGCTCGACGCGCTGGAGCAGATCGGCCTTGCGAACGCCCCGAAGTCCGGCGTCGAGATCATGACCGGCGCCGGCGCCATTCTTGGCGATGACGGGCGCATCCGCTTTCCCCGGGCGCTGGTCGAGGACATGCTTGCGATCGCCGCGCGCGACATCACGCTTCATGCCCGCGACCCGAAGCAGGATCTCGAGCTCTCCGGCACCCGCGTCTACTACGGCACAGCCGGGGCCGCGGTGCATATCGTCGATGTCGAGAAGCGCGAGTATCGCGAGTCCACCGCCAAGGACCTCTTGAACGCGGCACAGCTCGTGCATCACCTCGACAACGTGCACTTTTTCCAGCGCGCCATGGTCTGCCGGGATGTCGCCGACAACTTCCTGATGGACATCAACACGCTCTACGCCTGCTGCGCCGGCACGACCAAACATGTCGGCACCAGCTTCTCCGATCCCTCGCATGTCGACGGCTGTTTCGACCTCATCCACATGATCGCCGGCGGCGAGGACAAGTGGCGGGCGCGGCCCTTCGTTTCCAACTCGAACTGCTTCGTCGTGCCGCCGATGAAGTTCGCCGAGGAAAGCTGCATCACCATGGAAAAGTGCATCCGTGCCGGGATGCCGATCCTGCTGCTCTCGGCCGGCCAGGCGGGTGCGACCGCACCGGCGCCGCTTGCAACCGCGATCGTTCAGGCGGTCGCCGAGTGCCTGGCGGGCGTCGTCTATGTCAATGCCATGTCGCCCGGCCATCCGGCGGTCTTCGGCACCTGGCCCTTCGTTTCGGACCTGCGCACCGGCGCGATGTCGGGCGGTTCCGGCGAACAGGCGCTGCTGACGGCTGGCTGCGCCCAGATGCACCAGTTCTATCGCCTGCCGGGCGGGGCTGCTGCTGGCATCGCCGACGCCAAGCTGCCGGACATGCAGGCCGGCTGGGAGCAGGCGATCTCCAACGTCATGGCCGGGCTCTCGGGTCTCAACATGGTCTACGAGGCCGTCGGCATGCATGCCTCGCTGCTCGGCTTCTGCCTGGAATCGCTGGTGCTCGGCGACGATCTCCTGGGCCAGGTGCAGCGCTGCATCCGCGGCATCGACGTGACCGAGGACTCGGTCTCGCTCGAGACCATGCGCTCGGTCTGCCTTGATGGCCCCGGCCACTATCTCGGCCATCCCCAGACGCTCGGGCTGATGCAGACGGAGTACATCTACCCGGCCGTCGCCGATCGCACGAGCCCGAAGGAATGGGTCGAGATTGGCCGCCCGGATCTGGTGGCCAAGGCGATCGAGAAGAAAAACCGGATTCTCGCGGAAGCGGCACCCTCGGTGATTGCGCCGGAGATCGACCTGAAGATCCGGGAGAAATTCCAGATCTTCTGCTGAGTTTCGCTCGTCCCGGTTTCGGGATGGGGGCAACGGGCGGCCAGGTCTGGTCGATCGTCCTCTGAAGATTGCGAGGAATGCGTTGGGTGAAGGTTGCGCCGAAACCTGCGGGGGAGTTCGCGTGCCTGCTGACGTGACGACTGCCCCTCATCCGGCCTGCCGGCCACCTTCTCCCCGTTTTGACAGGGAGAAGGAGACGCGTGGCGAGCGCCGTGCGTCAGATTGAAATACACGCGCGCCGGAACGCGGTCCTTCCGGTGACACAATTGGAGTTCGCCCCCATGCTCGTTTCGGAGCTCGAGAATACCACTGTCACCGGCGACCGCATCGACCAGCTTGTTGCCGCCCATCGTCCAGGCCATGGGCTCGTGCGCGCCTTCTACCTCGATCCGGAGATCTATGAACGCGACCTGGAGCGTGTCTTCCGCCGTCACTGGCATTGCGTGGCGCATGAGAGCGCGATCCCGAACGCCAACGATTTCGAAGTCTTTCGCATGGCGTCCGAGCAGGTGATCGTCACCCGCACGGCGAGCGGCGAGATCCACGCGATGCTCAATGTCTGCCGCCATCGGGGTGCCGAGGTTTGCACCAAGGACAAGGGCAATGCCCGCGCCTTCGTCTGCCCTTACCACGCCTGGACCTATGGCAATGACGGGGCACTAAAGGCAGCAAGGCTGATGCCGAAGGATTTCAAGCGCGAGGATCACGGGCTGAAGAAGCTGCACGTGCGCGTCGCCGAAGGGCTGATCTTCATCTCCTTTGCCGACGAGCCGCTCGATTTTTCCGATGTCGAGCACCTGCTGCATGCGACCTGCGGACAATATGGCTGGGGTTCGGCGAAGGTCGCCCATCGCCAGACCTATCCAGTGGACGCCAACTGGAAGCTTGCGGTCGAGAACTATGTCGAGTGCTACCACTGTGGCCCGGCACATCCGGAGTATTCGGAAACGCATGCGCTGGAACAGCCGCTGCACATGATCGAGGAACTGAACGCCCGGATGGAGGCGCGCACCTGCGCACTCGGCATCGAGGTCGGCTCCGGCAACCACTGGCAGACGTCGGCTGCCGGCAAGGAGGCGGTGCACGCCTTCCGCTACCCGCTCTATGACGGTGCGAAGACCGGCAGCAAGGATGGCCAGGCGCTGAGCAAGCTGATGGGCCGATTTTCCGATTTCGACGGCGGCGTCACCTCGATCCATCTCGGCGGCACCACCTTCCTGGTCTGCTACCCCGATCACGGCATGATCTACCGCTTCATTCCGAAGACGGCCGAGACCTCTGAGATGGAGCTGATCTGGCTGGTCGACGCCGATGCCGAGGAGGGGCGCGACTATGATCTCGACCGGCTGACGTGGCTGTGGAAGGTGACGACCGAGGAAGACAAGGCGATCATCGAACACACGTCGCGCGGTGTGCGCTCGCACTATTTCGTGCCGGGACCGATCGCGCCGATGGAGCACAACGAGTTGCGCTACATCCACTGGTACCTCGACGAGCTCAGCCGGCCCTGATCGCTTTCCGGTGGGCGGACTGGCAGAGTTGATCCGTCAGTCCCGCCGGTCGAAATGGGTGCGCAGCGCCACATGCGTCTGCACGGTGGCGACGCCGGGGATGATGGAGATCTGGCGGCGGATTGTGTCGAGATCGCCGTTGGAGGCGCATTCGACAAGGACCATCAGGTCGGTTGCGCCGGCAAGCGACCAGCAGGTGACGATGGGCGGCATGGCCGAGAGATGTGGCACGATATGGTCGCAGTTCTTGCCTGGCTGGAAGCTGATCGCGATCAGCGATTTCACCGTCGGGCTCTCGTCCGCAACGCCAAGACGGATGGTGTAGCCGGCAATCACGCCTTTCGCTTCCAGTCGACGCAGCCGGTCATGGGCAGCACTGCGCGAAAGCCCGCTGTGGCGGGCGAGCGCCACCAGGCTCTGGCGCGAATCCTGCCGCAGCGCCGCCAGCAGCAGACGATCCTTCTCATCGGTTTCAGTCAAAACGTCGCCTCCATCTTGCCAGTTCCGGACATTCGTCCGGTGAGGCGTCATCATGTCCAGTGAAACCGGACGATAGGCGGGTTAGCGTCTTTTCGCAACGAAGGAGCTTTGCCCATGACCAGATTGAGTATTCCCGATAACGCCGTGCTGCTGCCGATCGACATGCAGAGGGCTTTTGATAGCGCGCCCTGGCCACGCCGCTGGAACGACGCTGTCGACCGGAACGGCCTTGCCCTCCTTGCCGGCTGGCGGGCGAGCGGCCGCCAGATCATCCATGTGCGCCACGACAGCGTGATGGATGGCTCGACGCTTGCGCCCGGGGCGCCGGGCAATGGGTTCCGGCCCGGCTTCGGGCCCGAGGGTGACGAGGCGCTCGTCACCAAGAGCGTCAACGCCGCCTTCATCGGCACCGATCTCGATCTGCGCCTGCGCCGCCTCGGCGTCGATACCGTCGTTGCCTTCGGTATCTCGACCGACATGTGCGTCTCGACCTCTGTGCGCGTCGGGGCCAATCTCGGCTACCGCATGATCCTGGTGGAAGACGCCTGCGACTGCTTCGACCAGCCGGACGGCGAGGGTGGCATGATTGCGGCGCGGGACATCCACCGCGCCCATGTGGCGACGCTGCGCGCCGAGTTCGCGGAGGTGACGACGACGGCTGAGCTTGTCGAGGTGCTTCGCCGTCCAGTCGCTGCCTAGGGCCAAGTCAAGGAGCGGTGTGAAACGGTTTTCCGCCCCGAATGGCGTTACTCCAAAGCGCAATTCAGGGAGCCACCCCCACCGCGCGACGCGCCAGATCGGTT
Source organism: Ensifer sp. (assembly GCF_035999185.1). GTDB lineage: Bacteria > Pseudomonadota > Alphaproteobacteria > Rhizobiales > Rhizobiaceae > Ensifer. The sequence continues at coordinate 5,234 of NZ_DASYHB010000017.1, read as the reverse complement.
CATCGTCCTAGCGAGAAGGTGAACTGGTTCCGTTCCGCGATGGCGCAAGCCTGGCTCTACAGCCACCCGACACTTTCGCAGGCTTGCGCTAGCGGTTGCCGCCACGGACTTCCAGCACTTCGGTCGTCCATTTCGGCGCCGTCAGGCTTTCGCCTTCGCGGTTCGGGAACGTGAGGTAGGTCTCGAACGTGCGGTTCTGGCCAGCTGGCACGCGGGCGAGGATCAGCGCCGTGTCGTCGCCGATCTTTTCGCAGGCGTCCGCGGGGCAGTTTTCGAGCGTCACGGACAGGCGGAAATATTCAAGCAGGGCTGGCCCCTTGTTGGCGACCGTGCCGCGCAGCCGGAAGCTTCGTTCCGGCTGGCTCTGCTCGAAGGTGAGATCTTCCAGGGCAACGTCCGTTGCTTTGAGGCCCGCGGGCTGCGTCGTCTGCACCGGTTCGGGTGCCTGGGGCTTGGCGCCATCGCCATCGCTGAACCAGATGATGAAGGCGACGAGCAGGCCGAGCGCGACGGCGACCGAGAGGATCGGTTCGGCCCATTGGCGAAAGCGGCTGAAGCGCGCTGCCAGGTACACGACCACAAGGCCCAACGGTAACGCGATCAACCACAGCATCCAGATCCTCCTCACCGGCATCATTCCTTGGTCCGGAATCGACGCAAGGGGGAAATCATGCAGCCGATCAAAGCGTTACAGCGCAGGCAAGCCGCGGGGCTGGCGCGCTGCACCACCTCGTCCCTTATATAGGGCGGGTAGCGACTGGCAACACGTCGAGGCGTCCGGTAACCGGTAGCACCCTGACGTTTCGGTGAACGCGCGTGAGGGTTGGCGCTCCGGTGCGCTCAAGGGAGGTTACTTGCCCGGCTTGAGGTCGACCCAGTAAGTGCCTTCGAACGGTACCGCGGCAAAGCGGCTGTTGATGTCGGCAAGGGTCTCTTTCGGGTCGAGGTCGGAAAAGAGGTTGGGCCTGATCCAGGTGGCAAAGACCTCGGCGGCGACGATGTTGAGCGGGACGGCGTTGAAGAAGTTCCAGAGCCCGTGAACGCGTTGTTCTTCGACGGCGCGCACACTGGCAAGCGCCGGCGACTTGATCGTCTCGGCGAGCGTCTGCCGCGCCCGATCCTCGTCGACGCCGGGGCCGATGGACAGCGTGCCGTATTTGCCGCCGGGCGAGGACGTGGCGATGTAGATGTCGGGGTTGGCGGCCATCACCGCCTCGGCGCTGATTTTGCCGCCAAGCGGCGGCAGGCCGTGATCGGCCATGTTGCGCGCGCCGGCAACGGTCAGAAACTCGCCGAGGCCCGATACGCCATAGGCCCAGCAACAGCGGTCGGCCTGCGGGAAGGCGTCCATCAGCACCAATGGTCGCGGCTCCGGCTTGGCGGCGATCCGCTCGCGGATGAGTTTCAGCTTGTCCTCGTAGAACCGCGCGAAGGCTTCCGCCTGTTCGTCGCGGCCGAGCAGCTTGCCGAGCAGGCGCATCATCTGTGGTGTGCTTGCGAGCGCATTGTTGTTGAAGTCGACGACGACGACAGGCACGCCGATGCTGGTGAGGTAGTCGATCGCGCGCTGGCCCTGTTCCGTATCGGCCTGCCAATTGGCAAGGATTGCCAGATCGGCGTTCAGCGACAACAGCGGCTCGAAGGAGAGACCGGCACCGGTTCCGTCGTCAATCTCCGGCACCTTTGCAAGGGCCGGGAATTTGCGCGCAAAGCTCTCGTAGAGTTCGGGATTGTCATCCTTCATGTCGCCCGACCAGCCGGCGAGCAGGCTGACGGGGTCCGGGTGGATCAGCGACAGGGCGACGAGGTTGAAGCCGGTGCCGAGCAGGATCGCCTTGGGCTTTGCGGGTATGGTCACCTCGCGACCGACGGCGTCGGTGAGCGTCATCGGCCATGGGCCTTCGGCGCGGGCTGCGGTGCCGAACGCGAAGACGAAACAGAGAACGAGCACGAGCCGCAGAGCGGCCGGGAAGATGTGAAACAAACCTGTTGGTTCCTTTGACCTATTGGTTCCGCTGGCTGGGAAGGGCGCAGAGACTGCCGCAGCTGGGCACCCCTGGCAAAAGATAGCGCAGGCAGCAGATCTTGCGACGGCACACCCGGGCGCCGTCTTCGTCTTCGTGGCGCAGGCAATCGAAGAAGGGGTTGGGCGAGCCGTCCGGCAACGCCTTGTGGCCAATGAGCTGATCGGCCTGTGCGTTCAACGGTTCTATGCCTGAGGCGCGCAACGCATAGTCGATGTAGACGAGCGCATTGTTCCAGGCGAGCTTTGGCGCGATTCCGCCGACCGCCTTCAGGTGGCCGACTACGTCGCGCAGATGGCCGCGCATCAAGGGCGCCAGCGTCGCAAAGACATCGGCGTCATCGGTGTCCTGCCAGGCGCCGGCATGGGAGACGCCGAAGGTGCGAGGCAGGCCGTCTTCGGCAAGCGCCACTGTCATCTCCTCGAACCCCACAGGCAGCACCTGGTGGTCGAGCACGCGTGCGACGAGATAGGGGATGGTGAGGCTCGAGAAATAGTAGAGCGACCACATGGAGGCGACGGCCCGCCGGTCGCTGGCGCCGGACTTTTCCGTGTAGACATCGAGCGCACGGTCGAAGGCGCCGGAGGCGAAGAAATCCGGCAGGGCCATGGCATCGGAAAGGCTGTCCGATAGCACCATCTTCTCGTTGCACCAGGCATGGGTTCCGGCAAAGGCCGCCGACAGCGCCTTCGGGCCACCGGTCTCGACCAATGGTTCGCAAGCGGCAGCCGTCATCGCGCCACCCTGTCGGGCAGCGGTCTCGGCGGAAATGCAGCGGTGAAAGAACGCCGTTCTGCAAGCATGCGACACCTTCTGAGCGCGGTCAGAAACTCATAAGGTGATCGTGTTACTCATGATTTTTGCCGGCGCAAGTCGTTTTATGAGTTTTGCGATCATGTTTCGGCTGTTTCTGTGCCCGATCGGCCTTGCCCGCCGTGGAGCTGGGAAAAGAGATTTCCACAGGCGCCAGCCCAACTCCCGTCATTCCTGTGCTTGTCACAGTTGCCAGCAAGCCCAAGTCCTTGGGCTGAGGGGTCTTTTGACCCTGATGACGTCGGGTTACCGGATCCCCGCCACAAGGGCGAGGATGAGGGAAGAACGAGCTGTCCTCTCACCAGACGGACAGCTCTGAGATCTGCATGCAGTCTGAACCGCAGGCGTTCACCTGCGGTTCGTGGGTCTCAGAGACTATTGCATCAGCCCGAGCTGTTTGTAGAAGCCGAGCGCGTCGTAATAGTCGTTCTGGGCGGTGATCTTGCCGTCCTTGATCGTGAACACCGAGGCGCCGGTGAACTTGAAGCTCTTGTTGGTGGCGGCCGTGCCGTCCGCCCAGGCGCCGGAATTGGTACCGGAAAACTCCCATTCGAACGAGACCTTGTCGCCGCTCGCGATCGGGTCGCCCTTCATGGTCCAGACGGCATCGGGAACGGCATTGAGGAAGTTGTCGATGACGCCGGTCTTGGCGGCATCTTTGCCGGTGACCGGCTTGCCGACGGACGCATCGTAATAGGTGACGTCATCGGCGAAGTAGGATGCGGCCTTGGCAGAGTCGTGGGCGTTCCACGCCGCGACATAGGCCGCGACGACATCCGGTGCCGCGTCAGCGGCGAAGGCCGCGGGCGAGAGCACAAGCGTGCTCAGGCCCAAGGCACCAGCAGCGACAAGCAATTGACGACGGTACATGGTTTTCTCCTCCCGTTGTCCTCGTTTTCATGCATGCATTGTCTGACCCGCAGGAAGCGGTGTCAGCCGTGGTTGATCATGATGTGGCGAACGGCGGTGTAGTCTTCGAGCGCATAGACCGACATGTCCTTGCCGTAGCCCGACTGCTTGACGCCGCCATGCGGCATCTCGTTGGTCAGCATGAAGTGGGTGTTGATCCAGGTGCAGCCATATTGCAGGCGGGAGGCCGCCTTCATCGCCCTTGAGATGTCCTTGGTCCAGACGGAGGAGGCGAGGCCATAGTCACTGTCGTTGGCCCAGGCGATCGCATCGTCCTTGCCGGTGAAGCGGGTGACGGAGACAACAGGGCCGAAGACCTCGCGGCGGACGATCTCGTCTTCCTGGGTGGCGCCGGCGACAACCGTCGGCTGGAAGAAGAAGCCGTCCGAGCTGCCGGCGGCTCCGCCGGTGGTGATCTCGATGTGCTTCTGGTCGGCGGCACGCTCGACGAAGCTTGCGACGCGATCGCGCTGGCGGCGCGAGATCAGCGGGCCGATCTCGTTTTCCGTGTCGTCGGCGAGGTTATAGCGGATGGTCGAGACGGCTGAGGTGAGGTCGGCGACCAGCTTTTCGTAGATGCCGGCCTCGGCATAGATGCGGCAGGCGGCGGTGCAATCCTGCCCGGCATTGTAGTAACCGAAGGTGCGGATGCCGTTGACGACCGCTTCGAGGTCGGCGTCGTCATAGACGATGACCGGAGCCTTGCCGCCGAGCTCCAGATGGGTGCGCTTGACGGTCTTGGCGGCCGCGGCCAGCACCTTCTTGCCGGTGGCGATGTCGCCGGTGATCGAGACCATCGAGATCTTCGGGTGGTTGATCAGTGCATTGCCGACGGTCTCGCCGCGGCCGGAAACGACGTTGACCACGCCTTCCGGCAAGATATCGGCAAGCACGCGGGCAAGCTTCAGCGCCGTCAGCGGCGTCTGTTCGGAGGGCTTGAAGACGACGGTGTTGCCGCCGGCGATCGCCGGTGCCAGCTTCCAGGCCATCATCATCAGCGGGTAGTTCCAGGGCGCGATCGAGCCGACGATACCGACCGGGTCGCGGCGGATCATCGAGGTGTGGCCGGGCAGATATTCGCCCGCGGTCGGCGCATGCAGGTTGCGAACGGCACCGGCGAAGAAGCGCCAGCAGTCGACGATGGCAGGCAGTTCGTCGTTCTTCACGGCATTGATCGGCTTGCCGCAATTCAGCGCCTCAAGCGCGGCAAAGCCGTCGGCGTCCTTCTCGATCGCGTCGGCGATCTTCAAGAGATAGTTGGAGCGCTCGCCGGGTGTGGTCTGCGACCAGGTGGTGAAGGCCTTTTCGGCAGCGTCGACGGCTGCCTCGACCTGGGCATGCGAGGCCTCCGGCAGGTCGACGATCTTGCCGCCCGTCCGCGGGTTCAGGATGTGTTCGTCGGCCTCGGTGCCGGCCTCGAAGCGCGATCCGATCAGCAGTTGGGTGTCCATGTCTGTTCTCCCTTGAAAGTCGAGTTATTTGCCGGCG
>NZ_DASYHB010000096.1:0-5108 GCF_035999185.1 Ensifer sp. | reverse complement strand
GATTTCGATCCGCCAGAATCGCGAATCGTCCGCATTCTCATTTCATGTCTAATAAGACACAAGCAAGGCAGAACCGTCTTCTCCAAACTTTGGTTCGACGCCAAGCAGCGGCGCGGAGCGGCTGATGATGTCGCGAACCATCGGAGCGGCATTTGAGCCCGCCGTGCGCCCGCCACCCTCGCCGGTCTTCGGCGCGTCGATGAAGGTCAGCACGATGTATTTCGGATTGTCGATCGGGAAGGCCGCAAGGAAGGCGTTGAAGTTCTGGTCGCTGGCGTAGCGGCCGTTGACCACCTTGTCCGCCGTGCCGGTCTTGCCGCCGACGTTGAAGCCCGGCACCAGAGCGCGCTTGCCGGAGCCTGCGATACCGTTCCAGCGAAGCAGGAAGCGCATGTCGTCGCTGGTGCTCTTCTTGACCACCGGTGTCGCGACAGCGTTGGCCTCCTCCTCGGTGCGCGGCAGGAAGGTCGGCTCGATCAGCTTGCCGCCGTTGACGAGCGCAGCGCCCGCAACCGCGGTCTGCAGCGGCGTCGTGGAGACGCCGTGACCGAAGGAAATGGTGACCGAGTTGATCTTCTTCCATTCGTGCGGCTGGGTGGGCGTCTTCACCTCCGGCAGCTCGGTCGGCAGTTTGGAAAGCAGGCCGAGGCGTGTCAGGAATTCCTTGTGACCGGGGATGCCGACGAGATCGGCGATCTTGGCGGTACCGATGTTCGACGAATACTGGAAGATTTCCGGAACGGTCAGCACGCGACGCTTGCCGTGGAAGTCCTTGATGGTGAAGCCGCCGATGCGGATCGGCGCCGAGGCGTCGAAACTGTCGTTGAGCGTCACCTTGCCGGAATCGAGGCCCATGGCGATGGTGAAGGTTTTGAAGGTGGAGCCCATTTCGAACGTGCCGTTCGACATGCGGTTCATCCAGCCCTCTTCCGCCCCTTCGGCCGGCTTGTTCGGGTCGTAGTCGGGGACGGACGCCATCGCCAGCACTTCGCCGGTATGCACGTCGAGCACGACGGCACCGGCGGCGAGCGCCTGATAGTTCTTCATGCCAGCGTCGATGACGTCACGCACGATGTTCTGCACGCGCACGTCGATCGACAGCTTCACCGGCTCGAGCTTGGCGTCGCTCGTCATGCCGATCGCGGCAAGGTCGGCGAGCCCCTGGCTGTCGATGTAGCGTTCCATGCCGGCGACGCCGCGGTTGTCGATGTTGACGTGGCCGAGAACGTGGGCCGCCGTGTGGCCGCCTGGATAGAAGCGGCGCTTTTCCGGACGGAAGCCGACACCGGGAATGCCGAGCGCCAGGATCTCGCTCTGCTGCTTAGGAGTGAGCTGGCGGCGCAGCCACTGGAAGCGCGATTTCGACTTCAGCTTGTTGTAGATTTCGCGGGTATTAATGTCAGGCAACACCGTCGCCAGCCGCTCCACCGCCTCGTCGGCATCGACGATCTTGTGCGGCTCGGCATAGAGCGAGACCGTGCGGATGTCGGTTGCAAGAATCTCGCCGTTGCGGTCGAGAATGTCGGGGCGCGAGGCCATCAGGTTGTCGGCGCGGCCGATGCTCGACACCGTCTCGGGCGCCGCCATGCCATATTGCACGAGGCGGCCGCCGATGACGGCGTAGACGATACCGAAGCTCGCGATCACGATGGCGACGCGGTTCTTCGCCTGGTTGGTCGTCTTCTTGCGTGTGCCCTGGAAGGTGACGTTGACGCCGCTTTCTGCCGGTCGGTTGTTGCCGCCCGCCGAGAAGTGCGCCTTGCTTTTCAAAACCATGATGCGGGAGAGAAACGACATCAGCGCGCCACCGAGCCAGTTGCGATGTTATCGGTCTTTTCGATGATCGAAGCGATGCCGTCCTTGGACGACTTGTCCTCGGGCACCGGCAGGTCCGCCTTCAGCATCGGCAGTTCCTCGGGCCGCGCCAGCTGCGTCGAGGGGGTCGGCGCCAGCTGCAGGTCCGCACCGAAGGCGCCGACGAGGCGCTCGAGCCGGTTCGGCTGCGTCAGCAGCGCCCAGTCGGCACGAAGCAGGTCGATCGTGTCTTCTTCCAGCTTGATCGCCACGTCGAGCCTGCGGACTTCCTCAAGCTTGTTTTCGGCGCGGTGCTTGATCGTATAGGTGACGGTCGCGGCGGCCGTCATGACGACGATCAGAACGATATCGAACGTTCGAAGCATGTCTTGTCAGCCCCCCAGCCGTGCAAGGCTTGCCAGTTCCGGCAGATTGAAAATGGACAGATCGTTTCCCGGCGACGCCGCTTCCGTGCGGATGCCGGCGCGCAGCTTGGCGGAGCGTGCGCGCGGATTGAGGGACGCTTCTTCCTCTGTGGCCGCCACCATAGGCTTGCCAACTGGCGTGAAGGTTGCAGCCCTTGCAGAAACCATCGGCAAATGGCGCGAACCGCCGGCCTTGCCGGAGCGATCCTGGAAGAAGGCCTTGACGATCCGGTCTTCAAGCGAATGGAAGGTGACGACGACCAGACGGCCGCCGGGCTTCAGCGCCTTTTCAGCGGCAAACAGCGCCTGCGCCAGCTCGCCCAGTTCGTCGTTGACGAAAATGCGCAGCGCCTGGAAGACGCGGGTCGCCGGATGGATCTTGTCCTTGGCCTTGCGCGGGGTCACCACCTCGATCAGGCCGGCGAGATCGCGGGTCGTTTCGAACGGCTGCTCGGCGCGACGCTTCTCGATCGCACGCGCGATGCGGCCCGACTGCTTCTCTTCGCCGAGAAAGCCGAAGATGCGGATGAGATCGGAGACCTTGGCGCGATTGACGACATCGGCCGCCGAAACACCCGAGGCCGACATGCGCATGTCGAGCGGCCCCTTTTTCTGGAAGGAGAAGCCGCGCTCGGCCTCATCGATCTGCATGGAGGAAACGCCGATATCGAGCACGACGCCATCGAGCCCACCCTCGGGCGCATGGGCGGCAAGCTCGGAAAATTGTGCATGAATGAGTTTTAGCCGCCCACCCCATTCGCCGACCAGCTTCTGGCCGGCGGCGATCGCCGTCGGGTCGCGGTCGAGACCAACGACATCGGCACCAGCCTTCAGGATCGCAGAACTGTAGCCACCGGCACCGAACGTGCCGTCGAGGATGACCTTGCCGGGCGCCGGCTCGAGAGCGGCAAGAACTTCCGGCAAAAGAACGGGAATGTGACGAACCGGTCCGCCTTCGGCTTCAGGAATACCTCCGCCTTGATCCGTCACCATTCCCTCTCTCCATTCTATTCTGGACGCAACCCCCGTGACTTGCGCCCTTCCCGGGCCACCGCTTGCGCCTTGACGAAGGCCTGCGGCTCCCAGAGCTGAAAATAATCGCCCCGCCCGACGAACATCACGTCGGTCGAGATGCCAGTGAAGTCGCGGATGAAATCCGTCATCATCAACCGACCTTCCGGATCGAGCTTCACGAAGACGCCACCCCCATGAACGAGCAGCGACATCTCGTTGGCCTCCGGGGAAAAAGGATCCTCGGCCGCCATCTGCCTCTCGAACCGATCCAGGAGTTCCGGCCCGCCGACGCTGATCGCCGGAAAGACGAAATCCTGAAAACAGTATAGCTCCCGAACGCCCCCATCCGACAGCACGGAGCGAAACGCCGAGGGAACGGAAACCCGTCCCTTCGCATCGATCCGATTGGTGGCATGTGACAAGAAGCGGTTCATAACGCGAAACGGCCGCCCAAGACTGACGGGCCATAATCATCGACCCGCGAGAACACATCACCCCGCACACAAGACAGCCCCGCCGAACAGTGGAATGCCCGACCACCTTCCGAAGCCGGAAGGCATTGGATTCTTGCGATTTTGGGCCGCGAAGCAGCCCCTGCGCAGTGCCATTATGGGATATCATGGGACCATATGGGCGTCAATGGGATTGGATCGTAAACAGCCGTCGGGCTGATCAAATATTGATAGGTTGTTAAGTTTAACGAAGCGTTACGAAATGACCCCCACCGTGCGGGAATAGGACGGCGGAACGGCTTCAAATCGTTGAAAAATCAGAATGTGAGAAAGAGCGCAGGAACATGCGCGCGGCCACCATCCGGCGCGATCGCCCGGAACCCATCTGGCGCAAAAGCCGACGCGGCAGGCGCCGGCCGTACGCCACTGCCAACGCCGCGTTACGCCCCGGAGATGCCCGCGACGACGCGTCTCAGATCAAGCTTTAGGGCGCCCTTCGCTCCGGATCGGACTGCGCAGCATTCTCGTCGATCGGGTCGTGACACGCCTCGAACGTACCGACCTGGCGGCTGTAGAGTTCTTTCCAGCGACCGGCATCGAACACCAAGTATTCAAGCACGCACCGGTCTGGTTCGTAGGAGGCCCATTGGGCCGTCATCAGCCTGCTATCAAGCCCGAACTCAAGCTTCATCAGAAGGTTGTCGTCACCGCCCAAAGGGAAATCAAAGACCTCCCCGGTTCGGTTGCTTGAGACAAAGACGAAAGTGCACTGCGCACCGCAACCGACCTGGTTCACCCGGTACTCGCCGGCAAAGTTCACCCCTTCCAGCATTTCCTTGGTGATCGTCGTTCGAAAGAGGCGGAAATCCTTGTCACGGCCGTTGAAGTCCGGGAGCTTTACTTTGCCCCTGTAGACCTTGGCGGCAGGATAGCTCTTCGGCGAAAGGTCCGGCAGATTTTCAGCATAAGCGGGAGCAACGGCGACCGGCACCAGCACAAGCAACGCCAAACCGACACCGCACCATTTGCCGAAAGCTCTTGCGACGGTCACCTGCGCCCCCCAACTGTCAGTGCACACCGACACCACTGGTACAACCAGGTGGTAAAGATGCAGTTCACCATAAAGAGAAATCGCCAGTTGGCCTGTAAGCCGGGTTCTGTATGGCCCCGCTACCCGAGGGCAACGGAACGTGGCAGCCATTCATCTGGGACTACGTTTGCACGCAGCCTCTTGCAACCCACCCGGATGACTGGCCCGGAAACAGGCTGGGCGCTTGCGCGTCCGCGTCATCCCTATTCGGTCTTGCTCCCGGTGGGGTTTGCCGTGCCGTCCATGTCGCCATGTCCGCGGTGGGCTCTTACCCCACCCTTTCACCCTTACTCCGCAAGCGGAGCGGTTTGCTTTCTGTGGCACTTTCCCTGA
>NZ_DASYHB010000092.1:0-6702 GCF_035999185.1 Ensifer sp. | reverse complement strand
GGGCTCGACGGGGTAAAGGCGGCGGTCATGGGGGTTCCACTCCAGCTGGAAGCCGAGCGGCGCAGGAGCCCTGCTCTTCTCGGCAATGACATGAAAGACGGGATGGCCGATGCTGCCGCGAAGCATCGATCCATCCGGTAGCGGGCGCTCGCGCGCAGGCGCCGGCTCGACGAGGAAGCGAAAGAAGGCGCTGCTCGCCTCCTCGTGTCCGGACTGGCGCAAGAGCAGAAGGGGGACGTGGCCGGCCCGCGAGCGCATATGCAGGCGCCGGCTCTCGCTGAGCGCAAGGGCGCCAGGGTTGCCGCGAATTTCCAGAATGACGGCGCAGAAGCTCGGCACGGAAAGGGCGGCTTCAGCAATCCACAACGCATCCTTCACCGTGCGCGGCAGGCTGAAGACAAGGCCGCGGACATCAAGCCCATAGGCCTTGAGACCAAGCCCATAGGGCAGCCCCGCCTCGTTGGACGCCATCGACTGGCTGATCCAGAGAACGGGGGCCGCCGGCTCGCCTTTTTCAAGGCGCGCCTTTTGGCAAAGTACGCTGAGCGCTGTGGCAAAACCGGCTGCGGCACCCGCATCCCGCGTCTCGGCATTGCGGATTTCCGTCAAACCTTCAAGCGGTAGGCCGCCGTCGAGAAGGTCGTCCAGTTCCGCAATGCCGAGTGCCAGCGCCCGGCGGCCGGGCTCATCGTCCTCACGCTGACGGAAGCCGCCGGGATCGGCCGCCTTGGCCGCTCGCACGACGCCCGGAAGCCGACGGTTTTCGATCCTGGCGATCGTCTCTCGGAGCGAAAGTACCGTCTCCCGCTCCACGGCTTTGTCGGCCATGACGGTCAACTCCCATCAAATGTTCATGTTATGTTCTATTAGATTCCAGAGCTTCCTAAATGAGTCAACAGCCAATTCTAAGAATTTATTCCTGTCCCTGTGGTCAAGGAATTCAACACTCGAAAAACACTGGCAAAATCGCTATATGGAGGGCAACAAGGAGTGCCTATGGCCCGCATTGACCAGACCGATGATTGGCGGGAACGCCACGCACCGACACTTACCACTTTCGAACAGCTCGCGCAGGAAGCCTACGGTCACCTGCCGCAGGAATTTCGTCAGCTGACGACCGACCTCATTATCGAAGTTGCCGACTTTCCGAGCGACGACGTGTTCGAGGACATGGCGCTGGAAACGCCCTTCGACCTGCTCGGCCTATTCGAAGGCAGCGGCATCAGCGAGCGCTTCACCATGGAGACCGGCCAGTTTCCGAACCGCATCACGCTTTACCGCCGCCCGATCCTCGACTATTGGGCCGAGAACGATGAGACGCTGGGCGACATCATCACCCACGTGCTGATCCACGAGATCGGCCACCATTTCGGCCTTTCAGACGACGACATGGAGCGGATCGAAGCCAGCGTCGAGCACGTCGGCGGCTAAGCAATTCCAGGAAAAGTGCAAAGCGGTTTTGCGTCCGGAGTTGCGTGACTTCAAAGAGCAAGGCTCACCCTTTGCCGTTGCCCCTCATCCGCCTGCCGGCACCTTATCCCCGCAAGCGGGGCGCAGGGACTTTGACGAACCTGCTCGAACCCACAACCGTCCGCGCCCCTAGGCAAAGACCGCGTAGCTTGCCGCGTCCCCTCTCCCTGCCTGCGGGGAGAGGGTCAGGGGCAATCCCTGACACCGGTGCTAAGCGGGACTACTGCTCCGACAGCTTGATATCAGGCGTATAATCCTTGCCCTCGACCTCCTTCACCACCGCCTGGCCGCACTGCATGTGCTGCGTGTCGGCGTTGAAGGCGTAGCTGGGCGAGCCGTGCAGGCTCCAGCCCTGGTTCAGCGCCGCCGTCACCTTGTGGCAGAAGGTGGCATCGTCGGGACCGGTCAGGAAGCGGTAGAGTTTCAAGATCTTGTCTTTCGTTTGTCGATGAGGTCGGCCTTGGCCGCGAGTGTTGTCGCCTGATCGAGATGCAGCCGCTCGACCATGCGCCCATTGAGATTGATGACGCCCTTGCCGGCGTTTTCGGGGAGCGAGAAGGCGGCAATGATCGCGCGCGCCTCGTCGACGGCGATCTGCTCCACGCCGAAGCGCTCGTTCGCCGGGCCGATCTGGGCCGGATGGATGAGCATCTTGCCGTCATAGCCCATGTCGCGGCCCTGCCGGCATTCCTCGTCGAAACCATCAGCGTCGCGAAAATCGTTGAACACGGCATCGATGACGTCGAGGCCGCCACCGCGCGCCGCCAGCAGGATCTGCATCAGCCAGGCAACGAGATAGGGACGGCCCGGACGATCGGGCACGCCGGTTTCCTTGCGCAGGTCGTTGAGGCCGACGACGAAACAATCGAGCCTGCCGCCGAAGGTGCGGCCGGTTTCGGCGATGACGGGCGCATTGATGACACCACGCGGCGTCTCGATCATGGCCCAGAGGCGCAGCGTGTCCGGCGCATCGTTTTCGGCAAGCCAGTCGGCCGCCGCCTGGATGTCCGCCGGGCTTTCAACCTTCGGCAAAAGGATCGCATCCGGCTTCGCCGCAAGAGCTGCTGCGAGATCGTCCTGGCCAAAGCCGGAGCCGATCGCGTTGACGCGGATGACGATCTCGCAATCCGGGCGCTTCGCCGTCAGATGCCGCACCAGCGCCTGACGGGCCTCGGCCTTGCGCTCGGGCGCCACCGCATCTTCGAGATCGAAGATCACGGCGTCCGTGGCGAGCTCGGCAACCTTGGCAAGCGCACGGGCGTTATCGGCGGGCACGCAAAGCACCGAGCGGCGCAGGCGCACGGGATGATGGTCTGTCGATTTGCTCATGCCCCAGTTGTGCCCGCCTTTCACCCGTTCCGCAAGACGAGGCGAACCGCCGCACCCTTTCGTGAAGGACCGCCTCTTGCAAGTGCGCGCGCGAACTCCCACATCGCCATCAGAAAGGTGACGATTATGCAAAGCATTCGCTCTGTTCTCTTTACGGCCGCAGCCCTGACCATCACGTTTGCGGCCTTTGTCCTGACCGCTTCGCTGGCCTTGGCGCTGGCCGGCATCGCCGCCGTCGTCGTGATCGGCAGCGCCATTGCCACCCGGCTGAACTTCAAGCCGGCCCGCGCAACAGTCCGTCCGGCCGCAGCAGCTGCCGCCCACGGCCAGCGCGAGATGCGCATCTGGAACGACGGTCGCGGCACGATCATCGACCTCTGATCCCCAGTGATCCGGGCAAGGCCGTCCGAGCCGATCCACGATCGGCTCGCATCCTGACGCCTGCAAAAAGACGCGCGGCACCGGGCTTTAAATTTTTTTCCATCCCCATGTCGGATTGGGCGATCCCCGCCCGTCCTTGAGACAGGCCAGCAACGGTCCTGGCTCCTCAAACAGGATGGAGAAACCCGATGGATACCCAGACGCAGCAAACTGAAGCGCAGCAGCCGGCACCGGTCCTGAGCGGCCTTCTGCCCTATCTGCAGGTCGATGGCGCCGCCAAGGCGTCCGAATTCTACCAGCGTGCCTTCGGCGGCAAGGAAGTCGGCCGGCACCCACTCGACGAGCAGGGCCGCACGATGCACATCCACCTCTATGTCAATGGCAGCTCGCTGATGCTGGCCGACGCCTATCCGGAATACGGCCATCCGCTGGAAAAGCCGCAGGCCTTTACTCTGACGCTCACGGTCGAGGACATCGACGCCTGGTGGGACCGCGCCGTTGCCGCGGGAGCCGAAGTGGTGATGCCGATCGAGGTGATGTTCTGGGGCGACCGCTACGGCCAGCTTCGCGACCCGTTCGGGGTTCTCTGGGCGATGAACAGCCCGGTCAAGGCCGGCTAAGTCCTTCCCGACAATCGAAATCCGGACGAAAGTTCCATCGGGCGGGCATTTTCACCCGCCCGATAACACGTGTTTGGATAGATTTTTCTTCATTTCGGCGCAAAACTCATCTAAACGCTAGCGCAACATTCTTCTGAAATCGAAGGCCTGAAGTTATGGAAAAATTCGTCAAGCTCACCGGTGTCGCCGCCCCCCTCCCCGTCGTCAACATCGACACGGACATGATCATTCCGAAGGATTACCTGAAGACGATCAAGCGCACCGGCCTTGGCAAGGGCCTTTTCGCCGAAGCCCGCTACAACGAGGACGGCTCGGTCAATCCGGACTTCGTGCTGAACAAGCCCGCCTACCAGAACGCCAGCATCCTGGTTGCCGGCGACAACTTCGGCTGCGGCTCCTCGCGCGAGCATGCGCCGTGGGCGCTGCTCGACTTCGGCATCCGCTGCGTGATCTCCACGTCGTTCGCCGACATTTTCTACAACAACTGTTTCAAGAACGGCATTCTGCCGATCGTCGTCAGCCAGGCTGACCTCGACAAGCTGATGGACGACGCCTCGCGCGGCTCCAACGCCATCCTCTCGGTCGACCTGGAATCCCAGGAAATCACCGGTCCGGACGGCGGCTCCGTCAAGTTCGAGGTCGATGCCTTCAAGCGTCACTGCCTCTTGAACGGCCTCGACGACATCGGCCTGACGCTGGAAAAGGCAACCGCCATCGACAGCTTCGAAAAGACGGTCGGCGCCGCGCGCCCCTGGGCTTAAGCGAGCAATATGGCGCGCAAGCTCATCTCCTCGGGTTCGCCCTTCGAAAAGACGGCAGGCTATTCGCGTGCCGTCGCGATGGGCGACTGGTGCTTCGTCTCCGGCACGACCGGCTACGACTACGCCACCATGACCATGCCCGAGACGGTGGAGGAGCAGGCGCGCAACTGCCTGAAGACGATCGAGGGCGCGCTGACGGAAGCGGGCTTCTCGATGAAGGACGTGGTGCGCAACCACTACTACGTCACCGATGCCAGCTTCGCCGACCGGGTGTTCCCGATCTTCGGCGAAGTTTTTGGCGAGATCCGCCCGGCCGCAACCATGATCGTCTGCGACCTGATCCGCCCGGAAATGCTGATCGAGATCGAGGTCACTGCCCTTCGCGGCTGAAGACTTCTCGCCCAACCCCTCCTCAAATCGATTCCGATTTCGGCCAAGATGCGGTAGTCCATGGACTTCGCAGACGAGATGCTGAAACGGAAGACGCACATGCAATTCGAGGGCACCGCCGACTATATCGCCGACAAGGACCTGATGATCGCGGTCAACGCCGCGATCCGGCTGGAGCGGCCGCTGCTGGTCAAGGGCGAGCCCGGCACCGGCAAGACCGAGCTTGCCCGCCAGATTGCGGCGGCGCTTGATCTCGAGCTCATCGAATGGAGCGTCAAGTCGACGACCAAGGCGCAGCAGGGGCTTTACGAATATGACGCCGTCTCGCGCCTGCGCGACAGCCAGCTCGGCGACGAGCGTGTCAACGACGTCAAGAACTACATCCGCAAGGGCAAACTCTGGCAGGCCTTCGAGGCCGACCGCCGCGTGGTGCTACTGATCGACGAGATCGACAAGGCCGACATCGAGTTTCCGAACGACCTGCTGCAGGAACTCGACCGCATGGAATTCCATGTCTACGAGACCGGCGAGATGATCGGCGCCCGCCACCGGCCGATCGTCATCATCACCTCCAACAACGAGAAGGAACTGCCGGACGCGTTTCTGCGCCGCTGCTTCTTCCACTATATCCGTTTCCCGGACGCAGACACGCTCGCCCGCATCGTCGAGGTGCATTATCCCGGCATCCGCAAGACGCTGCTTTCAGCAGCGCTTGCCGCCTTCTACGACATCCGCCAGGTGCCGGGCCTAAAGAAGAAGCCGTCGACATCGGAAGCGCTCGACTGGATCCGCCTGCTGGTTGCCGACGAAGTCGATCCGGCTGATCTGAGAGCCGATCCCAAGACCATGCTGCCGAAGCTGCACGGCGCGCTGTTGAAAAACGAGCAGGACGTGCATCTCTTCGAACGCCTGGCCTTCATGGCGCGCCGCGACGGATGAAGCCCGACGCGCACAAGGTGCTGATTTACGCCACCTGGCAAGGTCGGCTGCTGCTCTTCGACGAACCGGACTTTCCCGAGATCGAGATTCAGGTGCCCGGCGGCACAATGGAACCGGGCGAAAGCCCGGAGCAGGCGGCCGCGCGGGAATTCACCGAGGAGACCGGGCTGACGTCGCCGCAGGCGCTCACCCATCTCGTCACGCAGGACTACCACTACAAGAAGGACGAAAGAACCGTCTGCCATCGGCGGCATTATTTCCATGTCGCGCTTGGCGAAGAGCAGCAGGAAAGCTGGACACACCAGGAAATGACGCCCTTTGGCGGTGGTGAGCCGATCCGGTTTCGCTTCTTCTGGCTTGAGATCGAAGAGGCCAGAAGCCGCCTCGGATACGGGATGCAGGACGCCTTGGATTTTCTGGAAGCCCGGTGCATTTGCCCCTCACCCTAACCCTCTCCCCGCAGGCGGGGAGAGGGGACGTGGATGGCGCAAGGTGACTCCAAGGCGCTGTCGCCCGACGTGTGTTCCGTGGACTGCAGCTGCTGCGCTAATTGGGAAACGATCGGGTGCCA
The DNA here is from genome assembly GCF_035999185.1 of Ensifer sp. Lineage (GTDB taxonomy): Bacteria > Pseudomonadota > Alphaproteobacteria > Rhizobiales > Rhizobiaceae > Ensifer. The sequence continues at coordinate 241 of NZ_DASYHB010000092.1, read as the reverse complement.
CAGGTCCCCTTCTCCCTACACGCGGGGAGAAGGTCGCGGCAGCGGGATGAGGGGCAGTCCGGCACCGTCCGAATCGTTTTTCTTGACCCCCGCGCCCCTGTCGCGCTATCAAATTCCCCGTGGTGATTTGGCCGGCCGGCTTGCAGCCACGTTAAACAAGTCGCTAAAGGGCCGAGGAAAGTTGGATTTCCGAGGACCGGTCGCGATCAATCGCCGCCGGTTTTTTTGTATTGATCGAGTG
>NZ_DASYHB010000224.1:0-163095 GCF_035999185.1 Ensifer sp. | reverse complement strand
GTGAACCTTGCGACCTATGCCAAGCGGGTGATGCTCGACGGTGACCATCCGAAGGAAGTCACCAACGGCAAGGACATCGTCTACTACGGTGCCACGCTCTTCACCAAGGACAACTGCAAGTGAACCGGTCGGGCGGGCGGTGCTGCCGCCCGTCCATTTCGGAGGTGCGACATGTCGATTGTTCTTGAGAACATCACCAAACAATGGCCGGGCACGCTCGCGCTCGATGGCGTATCCATCGAGATCGTCGAGGGCCGCGTGCACGGTATCGTCGGCGAGAATGGAGCCGGCAAGACGACGCTCGTCAGTATCTTGAGCGGTGCGGTCCAGCCGACGGCCGGCACGCTCAGCATGGCGGGCCAGCCGGTCGCTTTCGAAAATCCGGCAGCGGCCGTATCAAACGGCGTTTCGCTCGTATCGCAGGAAGGTAGCCTGGTGCCGCATCTGACCGGTGCGGAGAACATCTGTCTCGGCTTCGAACCGGTCAAGAGCCGGTTCTTAATCAACCGACGGGAGGTGCAGCGGCAGGCGGAGGAGCTCGCCAAACAGTGGTTTCCGGAAACGGCAATCGCGCTCAACCGCAAAGTCGACGAGCTCCCCTATGCCGATCAGAAGGTCATCGAAATCCTGCGCGCCCTGCACTCGCGGCCGAAGGTTCTGATCCTTGACGAACCGACGGCAACGCTGCCGGCCAAGGAAAAGCAGAGCCTCTGGACGCTGATCCGCCAACTGTCCGATGCCGGCATGGCGGTCGTCCTCATCAGTCACTTCCTGCAGGAGGTAATCGATCTCTGCGACGAGATCACCGTGCTGCAGGACGGCCGCAAGGTGAGCCACCTTTCCAATGCCAACCACGAGGTCACCGAGCGGCAGCTGATCGACCTTATGCTCAATCGCGGGCAGGCCGGCAATCAGCATCGTCTGCTCGATGGCGCCCTGACGGAGCGCACACTCGCTGATGATGCGGAGGTCGTCGTCGATATCAAGGGATGGCAGGGCGAGCGTTTCCATATGGACGGCCTTGAGGTGCGCAGCGGCGAGATCGTCGGTCTGATCGGCCTGACCGGTTCTGGGCATTTCGAGTTCGCCCAGTCGCTGTTCGAGCCGCGCCTTGCAACCGCCGGCCGATACCGGTTCAAGAGCAAGGACGTCGGGCGGGCCAGCGTGCGGGACATGAAACGCTGTGGGGCAGCGCTGATCCCGGATCACCGAATGATCAATGCCATGATCGGCGACTGGACCGTGCGCGAGAACATGTCGATGGCCGGTATTCAGGAGACGAGCCTCAAACCTATAGGGATTGTTCAGGCCGGACGCGAGCGCGCCGAAACGCTTCGCCTGATCAAGCGGCTGAACATCAAGACGTCCAGTGCGGAGACGAAGATCGTCGAGCTCAGCGGCGGCAACAAGCAGAAGGTCTCGGTCGCCAAATGGCAGTTCGCCTCCGAGGGCAAGTACAAGCTCTTCGTCTTTCTCGAACCGACCGAAGGCGTGGATGTCGGCGCAAAGCGCGAGATTCACGACCTCATCGTCTCGCTCGCCGAACGCGGCGCGGCTGTCATCGTCGCGTCGAGCGATCTCCTTGAAATCGCCCATGTGGCCGACCGGGTCGTGGCGTTCAGGAATGGCCGGGATGCCGACCAGATTGCCCGTCGCGATTTCAGCGAGGCCGTCTTCATCAATGCAATTGCGGGGGTAACCCAATGACCATGACAACGACTATTGCTCCGGAGGAAGCGTCCCGCCCGATGCGCATTGGCACACTCATCCAGAAGTACAGCACGCTTGCCGTCCTGATCATCCTGTTCCTGGCCTTCGCAATCGGCACGGATCGGTTTTTCACCGGCACCAACCTCGTCAACATCCTCCAGCAGATCTCGATGTTGACCATCGTCGCCGTCGGCCTGACCTTCGGGTTTGCGGCCAAGGAGATGGATCTTTCCGTCGGCTATGTCGTCGGTCTCGCCGGTCTGCTGGCGCCGCTTTTGATGGTGGCCGGCGTGCCGATCCCCGTGTCGATCATCGGCGCGCTCGTCGCCGGTCTTGCCGTCGGCCTCATCAATTCGGCGCTCGTCGTCGGGGTCGGTGTTCCCTCGCTGATCGCGACGCTCGCGGCCGGCTCCATTCTCTGGGGCATCAATTTCATGATTTCAGGCGGCCGGGCGATCTATGGCGGCATTCCCGCGGATTATCTGGCGGTCGGCCAGGGCAAGGTTGCGGGCATACTGCCCTATCCGGCGCTGATCATGCTGGTCATCGTTGGCGGGTCGTGGTTCGTGATGGAGCGCACGACCTTCGGCCGCTACCTCTATGCCGTCGGCGGCAACGCGCGCGCTGCCGAGCTCTCGGGCATCAAGGTCCGCTCCTACCGGGTCTATGGGCTGGCGCTGAGTTCGCTGTTTGCTGCGATCTCCGGGATCATCCTCTCGGCACGGCTTGGTTCCGGCCAGCCGAACGGCGGTGAAACCTATCTTCTGGATGGTCTGGCCGCGGTGTTCATCGGCATGACGATGCTTCGCCCGGGCACTGCGACCGTCATGGGCACATTCTTCGGAGCGCTGCTGATCGGCATCATGAACAACGGTCTCAACCTGGTGGGCATGGACACTTACGTACAGAGCATCGTCAAGGGCATCATCATCGTCATCGCCGTGTCGGTGGTCTCCCGCACGACGAAGCTGAAGCTGCTCTGACCAACCGGTCGAGGAAGATGCAGAAGAAACCTTGACGCGCTAGTCGATTGCCGTGGCATCCTTGCTGCGGCCATCGGGAAGCATGTGGAGGAGACTGCAGCCATGAACCTGAACCTGAAAGACAAGGTCGTCATCGTCACCGGTGCAAGCTCCGGCATCGGGCTTGAAACGGTCAAGGCGTTTCTGACCGAAGGCGCCCGCGTGCTGGGCGTCAGCCGCGACATGGCGCCGGTGAAAGATCTTGCTGCGCACGACCACTGGCAGACATGCGAGGTCGATCTTGGGGAGAAAGGGGCCGGGGAGACCGCCGTGGGCGCGGCACTCAAAGCCTTTGGCCGCATCGACGTGCTTTTCAACAACGCCGGCATCTGTCCGACGCGAGGCGGCTTTCTCGAGGTTTCGGACGAGGATTGGGCGCAGACGCTCAATGTCAATCTCATGGGCTATGTCCGCATGGCGCGGGCTGTGCTGCCAACGATGCTCGCCCAGAAGAAGGGCGTGCTGATCCATTGCGGTTCGGAAGCCGGGCGCATGCCGCACCCGCTGCTGCCGGACTACAGCACCTCCAAGGCGGCGATCGCCCTTCTGTCAAAGGCGCTTGCCCGTGAGTTCACTCCCAAGGGCATTCGCTCGAATGTGGTCGCACCCGCCCACATTCGCACCGAACTCTGGGACCGCCCCGGCGGCTTCCTCCATGCGCTCGCCGAGCGCTACGGCACGACGATCGACGGCGCGGTGGATGCGTTCCTTGCTGAATCGAAGCTGCCGGCTGGGCGGCTTGGAACCGCGCGGGACGTCGCCACTGCGGTTCTTTACCTGGCCTCGGATCTTTCCGAGTTCATCAGCGGCGATGTGATCAATATCGATGGCGGGGTCATACCCACCACATGATGGAGGAATCGGAATGGTATCGATGGCGCGGAGCAACGTTTCAATGTCGAAGGCTTTTCGCGATGAGATCGCGAATGCGGACGAGCGTGTGGGGCAAACCCTCGTGTCCGAGACCGACCTCGTACGTGTCTGGCACATCAACCTCGCACCCGGCGAGCGCCTGGGCTTTCATCGACATCAACTGGACTATTGCTGGATCGCACTGACGCCAGGACGATCCCGTTCGATGTATGCGGACGGCAACACTGTCGTGACCGACTATGAGCCTGGAGACTGCAAGGTCTTTGCCTTTGCCGCGGGCGAGACGATGGTTCACGATCTGACCAACATCGGATCGAGGCACCTTGCTTTTACCACGATAGAATTCAAGGGCTCGCTCAAGCGAGAACATGACAGGGTCGAACCACCAAAAAACGCTCTCCGCGATCTTAACGGCTCCATATGACGCAGGCGCTCTCCTTGCTATGGGAGTTTCCGTTCTGTGCGTCCTAAGTCGCATAGTGTATCGTCAGGAACGCTCTGATCCTGACTGGATACCGTCATGCAATCGAATTACACTGAATTCAGTAAGGAGATTGGCGATGGCTTCGAATGCACTCGTTCAAACGCGAATTGATCCCGACATTCGGGACCGTGCTACTGCAGTCCTGCAGAGCATGGGTCTAACGGTTTCGGATGCCGTGCGAATCCTTTTAACTCGGACGGCGAACGAAGGCTCGCTTCCACTGGAATTGGTCGGTAGCACTGAGGCTCACGATGCCTGGTTTCGCGCCAAGGTGTTGCAGGCTCTTGAGGACACGCGACCCGACTCTGAGGATGCCGACGCTGAAGCTCGCTTCCGCGAGCGCCGGAAGAGGGCTGCGCGTAAAGCAGGAGCGGGCGACCGATGAGGCTTGTCTGGGCGCAGTATGCGCTTGACGATCGCGACGATATCTTCAGCTACATCGAAAGTGAGAACCCAAATGCGGCGGGTCACGTCGACGAGGAAATCGCGCGCGCCGTTCGGTGCTTGCTAGATTTCCCCGAAAGTGGCAGGCCTGGGCGCGTTGAGGGAACGCGCGAGTTGGTGATTCCACGCACGCCATACATCGTAGCATAAATGCTGATGGCGGACCGGATCCGCATTCTTCGTATCTTGCATGGAGCTCAGATTTGGCCTTACGGGTTTGGGGACGAGTAATCGCCCCGTCTGCGGTTCAACTCTCTTCAAGGCGAAGCATAAGGTCGACCTTTACGGCTCTCGCATTCCCAACAGCTTCTTGATGGAATTCCTTACCTGCTGGGCGGCCTTTGACAGGCCATCCTCTCGCTCGACCAGTTGAATCCTGCTCGTGGGATGGGCGAAGGCGAAAGCGTTTGCCTCGGCTTGAGCATTCAGAAACTGGGCTGATCGGACCGTGGCGTGAGGAAATGTTGAGGCGCCGTCGGGACTGTCGACCGCCGCAACCATTTCAGATTCCGCAATAAAATCGAAACTATTGGCGCAATTGTGAGAGCCCCACGCTTGCGGCACTATCAGGCCGTCAGACGAATTCAGTGTCGCCTGACGCCTCAACGAAGAAGCCGCAGGCAACCGAAATGACCCAGACCATTTCTTCCATGACACGCAGGAGCGCGCTCCTTTCCGCCGGTGCCGCCGTCGCAGCCATGGCAATTTCGCCGTCTCTCAATCTAGCAGCCGAGGCTGCATCAGCATCCCGGTCAACCGAAGGAACCAAGACAATGGCATTTGTAACCACCAAGGACGGCGTCGATATATTCTACAAGGACTGGGGTCCGAAGGACGCTCAGCCGATCGTCTTCCACCACGGTTGGCCGCTGTCGTCGGACGATTGGGATGCCCAGATGCTGTTTTTCCTGTCGAAGGGTTATCGCGTCGTCGCCCATGACCGCCGTGGTCACGGACGTTCCGCCCAGGTTTCCGACGGCCATGATATGGATCACTACGCCGCGGATGCTTTCGCCGTCGTCGAAGCGCTCGATCTTGAGAATGCCGTCCACATCGGTCACTCCACCGGCGGCGGTGAAGTCGCCCGCTACGTTGCCAAGCACGGCCAGCCGTCGGGCCGCGTCGCCAAGGCGGTTCTCGTCTCCGCAGTTCCGCCACTGATGCTGAAGACCGAAGCCAACCCGGAAGGCCTGCCGATCGAAGTGTTCGACGGTTTCCGTTCGGCGCTTGCCTCCAATCGCGCGCAGTTCTTCTGTGACGTTCCGGCAGGCCCGTTCTACGGCTTCAACCGTGATGGTGCCGCAGTCCAGGAAGGCGTAATCCAGAATTGGTGGCGCCAGGGCATGATGGGCGGCGCGAAGGCCCATTACGACGGCATCAAGGCCTTCTCCGAAACCGACCAGACGGTAGACCTGAAGGCGATCACCGTGCCGACGCTGGTCCTACACGGCGAGGACGACCAGATCGTGCCGATCGCAGACTCCGCACTGAAGTCTTCCAAGCTCCTTAAGAGCGGCACGCTCAAGACCTATCCCGGCTTCTCGCACGGCATGCTGACCGTCAACGCCGATGTCCTGAATGCCGATCTCCTTGCCTTCGTGAAGGCCTGATCGGTCCGGCGGCGGGTGCGGCCTCCCACGCATCCGCCCCCTCCATGAACCACAAGTGCCTACTCGGCGCGCCGTCATTCAATGAAGGAATCCATCATGACGAAGAGCGACCACCCGTCCAGGAAAGTAGAGAACCATGGCGTCGCCTGGGAGCGTGCCTTCGGATACGTTCAGGCCGTGCAGGTCAAGGACACGATCTATATCTCGGGCCAGTTGAGCCACGATGACAAAGGCAATCTTGTCGCTCCGGCGGAACTCGATGAGAATAGGCGGCCTGCGGACTTCTCGCAGATGGAGAGCCAAATCCGCCAGACCTACGTCAACGCAAAGACCTTGCTCGCCAGATATGGTGCGACCCTTGACGATGTCATTGAAGAGACACTGTACGTGCTGGATGTTCCTAGCGCGTTTGCGGCCGGATCCAAGGTCCGCAAGGAAATGTATGGCACGGATGTGCCTCAGTGCGCCAGCAACCTGATCGGGGTTTCGGCGCTGGCTTTCCCCGAGCAGATCGTCGAAATCACCTTCCGGGCAATCACCAACCGTCCCGCTAATTGATGGGGCGGCCGCTCCTCCATTCACTGCCTGAGGCGATGGGCCTCCAGCGGCAAACTCGTTGAACGGTTCACACGATGTCAAAGGCACCGTCTGCCAAGGCGCCCGCACCTGCTACCATGGAACTTACCCCGGACCTCGTCGCCACGACCCTCAGAATTGTCGAAGACGAGGGACCGGAACCCAATTGGAATCCGATCTCGCCCGAGCAGCTCGACGACCTCGTCAGCAGGGTTGAGGAAGAGGCTGGTGACGAGGAGATATGGGTGTTCGCGTACGGATCCTTAATGTGGAACCCGGGTTTCGAGGTGGCCGCGAGCGAAGAGGCGGTCGCTTACGGCTGGCACCGTGCATTCTCGTTGAGGATTGAGCGGTTCAGGGCCACCTCCGACGTGCCCGGTCTCATGCTCGCACTTCGGCCAGGAGGAAGCTGTTCGGGTCTGATCCTCAAGCTTCCGTGCACTACCAAGAGGGAAAATCTGCGTACTCTTCTGGCACGAGAGATTCGGTATGCCGAAGTGTGCGACATGGTGCGTTGGGTTGCGGTCAAGACACTGACCGGTGTGCGACGGGCGCTCACGTTCTGGGCGAGTGGCAGGCGATCTCCGCTCACGCAGAAGATCCCCCTCGAAGAGGCGGCAGGGTTGATCGCCCAGGCATGTGGGCCTGCCGGATCTTGCGCGGAATACCTGCATCGGACGGTTTCAGATCTGGCGGATCGCAAAATCTACGATCGAAACCTGTGGCAGCTCCAGCAAATAGTCGCAGCTAGGCTTCGAGCACTCCAACAGCATGATCGCACCTGAAACGGTGTGCCAGATCAGGGTGAAGGACTTTTGCGTGCGTCAGCCCAACATGACCATCTTTGCCGCGACCTGCTCCTCGAAGAACTTGGAGAATGACGCAATCCTTGGCGGGAGGGCTTGGTAGGGCGGGTAGAACAGCGTCAGCCACAGGTCCGGCGGCGCCCATCCCTTGAAGACGTGGACAAGGCGACCGCTGGTGATGTGATCGGCGATGTTGAATCCTGGAAGCAGGGCGACACCCGCGCCGTCGGCGGCCATGTCCGCCAGAACCTCTCCGCTGTTCGCGCTGAAGGCTCGGCCTGCCGAAATCGTGATGCTTGACCCACCGTCTGACAGCACCCAGTTCTCACGCCGGCTTTCGCCGCTGTATGCGAGGCAGTCGTCGGGCTTCAGTTCGCTCGGGTGCTGCATGTCGGCGAATCTGCTTCCGGGAGCGGCGACCAGGATGCGCGGCACCACCCGGATCTTCCTCCAGATCGTGAACTTGTCCGAAGGCTGCGACGAGATGCGGATCGCCAGATCGTAGTCGTCGTCGACGATGTTCACCAATCCATCGGACAGCGATATCTCGAAGCTCATCTTCGGATAGCGTTCCTTGAACCCAGACAGAATCGGCGGCAGCACCGTCTTGCCGAACCACGTCGGCGCACTGATACGCAGCCGCCCCTCGTCCGCCTTGTGCGCGTTCATTACTTCGCGCCGCGCGTCCTCCAGAGTCTTGACCGCTGGCTGGATTTGCGCCGCAAAGATTGCGCCGTCGGTTGTCAGCGATACCTGTCTCGTCGTGCGCACGAAGAGCTGCACGCCAAGTTCCGCCTCGAGGGCGGCGATCGCCCGTGTGACGGCTGCTGGCGTCATGTCCAGTTCGCGGGCGACCTGGGCAAAATTCCGCTTCTCAGCGGCGAGCAGAAAGGTTCGGAGAGCTTTGTAGTCGTTCATCTCATTGTTTCATAAATTGCAATTCAGTCAAAAGGAATATTGCAATTCCGAGCAGTGAGCAACGGGTCTACACTCTTATCAACACCGGAACACAGCCGAGAGGATTCAAGATGATCAAGGACATCAAGGGACTGCACCACGTGACTTCGATGGCATCGGACGCGCGGCAGAACAACCGCTTCTTCACCGACACGCTTGGTCTTCGTCGTGTCAAGCAGACTGTTAACTTCGACGACCCGAGCGTCTATCACCTCTACTATGGTGACGAGACGGGCTCGGCTGGAACGGTGATGACCTACTTCCCGTTCCCGAACATGATGCTCGGCCGCCCCGGTGTCGGTGAAGTCGGCGAGACCCAGTTCTCCGTTCCCGAGGGATCGCTGAAGTTCTGGCAGGATCGCTTCACCACCCAAGGCGTGGATGGTCTGGAACGCGACACTGTTTTCGGCGTCGGCCGACTCCGTTTCATGGGACCGGACGGCGACAGCTTTGCGCTTATCGAGTCCGCAGACGACAAGCGTGCTCCATGGCTGTCAGATGGAATTCCAGATGATGCGGCCATCCGCGGTTTCGCTGGCGCACGCTTCAGCCTGCACGACACCGCTGCAACGGAGGAACTGCTCGGCTTCATGGGCTACGAGCGCGCCGAGAAGGAGGGCGACGTCGTACGCTTCATCATACCCAACGGCAACGGAGCGGACACGATCGATCTACTGGCATTGCCAAAGACTCCGTTCGCGCGGCAGGGCGCAGGTTCGGTGCACCATATCGCTTTTGCCGTCGACAACCGCGAGAAGCAGCTCGAGGTGCGCAAGGCGCTGATGGACACCGGCTACCAAGTCACCCCCGTCATCGACCGCGATTATTTCTGGGCCATCTACTTCCGCACGCCGGGCGGTATCCTCTTCGAGGTCGCCACAAACGAGCCCGGATTCAACCGCGATGAGGATACGGCCCATCTTGGGGAAGCCCTTAAGCTTCCGGTCAGATACGAAGAATACCGCGAACAGATTCAGGCTAGTCTCGTGCCGCTGGCGGCATAAGCAGAAGTCACCGAAAGTTTGAAATCAGAGCGCCGTGATCCGATAGGATCGCGGCGCTCTTCCGTTTCTAACGCGCTCTCCGGCCAACGATTATTTCAGATGACGCAATTCAATCGAAAGTCTTATTGCAATTCCTCGGATGGTAACGGCGCGGTAAGTTTGTTTTCAGCAGCCAAGACGACGAGTGCACCGGCCCGGAACGGAGCCAGCGACACTCAGAGATTTAGAGGACGAGTGTCGCTCGAGGGCGTCCGATCGACGGCTGCTGACCATTTTTTGGCACCGCACGCGGGCCGCAACCGAAGAGGAACGAATCATGTCCAAGCTTGAAGTCCTGACCCCGGCCAACAGCCAGCTCATCTTCATCGACCAGCAGCCGCAGATGGCCTTTGGTGTCCAGTCGATCGACCGCCAGACACTGAAGAACAACGTCGTCGGCCTCGCCAGGGCCGCCAAGATCTTCAATATTCCGACCACGATCACCACGGTCGAGACGCAATCCTTCTCTGGCAACACCTTCCCCGAGCTTCTTGCCGTTTTCCCGGAGAACGACCTTCTCGAGCGCACCTCGATGAACTCCTGGGACGACCAGAACGTCCGTGACGCTCTGGCGAAGAATGCCGCCAGCGGCCGGAAGAAGATCGTCGTCTCCGGTCTCTGGACCGAGGTCTGCAACACCACGTTTGCTCTTTCCGCTCTCCATGATGTTCCGGAGTACGAGATCTACATGGTCGCCGATGCTTCCGGCGGCACTTCCGCCGACGCGCACAAATACGCGATGGACCGGATGGTGCAGGCAGGCGTGATCCCGGTCACCTGGCAGCAAGTCCTGCTCGAATGGCAGCGCGACTGGGCGCGGAAGGAAACTTACGATGCGGTCACCACGCTGGTGAAGGAGCATTCCGGCGCGTACGGCATGGGCATCGACTACGCCTACACAATGGTTCACGGCGCAGAAGAACGCGTCAAGCACGGCAAGCGCATCGGCCCGAACCCCGCAAAGTAAGGGCTCGATCAGGCCGCTCCGATAACCCCGTCGGCGCGGCTTTTTCTGCAACCGGAGAACATGAAATGAAAGTCTATCTCCTATCACTTGGCGCAGGCCTGTTTGTCGGCATCGTCTACAGTCTGCTCAATGTCCGATCGCCCGCACCACCTGTCATTGCCCTGGTTGGCCTTCTCGGCATTCTGGTCGGCGAGCAGATCCTCCCGCTCGCAAAGTCGCTTTGGACAAAGGAGCCGGCGGCCATTTCCTGGATCCACCAGATCAAGCCGCACGTGTTCGGCCACCTGCCGAAGGGCACCGATCGTATTGCGATTGCCCATCAGGAGAAGGTGAATGCCGAGGAACGGAGCTGATGACGACACGTCGATCCTTTCTTGGAGGCGCATCGAGCCTGGCGTTCTCGAACCTCTTCTCCCCGGCAAAAGCCGCCAATCCCAACCCGACCGGAGTAGACACCATGCATCCCGACCTGATCCTCCACAATGGCCGCGTGACGACCCTTGACCGGACCAATCCGAATGCGACGGCGATCGCCATCAAGGACGGGCTGTTTCTGGAAGTCGGATCCGACAGCGAGATCATCGCACTCGCAGGTTCCAACACCAGGGTCGTCGATCTCAAGGGCAAGCGTGTCCTGCCCGGTCTCATTGACAACCACACCCACGTCGTGCGCGGTGGCCTGAACTACAACATGGAACTGCGCTGGGACGGCGTGCGCTCGCTCGCCGACGCAATGGATATGCTGAAGCGGCAAGTGGCCATCACGCCTGCGCCGCAATGGGTGCGCGTGGTCGGCGGCTTCACCGAACATCAGTTCGCCGAAAAACGCCTCCCCACCATCGAGGAAATCAACGCAGTCGCGCCCGACACGCCTGTCTTCCTTCTTCATCTCTATGACCGCGCGCTGCTCAACGGCGCCGCTCTTCGTGCCGTCGGATACACCCGCGATACGCCGAACCCGCCTGGTGGGGAAATCACCCGTGATGCCAGTGGGAACCCTACAGGCATGCTTCTCGCCAAGCCGAATGCGGGTATTCTGTATTCGACACTTGCGAAGGGACCGAAGCTTCCTCTCGACTATCAGATCAACTCGACGCGCCACTTCATGCGCGAACTCAATCGCCTCGGTGTGACAGGTGTCATCGATGCAGGCGGCGGCTTCCAGAACTACCCCGACGATTATGAAGTCATCCAGAAGCTTTCCGACGAGAACCAGATGACGGTGCGGCTGGCCTACAACCTCTTCACCCAGAAGCCGAAGGAAGAGAAGCAGGACTTCCTGAACTGGACGCAGTCAGTCAAATACAAGCAGGGCAATGACTACTTCCGTCACAACGGTGCTGGAGAGATGCTCGTCTTCTCGGCTGCCGACTTCGAGGATTTCCGCCAGCCGCGTCCGGAGCTGGCCCCGGAAATGGAAGGCGAGCTTGAAGAGGTCGTCCGCGTCCTGGCGGAAAACCGCTGGCCCTGGCGTCTGCATGCCACCTACGACGAGACGATCTCTCGCGCCCTCGATGTGTTCGAGAAGGTCAACAAGGACATTCCGCTCGAAGGGCTGAACTGGTTCTTCGACCATGCCGAAACCATCTCGGACCGCTCTATTGACCGTATCGCCGCACTCGGCGGTGGCATCGCCACGCAGCACCGCATGGCCTACCAGGGCGAATACTTCGTTGAGCGGTACGGTCACGGCGTGGCCGAGGCGACGCCGCCGATCCGCCGCATGCTCGACAAGGGCGTCAACGTCTCGGCCGGCACAGACGCCACCCGCGTCGCCTCCTATAATCCTTGGGTTTCGCTGTCGTGGATGGTGACCGGCAAGACGGTCGGCGGCATGCAGCTCTACCCGCGCGCCAACTGCCTCGACCGCGAAACCGCGCTCCGGATGTGGACCGAGAAGGTCACCTGGTTCTCCAATGAGGAAGGCAAGAAGGGCCGCATCGAGAAAGGGCAGTTCGCCGACCTCGTGGTGCCGGACAAGGACTTCTTCTCCTGCGCCGAGGACGAGATCTCCTTCCTGGTATCGGAGCTGACCATGGTCGGCGGCAAGATCGTCTATGGCGCGGGCGACTTTAAGACGCTGGACGAGAACGACATCCCGCCTGCGATGCCCGACTGGTCACCTGTCCGCAAATTCGGCGGCTATGCGGCCTGGGGTGAACCGGAAGGGGCAGGCGCTCGTTCCCTGCGCCGCACCGCGATCGCCACATGCGGATGTGCGAGCGATTGCGGCGTTCACGGCCATGACCACGCCGGAGCCTGGACATCCAAGCTGCCGATCGCCGATCTCAAAGGTTTCTTCGGCGCTCTCGGCTGCTCGTGCTGGGCGGTCTGAGCAAACTTCAGTTCGGGTGACCTGGCCACCCGAGCGTCACTCTATAATTGCAGATTACGCAATTAAATCGAAACTTTTACTGCAATTGTTGGCGAGGCGGCACCCAGACAATATCGCTCCATCGAATGCAGCCGCTCGCGGCGAACACGCAGGAGTAGATATGACCTACCAATCTCTAAGATCCAACTCAGTCCGGAGTGCCTTGGCACGCGTCGTCGCCTCGCCTGTCGTGCGGACGGTTTCGCTGCTCGCACTTTGCGCAGCCTATGTCCAGGGTCCGCTCACCAAGATCTTCGACTTCGATGGCGCGTTGGCGGAGATGGATCGTTTCGATCTGCAGCCGGCCGCGTACTTCGCGATCGCCGTTATCGCATTTGAACTGACGGCCTCCGCCCTGGTGATCTCCGGCTTCCTGCGGTGGGCGGGTTCCCTGGCGCTGGCCGGCTTCACGCTTCTCGCGACCTTTATCGCTTTGCGCTTCTGGGAGATGGCTCCGGGTCTGGATCGCATGATGGCGACCAACGCCTTCTTCGAACATCTCGGGCTCGCTGGCGCATTCCTCTTCGTCGCCGCATTCGACTTATCCAAGGGAGCTGGCAAATGAGCGCCGCAAAATCACCTGGGGGCACCTTCGCTCCTCTCGCGCAGCCTGTGTTCGCGGTCCTCTGGATCGCAACCGTCCTCGGCAACACCGGAAGCTTCATGCGCGATGTCGCAAGCTCCTGGCTGATGACGGACCTGTCGGCATCCCCTGCCGCAGTCGCCATGGTTCAGGCGGCGGGAACGCTGCCGATCTTCCTGCTTGCGATCCCTGCGGGCGTTCTCACCGACATCCTCGATCGTCGCAGGTTCCTGATCGCCATCCAGGTGCTGTTGGCCTCCGTCAGTATCTCCCTGATGGTTCTCGCTCAAACTGGCATGCTTTCGGTCAGCGCGCTGATCGGCCTGACCTTCCTCGGCGGCATCGGTGCCGCGCTCATGGGACCGACGTGGCAGGCAATCGTTCCGGAACTGGTGAACCGCGAGAACGTGAAGAGTGCAGTTGCTCTCAATTCGCTCGGCATCAACATTGCCCGATCCATCGGTCCTGCCGCGGGTGGTCTCCTTCTCGCCGCCTTCGGAGCCGGGATCACCTATGGCGCGGACGTTGCCAGCTACATCGTGGTGATTGCTGCTCTCGTTTGGTGGCCTCGTGCGAAGAATGCCAATGACGCGCTTCAGGAGAACTTCTTTGGTGCCTTCCGGGCAGGACTTCGCTACACCCACTCCAGCAGGCCGCTCCACGTCGTTCTCATACGTGCGGCCGTCTTTTTCGCCTTCGCCAGCGCTGTCTGGGCGCTCTTGCCACTCGTTGCCCGCCAATTGCTCGGTGGTGATGCGAGCTTCTACGGCATTCTCCTTGGTGCTGTCGGAGCAGGTGCGATCGGCGGTGCGCTGGTCATGCCAAAATTGCGCGAACGCCTGAGTTCCGACGGTCTTCTTCTTGGTGCAGCGGTGATCACTTCCATCGTCATGGGTGTTCTGTCGCTTGCTCCGCCGCGACCCGCAGCGCTCATCGGACTTCTTTTCCTCGGGGGCGCATGGATCACCGCCCTGACGACACTCAATGGCGCCGCGCAGTCTGTCCTACCAAACTGGGTGCGAGGTCGTGGTCTCGCCGTCTATCTGACAGTCTTCAACGGTGCGATGACAGCAGGAAGCCTCGGCTGGGGCGCTATCGGTGAGGCTGTCGGCATTCAGTTCGCCTTGGTCATCGGAGCCGTCGGCCTCCTAATCGCCGGGTTCGTCATGCATCGCGTGAAACTCCCGGCAGGCGATGCCGACATGATGCCGTCGAACCACTGGCCGGAACCTCTCGTCGCCGAACCTGTCGCCCACGACCGTGGCCCGGTTCTGATACTGATCGAGTATCGTGTCGAGAAGCAGCACCGCAGCGCATTCCTGCACGCTCTCGACGATCTTTCCTACGAGCGTCGGCGCGATGGAGCCTACGGATGGGGTGTCACCGAAGACTCAGCCGACCCCGAGAAGATCGTTGAGTGGTTCATGGTTGAGTCCTGGGCTGAGCACCTTCGCCAGCACAGGCGGGTGTCCAACGCCGACGCCGATCTGCAGGGCAAGATAGTTGCTTACCATGTCGGCCCCGACAGGCCTGTCGTTCGTCACTTCCTGACGATAAATCGACCCAATACCGCATAACGGATAGGGGAGTGGCGGCTGCGGCCGCCGCTTGGTTTGTTTACCCCACGCTGCCAGCCGCGCAAGCTATGTTCTCGACGCCTCGCCGACGAACCAGAAGATCTATCTGTTCTCCGCCCAGGGGCTCGAGGTCAACGGATACTTCGGCACCCCCAGACACGGGTCGCCAGTTCGAATCTTTTCAAGGCGTCCACTCTTCTTCGTTCGAGATAGCGTCGAGCGGCGATGAAATCGCGAACCTTTCGACGCGGCAAAAGGTCGAGATTAGATGTTGGCTGCCGAGTAAATCTCGAACGGAAGAATGTGCTGCGAGACGAGAAGAGGGACGTGGTTGAAGTTCCCGCCCTGACCAGGCGCAGCGAGGACATCTTGAAGCTGTTCGACGCTTTGCCCCAGGGTGAAAAGCTCCGGTTTCTCACCGAGTTCTCCGGCACGTCGGAAGGCCGGCAGGTTCTGGAGGAGGCGAAGACCATTGCCCGGGCTCTTGAGCAGCGTCTCGGCAGTTCGGATCCGCGGAGTTTCAAGAAGGAGCTCGACCGGCTGGGATTGAAAGACGCGGCCGTGATCGACCGCATCAAGGACGTCGCTCGTCTTGTCGATCGGGCAGATCGGGCCGAGCTCAGCCGGAAGCACGAGCTCACGCGGGGACTGAAGAAGGGGCTTGGTTTGGGCATGTAGGTTAGCGTTTCGGACGCCCACGTCCCGTTGTTCGCGGCCATCACCGACTTGACCACCTCAACCGCGATCGCCGTCGGGATTTTCCTCAGTCGTTCGACCCGGTCGCCGCTACGAGACCTTTCGCTCCGTCAGGCTTGACCACCGCGCCGAAGACACAGGGTTTGGTTGAAAGTCCTGCGGTCCCTGGTTGTCGGCACGTTTGCCGATGACTATGTGTGCGGTAGCGAAGAAAGGATAAAGCCCAATGCGTATTGTCACCTTGTTGCTCGTACTCTCCGCGCTTGCCGGATGTTCCCAGACCGCCGGCGGTGCGAGCAGTGTCCGAGAGGATTACTACGGCGGCGACGGGGGTTTCTATGCGGGCGCGGTTGCCCCGCGCTGAAACGGCGCCACGGCGCTGCCCTTGCGCAGCTGACGTTTGTGAAAACTCCGAGAGCGGCTGGGGCGTGACCAGTCGATTCCGCTCGCATGACGGGGCATCATCTGAACCTCGTCAGTCGTGCCGAACGTCGTCTCGGCGTTGAGCCTCCCAGAATGTCATCTTCATGCTTTGCGTGCGCAGCGCTCGGTGGCTGTGTGGGGCCAGGGGCGGTCGCATGACGGCCGTTTGGCTAGTCGAGCATGATCATGTGTGCCGGCTGCTGCTCTTCGAAGAATATCGAGAAGTCGCTATGCGGGGCGGCAAGGTCTGGTCGGGCGGGTAGTAGAGCGTCAACCAGAGTCCTGGCGGCGACCAGCCTTGCTTCGCCGCCCTCGCACGGTCGCGATTTGAGATGTTTCTCGCTCCATCCTGGAGGGGCTTGAATGCTACAATCCGGCCAGCGTAAGTGCGCCTCCGGCGGCGCGAAAACCTCGTCGAGTTGGGTCTTGGACGGCACTCAGTGCTACTGGGCGAAATTCGACACGGCCGGTTGCAATGTTTGGATCCTGACCTTGTCGATGTTGCGGCCGTCCAGCGCCACTACCTCGTAGTGCAGACCACCGAAACTCACACTTTCTCCCTGGTCGGGCAAATGTCCGAGCCGCCAAAGAATGAGGCCTGCGAGCGTGGAGTATCGGTCGGCCTCATCCACGAGATCGACCTCCAACAACTTCGAGACATGGCGGATGTCGATCCATCCATCGACAAGCAGCGAACCGTCGTCTCCATGCTCGACGGTCAACGGATCCTCGTCATCGTCGGCAAAGTCGCCGGCGATCGCTTCGAGCAGGTCTGTTGGCGTGACGATGCCCTCCATCGAGCCATATTCATCAAGGACGATCGCGACTTGAAGCGGAGACTGGCGCAACTGTTCGAGCAGGCGAAGCGCACTGACGGTTTCGTGTACGACCAGAGGCTGTCGAAGAGAACGGTTGAAATTGATCTTGCCAGTCTCGAGCAGGTCTCTCAAAAGATCTTTCGCCAGCGCAATGCCAAGGAACTCATCGAGATTGCCGCGTCCGATCGGGAAGCGCGAATGGCCCGTTTCGATGATTTTGCGGCGCAGCTCGTCATCGCTTTCTTCGATATCCAGCCACTCGACATCAAGCCTCGGGGTCATGACTGACTTTGCAGGCCGATCCGCAAGTGCCAGCACGCTTTCAATCATCTCGTGTTCGACCGGCGTGAACAGTTCGTCTTCTGTCGCCCGCTCTGCGATGACATCGGCCGTATCGCCGAGAGACGTGTCGCTCTTGCGTCTACCGAGGAGCGAAAGGACCGCGTTTGCGGTGCGTTCCCGCAAGTCGCCCGTCGTCAGGAACCGTTCGCGGTTTCGTCGTCCGATCTGGTTGAAGGCCTCGATCAACACCGAGAATCCGATCGCGGCGTAGAGATAGCCCTTGGGGATGTGGAAGCCGAAGCCTTCGACGATCAGCGAGAAGCCGATCATCATCAGGAAGCCGAGGCAGAGAATGACGACGGTCGGGTGTTTCGACACGAAGGCCATCAGCGGTTTCGATGCGAGAAGCATTACGCCGACGGCAACGATGACCGCGATCATCATGACGGAGAGATGCTGCACCATGCCGACGGCGGTGATGACGCTGTCCAGCGAGAAGACGGCATCAAGGACGACGATCTGCACCAGGACCTGCCAGAAAACCGCATGTTCCACCTTGCCCTCCTTGTGCCCGGAGTGGCCCTCAAGGCGCTCATGGAGCTCCATCGTTCCCTTGAACAAGAGAAACAGACCGCCGAACAACAGGATCAGATCCCGGCCGGAAATTTCCACGCCGAGCACTGTGAACAGAGGCGTCGTCAGCGTGACTATCCAGGCGATTGACGCGAGCAGGACGAGACGCATGCCGAGCGCGAGGCCAAGACCGATCAGCCGAGCTTTTTCCCGTTGATGCTCAGGAAGCTTGTCCGCAAGGATGGCGATGAAGACGAGGTTGTCGATACCGAGCACGATCTCGAGAACGATGAGGGTGGCGAGACCCGCCCAGGCGGCCGGATCAGACATCCATTCGAACATCATTGAGTTCAAAGGCCAGCCTTCAGGGCAAGGCCAATCCTTCTATTGATAAGGGGAGAAAAGAGACTCCGCCCGGCGCCTGACAGATAGCTGCAAGCAACAAGAGAGGTGGCCTCGGGCCGCATCTCAGCGCGGTCACGAGGCAACTTCGCAAACGTTGGTCGGGTTCGGCGTCGTCAGGCATTCCGATCGCTCCGCCCTGTCGGAAAGGTGAGGAACGTTCGGCAGGCAGGCAGTCGAAAACCGCGCACTCTCCGCGTATGGCGAGCCATCGGAAGCGGAGCAGACTTAGGCTGTGGGTTTGGCGCGGGGGCGGTCATGAAGACGGGTCGGTTTTGAGTGCAATGGCCTCCGGGAAAGGAGATGGAGATCCCGGAGGCCAAAACGTGAAATGGTCTTGACGCGGTTACTCTTCGCGCTGGCCGGTGAAGTTCAGCAGCAGCTGGAAGATGTTGACGAAGTTCAGATAGAGCGACAACGCGCCGAAGACCGCGAGCTTTTGCTGGGATTCCTGGTCGAAGTTGTCGGCGTACTGTTCCTTGATGTTTTGCGTGTCCCACGCAGTCAGCCCAACGAAAACGACGATACCGATCACCGAGACGGCGAACTGAAGAGCACTGGAACCAAGGAAGATGTTGACGATTGACGCGATCATCACGCCGATCAGGCCCATGATCAAAAACGAGCCGAACTTGGCCAGGTCGCGTTTCGTTACGTAGCCGTAGAGGCTCGTCGCACCGAACATGGTCGCGGCAATGAAGAAGGTGCGGGCGATGCTGGCTCCGGTAAAGACGAGGAAGACGGAAGCGAGTGACAGGCCCATCACCGCACAGAAGGCCCAGAAAGTCATCTGGGCCGAGGATGCAGACATCGAGTGCATCTTGAAGGAAAAGAAAAAGACGAAGGCGAGCGGCGCCAGCATCACCACCCACTTCAGCGGTGTGGAGAAGATGGGCACGTAAAGTGCCGGCGTGGTGCCGACGATGAAGGCCACCAGGCCCGTCACGACGAGGCCGAGGCCCATATAGTTGTAGACGCGCAGCATATGCTGGCGAAGGCCCTCGTCAAGGGCGGCAGCAGAAGCCTGGCTTCTGCCGCCGAAGCGGTTCTGGTTCGAATACATGAAGGTTTCCTCAGTAAAGTGAGTTCTTGAGAAGCTCGGCCTCGTCGCGGAGGCCGATGCCCGGCGTGCTTGAAACAACCGCATAGGCGACCTCGCCAACCTGCCACCAGGCCGCCTCGGCGTTGGAAAGATTGAAGTCCTTTACGGGCTCGACCGCGAAGTGGCCCGGCCGTCCGGCAAAGAGCGAAATCAGTGTGCCGTCATCTGTCCTGACACTCGTCTCAACGCTGGGCCCGAAATCCGATGGGAACACCTGAACATCCACGACGTGCCATTCCTTCGGAAGCTCAGGCATCACGATGGCCGTCGCAGCACGAATGTCGTCTCGATCGTAGTTTTGCACTTCCGGTTGGGAAGGCATTGTCGCTCTGACGCGCGAAATCTGATGCGCACGGATAGCGTGCTCCACGAAAGGCGGCGGATGCCCCGACGCGTTGACTTCGCTCGGGCCGACGGACGAATGGGCAATCCACCCGACCGCAACCATCAGGCCGACTGCAGCCACCTTTTGCAGGACGTTCAACACGCGCGCATTCGCCAGTCCCGACGAGAGCCGGCGTGCCGCCTCGCGGGTATCGGGGCGTCCGGAGACGACGTCCGACGTCATCGCCAGCTTGAGTGTGGTCCGCATGCCGAGATCGGCCATGACGCGGGCCGCCGCATCGGGATTTCGGGCGAGCCAGGTCTCGATCCGGAGCCTGCCGGTCGCGTCGAGCTGGTTGTCCACGTAGGCACAGAGATCTGTATCGAGAACCGTGTCGACGTCAGTCATGGTCGCCTCCGACAAGCCTCAGGTGGCTGGGCTTTTTCGTTCCGTTTTCAAAGTCTCTGAGGCTTGCTCTTGCGCGTGAGACGCGCGACATCAGCGTTCCAACCGGAATGTCGAGTATGTCCGCTGCTTCCTGATAGGTGAGGTCTTCGACGGCGACGAGATGCAGGGCTTCACGCTGCTCCTCGGGAAGCTGCGTGAACGCCTCGCGAATCTGTGAGAGGCGGACGCTGTGTTCCTGGTGGGCTGGATAGATGGACGCAGCCTCCTGCGCTGTCTGGTCGTCGCGCTGGCCACGAGACGTTGCGGATCGCACGTGATCGATATGGGTGTTGCGCACGATGGCGAAAAGCCAGTTTCTTAGGCTCGCTCCGGACCGGAATGTCGAGCGTCGCTCGTAGGCCCTCACCAAGGCGTCATGAACAAGGTCTTCCGCGTCCGGCGAGTTGCGGGCAAGCGAACGGGCATAGCGCCTCAGCGCCGCCAGCTGGCCAATAACGTCAAACGCACCCTTTTTTAGTTCCATATCCGCATATACGGAATGGACGCGGTTTCTCATCCATCATCGATGGAAAAAACTTCATCAATTCGATTGCGGTGACCGTTTTTTGTCTCTGCACGCGTCGTGCCGGGTGCCACGATACAGCAGAGGGCGGGGTGGTGCCCTCTGCTGCTTTGACGCGTCAACGTTTGTGATGAACGCTCTGGAGGCCATAGACCGGGGTCTGGATGCCTTCCGATCGTGCCTTCAGTTGCAGCGAGAGATACTGCGAATAATGGCGCGACTGGTGCAGGTTGCCGCCATGGAACCACAACGCCTCCTGTTGGGTCGGCTTCCACATATTGCGCTGCTCGCCCTCCCAGGGGCCGGGATCCTTCGACGTGTCGGAGCCGAGCCCCCAGACCTTGCCGACCTTGTCGGCAGTCTCCTGGTCGATGAGATCTGCGACCCAGCCGTTCATCGAACCATAGCCCGTCGCATAGACGATGACGTCGGCCGGAATTTCCTTTCCGTCAGACAATTTTATGGACGTCTCGGAGATCTCCTCCACCTGTCCGGCTGCAAGCTTCACCTTGCGATCGATGATCAGCTGCGAGGCGCCGATATCGATGTAATATCCCGACCCGCGGCGCAGGTACTTCATGAAAAGTCCCGAGCCATCCGCCCCCCAGTCCAGCTGGAAGCCGACGTTCTCCAGCGCCGCGTAGAAATCGGCGTCGCGCTCGCGCATCTTGTCGTAAAGCGGAATCTGAAACGCGTGCATGATGCGATAGGGGAGCGAGGCGAAGATGAGGTCCGCCTTGCCTGTCGTTACGCCATTTGCCAACGCCTGTTCGGAATAGAGCCCGCCGAGCCCGATATCCATCAGCGTGTCGGACTTGACGATATGGGTCGTCGAGCGCTGGATCATCGTGACGTCGACGCCCGCTTCGTAAAGGGCTGCGCAGATATCGTGGGCCGAATTGTTCGAGCCGATCACGACCACCTTCTTGCCCTTGTAGCCATCCGGCCCCGGGTGCTGGGATGAATGATGCTGCTCGCCCGTGAAGCGTTCACGCCCCTTGAAATCCGGAATGTTCGCCTTGCCGGACATGCCGGTCGCAAAGACGAGCTGCTTCGGTCGCAGCACCACTTCCTCGCCGTCGCGGTCGACAACGATAGTCCATTCCTTCGCGGCTTCGTCCCATTTGGCCGATTGGGCGGTGGAGCGCGTCCAGTAATTCAGCTCCATCACCTTGGTGTAGAATTCCAGCCAATCGCCGATCTTGTCCTTCGGTGCGAAGACCGGCCAATTCTTCGGGAAATCGATGTAGGGCAGGTGGTCGTACCAGACGGGGTCATGCAGGCAGAGCGACTTGTAGCGCTTGCGCCAGCTGTCACCTGGCCGATCGTTCTTTTCGAGGATGATGGTGGGCACGCCCAGCTGGCGAAGACGAGCGCCGAGAGCAATGCCGCCCTGACCGCCGCCGATGATCACGACATAGGGCTGCGTTTCATAGCCGAGTGTGCGCTCCTCATGCTCGCGCTCCTCTTTCCAGGTCTTCGCGCCGACATTCTGGCCGTGCTTGGCCCCGAGCGGTCGGGTAAAACCGGACTTCTCCTCGTGGCCCTTGAGTTCGGCCAGCGCCGTCAGCAGCGTCCAGATGAGGCCGTTCTTGATGCGCACGAGGCCATAACCGCGGCCGGTCGCCGTCTCGAACGAGATCCAGCTTTCGATCACGCCATCCGCCTCGGTCGCTTCCTCGCCGGCGGCGACGCGCCAATTGGCGGGCTTTGCGGAAGCGAGCTGTGCATCAAGCATGTCGCGCACCTGGTCCCGGCCCTCGACCGTCTTGATGTTCCAGGTGAAGGCGACGAGGTCGCGCCAGTAGCATTCCTCGGCGAAGAGATTGACGGCATCGTCTATGCGGCCGGTTTCGAGTGTGGCGCCAAAGGTGTCAAGCAGCGTCTGGACGCGGGTGGTGGGGGTCTTCTCGAGCATAATTTCTCCTCCTGCTCTACGATGGAAAAGCGGGACGGCTCCTCAACCGTCCCGCAACGCGGGACCGGCCTAACGCTTAAGGTCGATCAGAATTTTCAGTTGGGTGCCGGCCGGATCGAGCAGCTTGTCGAACCCTGCCGAAACCGCCTCGCGGAGCGAGACATATTTGGTAACGATCCGGCGGGCCGGGATCTGGCCGCTGGCGATGAGGCGCGCGACACGCGGCCAGTAATGGGTCGGGTAGGCCCAGGAACCGCGGATATCGATGTCCTTGAAGGTCACGTCGAACCAGTTCAGCGGGTTTTCCCCGGGATGAAGACCCGTCTGCACGACGACGCCCTGCTTGCGCACCGCGCTTGCGCAATTCTTCAGTGCATGCTCGTTGCCGACGCATTCGATTGCGACGTCGCAACCGGCTCTGCCCTCGGTCTCCCCCTGGACGACGTCGCTGACCTTCTCCTTCTTCGGATTGATCGTGCGAACGTCACCGAGCGCTTCTTTCGCCAGCGACAGCCGCGTGTCGTTGAGGTCGGAGAGGAAAATCTTCGAGGCGCCGGCGGCTCGTGCCGCCATGGCTACGAGAATGCCGATCGGCCCCGCGCCGGTGACCAGAACACTGTTTCCTGCGGTGACGCCGCCACGGTCGCAGGCGTACACGGCGACTGCGGTCGGCTCTATGAGCGCAGCTTCTTCGTCGGAGAGCGCATCGGGAATGGGCTGGACATTGTAGTCGTTGAGAAGGGCTGCTTCTGCCATCCCGCCGGAATGCCAGGAGAGGCCCGCAAGCGCGAGGTTGGCGCTGAGGTGAAACAGGCCGCGATCGGAATAATAGTCGCCGCGGCGCGGCATGATCAGTGGCTGGATCGAGACCCGGTCGCCCGGCTTAACGTGACTGACCCCTTCGCCGATCGCCTTCACGACGCCGCCGAATTCATGACCGAGGATCTGTGGCCCATGGGCGCCCGTGAACGGATGAGGCTCCTTCGGGATGAAGATCGGGCCATAGGCATATTCATGCAGGTCGGTCCCGCAGATACCGCAGAAACGATTTTCGACCAGCACCTGGCCCGGTCCGGGCTGAGGCGGGGTCTCGACATCATCAATGCGTAGGTCCCTGGCGGCGTGAAAGCGCAGAGCTTTCATTGTGTGTCCTCCTGTTGTTCTTGCACAGGAGGTGCAGCAAGCAGCATGCCAGATCGAGAAGCCGCCTATTTTCTACGTGATATCAACTGTTTAAAAATGCCCGCGGCCGAAAGTGCCGGGGAATGCAACAGTTGCCGCGCAACAGGTGTTGCAGGTGCCGCGTCAGTTGAGCCGCTTCAGGCGACGGTGGATGGTGGAGCGGTTGACGCCGAGCTTCCTTGCGAGTGCCGAGACATTGTCGCCGCAGTCTCTGAGCGTCTGGCGCAGTGAATCATCCTCGCCTGGCAGCGAACGGATCGTTTCGGAAAAGAGATGTTCCGGCAGGCACTCGGTATCGATGCGGCCACCTTCGGAAAGGGCGGCGGCGACCCTGAGAACGTTGGAAAGCTCACGCAGATTTCCCGGCCAGTCATGGGCCAGCAGGGCTGCTCGCGCGGCCTTGTCGATGCGGTAGGGCTCGTTGTTCTCCTTCTCGATGCGACCGAGCATCTGGTCGATCAGCCAGCCGAGATCCTGACGCTCACGCAATGACGGTAGGCTAAGCGTCGCGGCGTTCAGGCGGTAGTAAAGGTCTTGGCGGAACCGGCCTTCCTTCACCAGGTCCGCCAGATCGCGGTGCGAGGCGGAGATGACGCGAAGTCGGATCGGGCGAGCTTTCAGCGCGCCGACTGGCTGCACTTCATTTTCCGAGAGCACGCGCAACAGTCGGCTTTGCAGCGCAAGCGGCATGTCGCCGATCTCGTCGAGGAACAGGGTGCCGCCATCGGCATCCTCGATCAGGCCGCGTTTGCCTTTCTGGCTGGCGCCGGTGAAGGCGCCGGGAGCATAACCGAAGAGTTCGGATTCGATCAGATGCTCCGGGATCGCCGCGCAATTGACGGCGACGAAATTGCCGTTGCCGCCGCAACTGTCATGGATCGCGCGCGCAAGATATTCCTTGCCGCTACCGGTTTCGCCTTGAATGAGTATGGGGATGTTGCGGGTCGCAAGCTTTGCCGCGCGGGCCTGCACCCGTTCCATCGCTGCGTCGCCGCGACTGAGATCGCGCAAGGCCCGGGGTAGGCGCGGCTCCGGCCCCAAGGGCGTGCGCAGGCTGACGACCGGCGCGATGGCGCTGGCAAAAAGGACGAGACCGCTCCTGGCTCGAAGCAGGCGCTCGCCGTTCGGCCGGCCGCGCATGAAATTCGGCAGATCGTCCACGTCGATATCGAAGACCTCCGAGACAGGCAGTCCCAGGAAATCGCGCGTTCTCAGGCCGCGGATGTTCATCGAGCGGGCGAGTGCGCCGAAACCGCCATGGGTCATGCCGGTGATACGCCCGCTGCCATCGAGAGCGATGGCGGCATCCGGATCGACATCAAGGAATTCCGGAGACCGCGCGAGCCGCAGGACCCAGTCATTGCGGGTGCGGGTCATGAGGTTGGCAAGTTCGATCCGTCGCGCAGTGGCGGATACGAGGTGCAGCGCCAGTTGCTGGCTCGCCTTGGCCGTGGGGGATCGGAGCTGGGAGATGTCGAGCACGGCGGTAAGGTCACCAAGCGTGTCGAAGACGGGCGCCGCCGTACAGGTCAGCCCGATATGACTGGCGTCGAAATGATCGTCCTGATGAATGATCACCGGTTCCCCAGAAACGATGCAGGCTCCGACCGCGCAGGTGCCCGCCCGGTTTTCAGACCATTCCGAGCCAAGATAGAGCCCCGCCTTGCGCAATTGGTTGTCGAAGGTCGGGTCCCCCATGAAGTCAACGGTAACGCCGCGCGCGTCGGAGAGCAGCAACACATAGTTTTGCTCGGCAACCTGATTGAACAGCCCTTCAAGGCCTGATCGGCCGATGCGGATCAGTTCCTCGGCTTGCTCGCGATGTTCGCGCAACTTTGATCCGGGAACAATATACGCCTCCTGCGCGATGGTGGGATCCAGCTTGTAGTCATTCAGGCAACGCAGCCAGGACTGGATGACGGGTTCGTCGCGTGGGCTCACAGCGCCGGAGGCGACACGCTCGATCTCACGAATATGCGATAGCGATGCTGACATCGATCGCCCTCCCGGCGGGAAAGCTGACACACTCCCGTCGGCAACGTCAAGCGAACGACACGTCGGTCATGGGGCGAGGGCTGCCGTGCCTGCCCACGGATCATTCAGTGGCCAGGCTCGGACGGAAATCTGAGCTATGCGTCCACGCCGAAGAGACGTGCGTCGCATCGGGACATTGGTCGGCACCATCAACGGTCGGCTCGATCCTAGTCACGCAGTAGGATCTTGCGGCGTTCCTCAAGTCCAAATTTGGCGGCGTCTGGACCAACTGGAGCACCGAAACAGTTGGCGCCGTGATTTATGCGTTCAGCGCATGAATTGTATGTCGATATCTCGTTTGCGCTAACCGGACGATCGGCAATAGGCTGACACCAATCCAGAACAACAGTGAAGCGCAAAGCTTCGGGGAACCACAATGAGCGATACCAGACTTGCCGACCCCGGCCAGTTTGTCGTCGTGCCGCGACGCAAGATCGGCACGAAGATACTGGCCCTCGTATTCATCGCCTTGCTGCTTCTGCTTGTCAGAGCATTCTGGCTTGGTGACATCGCCTGGAGCTATGTCGGAGAAAACCTGTTCTCGAAGGCGGTGATGGCCGGCGTCGTCAACACGATCGTCATGACCTTCTGTGCCATGGCGCTCGGCATTCTGCTCGGTGTTCTCGCGGCCGTGATGCGCATGTCCGACAACCCGGTGCTCCGGAGCGTTTCCGTCGGCTACGTCTGGCTGTTTCGCGGTACGCCGGCCCTGCTACAGTTGCTTCTCTGGTTCAATCTCGCGTTGATTTTCCCAACGATCGGCGTTCCCGGCCTGTTTTCGCTGCGCACCGTCGACGTGATGACGCCCTTTGTGGCTGCCTTTCTCGGTCTCGGTATCCAGCAGGGCGCCTACACGGCGGAAGTCGTTCGCGCCGGCCTTCTCTCCATCGATCGCGGACAGACGGAAGCCGCGCTGTCGATCGGCATGACGAAGCTGCGTGCCACCCTGAAGATCGTCCTGCCGCAGGCAATGCGGGTAATCGTTCCACCGATTGGCAACGAGACGATCGGCATGGTCAAGCTGACCTCGCTTGCCAGCGTCATCCAGTATTCCGAGGTGCTGCGCAGCGTCGAAGACATCTACTACGTCAACTCGCGTGTCATCGAGCTGCTGATCGTTGCTGCCATCTGGTACATGGCCGTGGTCACCGTCCTCAGCATCGCGCAGATGTATGTCGAGCGTTATTTCTCGAAGGGCTGGGGCGCCACCCGGCGGGCAGAAGCCGCACCGGCGCCGCATACGACCGTCGAGGAGGCCGCGTGATGGAACCTCTTATCGTCGCTCACGGTCTTCAGAAGTACTTCGGCACCTTCCATGTGCTCCAGGATATCGATTTCAGCATCCGCAAGGGCGAGGTCGTCTGCATCATCGGCCCGTCCGGCTCGGGAAAGAGTACGTTTCTGCGCTGCATCAACCAGCTCGAAAGCATCGATGGTGGCTACGTGACCGTCGATGGCGAGATTGCCGGCTACCGCCGCGACGGAAACCGCCTCTATCCACTCTCCGACGTTGAGATTGCAAGGCAGCGCCAGTCGGTGGGCATGGTCTTCCAGCGTTTCCATCTCTTCCCGCACCGCACGGTGCTCGAAAACATCATCGAGGGGCCGGTTGGCGTCCAGAAGCGTCCGAAGCAGCAATGCGCAGAAGAAGCGCGCGCCCTGTTGAAACGTGTCGGCCTTGCACACAAGGCGGATGCCTATCCCGGCGAGCTTTCAGGCGGCCAGCAGCAGCGCGTCGCGATTGCCCGGGCGCTGGCGATGAAGCCGAAGGCGATGCTGTTCGATGAGCCGACGTCGGCGCTCGATCCTGAACTGGTCGGCGAAGTGCTTGGCGTCATGAAGGAACTGGCAGCCGCCGGCACGACGATGATCGTCGTCACGCACGAGCTCGGCTTCTGCCGCGAGGTGGCGGACCGGGTCGTGTTCATGGACGCGGGCCGGATCGTCGAGACCGGGACGCCGGCCGAGATCCTGGAACGTCCCACAAATCCCAGAGTGAAGAGCTTCATCTCTGCGGTGCTTTGAAGACCAAGAAACAGCCTCAAGAGGAGAATGACATGAAATTTCTAAGGGTAGCCGTCTCAGCGCTCGCGCTTCTTTCTGCAGGTGTCGCTTCGGCCGAAACCAAGCTCAGCCTGGTCAACGACGGCGAGCTTCGCATCCTCACCAATCCGATCTATCCGCCGATGGAGTTCGTCAATCCGGATAAAGGCACGCTCGATGGGTTCGACGTCGATCTGGCGACGGCGATTGCCGCAAAGCTCAAGCTCAACCCGCTGTTCGTCACCTCCGCCTTCCAGGAATTGCAGAGCGGGCTCCAGACCGGACGAGGCGACGTCATCATCTCGGGCATGAGCGACAACGTCAAACGCCAGGAAAGCATGGACTTCGTCGATTACCTGACGAGCGGACCGATCCTGTTCACGACCAAGGCCAGCGCTGAACAGTACAAGCAGCCGGAAGACCTCTGCGGCAAGACGGTTGCCGGCAGCCGCAGCACCAGCTTCGGTGAGAACGTC
Source organism: Ensifer sp. (assembly GCF_035999185.1). Taxonomy (GTDB): domain Bacteria; phylum Pseudomonadota; class Alphaproteobacteria; order Rhizobiales; family Rhizobiaceae; genus Ensifer. The sequence goes on along the minus strand of NZ_DASYHB010000224.1, from coordinate 134,825 downwards.
ACCGGCTGGAGCGAGGCCAATTGCGTCGGCAAAGGCAAGGCTGCGATCAAGTTCGAGGGCACGGCCGATTCCAACGCCGCTCGCCTCGGCATGAAGCAGGGTCGTTACGACGCTGTGGTCCAGGGCATCGAAACCATCGCCTACCAGATGCGCGTCGAGCCGGACACGTTCACACTGGTTGGCGACCCGCTGATCAGCAACGACACCTTCGGCATGGGCTTCAAGAAGGACAATTCGGGCCTGCGCGATGCCGTTGCCGGTGCGCTCGACGCGCTGATCGAGGATGGCACCTACAACGAGCTGCTGACGAAGTGGGGCCTCGTCCACAATGCCGTGCCGAAGGCCGTGATCAACGGCGTCAAGTAAAGAGCCTCTTTCGCCCGCGCATCTGATCTCCAAGGGATCGTCGGGCGGCAACCTCCCCAAAGTTCTACCGCTTTTCAACTGGCCGCGGGCCGGAACGGCAGAGCTTTGCCTTCATAAAAACCGCACCCGGCGCTCCGGCCGGGTGCGGTCGCCAACCGGACAAACGCCATGCTCACTGAACCTTCCCTTGCCGCTGATCCTCGGGCTTTGCTCTGGCCAGCCGGAAAACAATCCGCCGTCGCGCTCGCCTTCGATGTCGACGGGCCGACCGGCGATGCGATGCTCGACGGCTCGCTGCTTTCCAATCCGCGCTATTTCACGCAAGGCGCCTACGGACCTTTCAGAGCGCTGCCGCGCCTGCTCGATCTGCTTGGAACCTACGGCCTCAAGGCCACTTTCTTCATTCCCACTTGGGTCGTGCTGCACTGGGGCGAGTGCTGCGAGCGCATTGTGCGCGAAGGGCACGAGGTCGCCTATCATGGCCACCGCCACGAAGTGTTCATCGATCTGAACCGTGAGCAGCAGCTCGATATCATGGAGCGCTCGCGTGCCATCTTTGAAGATCGGCTCGGCATCACGCCGATCGGTTTTCGCACACCCTCGGGCGACTGGAGTGCGGAAACTGCGGAGATCCTGCGCACGTTCGGCGTGCTCTATTCGAGCTCGATGAGGGGCGACGATCGACCCTATTTTCACACGAGTGCCACATCCGAATACGGCCTCGTAGAGATACCCGGTCGCTGGGATATCGATGACTATACGGCCCTTGCCTACACGGAGGAGCCGGACTTTCCCATCGGTCTCGACCGGATCTCGGATTACCGCACGGTCGAGCAGAACTGGCGCGCCGAGTTTGAGGGCTACCACCGCGAGGGGCTGTGCTGGACCACCATCCTGCATCCGAAGGTCTGCGCCAAGCCGGGCCGTCTTTCGATCCTTGAAGGGCTGTTCCAGGCGATCACCGCTCATGGCGACGCGGTCTGGGCCGCACGCTGCGGCGACATCGCCCGCTGGTGGATCGAGCAAAATTCGGCCGGTGGCCGTCACGGGAGGCCGGCATGAGCGTGGTCGCGGCAACAAAGTGGCCCGAGGGCAAGCGCTCCGCGGTGCTGATCTCGGTGCTGTTCGATGACGGCATGGATGCGGTGGCAGCAGCGCCCGATCTGGTCCAGCGCAGCAAGAGCTTTTCGGTCTGGAAATATGGCGCCCAACGCGGCGTCGAGCGCCTGTGCCGAACCTTCGCTTCGTCGGACATCGCCGCGAGCTGGTTCGTGCCGGGGCAGGTGGCTGAAGAACATGCCGCCCTCCTCAAGGACGTTGCGGCGGCCGGTCATGATCTTGAAAGCCATGGCTGGGCCTTCGAGCGTCATGATTGCCTGCCGTCGGCGCAATCGCTGGAGCTCTTGAAACGGTCGCGCGATGCTCTCGGGCGTATTTCCGGCCGGGCTGCGACCGGCTTCCGCCTGCCTGCCGGAAACTGGCCACAAGGTTTCGACCGACTGCTGTCAGACGCGGGATACGGGTGGTCCGCTTCGCTCAACGGCGACGACGTACCCTATCTGCATCCCTCATGTCTGGTCGAGGTACCGGTTCACGTCGAACTGGAGGACCGCCCCTATTTCCAGTTCAACTTCGCTCCGGCCTTTCCCAAGGGGCAGAGCCGCATCCCGTCCTATGACGGCGTCCTGCACAACTGGATCGCGGAATTCGACGCCTATCGTCGCTTCGGCCTCTGTTACGTGCTGCAGCTCCGGCCTGAATGGAGCGGCACGCCGGGACGGATCTCGCTGGTCGAGGATCTGCTGGCACATATCCGCGGCTTCGACGATGTCTGGATCGCCACCGGCGCCATGATCGCCGACTGGCAGCAGGAAAACGGAAGTCAGCCGCCGCCGACCCATCCCCTCAACGTCTATGACGCCTACCTGCGGGAGCAGCAATCGCATGGCTGATCCAGTTCTCCTTTCGCTTGCAACCAAGATCGCTGCCGCGGGCTTCGACGACTTTCCGGATGCAACCGTCAAGAAGGCCAAACTGCACATTCTCGATACTTTCGGCGTTGCCGTCGCCGGCTCCGCTTCAGCCGAGACGCGCATGACATTGGCAGCCCTTGGAGTGGAGGCATCAATCGGTGCTTCGATCATCTGGGGAACGCCGCTTTCGCTCGACGCCCGCACCGCCGCGCTCGTCAACGGTGTTTCGGCCCATGCACTCGAACTCGATGACAGCGGCGGCTGCGACCATTCCGGAGCGGTCGTTCTTCCGGCGGTCGTTGCAGCCCTCGGTGAAATGAACCGGCCTGTCCATGGTCGGGAGTTTCTGAAAAGCGTGCTGATCGGCTACGAGGTCGGACGGCGCGTATTGGAGGCCGCCGGCGGCTATGAGACGCATAACGGCCTTGGCTGGCATTCCACCGGAACCTGTGGTGTCTTCGGTGCGGCGGCAGCCGTAGGCACGCTGCTCGGCTTTGATGCCGAGCGCCTTACCTCGGCTCTCGGCCTTGCGTGTTCCTTTGCGAGTGGAACTTGGGCCTTCATTCACGACGGCAGTCCGGCAAAGAAACTGCATGCCGGCCGTGCCGCCGAGGGCGGGCTGCTGGCCGCACGGCTCGCCGCCAGCGGCTTTGCCGGTCCCGGCGACGTGTTCGACGGGAAGGCATGGGGCAGCTTCTTCCAGGCGTTTTGCCGGGGCGAGGGCGATCCTGCGGCACTCGACAGCGCCTTCGGTGAAAGCTGGCGCATCGATCGATGCTCGATCAAGCCGCATGCCACCTGTCGTGGCACCCACTCGGCCATCGACGCGATCGACAAGCTGCTCGGCGATCATGCGTTGAAGAGCGAGGATGTCGCGGCGGTCACCGTCGAGATGAGCGGTTTCCAGTTCGGCATGTGCGCAGGCAAGACGCTGACCTCGCGCGCGCAGGCACAGATGAGCCTGCCCTATGCGGTCGCTGCGCGGCTTCGGTATGGCAAGGTGTCGCTCGCCGAACTCGAGGAGCGCGCCTGGCGCGACGCGAGTATCGGGCCTTGGCTCGATCGCATCGACGTTCGTATCGACCTGGCCATGTCCGACGAGGCAGAACCGGCGGTCGCGCTTACAACGGTCGATGGCCGAAAACTGAAGACTACGGTGGAATTTCCGCTCGGCAGTCCCGCAAACCCGCTGAGCGACGATCGGTTGATCGGCAAGTATGACGAGCTCGCAGCCACTGTCCTGCCGGCGAGAAAGGCCATGGCTCTACGCGAGTGCGTTCTTGAACTCGATCGCTCGGCCGATGCGCGCGCGCTCCTGGAATGGTTGCGATGAAGCCGCACCCGGCAAGACGCCGAAACCCTAACCACAAGATTGCTTAGAGGATCAGATGACAGCACAGATACAGTCGACGTGGTCGCCACTTTTCAAGGAAGCCGTGTCCACGGACTTCCGCGATTTCCACGAATGCCTCGATCAGGACAAGCGCATCGCGCTCTACGACGTCGCTGGCTCCAAGGTTCATGCCAGCATGCTGGCGCGCGCCGACATTCTGACGGCAGAGGAAAACGACCGGATCCAGGGCGGGCTCGATCAGATCGCCGCGGAGATGCGCGCCGGCACCTTCGCCTGGAAAAAGGAGCTGGAAGACGTTCACATGAACGTCGAAAACCGCCTGACCGCACTCGTCGGTGACGCCGGCAAGAAGCTGCACACGGCGCGTTCCCGAAACGACCAGGTGGCAACGGATATTCGCCTCTACGCCCGTGCCGAACTGGACGCGCTGGCTGCGGAATTGAAGGCGCTCGTGCTTGCTTTTGTCGATCTCGCCGACGAGCATGCCGACACGATCATGCCCGGTTTCACCCACCTCCAGGTCGCCCAACCCGTTACATTCGGCCACCACCTGATGGCCTATGCCGAGATGTTCCTGCGCGATCTCGAACGGGTAGGCCAGGCGCGCGAGCGGCTCAATGTCTCGCCGCTCGGTGCTGCGGCGCTCGCCGGTACCGGCTATCCGATCGACCCGGCCTACAGTGCCAGTGAACTCGGTTTTTCGCGTGCGTTCCGCAACTCGCTCGATGCGGTTTCCGATCGCGACTATGTCGTCGATATCTGCGCGGCCGGCGCCATCATCATGGGCCATCTGTCGCGCTTTTCCGAGGAAGTCATCCTGTGGTGCACCCCGATGTTCGATTTCATCGAGGTCGGCGATCAGTTCTGCACCGGCTCCTCGATCATGCCGCAAAAACGCAATCCAGACCTTGCCGAACTGGTGCGCGGCAAGGCGGCGCGAGTCATCGGCAATCTGACGACTTCGGCGGCGCTGATGAAGGCGCAACCGCTCGCCTTCAACAAGGACCAGCAGGAATCCAAGCCGCCGCTCACCGATACGCTGGAGAATGTGCGGGGGGCGGTCACGGTGACCGCCCAGATGCTGCCGACGATCAAGGTGCGCGACCGCAAAATGCTGGCGGCGGCCGAGCAGGGCTATTCCACCGCAACGGACCTTGCCGACTATCTGGTGCGTGCCGGCCTGCCGTTCCGCGATGCTCATCATGCGGTCGCTGCAATTGTCGGTGCCGCTCGCGAGCGGGATCTTGCGACGCTCTCCGCGATGCCGCTTGCCGAAATGCAAGCCTTTGCCCGGATCATCGGCGCGGATGTCTACGAGGTGCTGACGGTCGAAGGGTCGGTTGCCAGCCGCAATCATCCAGGCGGAACAGCACCTGAGCAGGTCAGACGCGCGATCGCGGAACTCCGCTCCCTGCTTGCCTGATCACGGCAATCTGGCCTTTACCACCATGATGGCGACTGTTTAAATGTCACGGTCGCCATCGCGGAGGAGCCCTTTGAAGCCGGTTTTCGAGCAGACTCGCTTGCCGCCCCTGCAGACGCTCCAGACGTTCTCGATCGTTGCAGAAACCGGCAGCTTCACCGCTGCGGCGACGGAGCTCAATCTCAGCCAAAGTGCGATCAGCCGCCAGATCCAGCAACTGGAGCATTATTTCGGCTGCACCCTTTTTGAACGCCACACGCGCAAGGTTGTCATTACCGAGCAGGGTGCTGCGATCATGCCGATCGTCAACGGTCTACTGGTTTCGCTGCGAAACTCGTTCGAGGCAACGCGAACCAAGAGCCGGTCGCTGACGATCCGGATGCCCCCGACGTTCGCCCGGCGGTGGCTGCTGCCGCGGTTGCCGGAACTGCAAAGTCGCCACGAAGATCTGAATATCACGATTGACACCGCCTGGTTTGCCCGCCCGACTTTCACTGTCGGCGACATCGATCTCTTGATCACCTATGGCAACGGACATTGGCCCGGGATGGACGTTTTTCTGCTGCTTCCCGAGAAACTGACGCCGATGTGTGCGCCGACGATGGCCGAGACGCTCGGGGACCCAGCGACGCTCGAGAACCTGTCGCGTTGCGTGCTGTTGCATTCCAATCCGCGCCAGAGCGACTGGACGTTGTGGCTGCAGGCGGAAGGGGCGTATGATTTTCGCGCTGCGCGCAACCAGATCTTCGACACGCAGGATTTTGCAATGACCGCGGCCGCAAGCGGCTACGGCGTCACAATGGGCGACCTTTATCTCGCAAAACACGATTTGCAGAACGGGGAGCTGGTGAGGCCGTTCCCGCGTATCATCGACAGCGGCTACGGCTATTATGCCCTTTATCCCGCTCAGCCCGAAGCCCGCAGGAAAGTGGCGGACCTGGTGGAATGGCTGTCGGAAGTATGCCCGGATGGGAACGTCGCCTAGGGGCACCGGTTCTGCTTGCGCGCAGACCGTCTCATAGGGCTGGCAAACCCGAATTCTCTCAACGACATTGCCCGGTCGCTGGCGCGGCCGGGCAGGTGGGGGCGGGTTGGTCGAGCGCGGCGGCTTGATCCGTGCCGAACCAAGCCACTGTGATGGAAAGTAGTCTGAAGGGCCCTGCCGCGCGCTACGTCGACCCCTTCGACTCCTATTCGATCACGGTGATCTTCGAGCCGTTGAGGAATTTCGCAGGCTCAAAGCCGCGGGCAAGGGCCATGGGGACCATCAACAGCTGGATGGGAAGGATTTCCAATACGGGAAGCAATCCTTCGGCAACGGTCGGAAGAGGCAGGACCAGGCTGTGACCGGATGGTTCCGGTACTGAGTTTTCGGGGGCGATCACGAGGCAGCGGCCCCCGAGACGGGTGATGTCGGCCACGGTCCTGAGGTTGAGGTCAAGGGTCGCGCCCGGGCCACCGAGGAACATCACGCTGCGGAAGCCCTCGCGGACCAGTTCCAGTGGTCCATGGCGAAACTGGCCACCGGACAGCGCCTGCGTCGGTGCTTTTGCCGCTTCCGCGGTGACCAGTGCTGCCATTGCAGCACTGGCAAAGCTTCCGCCGCGGCCGACGAAGGTCAGAGGAGCATCGTGGCCGACGAAGGCCAGCATCTCGTGCAGTTTTGCGGGCAGAGAGGCAAGGAGAGCATCGACGGCGTCAGAAAGCGTCGTGATTTCTACGGCAAGCGCATCGGTGTGGCCGGTCAGGATGCGCTCGAGGACGTAGAGGGCCGCAAGCCCGGCGGTGTAGGTCTTGGTCGAAACGGTCTGTTCGGCGCCAACCTCGGTTGCCATCGAAAGGGAGGCCCAACGCGCAAGCGTATTGTCGCGCGGATTGGTGATCGCGACCTTGACGCTCACGCCGGCGTCCAATTCCGTCATGCGGCACAGCTCGACGCTCTCACCCGACTGAGAGATGGCGATGACCATTGCACCCTTCCGCAACAGGGCAGGCGCCTGTTGGATCAACTCCGACGTATCCCACAGCGACACTGGAACCGGCAGCGACTGGCTCAATCTCAACCAGGTGCCATAGGCGCTGTACAAAGATCCGCCCATGCCGGTGAGGATGACGTGCTGCACGTCGCCCCGATCGATCGCGATGCGGATCGCCTGAACCTTCTCGATGAGGTCGGGCGTAACAAGCTGAGCCAGCTTGCGGATTGCGGCCGGTTGTTCTGCGATTTCGTCAAGATAGGATTGGGACACGGGAACTCCATCATGCCTGGGGGATAGAAAAGATCTGCGTTGCGGCGCCGATGATGCCGGCATCGTTGCCAAGCGAAGCGAGCGAGAAGCGAACCGGCGCGAGATACATGTCGAGACCGCAAAGCCGGGCTTCGCGTTCGAGCGGTGCGAGCAGAAGGTCGCCGGCCGCACTCAGGCCACCGCCAAGCAGGATGACATCCGGTGCGAAGATTTGCGCCCAGGTTGCAGCGCCCCGCCCGAGCCACCGGCCGACATCGGCAAGCATGGCTCGTGCAGCGGTATCGCCGTCAAGCGCCGCCACGATGACATCCGATGCATCGGCCTCCCGCCCGAGGTCACGTGCCCTTGCGGCGATCGCGCTGTCGGGAACCTCGGTGCAATAGCGTCGCGCAATGCCGTTCAATGCGTCTCCGGACGCCAGCGATTCCAGGCAGCCGACGCAACCCTGGCGACAGGGCTGGCCCTCGCTGCCGGACATGATGAGCTGTCCCGCGTTTCCAAGGCCCCCGCCGGATGTGATGAAGGGTTTTCCGTTGACCGTCAGCGAAACGCCGATTCCCGTTCCAGCCGCGATCAACAGAAGGCGCCCGGCATCCTTGTCCTTGCCGAACACGGCTTCCGCGAGGCCTGCCGCTGTCCCGTCGTTTTCCATCCGGGCGGGGAGCGAAAACCGTGCACCGATGCGCTCGGCCAGGGGAAAATCATCAAGCGCAGGGATGTTGCCGAGATCTCCGGATAGGTTGTCGGGATGGATGCGGCCCGGAAAGCCGATGCCGATACCGAGTGACCTTGCCTGCGGCTGCGCGGCCATGATCTCCCGGATCGCTTCCGCATAGCGATCGACTATGCCATCGGCATCGTCAGCGTCGCCGACGACAATGCGACGCCTCTCGACGATCTCGCCCGTTGCCGAGACCAGCCCGATTTTCGTGCTGCCGCCGCCAATGTCGATACCGATTGCGAAATCCTGATCCGGCACTGACTGCTCCTAGAGACGATAGCGGTTGACGCTGAGCATGAAGCCGTCGCCCTTGTAGACGGACTTCACATATTCGACGGCCTGGTCCGTGTCGGTGACGGTGACGCGCCAGACGGTGAGCACCGGCGAGCCGGGCTCAATCTTCAGGTGGCCGGCCTCTTCCTCAGTTGCAGACGTCGGCTCGAACAGTGCGTCGGTCCAGGTCGGAACGATGCCCCAGGTCGCTGCCATTTCCGCATAGAGCGAGGCACCTTCGAAGGTTGCGCGCGTCGCTGATGGGTAGAGCGCTGCCGGCAGGTACGCATCCTCGAGTGCCACCGGGTTGCCATCGATGCTGCGAACCCGACGCAGGAAGAGGAAATCCGGACCGCTTTCGCCTGCCGTCTGGAGATGCTTGCGGAAGGCGGGTGACAAGGCTTGGCCTTCCTCGTAGGCAACGATGGTCGAGCCGGGCTCGGCGCCGAGCTTGCGGACTTCCGTCGTGAAGCTGTGGAAGCCGGAGACACCCTTCATGCGCGACGCGGTGCTGAAGTAGCCGCGGCCATGTTCGCTGTAGATGACACCGCGGGTCTCCAGTTGTTTGAGCGCCTGGCGAACGGTGACGCGGGACACGCCGAACTCGCGCGAAAGTTCGCCTTCGGAAGGCAGGGCGAAATGTGCGCCGTTGCGTGCCTTCACCTCGTTGTCGAGGATTTCAGCCACCTGGACATACATCGGCGTAGCGCCGCTCTTGCGGATCGGTTTCTTTTTCAGCCACATCTCGGTCATTGGTCTTCCTTTCTCCTGAAGGTGGTCGAACCGTTAGTCTCTAACATGTCGAGACAAGTCGGCAAGTACACCTGCAGGGTGCGGTCTTTTCTTCAATGCCTTGTCATGGTCGCGGCGATCTTCTCGGCCGCCATGATGATCGGAGCGTTGATGTTGGCAGACGGCACGCGCGGGAGGATGGAGCCATCGACAATGCGCAACCTCTCCAATCCGTGTACTCGGCCGGCAGAATCGGTGACCGCGAAGTCGTCGGAACCCATGCGGCAGGTGCTCGTCGGGTGATGTTCGGTGTTGGCAACGGTGCGCAGCCAGGCCTCGATCTCGGCGTCTGACGCTTTGACGTCGGGCGTGTCGACCGCCTGACCGCGATAGCGACCCCAGGCCGGTTGGTGCGCCATTTCCAGCGTCTTGCGGATACCGTCCACCATCTCGAGCGTGTCGCGCCGATCGGTGAGGTAATTGAAACGGATCGATGGTTTCGCAGCCGGGTCGGCGGATCGAAGCGTGATCCGGCCGCGGCTGTAGGGGCGCATCTGGCTGACGAAATACTGGAAACCGTCTGAGATCATAACCTTGCCGGACTGGAAGTCGGCGAGGAACGGCAGGAATTCGTGCTGCATGTTGAAGTAGTCGATCGCGTCGCTGGACTTGAAGAAGGCGCCGACCTCGAAGAAGTTGGTGGCACCGAGCCCGCGCTTGAAAAGCAACCATTCAACGCCGAGCTTCAGCCTGCCGACCATGTTCAGCTGCCGGCGGATGGACACGCCACCCGGTGACGTGAAGCGCAGCGGCGCAACGACATGGTCTTGCAGGTCAGCGCCGACGCCTGGTAGGTGGGCGGTACTGCTGATGCCGTGCTCCTTCAAGGTCTCCCGGTCGCCGATGCCGGAAAGCATCAGCAGATGCGGCGAGCCGACCGTGCCGGCCGACAGGATGGTTTCGCGTGCCGCGCGGATCGTCCGGCGCTCACCGCGCTCAACGAGCACAACGCCGGACGCGGAGCGACCATCGACGAGGATTTTTTCGACCAGGCAGCCGGTCATCACGGTGAGATTTTTCCGGTTCTTCGCCGGCGTCAGGTAGCCAAGGCTGGTGCTGCAGCGAACGCCGTCGCGGATCGTCGCCTGGGTGATGTGAACGCCATCCTGCGCGCCGCTGTTGTAGTCGCCGGCGTCCCGCAGGCCGAACTCCTGGCCCGCCGCAAGGAAGGTACGGTAGAGCGGGTGATCAGCCTTGCTGCGAACGACGTTGATCGGGCCGGCGCCGCCACGCATGGGGTCGCGGCCACCCTCGAAGCTTTCCAGCTTCCTGAAATAGGGAAGGCAGTCGTCAAAGTTCCAACCCTCGACACCGAGGTCGCGCCAGCTGTCGTAGTCCTGCTTTGCACCGCGCACGAAAACCATGCCATTGATCGAGGAGCTGCCGCCAAGGCCGCGTCCACGCGCCTGGCCGATACTGCGGCCATGAAGTTCCGACTCGGGCTCGCTCTCGAATTTCCAGTTGTAGCGATCGCTTTCGATCGGGAAGGTCAGGGCGGCCGGCATCTGGATGAAGATGCTGCGGTCGCTCGGGCCTGCCTCGATGAGGCAGACGGAAACCGCCGGGTCCGCGCTCAAGCGATTGGCCAGCACGCAGCCCGCCGAGCCGGCGCCGACAATCACATAGTCAAATTCCTTGGTCGCGGTGGGCATTTGTCTTGTCTCCGAGCGGCGCTGGGCCGGATTTCTGCGCTTCCGCCCGACCTCGTCTCACGTTTGGAGCGCTTTTTAGAGGGGGCTGGACAGCGATCTGAGCCTGTGTTAGCTACTGTTTAACATGTAGTAACAAGTTGTCAAGCGGTCAACATAACTACATGCCACCAAAACAAATCGGGAGCAGAGCCATGAAACGAAGGGGATTCATCACTTTAGCGGCTGCGTTCGCAGTTGCTGCCTTGTCCACCAGCGCATACGCGATCGACTGGAAGCAGCAGTCCGGCCAGCAAATCACCGTGTTGCTCAGCGAGCACCCGTGGACGGCCGAGCTGCGCAAGCATGTCGGGGAATTCGAGGCTGAGACCGGAATCAAGGTCAAGATCGACGCGTTTGCCGAGGATCTCTATTCGGATCGCATGAACCTTGCGGTCCGCTCGGCCGATTCCGTCGCTGACGTCTACATGATCCAGATGGACTCAGCACTTTACACCCAGTGGGAGGCCGGCGTCGTCGAGCCGCTGACGCCCTATCTCGACGATCCTGCCAAGACGGACGCCGACTATAATCTCGCGGACTATCCGGAAGGTTTTCGCGCCGGCGCGTCCTTCCCCGTCGGAGAGCCGAACCCGCAGCTATACGCGATCCCGATCTCATTTGAGGCCTACACGCTCTTCTACAACAAGGAGCTGGTCGACAAGTATCTTGGCGGCAAGGTGCCGGCGACGATGGATGAGCTGATTGCTGCGGCAAACGACATCAGTGCCAAGGGCGAGGGCAAGATCTTCGGCGCATCGATGCGCGGCAAACGCTCGGCCGAGCTGGTGGACACGATGACGGGCATCGTGCTCGACGCCTGGGGCAGCGAACCGGCGAACCTTCCCTATAACATCTGGTTCGATGGCGACTGGTCGAAACCGCGCTTCAGTGATCCGCGTGTCGCCAAGGGGCTCTCCTACTATGCCGGTCTCCTGAAGGCCGGCCCGCCAAGCGCGCTTTCCTATGGCTGGGAAGATGCGAGCCGCTTCTTCTCGCAGGGCAATGCCGCCTTTTTCGTCGACGCCTCCGTCTTCGGTCCGGGCTTTGAGGATCCGAAGACTTCAGCAATCGCTGGCAAGGTCGGCTATGCGCGGCTGCCGGCGTCCACGGGAGACATCGGCTACAGCGGCCATTGGTCCTGGGGCATTTCGATTGCCAAGAACTCCCCGAAAAAAGACGCCGCCTGGCTCTTCGTGCAATGGGCGACGAACAAGAAGATGACGGCGGCGCTTGGCGTTGCGACCGGCGGTGCGCCGCGCGACACGTCCTGGGAGGATCCCGACTACGTCAAGGCGCTCGACGCCGGATACGTCGCCGCGGTGAAGACCCAGATGAAACACACGCGGCCCACCTCGGTCTTCCGCCAGGGCTGGAACGATGTGGTTCTCCTGGTCGTCGACGCCATTCACCAGATCTACCAGGGCACCACGCCTGAGGATGCGGTGGCGGAACTCCAGACCAACGTCGAAGACACGCTCGAATAGCCCGTCTCCTTCCGGGGCCGGACCATCCGGCCCCGTTTCTCCCGAAAGCAGGATCGTATCGACCATGCGTCGTGAAAAACACATCCGTTGGCTGATCGCGCCGGCCCTCGTGCTTCTGGCCGCGGGAACGCTCTATCCGGTCATCTATTCCGGCTATCTCTCGCTCCTCCAGTGGAACTGGGGCTCGGAGGCAAAGTTCGTCGGGTTGCGCAATTTCGTGCGTATCCTGTCGGGCAGCGGCTTCCCTAAGGCGCTGTTCAACACCTTCTATTTCGCCGTCTTCGCCGTCGTGATCGAGACCTTCCTGGGCTTGGGTCTGGCCCTCGCCATCAACCGCATCCGCGTTGGCGCGGGGCTGATCCGGACCTTGATGATCCTGCCGCTGATGGTCTCCGGCATCGCGGTGTCGCTGATCTGGAAGGTCATGCTCGACCCGACGCTCGGCATCATCAACTACCTGCTGTCGCTTGTCGGCATACCCGGTCCCGCCTGGCTCGGTACGGTGCCGACTGCGATGCCTTCGATCATCATGATCGACACCTGGTGGCAGACGGCCTTCACCTTCATCATCCTCTCGTCGGCGTTGAAGAGCCTGCCTGCCGAACCGTTCGAGGCCGCAAGGCTGGAAGGTGCGACGGCCTTCCAGACGTTCCGCTACGTCACCCTGCCGATGCTGAAGCCGGTGCTGATCACCGTCATCATCTTCCGCACCATCGACACGCTCAAGGTGTTCGACATCATTTTCGGCACGACAGGCGGCGGGCCGCTACGGGCGACCGAGAGTGTCCAGACACTCGCCTACCAGACTGCCTTCAAGTCCTACAAGTTCGGTGAGTCAGCGGCCATCGCCGTCGTCTTCTCGCTCATCATTCTGGCCCTCTGCATCATCTACCTGATGATCGACACAGACGATGGAGAAAAGGCATGAGCCGCTCCGCTTCCTCACGCCATGCCCTTTGGCCCTATGCGGTTGCGCTCGTTGCCGTGGTCATCTCGCTGTTCCCGATCTACTGGATCCTGACGATCGCGCTGAAGAACCGGGTCGACGCTTTCGCGATGCCGCCGGTCTGGCTCTTCTCGCCCGTATGGGAAAACTTCGGAAAGGCCTGGTCCTCGACCGGCTTTTCCGGCGCGTTCTTCAACAGCCTGGTCGTCTGCGCCATCGGCAATGTGCTGGCGCTGGCGGCTGGCATTCCGGCCGCCTATTACCTCAACAGGAAGCACGTGCCCGGCAGGCGCACGATCCTGATCTGGCTCCTGATCTCCTACATGTTGCCGGAGTTCCTGTTCATCGTGCCGATGTACGTGCTCTTCCAGTCCGTCGGGCTCTACGACACGGTGATCGGCCTGGCACTGATCTACCAGGTGTTCACGCTGCCCTTCACGATCTGGCTGCTGCGCGCCTTCTTCGCCGATATTCCCGAAGCGCTTGCGGAGGCCGCAAGGTTGGAGGGCGCAAGCACCTTGCGCATCATCTGGACGATCTACGTGCCGATTGCAGCACCCGGTATCGCGGCAACGGTCATCCTCAACTCCATCAAGATGTGGAACGAGCTGACCATCGCGTTGGCACTGACCTTCGAGAAGGCGCAGACCGTCACGCTCGCCGTCGCCGGTTTCCGCGGCTACGCCTCCATCGACTGGGGGGCGATGTCGGCTGCTTCCATCATCATCATCCTGCCCATGGCCCTGTTCGCCATCCTGGCGCAACGACGCATCGTCCAGGGCCTCAGCCTCGGCGCGGTCAAGTAAACCGCACCCGACCAATCAAGGAAAAAAGCCATGTCCGCCGTTTCCCTTCAGGGCATCGATATCTCCTACGGCTCCGTCGATGTCGTCCGCAATCTCGATCTTGATATCCGTTCGGGCGAATTCGTCGTCTTCGTCGGCCCCTCCGGCTGTGGCAAGTCGACGACGCTGCGCCTGATCGCGGGCCTCGAGGAGGGACGCTCGGGCCAGATCTCCATCGGTGAGCGCATCGTCAATGACGTCGATCCGGCAAAGCGCGATGTCGCCATGGTGTTCCAGAACTATGCGCTCTTCCCGCACATGTCCGTCGCCGACAATATTTCCTTCGGCATGCGGCTGCGCGGCGAGGCGAAGGAGAAGATCCAGTCGGGCGTCGCCGACGTGGCACGCATGGTCGGCCTAGCGGATCACCTGCACAAGCGGCCGGGCGCGCTGTCGGGCGGCCAGCGACAGCGCGTGGCGCTTGCCCGCGCCATCGTGCGAAAGCCGGCCGTCTTCCTCTTTGACGAACCGCTCTCCAATCTCGACGCGGAGTTTCGCGCCGCCATGCGCTACGAGCTAAGCAGGCTCCACCGCGAACTCGGCTCGACCATGATCTACGTCACCCACGACCAGGTCGAGGCGATGACGATGGGCGACCGTATCGCCGTGCTTGCTCCCTTGAAGCAGGCCGGCCGGTCGAACCTCATGCAGTTCGGCACGCCGGAAGAGGTTTACCATCGTCCCGCCAACCTGTTCGTCGCCAAATTCATCGGCTCGCCGCCGATGAACTTCTTCGAAGGCCACGCGAACGGTGCCACCATCTCCATCGGTACGCTCGGCTTTCCGGGGGCGAGCCATCTACCGGCCGACCTCACGGTCGGCATCCGCCCGGAGCACGTGGGTCTCGGCACAGGCGAGGGACCCTTTGTTGCCGGCACGGTGGATGGGGTAGAAAACCTCGGGCATGAGAAGCTTTGGTTTCTGGCCACGGAGCAGGGGCGGGTCGTCGCCCGCACGTCGGGTGCGGTCAGCCACGCTGTCGGGGATCGCATCCGCGTGCATTTTGCGACGGATAAGATCCACCTTTTCGACCGAGCAACGGGCGAGAGGGTCGAAGTCTAGGTGGCGCGTGGGCACTTCGGGACCTAGAGCACCAGGGTTCGCGTCATGACCAATGAAGGTCTGACGCCGGTGACAGCATAGCTGCCACCGGCTGACCAACCGCTTGGGAGGTGTAACGTTACCAGCGGTTGGATTGGGCGATATGCTCATTCAGTCGAAGGGTGCCGTTGAAACCATTCGGCACTCTTGGGGATCAACACGTCGTCGGCGGTTTGGGCCGTAGCGCCAGCATTTCAATCGTGGCCGGAGTCGATGCGGCGTTTCCATCGCATGCTGCCCGGCGTCGATTGGCACGTTCATCAGCCCAGGATCATTCGTTCCATCAGCGCCTTTAGATCCCGCGCTACGTCGTAACTGTTGTCTTGGTGCTGCCGATTGCAGAAGAGTTCGCAACTCCACCAGCCGCGATAGCCCGTTGCCTTTACGGCATCGACCCAGCTTTGCAGGTCGAGGACACCTTTTCCCGTCGGCACGTCGCGGAGTAACGCCTCGTTCGGTAGGCCGCCGTGGTACTCTAGGGAGTCGCACACATGCACGCCGTAAATGAGGTCCTTGTCGAGGCGCGCAATTCGCTCCGGTGTGTCCCCGGAGGTATATGCGTGCCAGAAATCGATGACCAGGCGGACGTTGTCTCGCCGGCAAGCCTCGATGATCTGCAGTTGGGCGTCTATCGTATTGAGCGGCGTCCAGGAGAGAGATTCGAGATAGACGATCAGCCCGTACTTTGCCGCAACATCGGCGACGGCACGCAGGTTCTCCGCGGTCAACGTGATCTGGGTCTCCCTCGGCGCATCGATCAGGCCGCGATAAAATGCGGGATAGCGCTGAGCAGAGCCAGGTTCGAAGGCCCGTAGGTCGAGCGGCCCGGTAATGGCCTCGATGCCCTTCGCTCCGATCGCAACAGCAAGCCTGCAGAGTTCCTCCGCCTCCCGCAGCATCTCTTCCCGGCCGGCTCCCTGGCGCTCGAGGTCGACGAGAAAGCCGATGCCCGGAACGTCAAGCGCTTGGAGCCGTCCCTTCAGATCGTTCTGTGTGAAGCCGGAATTGAGGAACGCCGCGATTTTCGTTCCCGACGTTTCGAGGCCATCGAAGCCAACGGTTTGCGCGATATCGATATCGATCGAGAGCGTGTTGAACTTCGAAGCCATGGAGTGAAATATCAACGTGTCTCGCGTGGTCATTGCTTTCATTCCTGTAGTTGAATTGAAGGACTACTTGGATTGGACGGGTACGGTCCGCTGGCGCTTGTTGGAGGCCTTGATTGCCTCGGCCGCCCTTAGGGCGATGACGTTGTCGTCGCCTCGACAAAGCCAGTCGGAAGCGGTTCGGGTGGAGGCGAGAAACCCCTCGATCGTTGTTGCAGGTAGGTCCCTTTCCCTGACTGGCACCAGTTCGTTGCGGGCGTTTGCGCGCCGGGTCAGCGTGCCCGCCTTTCCGTTCAAAGTGCCCTGAGCGATCAGGGCCCCTTGATCGCCGGCCAGCATGACGACGCTCTCGATTTCTGCGGTCGTATAGCTTTCGAACGCCTGGAACATTGCGCCTCCAGACAGGCGCATTGCGTAGGAGAGTTGCTGCTGGCTCGCGCCGTTCGGCGCTGCGGACAGCGCCGAGACTTCGACCGGCTCCTGTCCGGTCAGGAAGCGCGCCAGATCGATGTCCTCGACAGAGACGTCGAGCAGCAGCTCCCCTTCGGGTACCATTTCCTCACTTCTTCGGTTCGGCGGCGAGTGATAGGGCGCGCCGCGGACGATCAAGAGCGATTGAAGTGTCCCGATATGCCCCTCCATGGCGAGGCGTCTCATCGTCTGATGGACAATTGAGGCCCGCGAAGGCTGATTTACCGCCAGCGCCACGCCTGCCGCCCTGCACCGATCAACCAGTCCGCCCGCAATTCGGCTGCTGTGGGAAATGGGAGCGTCGCAAAGGATGTGTTTTCGTGCCTCTGCGGCCGCCGAAATGTAGTGCTTCCGGCGATCTCTGGCAGCACTCACATAGGCGAAATTCACGAGCGGGTCGTTGAGCGCCTGGCGAGCTTCCGTCGACGTTTGCGGGATCTTCAGGTCTTCGGAGAAGAATTTGGCGTATTCCTTGTTTCGGCTGACGACCCAACGAGCCTCGTGTCCGATCGATCGGATCGCTGCCACCATGTGCTCCGTGGCGATAGTGCCAGTCCCCATCACCGACCATCCTGGCTTTCTCGAAGAGGTCACCGCCGTATCCTTTCCACTCGACGTGCACAGATTGGCTGGAGGGGCGCCTGTTCACAATTTCGCAAGTTGTTGAAGTGCTTCGCAATATGAAGTATAGTATGCTTCATATTGCTTCACTTGTGAGGACAGGCCGGATGGAACATTTGGGGAAAGACGCGTCTGCCTTGGCAGCAAATCTTCGCACGCTCTGCGAGCAGCACGGGTCTGTCGCTGCGGTGTGCCGGAAGATCAACGTCAACCGGCAACAGTTTAACAAGTACCTGTCGGGGGCCCACATCCCTTCGGCCGCTAACCTAAGGATTATCGCCAACTACTTCGGCCTGAGCGTGCCGATCCTGTTTTCAGATCCGGACGAGTTCCGCACGCTGGTCGATGGGAACTTCTTCCATGCGATGCAGACCGCGCGTCAATTGCCGGAGTTCTCGCGATTTGTTTCCAACATGATCGTTGAGAACAAGTCGGATCACAACGATATCGTCGGTATCTACGATCGCTACCAATACTCCTCCATCTACAAGGGATTTGTGCTCCGGTCGGCGTTCTGCATCTATCAGAACAAGGAATTCCTGCAGCATTACTATGTGGAGAGGTTTCCGAGCTTCGATGATCCCAGAAAGACAGAGTACGTCTTCAAATATTACGGTTTCTGCTTTCCTGTAGCGGATCGATTGTTCACGGCCGACTTTGAAGGAATTCAGTCAAACGAACTGACGTTTGGCGTCTACGCCCAGGTTAAGCGCAACGCGAAGAAGTTCATGTTCGGGATTTCGAGCGGGATCGCGGCGAATGTCTTCCGCCAGCCGTACTCCACCAAGGTCGCCCTCCATTACCGCGGACCCGGTCTTCTGCGCCGTGAACACCTGAAGAGCCTCACCGTTATGGACCGCAATGATCCCGCAATTCCGCGAGAAGCGCTGCAATATCTGGGGGATGGTTCTGACATGATCCAGATGAACTGACGCGCCCCGCGTGCCAGTTCATTCTCGATGAAAGACGATCTATGGGTGAAGTTCGACCGCGAGCCACACGCTGTCGGTGTCGGCATAGTAGCGATGCCAGGGATACGTCCATTCGTTGTGGCCGGTCACGCGGCAGAAGGGATCGTGCGAGTATCCGATCGGCATCAGGACGTCCTCATAAATGGTCGCCTGGTCGCGGTGCTTGAATTTCTGCATCCGGCCAATGCCGTGGATCTGCGTATGGGTCTCGAGGAACGGGTGTTCGTTGTGGATGAAGCAATCCGTGTCGCCGGGCGACCACCACAGATTTAGTTTCAGGGTGAACTCCTGGAGTTCCCTAGAGGTCGCGCGTTCGTTGGTGAAGACGCGGGGATCCAGCGAGATCTTTCCGATCTCATCCTGCGCCGAGATGTAGAGCGGCGTATCCCTTGGAAAGCTCCGGATGCGATTTCCAAGCCAGTCCCAACCCCGGAACATGCAACCGCCGAGATTGGTAGGCTTCACGACCTTGATAAGGGCGGCACGTTCGGCGGACTTGATCTTTCCACCCTTCAGCCAGGTCGATTTCCAGGCTGGGACGATCCCTGGGTGTTCATCGCCAGTGACCATGACCGACGGGCTCAGGTTGACAACCACCGCGTCTTCTACGTGGTAGTCAACCACATTCTCAACGAGCTTTGCGACGATGAATTCGTCGGCGAAGGCAAGGTTTCTGGTCGCGTTCTGCACGTCGGATGTCCTTCCAAGCATTTGCATTTTTTACAGGAAGCCACATCGCCTTTCGTTACAAAAGTGCGCGCCTTCATGAATCTATGTGCGTGTTGAAGCGATCTCCGCTTCACATTGCGAAGCGCTTGGCTCGGCCCGTGAGGACGAGAACGTTTCGATAATGCTCTCTCTTTGCGTCGCCGGCCAGGCAGTCCGGCCGCTACCGCAGGGCGTTGCCTTTCTTTCCACTGGCATTTGATGCACTTGGAAACCATGTGTGCGTCACCTTGCTTCGGTGATTCAACTCCTGCGAACTTGAAGCTTCCGCCATCTGGTCGAGAATAGTGCCATCGTTGGGTAGGTGATTACGTCCGATTGCCTCCCCGTTGAGAAGCATAACAATCAGAGGGTCGATCAATGAAGCTCACAGGTGGCCAGGTAGTCGCGAAAGCGCTGAAGGAATATGGTGTTGAATATGTCGCTGGTGTGCCTGGACATGGCATTTGGTCGCTTTTCGATGCCTTTTTGCAGGAAGGTTCTGAGATCCCGTTCATCCAGGTGATGCACGAACAGAGCGCGGTGCACATGGCTGACGGTTACTATCGTGCGTCTGGCAAGCCCATGGCCTGCTCGACCTCGGTCGGACCGGGGGCCGCCAACACCATCATTGGCCTGGCAACCGCCTATTGTGACTCGACATCGCTGTTCTACGTGTCTGGCTCACCGCAGACCTATATGCATGGCCACGGCACCATGCAGGAACTCGAACGCCAGCAAGACAACGCCTTCCCACGCATCACCGAGCAGGTGACGAAGCGCGCTTGGCAGGCCAATTCCGTCGAAGTTCTCCCAAGCATCATGCACCGCGCTTTCAGCGAGATGCTGACCGGCCGTCCCGGACCGGTTCACGTCGAAGTCCCGATGAACGTCCAGGTCGAAACGGCCGACGTCGCCATCCATCCGCTTCAGAAGCGCTTGCCGATCGGCGTTGCCTACCCGGACCCGAAGGCGATCGAGGCAGCTGTGAAGGTCCTGCTTTCCGCCGAGCGCCCGGTCATCGTGGCCGGCGGCGGTGCGATCACTTCGGGTGCGTCCAAGGAGCTGACGCGCCTTGCCGAAAAGCTCGGTGCGGCCGTCTCCATTACCTGGAACGGGAAGGGCGCCATTTCCGAGGATCATCAGCTGTTCATCGGTGCGGTTGGCCAGACCGGAACGACGTGCGGCAACAAGATCACCGCCTCTGCCGACGTCGTTGTCTCGGTTGGTTGCCGGTTTACCGACTGGTCCGCATCGTCCTATGCGAAGGGCGTGTCCTTCTCGATCCCTTCGGCGAAACTGATCCACATCGATCTGGATCCGCGCGAGATCGGCAAGAACTACGAAACGGAGGTTGGCATCGTCGCAGACGCGAGGGTCGCGCTCGAGGCCATTCTCGCGCTGATTTCCGACGCGGACAGCAAGAAGATGATTTCGCGCTGTGAGACGTTCCTGGCCGATGTGCAGAAGGCAAAGGCGCAGTGGCGCGCGCAGGTCGAGCCGCGCGAAAACAGCCGCGAAACGCCCTTCACCTCCCAACGACCGCTTATGGCGCTTCGCAAGGTGCTCGACAGGGACGGTATCGTCGTGGTCGGCTCCGGCAACACCCAGGGCTCCGTCAAGCAGAGCTTCCCGGTCTACGAGCCCCGCACGCACCTTACGTCAGGCTCGTACTCGCCGATGGGCTGGGCCGTGCCCGCAGCACTTGGCGCGAAGCTCGCTTGCCCGGATCGCCAGGTCGTCGCCATCGTCGGGGACGGGGACTTCATGATGTCGCTGCCGGAGATGGGCACCGCAGTCATGAACGGCATCAACGCGGTCTTCCTCGTGCTCAACAACCAGGGATACATGTCGATCCGTGGCGGGCAACGGAAGTTCATGGGCCGCCATATCGCCTCGGAATTCAATCATCACGCCGGAAACGGAGCGCCGTACTCCGCCGATATAACGGCGTCGGCCCGCGCGTTCGGGTTGGCAGCCTGGAAGGTCGAAAGGGACGAGGATCTCGAAAGCAGCCTCAAGGCAGCTCTCGAGTGCGGCGGCCCGGCGCTGGTCGAGGTCATCGTCTCTCGCGACGCAGCCGGACCATTCGCCACCGGCTGGTGGGATTTCCCGTCGCCCGCCTACTACGAAAAGGAACAGGCGGCCTACGCCGAGATGCGTGCCCGTGAGCAGCATCTGTAAGTAACTGCGAAGGGGTGCGCGCCACGGCCTGCACCCCACCCATTCCATCCACATCCCCTCGGATCGCGGAGCGTCGTGCTTCCGCAAACGAAGAGCTATTGTCATGATACGACAGATTAAAACCGCCCAAGCTTCGGTCACCGGCAGCTCCGATGGCTCCGTCACCAAGACCGTGGAGGCCCTGCTTGCAAAGGTGGAGGCCGGTGGCGACAGGGCAGTGCGCGAACTCTCCGTGCAATTCGACAAGCTCGACCGTGAATCCTATCGCCTAACAAGAGATGAAATTGCCAGCTGCATCAACGCGCTGACGAGCCGAGAGCGCGAGGATCTCGATTTCGCGCAGGAGCAGGTCCGCAAGTTCGCCGAGGCGCAGAAGGCGGCGCTGCTCGATATCGAAATTGAATCGCTGCCGGGCGTGATCCTTGGTCACAAGAACGTGCCGATCCAGAACGTCGGTTGCTACGTTCCCGGCGGCAAGTACCCGCTGCTGGCATCCGCGCACATGACCGTTCTGACGGCCCGCGTTGCCGGGTGCGAGCGGGTGATCACCTGTGCGCCTCCATTCCAGGGGAAGCTCGCCGAGAAGATTGTCGCAGCCCAGGCGCTCGCCGGGGCCGACGAAATCTATTGCCTCGGCGGTGTCCAGGCGATCGCGGCAATGGCCTATGGCACCGAGACCATTGCGCCTGTCGATATGCTTGCGGGCCCCGGAAACGCCTACGTCGCTGAAGCCAAGCGCCTGCTCTTCGGTAAGGTTGGCATCGACCTGTTCGCCGGCCCGACGGAGACGCTTGTCATTGCCGACGACAGTGTCGACGGCGAGATCGTTGCGACCGACCTTCTTGGCCAGGCCGAACATGGTGCCAACTCTCCGGCCGTTCTCATAACCAATTCGGAAAAGCTTGCTCGCGACACGCTGTCCGAGATCGACCGTCTGCTCAAGATCCTGCCGACCGCGGCGGTCGCCGCCAAGGCCTGGGAAGACTACGGCGAGATCATCGTCTGCGACACCCTCGAAGAGATGGTCGAGGAAGGCGATCGGGTCGCCTCCGAACATGTCCAGGTCATGACGAGGGATCCCGACTACTTCCTGCACAACATGAAGAACTACGGCGCATTCTTCCTCGGGGCACGCACGAATGTCGCGTTCGGGGACAAGGTGATCGGCACCAACCACACGCTGCCGACCAACAAGGCCGCTCGCTACACAGGCGGCCTCTGGGTCGGGAAGTTCCTCAAGACCTGCACCTATCAGAAGATTCTCACCGATGAGGCGTCCGCCATGATCGGTGCATACGGCTCCAGGCTCTGCCTCATGGAAGGCTTCGCCGGGCATGCCGAACAGGCAAACATCCGGGTCCGCCGCTACGGCCGAAAGAACGTCGGATACGCGATGCCTGCTGACCCCAGCTAATGCATTCGCCCAAGAGCCCGCGAAGGGCCGGCGACATAAACCCAACCAGAGAGGACTATCAAAATGTCAAAGTTTTTCTCCGCCCTTGTCGCTGCGACGATGCTCGTTCCGGTGGGAGCACGTGCAGAAGGGTCGATCGAGGTTCTTCATCACTGGGTCTCGCAAAGTGAAGTCGACGCCTTGAACGTGATCCGCAAGGACCTCGAAGCCAAGGGCTTCCAATGGAAGGATTCCGCCGTCGGCGGCGCAAGCGGCGCAAACGCCCAGCAGGCTCTGCGCGCGCGGCTGACCGCCGGCAATCCCCCGGGGGCCATGCAGTTTCTCGGCTGGGAAGGCGTGCAGTGGGCAGAGCAGGGCGTTGTGCGCGACCTGAACGATCTTGCAGCAGCAGGCGGGTGGCGCGAAGCGCTCGCTCCGCAGCTTCTGCCTTTCGTGACGTCGGGCGACGCCTTCATCGCCGCACCGATCAACATGCACCGGCAGAACTGGGTCTGGGCCAACAAGAAGCTCTTTGACGATGCCGGCGTTTCGGTTCCCAAGAACTGGTCGGAATTGATCGACGCGGGCAAGAAGCTCAAGGAAAAGGGTGTTGTCCCGATCGCGATGGGCGACGAGCCCTGGCAGATCGGCATCATCTTCGACGCCCTTCTGACGGACATCAACGGTCCGGAGTTTTACCAGAAGGCAGCCATTGATCTGGACCCGCAGACGCTCGCCAGCCCCGAAATGGCGAAGGTGTTCGACACGCTGCGCGAAGTGCGCGGTCTTGTCGACGACAACTTCGTCGGCCGGGACTGGGCCGTCGCCACGGGCATGGTCATCAACGGCGAAGCCGCCATACAGTTCATGGGCGACTGGGCCAAGGGCGAGTTCCTTGCAAAGGGCCTGAAGCCGAACAAGGACTTCTACTGCTTTGCGACGCCCGGCCAAGTCACCGCTTTCCAGTACGTCATCGATACCTTCGGCATGTTCACGGTGAAGGACGAGAACCTGCAAAAGGCCCAGGTGGCCCTTGCCGAAACGATCATGGATCCGAAGATTCAGAAGGGTTTCAACCTGATCAAGGGCTCCATTCCTGCCCGTATCGATGTGTCGGTCGACGAATTCGATGATTGCGCGAAGCTCGGCTACAGCGAGCGGACGGCGGCGATCGAGAAGGGCAGCATGCAGGGCGCCATGACCCATGGCTTCGCCGCGAAGCCCGAGTTCGCCTCGGTCTTCAGCGACGTCGCCGCGCAGTTCTTCGTTGGCAATATGAGCTCCGAAGACGCGGTCAAGATGCTGGTCGAAGGCATCGACAACGCCCGCTAACCCGAAATCGCCTTGAGAGCGGGCCGGGATATGACAACCCGGCCCGACCATTGAATTCGCCATCGGAGCAGATCCATGAGCGCCTCCAAGCGCATGTCCTCACGATTGGCCAGCTGGCTTCCACGCCTTGTCGTTGCTCCCAGCCTGCTGATCGTCGTCATAACAGTCTACCTGTTCATTCTTTGGACAGGGCTGATTTCCGTCACGTCCTCGAAGTTCGTGCCTGTCTACGACTTCGTGGGCCTGGAGCAGTATGTGCGCCTTTGGGCGACACCGCGGTGGCACACTGCGGTAGCCAATCTGTTCATCTTCTCTGCGCTGTTTCTGGCGCTGTCGACGGCTCTTGGCCTCCTCCTGGCCATCCTGCTCGATCAGAACATCCGCGCCGAAGGGGCACTGCGGGCGGTCTACCTCTACCCAATGGCGCTCTCGTTCATTGTGACCGGAACGGCCTGGAAATGGATCATGAACCCGGGGCTCGGCATACAGAAGGTCGTCAACGACCTCGGCTGGGAGACGTTTCGCTTCGACTGGATCACCGATCCCCGGATGGCGATCTATACGGTCGTTATCGCCGGCGTCTGGCAATCCTCCGGTTTTGCGATGGCCATCTTCCTGGCGGGACTGCGCGGAGTCGACAACTCGGTCATCAAGGCAGCGCAGATCGAAGGTGCCAGCCTTCCGCTCATCTATCGCCAGATCATCATTCCGATGCTGCGTCCGGCAATGCTCAGCGTCATCGTGCTGTTGAGCTACATCGCCATCAAGAGCTTCGACCTGGTGCTGGCGCTGACGAATGCCGGCCCGGGCGCCGCCACCGAGCTGCCGTCAACCTTCATGTTCGCGGCCACCTTCCGTCGCAACCAGATGGGCGTGGGGGCTGCCAGCGCCGTGATGATGCTGATGACGGTCGCGGCCATCATCGTTCCGTACCTCTATTCCGAACTTCGGGAGCGCGACAATGGCTGAAGCACTTTCACAATCCGGAAAGGCGCGCCTGGGACGGTTGGCGATCTACGCCTGCCTTCTCGCTGTGGCCTTGGTCTACCTGATGCCCTTGTGGGTCATGGTCGTGACGTCTCTCAAGCCGCTCGACGAGATTTACGGGGGCTCCTTCATCGGCCTTCCGCAGACCGTGACCCTGGACGCCTGGCGCGCCGCCTGGTCGCAGGCCTGCATCGGAACCGAGTGCACCGGGCTGAAGCCCTATTTCGTCAACTCGCTGCTGATGGTGATACCGTCGGTCATCCTCTCAACGGGCATCGGCGCCATCAACGGCTACATCCTGACGAAGTGGAAGTTTCCTGGCGCAAACTTCGTGTTCGGCCTGCTCCTGTTCGGCTGCTTTCTGCCGTACCAGGCGGTCCTGATCCCGATGGCACGTACCCTTGGCATTCTTGGGCTGGCCGGCAGCATACCGGGCCTGATCTGCGTGCACGTCTCCTATGGCATCTGCTTCACGACCCTCTTCTTCCGCAACTACTTCGTGTCGCTTCCGGACGAATTGACCAAGGCAGCGATGGTGGATGGCGCGGGCTTCTTCCGGATTTTCTGGAGCGTCATCCTTCCGACGTCGATCCCCATCATCGTGGTCTCCTGTATCTGGCAGTTCACCCAGATCTGGAACGACTTCCTCTTTGGTGTCTCGTTCACGTCAGGGGCAAGCAGTCCGATAACGGTTGCGCTCAACAACATCGTCAACGTGACCACCGGGCGCAAGCAATACAACGTCGACATGGCCGCTGCCATGATCGCCGCGATCCCCACCCTCTTCGTCTACGTCGTCGCTGGACGCTACTTCGTCCGCGGGTTGACCGCTGGCGCCGTGAAAGGCTGATCCCATGTCTACTCTTGAAATCGATCGTGTTCGCAAGGCCTACGGAAGCCTCGAGGTTCTCAAGGAAGTCTCGATATCGATAGGCACCGGCGACTTTCTGGTGTTGCTCGGCCCCTCCGGTTGCGGAAAGTCGACGCTTCTCAACATGATTGCCGGTCTCGAAACCATCAGTGGCGGCGACATTCGCATAGCTGGAAGGGTCGTAAACCACCTGTCGCCGAAAGACCGGGATATCGCCATGGTGTTCCAGTCCTACGCGCTCTATCCCACGATGACGGTGCGCCAGAACATCGAGTTCGGCATGAAGATCCGGGGGCTGTCGCAGGCCGAACGGGATAAATCGGTGAAGACGGCCGCCGACCTGCTGCAGATCACGCATCTTCTTGACCGGAAACCGTCACAGCTTTCGGGTGGTCAGCGCCAGCGTGTGGCGATGGGGCGCGCCATCGTGCGGCAACCGAAACTGTTTCTGTTCGATGAGCCGCTGTCGAACCTTGATGCGAAGCTTCGCGTCGACATGCGGACAGAGATCAAGCGCCTTCACCAGCGTCTTGGCACGACCATCGTTTACGTGACCCATGACCAGATCGAGGCGATGACGCTCGCAACGCGCGTCGCTGTCATGAAGGACGGTGTGGTTCAGCATCTGGATGAGCCGCAATCGGTCTATGACCGCCCGGCCAACGTCTATGTGGCGCGGTTTGTCGGCTCGCCGGCCATGAACATCGTTCCCGGCGTTCTGGAGGTCCAGGGCGACAACGTGACGGCGAAAGTCGATATCGCGGGCAAACCGCCCGGTAGGATTACCGGCATTCCGCTGTCGGCCGAGGCGGCCCGCAAGTATGCCGGAAAGAAGGTTTTGGTCGGTATCCGGCCGGAAAACTTCGCGGTCGCGAACGGAGGATCGGGTGCGATGCTTGCCGTCACTGTCGACGTTGTCGAGCCCACAGGTCCGGACACACTCGTCGTCTTTCACCTTGGCGGGGTCGAAGTGACGGCCCGCTTGCCGCCCAAGCAGGTCGATGCCGGTCGCGAGGCCGCCTTGTCGATCGACACGTCCAAGATCGTTCTCTTTGACGCTGACACCGAAACGCGCATCGATTGAGTACAAGCAATGACACAGACCGCTGACATCGTCATCATAGGATCCGGCATCGGCGGAGCATCGCTTGCCTCAAGCCTCGCACCATCAGGCCGGCGCATCGTCATCCTCGAAAGAGGTGACTTCCTGCTTGATGCCCCCCAAGCCAGAGACGACATCGAGATCTTCCAGAAGGGATACTATCGCAACACCGAGGAGTGGTACGGGACAGACGGACAGAGCTTCCTGCCCGGGAACTACTATTACGTGGGCGGAAACTCGAAGTTCTTTGGCGCGGTGATGTTTCGCTATCGCAAGGAGGATTTTCTTTCGCGAAGGCACATGGACGGGGCATCGCCGGGTTGGCCGATCTCCTACGGCGAATTGTCACCGTGGTACGATGCGGCGGAAGCGGTCTTCCAGGTGCGCGGAAGCACCAGAGACGATCCAACGGAACCACCCCACTCGCAGCCCTATGGCTATCCGCCCGTTCCCGACGAGCCGGCAATCGCTGCCGTGCGCAAGCGGCTTGAAAAGGCGGGCATTCATCCCTCGCCCCTGCCGCTCGCGATCGACATCGAAGCCTGGCTGCGGCGCGCGAAAACCGGATGGGATGCGTTCCCGAACACAGGGCAAGGCAAGATTGACGCGGAAGTCGGGCCGCTGTCGCGCGCCTTGGCGCATGAAAACGTCAGCCTGATAACGGGTGCCAACGTATTGCGCTTGGAGACCGACGGCAGCGGTAGAAGGGTCGTCGCGGCCATCTTCACGAAGGATGGCGTTGAGCAACGGGTTTCGGCGGACACTTTCGCGGTGGCGGCCGGGGCGGTGCAATCCGCGGCTCTGTTGCTCCGATCGGCCAATAGCGCTCATCCGACCGGCCTCGGCAACAGTTCCGACCAGCTCGGCCGCAACTTCATGAACCACAATACAAGCGCAATGTTGACGATCGATCCGCTTGCGCCCAACACAAGCGTCTACCAAAAGACAATCACCTTCAACGACTTCTATAACGAAGACAATGAGTTCGGTTTTCCGCTCGGCAACGTCCAACTGCTGGGGCACATCACCGGCAACATCCTGAAGGCCAATTTCCCCGTTCCGGCTCCCGCCTGGTTTACCGGGATCCTTGCGCGCTATGCCTACGGCTGGTTCCTGACGAGCGAGGACCTGCCAAACCCGGAAAGCAGGGTGATGGTTCGCGACGGCCGAATTGTCATGAATTGGGTTCGCTCGAACATGCGGGCGCACGAGGCGTTGATCAAGAAGACCCGGGCTGCCATGCGCAAAGCCGGATTTCCAATCGTGCTGACGCATACATTCGGTCGGAAAACGACCTCTCATCAATGCGGCACTGCGCGCTTGGGCAACGATCCGAAAACCTCGGTCGTCAATTTGGATTGCCGCAGCCACGACGTCGAGAACCTGTACGTCACGGATGCCTCCGTCCTGCCGACATCGGCTGCGGTCAATCCGGCCCTGACCGTAGCTGCCCTGGCCATCAAGGCCGGCTTTTCCATCGCGAGGTAATCCTGATGTCGTTTTCCGATTGGGTATCAGCGCGGTTGGGAGTTTTGCCTCCCGAGCCAGATGAGCTCTTCACCTACGACTACATCGTGGTCGGAGGGGGATCGACAGGATGCGTCATTGCCTCGCGTTTGTCCGAGGATCCGAGCGTCAACGTCCTGCTTCTGGAGGAAGGCCCCAGAGACCTCAATCCCTACATCCATATTCCTGGCGCTTACTACAAGACGGCTCAGGGCTCGCTTCTGAAGCGGATTCCATGGGAGCCGATGCCCGAGCAGGGGCGGACTGCCAACCCGACCATGGTGCAGGCAAGGGTGCTCGGCGGCGGAAGCTCGGTCAACGCCATGATCTATATCAGGGGCGTACCGTCGGACTACGACCAATGGGTTCGTATGGGGGCGGATGGCTGGGCGTATTCCGACGTGCTGCCCTATTTCAAGCGTGCGGAAAACAACAACCGGTTCTGCAACGAGGCGCACGGCGTCGGCGGTCCACTTGGCGTATCCGATGTGGACTACATCCACCCTTTGACGCGCGCCTGGCTGCAGGCGTGTCAACAGGCCGGCCTCCCTTACAATCCGGACTTCAACTCCGGGGACCAGGCAGGCTGCGGCCTCTACCAAATAACTGCTCAGGACGGCCGCCGGAGTTCGACGGCGGTCGCCTATCTCAAACCTGCCCGCAACCGCCGCAACTTGCGTGTCGAAACAGGCGCCACCGTCACGCGCGTTATCATCGAGAAGGGAAGGGCGGTCGGCGTCGAGTGCATGCGCGGCAAGCACAAGGTCACGCACAAGGCGAAGCACGAAATCATCCTCTCGGCCGGCGCGATTGCCACGCCGAAACTGCTCATGCTTTCGGGCATCGGGCCAGCCGATCAGATCCTGCGCCAGGGCATTGACGTGCACGCGAATCTGCCGGGTGTCGGGCAGAACCTGCAGGACCACATCGAGATTTCGCTGGTCTATCAGCTCAACGGACCGCACAGCTACGACAAGTACAAGAAGCTGCATTGGAAGGCGGCGGCTGGCTTGAACTATGCGCTGTTTCGAAACGGCCCGGCTTCCTCCAACCTCATCGAGGGAGGGGCGTTCTGGTGGGGAAACAGGAACGAAGCGGTTCCTGATATCCAGTACTTCATGGTCGTCGGCGCGGGCATCGAAGAAGGTGTCGATGCTGTTCCGGGTGGCAACGGCTGTACCGTAAATCTTGGGCAGATAAGGCCGAGGTCGAGAGGCGAAGTTACGCTTGTCAGCGCTGACCCTTTGGCAAACCCGCGCGTCGCTCCACGCTATTTCTCGGATCCACATGATCTGGAGGCGATCACTGACGGGACGATGGCCGCGATCGATATCATGTCGCAGTCATCTATCGCGAAATACGTAGCTGCGCGGCATACGCCGGTGGCGCCAATGAAGACGCGTGAAGAGATCAGGACCTTTTGCCAGCAGGACGCGCATGCGGCGCTGCATCCATCGGGAACGTGCCGGATGGGCAGGGACGAGATGGCCGTCGTCGATCCTGAGCTCAGGGTCCATGGAGTGGAAGGTCTGCGCGTGGCGGACGCATCCATCATGCCAACGCTGATCTCCGGGAACCCGAACGCGGTCTGCATCATGATCGGCGAGCGGGCGGCAGACTTCTTGCGCGCCTAAGTTCAGATGGCCTCGGCCACCGCCGAACCTTTGTTTCAGCATGGGACGGCCTGGTAGCTCAAGTCATGATGCCTCGCCGTCCCATTGCTCAGCGCACGCAACAGCGCGGCGAGAGGCACACTGATCCCGCATCCTCATGCAGGCGCCCGATGGTGCGGCCGTCAAAACAGATTTGGTCCTGCAGCCGCATCCGGTGATGCGCCGTCCTGGCTGATCGAGCGCTGCACGCATTCGCGCCGCACTGTCGACACGGACATACAGAGACATCGCCTACATGCGTGAACGTGCAGTTGTGCGTGCGACATATTGCATTATTGTGCGGTTTTGTGCATATTGATTGTCGTGTTCATGCAGAGAGGTAAGGAAGTGACCCCAACCAACGTGGTGTTCGACATAGGTGGCGTGTTGATCGACTGGAATCCTGCCTACCTCTATCGCAAGCTCCTTCGAGACGATGAAAGCGTTGCAAGATTCCTTGCTGAAGTCTGCACCTCCTCCTGGAACGAGCAGTTCGACGCGGGGACGCCTTTTGCCGAAGGAGTTGCCGAACGCTCCGCGCGCTTTCCGGAACATGCCGCGTTGATCGAGGCGTACTGGAGCAGGTGGCACGAGATGCTCGGCGGGGAGGTGGAGGGAACCTCGCAGGTTCTTGCGCGGCTCAAGTCCGCGGGCGTGCCTGTTCATGCCATTTCCAATTGGTCGGCTGAGACTTTTCCCCGGGCTCAGGCGATTTTCCCCTTTCTCGGCGACTTCGACGTTCTCGTGGTTTCCGGGCGGGAGCGGCTCATCAAGCCGGATGCGGCAATTTTCGACTTGTTTTTGGAGCGTGCCGGCGTGCGCGCTGAGGATTGCATTTTCATCGATGACAACCCGACCAACATTGCTGCGGCGTCGAGACTTGGGTTCCAGACCGAGCATTTCCAGTCGGCCGTCGCGCTTGAGCGCAGATTGTCGAGCCTTGGCCTTCTTACGCCGCTTGAGGAGGAGATTGCGGGATGAGTACCGGCAAGGAGGAACCGACAACCCTTTCGCCAGTGGAACGTCAGGCCATCATCCTGGAGAAGATCAATGCCGCCGGCCGCGTGACCGCCGTCGACCTTGCTCAGGAATTCAAAGTCTCGGAGGATTCGATCCGACGCGACCTGCGCGAGCTTGTCGACGCACGGGTTGTGCAACGCTTCCACGGAGGAGCTGCGCGCCTCGTGACGCCGGCACTCGACTTTCATCGTCGCGAAACACTGGGGACGGAAGAAAAACAGCGGATTGGCCGCGCTGCTGCTGCGGCAATTCCTGAAGGCGCGACCTTGCTCGTCGATACAAGTACCACCGTCGTGCAGTTCATTCGCCAACTGCCGCCGACGCTCTCCGTGCGCATCTTCACCAGTTCGGTGGACGTTGCCGGTGCCGGGCTCGACCATCCCCTCGCGGAGGTCACTTTGCTCGGTGGAAGGCTGAGCAAATTCACACGTAGCGCCACTGGAGCGAGTGCGATCGATGCCGTGCGTGGGCTCAAGGTCGACTTCTGCGTGCTCGGAACCTGCGGCGTCGACGATGACTTGACGCTTCGCGCCGACGACCTTGAGGACGCGTTCTTCAAGAAGGCAATGATCAAGGCGTCGAACAAGACCTTGGTTCTCGCATTATCCGACAAGCTCGGGCAAGTGGCGACCCACGAGGTGGCGCCGATCTCTGTGGTTTCGCAGCTCTTCACCACAAGTCAGAACAGCTCGTTCCTACAGCGAGTCCGCGAGATGGGTGTGGATGTTCAGACGGCCTGAAAGGCCTCGTTCAAGGAGAAAATCAATGAACTACTCGCTGGACCAGGATGCCAGGGCCGTATTGCTGCCTGCGTTTGACAGTCTCGATTTCGCTGGCGTTATGGAACCGTTTTTGGACCAGGGCGGACACTCGCTTCTGATCGGAGAAACACGCGACGAATATGTGGCTCGCAGCATGTCCGAGGCGAGGCTCTCCACCGAAACGGCGAGCATCTTTCGCTCGGCAATAGAAAGGCTGCTTGCGAAGTGCCCGAAGCTCATCGTTGCTGTCGACGAGGAAATGGGCGGAATCCAAAGGTTGCAGGGTCTCGTTCCGCCTCTTCCTGCCTTGGCAGAGGCCATCACGCTTTCTCATCAAGACCTGGCTGATCGGTGTTTTCAAACGGCCAGCGTCGCTCGCGAACTTGGAGTAACGATGTTTCTCGCGCCGATTGCCGATGTTGCGGGCAGGCAAAATCCCTGGCTGCGCAACCGGCAGATGGGGACCGACCCCGCGGCCGTTGCCAAGCTCGTTAAGGCGTTCGTGACGGGTGTTCAAAAGGCGGGCGTTTCTGCTGTAACCAAGCATTTTCCGGGATACGACAACCTGGTTGCTGACCCGGCGCTCGTCGATGTCGCCTTGCACACCCCCCTTGACCAGATCCTGCGCAACGCACTGCCGTTTCAGGCAGCCATCGAGGCCGGAATCAGGGCGGTCATGACGGGGCCGGCTCCTGTTGTCGCGGTCGATGCTGAAAATGCGGCCAGCACATCGCCCGCCGTCATTGCCCTGTTGCGGCAGCAATTCGGGTTTCAGGGGATTGTCGTCAGTGATGATCTCGATGCCCCTGCCACCATGCGCGGCAGATCGCTGGTGGCGACGGCGGTCGCATCGCTGAACGCCGGGGCGGACCTCTTGCTTGTCTCTGGCGGGCCGCATCTTGGCGAGCTGTGTGAGGGGATCGCGGCTGCTGCACGGGCGGGTACAGTTTCGGCAGAACGGTTGTCGGAGGCCGCAAACCGCGTGAGGCAGCACGCAGCATTGCTCTAGGTCTCATGCATAGCCGCCTGTCCGCCGGCGCCCGTCGGTGAAGCAAGATCGTTCGACACGTGTTGGGCAGTTGGGCCTTCAAAACGTCGGCTGAGTTCGCGACGTCGCAGGCATCTATGCGGCGCGCCATTTGCGTCACCTTGCGTCAGGTGTTTTTGCCTCGCGAAGTCGAAAGCCGCCCTGCCGACGGATAGCCTTCAAATCGTACTCGAAACGGACAGGGTCGTGGTGTTCAGGCTCGGACGGCGATCACGGAACACCAGAGGATTAGCATGTCAGACACTCCGTCCACGTTCCCCTGCAAGACACGCAGCGAACGAGACACGCTCGGCGAAATCGAGCTCCCGTCATACGCCTACTACAGCGCACAGACCGCTCGCGCGATTGCAAATTTTCAGATCTCGGGAATCCCGGTCAGCGATTATCCGTTGTTCGTCCGCGCCCTCGCGTTGACAAAGAAGGCGGCCGCCTTCGCCAATCTCCGGCTTGGCGACCTTTCGCCTGCAAAGGCGCTCGCGATAGAAAAGGCCTGCGACGACATATCGAACGGCCAATTGCTCGACCAGTTTCCCGTGGATGTGTTTCAGGGCGGAGCCGGCACCTCCACGAACATGAACGTCAACGAGGTTATCGCAAATCGTGCGCTCGAGCATCTTGGCCTCCCTCGGGGACACTTCGATGTCATTCATCCCAACAATGATGTGAATCTCGCGCAATCGACAAATGACGTCTACCCAACGGCGATCAGACTGGCGGTGCTCTTCAGCTACCGGGAGCTATCGGCCGCAATTGAACGGCTGGCCTCCGCGTTCGAAGCGAAGGCGCGAGAGTTCAGGGACATCGTCAAGCTTGGACGAACCCAACTCCAGGACGCTGTCCCGATGACGCTCGGACAAGAGTTCATGGCTTTTGCCGTGACCCTGCGAGAAGATGTCCTCCGACTGGATGAGGCCGCTCATCTCCTTAAGGAGATAAATCTTGGTGGTACCGCAATTGGTACAGGTATCACGGCTGATCCCGCCTATGCGGCGATTGCAACAGAAGAGCTCTCGAGGATGACCGGGATCGAACTGCGGCGGGCGTCGGATCTTGTCGAGGCCTGTTGGGATACTGGCGCCTTCGTGCATTTCTCCGGAACTTTGAAAAGGACAGCCGTAAAGCTGTCCAAGATCTCGAACGATCTGCGGCTGCTTTCCAGCGGCCCGCGTGGCGGCCTTGGCGAGATCAATCTCCCTGCGATGCAGCCAGGCTCGTCAATCATGCCCGGAAAAGTGAACCCTGTTATTCCGGAAGTCGTGAACCAGGTTGCATTCCAGGTCATCGGCGCGGACCTTGTTGTAACGCTGGCAGCTGAGGCGGGACAATTGCAATTGAACGCGATGGAGCCGGTGATTGTTTTCAACCTGTTGCAGTCAATGAAGTTGTTGACGAACGCGAGCGAGACGCTCACCGACAAATGTGTTGTCGGCATCACCGCCAACATCGAGCGTTGCCGGCAGAATCTTGAAGCTGGCACTGCACTTGCGACCGCACTTGTATCACTTCTCGGGTACGAGCGATCTGCGCAGATCGCGAAGGAGGTTCTGGAAACCGGCCGGACCATAAGCGAGATACTTGAGGCGACACAGGCATTGCCAGCGAGCGTCGAGAACGACCTGCTAAATCCTCTCCATCTTACGAAACCATCGAGACTTCGGACACCGGACTGCTAGGTGGAAAGGGTGACCGAGGGAGGTTGGAGTACGCCATGGTTCTCCCAATGGCCAAATGGCCCCGCCTATTTCAACAAAGAAGCGAGGGCCACCAACGAGTCGCGTTGAACCAATGCAGCGCCTTCGCGGACTTGGCCAGCTTTTTCCAAGAACGACCAGATTGGGCCTGATGATAGCAAGATAAAGCCGACCAGGACCGCAGCAGAGACGACATGAAAATTGGCGGGTTTGAGATGTCGGCTAAGCACCACTTGTTCCTCCTGGTTCCATGAGGTTTGAGTGTCATTTAAACCGCCTTTGTTGTCCCCTTCTCACACTTCACCTAACTGACGCAAGATGACGCACGATAAAGCTGGCCACGGCATTGATGGCGAGTTCCACTGAGCTCCCTGAACAAGAAAGGTCTCTCTAAACCTGTTTAATAGCGCCGCAGATTTCGCGTCGATCGTGGTCATTGGTGATCCGTCCGAGGTCAAGCTGGGCGCTCGGCTCACTCCCCAACAAACTCAATACAAGGGACCAGCATCACATGCTTGCAACGCATCAAAGACCCTATCTGGCGTTCTTTTTGCTCGCCACATCAACCGGCGCCTTCATGGCCCGGATCCCGGATCTCCAGACCAGGCTGGGGGTCGACAAGGCCCAGCTCGGTATGACGCTGATCGGATTGGCGGTCGGGTCTCTTGTGTCGCTTTCGACGGCTGCGCCAATCATCGAGCGCCTTGGCAGCAAGCGGGCGCTTTCCATTGCGATACCAGGTATCGCCTTCCTGCTGGCTCTCACGCCTATTCTCCCCAGCGCGGAACTTGTCTTCGCATGCCTGTTTCTGACCGGCCTGCTTGCGGGATCCCTTGAGCTGACTTTGAACGTGGAGATCGGACGGATCGAGGCGGTGAAGGGCTTCAGCATCATGAACCGATCACACGGCTTTTGGAGTGTCGGTTTCTTTGTGACCGCAGTCACAGCGTCGCTTATTCGACAGGCGGGAATCGCGATGTGGACACATATGCTGATCGTTGCCGCGATCGTGAGCATTCTGGCATTCGTCACCGTGAAGGGCATGGTGAATTCGCCAACCCTCGACGTCACCGAAGACGCCAAGGCGCCCTTCGTTGCTTTTCCAACGCTCGCGCTCATGCCGCTCTGTATCATTGGCATCGCAGCGTTCCTTGTCGAGGGCGCGGGACTCGATTGGTCGGCGATCTACATGCGGGACGTTTTCGGTTCAACTCCGTTCATCGGGGGATCCGGACTGACGTTGTTCGCACTCTTCATGGCGATCACACGCGTGACCATCGACCCCGTTATCGACCGGTTCGGAGCAGGGCCGGTTGCACGCGTCCTCCTGATCACTTCTGTGATCGGCCTGACATTGGTCTGGCTCACCCCACATGAATACGCCGCCCTGGCTGGTTTCGCCTTGATGGGTGGTGGTTGCAGCGCCGTCTATCCGATGGCGGTGTCCGCGGCAGCCCAAAGGACCGACAGGCCGTCGGCAATCAACGTGGCTGCCGTCAGCCAAATGGCGTTCGTGGTGTTCTTCCTGGCGCCGCCACTCCTTGGTTTCGTTGGAGAAGCGTGGGGCATGAGGGCGGCATATGCCGTTTGTATCCCGCTTATTCTTATCTCCATCCTTCTCAGCGGGGCGTTGAAGTCCGAAGGTAAATCGAAGCCCGCCGTCAGCGGAGCGAGCCACGAAACCGCATTGTGACAATGCGCAATTGCGGCCCCGCCATCGAGACTTGCATATTGCATGCCTATGCAGAAATATGACCCCGTGTTGGAAACGGGGTAGTCGTTCATGGCGAGAGAGACGGTAACGTCTGAAGACGTTGCACGGTTGGCGAATGTATCGCAGTCGGCGGTTAGCCGGACGTTTACGCCGGGCGCAAGCGTGTCGGAACGCACGCGCCAGCGGGTTCTCGATGCAGCGCGCCAACTGGGCTATCGGCCGAATGCGCTCGCGCGCGCCATGATCAGCGGTCGATCGCGACTTATCGCGGTTCTCGTCGCCTATCTCGACAATCATTTCTACCCGCAGGTGCTCGAACAGTTGTCTAGGGCTGTGCAGGAACGCGGCTACCAGGTGCTTCTGTTTTTGACTGACCGAGGAACCCAGGACCAAATGGTCCAGAAGATGCTGCAGTATCAAGTTGAGGGCATCGTCATGGCGTCGGCGGATATGTCTTCCAGTCTTGCGCGCGAGTGCGCAGACACGGGGATTCCGGTCGTTCTGTTTAATCGGTATGTGACCTCGTCGCTGTCAAGCAGCGTCACCTCGGACAATGTGGGAGGCGCCAGGATGGTAACGGATCTGCTGATTTCGGCAGGGCACCGTCGGATCGCCTTTATCGCGGGCACCGAGGACTCTTCGACCAATCAGGACCGTGAATCTGGTTTTCTGCAAGCTATGGAGAGGGGGGGGCTGCTACCCTTCCGTCGCCTGGTTGGTGACTATACGTCCGAAGGCGCGGCACATGCAGCCCGGAGGCTTTTCGAGAGCGACGAGCGCCCAGACGCAATTGTCGTTGCAAACGACCACATGGCATTTGCCGTTATGGACGTCATCCGCGATGAAGCAGGCCTCAGTATCCCCGACGACGTGTCAGTTGTTGGCTTCGATGACGTTCCGGAAGCCGGATGGGGTGGCTACAAACTCACCACCGTCCGCCAGGCGGCGGACGTCATGATCGAGGAAACCGTGAAGATCCTTTTCGAGCAGATTGAGAAAGGCGAGGTCGAGCGCCGCGCCATCATCGTTCCGGCTTCTCTGTCGGTAAGAACCTCGGCTCGGTTGCCGTCGGCGGAAAAGCTCGAGCGGATAATCGAAGGGGCGTAGGCCGGTCACCTTCCTCGACGGAAAAAAGACTGCATTCGGGCGAACACGTCGACGTCCATCTGCAGCAGGAGATGGATAATGTCGAGTGGGACCCAGTTTTCTCGAATGAGACCATCTTCCGCCAGATAGAAGTCCATCACCCGCATATTGACCTCTCTGCCGGTTGGAGCCGTGCCCAGGAAGTTGCCGCCCACGTGCTTCCCAAAGACGCTCGGCCAGCCTCCGGTTGCCGAATATTTGCCGTCGCCAATTCGTACATAGTGATTGCCGCCGCGGCGGTTCGGGAAAGCGGTCCGGAACGGCAGCTGATGGTAGTCGACGAACCCCTCCAGTCCTCGTGTGGTGCCAATGCCGCCGGGCCCGTACCACATCATTTTCGGGTGCCAGAACTGCTTTTGTGGCATGTTCAGCAGGCCGTCGCGTCCTTCATT
Organism: Ensifer sp.; assembly: GCF_035999185.1. GTDB lineage: Bacteria > Pseudomonadota > Alphaproteobacteria > Rhizobiales > Rhizobiaceae > Ensifer. The sequence goes on along the minus strand of NZ_DASYHB010000224.1, from coordinate 96,934 downwards.
GGCCTCGTCATTATATTGCCCGAGCGAGGCTTGCATATCGAGGGTCAGCTTGAGTGCGGCTGCTGACACGTCCGGATCCTGCTCGGTTAGCAGAATGCCGTCAGCCGTTATCGGGCAAGGCCATTGCTCTTCGGTTCCCAGACTGGGAGGGAGTGGCCAGAAACCCGCTTGGCGGATCACGTCAAGGATATCGAAGAGCACGGTGCTTCGTTTGATCTTTCCGTCGGCGACTTCGTGAAACTCGCCATACCTGAGATAAATTGGTCGACCGGTTGCCGGAATGGTCAGCCAGTCGTTTCGAAACGTGCCGAGATAGTGACCGACGGCCCCGACCAGATCGGTTCCGTTGTAGGAGCCGCCCATCAGAATTGTGTCCCTTCTTTCGAGATCGGGAAACGACGATAGCAGTGGCCGCCACACCGTCGCGGCGATCGCTTCGTGTCCGCGAACCTCATTAAGTGGGTGGGAACCTCGCCAATCGGCATCTGGATGATAGGCCTCTGAGAGCCGTCTTTCGACCTCTGCCGGGCGACCAGCAGTGACTGCTTCCATGGCATCTTTGATGAATCGCTTATTGCGAAGGTTGACACTTTCCATGGGGGTCTCTCCTCAAACGACCGGCCTCAAAAATTGTTGACGTCAGCTATTGCATACGTATTCAAAAACTGTCAATCTCAAACTCGAAGATGGCTCGGCATGAAGCCTCAAGGGAACGTCAAACAGGGAAAATCGAACGATGGCATCCATCACGCTTAAGGGAGTGACGAAGCGCTGGGGCGCGTTTGTCGGCGTCGATAGCGTCAATCTGGAGATTGCCGACAAGGAGTTCATGGTCTTCCTTGGGCCGTCGGGATGCGGAAAGACAACGACGATGCGGATGATCGCAGGATTGGAGGATCCGACATCGGGCGAGATCCTGATCGGCGAACGTGTCGTCAATGATCTGGAGCCACGCGAGCGCGATATCGCGATGGTCTTCCAGAACTATGGTCTTTATCCGAACCTAAGTGTTTATGAGAACATTCGTTTCCCTTTGAAGGTCAGGAAAGTCGACCCAAAGTCGCACGATGCTCGGGTGCGCCGCGCAGCTGACATGGTTGAGCTGGGTCATCTGCTCGATCGGCGGCCGAGTGCTCTTTCAGGCGGTCAGCGCCAGCGCGTTGCCCTGGCGCGGGCCATCGTGCGGCAGCCGGCCGTTTTCCTGATGGATGAACCGCTTTCGAATCTTGATGCCAAGCTGCGCGTATCCACCAGGGCCCAGTTGAAGAATCTGCATCACGAACTTCAGGTGACGACGATCTACGTCACTCACGATCAGATCGAGGCAATGACGCTGGCAGATCGGGTTGTCGTCATGAAGAGCGGCGTGTTCCAGCAGGTCGGTACGCCAACAGAGATCTACGACCGTCCGGCGAACACCTTTGTTGCGGGCTTCATCGGCTCTCCTGCCATGAACCTTATCGATGGTTCGTTGAACGATGGCGTCTTCACTTGCGAGCATGTGCGGATCGAAGGACTACCCCGAGGCATCAGCGGACCGGTGACCCTCGGTTTTCGAGCGGAAGACGCTCGAGTGTCGCCGGTCGAAGCCTCACAAGTCCAGGCACCGATCTACAGCGTCGAACTTTTGGGTGATGCGACAATGGTGACGGTCAGAGCCGGGGCGGCTCTGGTCGCGGTGCGGGCTGGCAAGGACTATCGGGCTCAAATTGGCGACCCGGTCGGCTTCTCGATCCGGCCGGAGATCTGTCATCTCTTCGACAGACAAACAGGAACGCGCCTTGAAACACAAAAGAGTGCCGAAAATGGCACCACTTCGGGAACGCAAAATATCAACTGGGAGAACCGTCATGTTCGCTAGGAAAGTGATTTATGCGGCAAGCCTCGTGCTGCTTGCCACTGTTTCGGCTCAGGCCGCCTGCAGCTACGAAAACAAGGTGCCGTTGAAATCCTTGACCGCGGGCTTCGAGGCATGGAAGGCGGTGACGTCGACCATGGCCGAGTGCGGCAACTTCAAGCCTGAACTCGATCAGGAATTCGCGCAGAAGCAAGTCGCCGCCTTTTCTGCCCAGCCGGCGCTTTACCAGATCGGCGGCGTGGCAAACGAGACGCTGGTACCTGTCCTTCAGGAAGGCTTGATCCGTCCGTTGGATGACCTCGTCGCTAAATACGGTCAGAATCTCAATGCCAATCAGCTCATCAAGGTGGATGGCAAGACCGTCGCAATCGCGATGATGGTGAACGCCCAGCACCTGATGTACCGGGAAGACATCTTCAAGGACCTCGGTATCGAAGTGCCGAAGACCTATGACGAGGTGCTCGTGGCTGCCAAGAAGATTAAGGAGGCGGGCGTCGTGCCGTATCCGCTTGGTGGCACTTTCAAGACCGGTTGGAACCTCGGCGAAGAGTTCGTCAACATGTATCTCGGTTTTGGCGGCAAGTTCTTTAACGCAGACAACACGCCGTCGATCAACAACGAGGCCGGCGTGAAGGCCCTCCAGATGATGAAGGCGCTGACCGAATACATGGATCCGGAGTACCTCGTGTCGGACTCCACCACCGTGCAACAGCAGTTCCAGCAGGAAAAGATCGCGATGGCCAATCTCTGGGCGTCAAGAGCGGCTGCGATGGACGATCCGAAAGAGTCGAAAGTGGTCGGCAAGATTGCCATGGCCGCAGCTCCGGCGGCGACACCCGGCGGCAAGCCGGCAACCACCATCTGGTGGGATGGTCTCACCATAGCGAGCCACATTACCGACGAGGAAGCCGATGCGGCATTCCGCTTGGCTATGGAAGGTCTCAAGGAGGACATGGTCAAGTCCAGCAACGATGCCGCCGTCTGGCTCGTCAAAGGTTTCGAGCCGGGGCGGCTATCGCAAGGCGCTTTTGCTTCAGCTGAAGCCGAAGCACCATCCTATCCGGCCTCGACGGCGCTCGGGATCATGCATACGGCACTCGGCAACCACATCGCCGACTTCCTGACGGGTAAAGACACCGCCGAGGAGACCCTGAAGGACATCGAGGGCGAGTATCGCACCGCGGCGAAGGAAAAAGGCTTGGTGAACTGAAGCCGCGATACGGGCGGCGGTTCGCCGCCGCTCGCAACCAGCCAGATATCAGCCATTGAACCCAGGGGAGGACCGGGGATGAGATCGCGCACCTTCTACGCCTTTGTCGCTCCGTCGATGGCGTTGATGTTCATCTTCATCGCATTGCCACTCGTCAGCGTCGCCATACAGAGCTTTCAACTCACGCAACAGGTGTTCGAGCAGGTTACGACAGAGACTTGCACGCCGGGCTTCCTGAAGCAGACCTGCGTTCAGGAAGTGAAAAATCTTCCGAAGCTCGACGCGGAAGGCCGTCCCATCGTGGAAACGAAGTTCGTCGGGTTCGAAACCTACAGGACAGTACTTCAGCCTGCCGAGGTTCTGCGCGCCTTCTCGGAAGGAGGAAACGGGTTTGCTGGCCTTTTGAACATTGATTTCTACAAGGCGCTTCGCTTCACCCTTACCTTCACCCTGTTGACTTTGCCGCTCGTCATCGGGCTCGGGCTTACCATCGCACTTGCGGTCAACAGCACGATGCGAACGATACGTGGGCCGCTGATTTTCGTGTCCCTTCTTCCTTTCATCATCACGCCCGTTATTGGCGCCCTGTCGATCCGATGGCTCTTCGTAGGCGACGGTATCTTGACGGCGGTGATCGCAAAATTGACTGGCGAACACGTAGCAGTCTTCGCTCATGGTTGGATGATCGAACTCTTGATGATGTTCTATCGCGTCTGGCACGTCGCACCATTCGCCTTCGTCATCTTCTACGCCGGTCTGCAGACTGTTGATCGAGACACGCTTGAATCGGCCGTGGTCGACGGCGCATCGCGCTTCGAGCGGCTACGCTACGTCATCGTGCCTCACCTGATGCCGCTGATCGTGTTCGTATCGCTCATCCACCTCATGGATGCATATCGGGCGTTCGACGAGGTGATCGGCTTTTCAAGCCAGGCGCACCGCATCTCGCTCCAGTGGCTGACCTATAACTATCTGATCCCCGACAACAGCGGCAATCGATCGATCTCCCGTGCTTCGGCGTCGTCGATGCTCACGATGATCGGCATCATCATCCTGCTGCTGCCACTTCTGCGCCGGACGTGGCGCGAACACCGATCGAAGCGCTGAGGGAGGGAAACACAATGAACACCAGAGCACTTCGACCCGGTTTTGGTCTCAATCTGGCGGTTGGCTTGTTCGTAGCCTGTTGGGCGATCGTCGCTGCCTTCCCGCTGGTCTGGATCGCGGTTATGTCGTTCCGGGTTCCTATCGACGCTTTCGCGACGAACCCTTTACAGGTCATCTTCGGTGACGTGACGCTTGAGCGGCGCGGCGGCATATCGTTGCTCGCAATCGTCGGCTATGCGCTCGTGCTGTTCGCCGCAATCTGGCTGCCGCGCTATCACGGGGCGCGGCTGGTGCAGGGGATGTCAGTCCGTGGCGTCAAGTGGGTCGGCCTGTCATTGACCTGGTCGCTTTACGTAGCGAGTTTGGCGCTGGTCCTCTTTTGGATCGCTCCCTCCGTCATCGCGGCGCTTGAATCTGCAGTCACGGGCCTGCCGCTAGTTGGGGCAATCGCAAGGCCACTCTTCGGCTTTACGACTGAGCACTATCAAGCCGTCTGGATCAAACACGGGTTCTACCACCAGTTCATCAACTCGATGATCGTGACATTTGGCGTCGTGACGATCTCGCTATCGGTCGGAACGCTCGCGGGCTACGCGTTGGCGCGTGCAAACAGCAACCTTGCATTCTGGCTGCTTATCGCGGCGCTGATCTTTCGAGCGCTGCCGCACTCGGTGCTTGTAACCGGCTATCTTCCGCCATTCATCAACTCGCGCGAAATTCTCATGCCGATCTGGAACTGGCCGCCTGTCGCCTGGTTCTTTCACCTGTTTTCCGAACAGCCGCCGACACTCTATGGGCAACCGCTGGCGGTCATCATGGTTCTCGTTTCCATCAACCAGCCCTTCACGATCTGGATGCTCCGGTCGTTCTTTCAGAACATCCCCGCCGAGCTCGACGAGGCGGCAAGAGTTGATGGCTGCACTTACTTCGAGGCGTTCTGGCGGGTGATCATGCCGGTGATGTGGCCGGGCGTCATCACGACGGGGCTGTTCTCGTTCCTGCTCGCATACAACGACTACCTCGTCACGTCGCTGTTGCTCGACGCGCAATCGCAGACGATGGTTCCGGCGATAGCGCAATATTTCAATCGGGAGACCACCACCACTGACCAGATTGAGGCAGTGGCGGCCGCGGTGTCGATCACCGCCCCGTTGTTCCTGCTGGTCATGGTGTTCCAGCGGCAAATCGTATCCGGCCTCACTCAAGGGGCGGTCAAAGGCTAACCAGGGAGATAGACATGAAAGGTTCTCGTCCAGAACAGGCGGCGCTCACCCGCAACAACGACCTGAGCAAGACCGAAGCGACGCGCAGCGTGGTTGAGGGCATGGTCGACGGTCTGAACGACCACGTGATCGACGGCATCGGATCGTTCTTCGCTGCCAACTTCCGTTGGATCGGTAACGCCGGCTGTGGCTTCAAGAACGGACTGAAGGAATTCCAGGACAACTGGCAGAGGCCCTTCCAGGCTGCCTTCTCCGACAAGGTCTGCATTGACGAAGCGCGCCTTGCCGAGGGCGAATGGATGGCGGCTTTCGGCCGCCAGGAAGCAACGCATTCTGGCGAGTTCATGGGGATTGCGCCCACCGGAAAGCGTGTCGAGATCCGCTACATGGACTTCTGGAAGGTGGTCGATGGCAAGATCGTTGACAACTGGGTGATGGTCGACTTCCCGCATGTGATGCAGCAGCTCGGCGTCGATCCGTTCAATGGTCATGGCTGGGAAGAGTACGATGCGGGCCGCAAGGTTCCGCCGCGCCCGGGCAACAAGGCGGCCTGAAGCAGCGCTCCGATCGCCCGAAGAATTCGATGAAACTACGATGCGGGTTGACCGTCCCCCGGTCACCCGCAAAGGGAGGTCATTTTGATCCGTTATCTCAAAACAGCAAAAAGTGTCGAGGAGCGTGCGGAGGAAGACGCTCGCGTCCGCTCGACCGTTGAAGCGATATTGTCTGGCATTGCCGCGCGCGGCGATGCGGAAGTTCGAGCCCTGTCGGAGAAATTCGACAGCTATTCACCGGCGTCTTTCCGGCTCAGCGAGCGCGAGATCGAGGCGGCACTGTCCAGAGTTTGTCGCCGTGATCTGGAAGACATCCGCTTCGCGCAGCAACAGGTCAAGACATTCGCCGAGCATCAGAAGAAGTCGTTGCGGGATGTTGAAGTTGAAACACTTCCCGGGGTGATCCTCGGTCACCGGAACATTCCGGTGAATTCGGTCGGCTGCTACGTTCCGGGCGGCAAGTATCCGATGGTCGCTTCTGCGCATATGAGCGTCGTGACGGCCAAGGTCGCTGGCGTTAAGCGGATCGTCGCCTCCGCGCCGCCTCAGGGTGGGGCGCCGCACCCGGCAATTGTCGCCGCCATGCATATGGGCGGAGCGGACGAGATTCTTTGCCTCGGCGGCATCCAGGCCGTCGGTGCGATGGCGCTCGGGACCGAGACGATCGCACCGGTCGACATGCTTGTTGGGCCGGGCAACGCGTTTGTCGCCGAAGCGAAACGCCAGCTTTATGGACGGGTGGGGATCGACCTCTTTGCCGGCCCGACCGAAACGATGGTCATCGCCGACGAAACGGTGGATGCGGAAATCTGCGCCACCGACCTGCTCGGTCAGGCGGAGCACGGTATCAACTCACCGGCTGTTCTCTTGACCAACTCGGAACAATTGGCGCGCGAGACGATGGCCGAGATCGAACGGCTTCTCGGGATGCTTCCGACCGGACCGACCGCGCGCAAATCCTGGGAGGACTATGGAGAGGTCATCGTCTGCGACAGCTATGAAGAAATGCTGCAACAGGCCGACTTCTACGCGTCCGAACACGTCCAGGTGATGACCGATCGCGACGAGTGGTTCTTGGAGCACATGACAAGCTACGGAGCCTTGTTTCTCGGACCGAGAACCAACGTCGCCTATGGCGACAAGGTCATTGGTACGAACCACACGCTTCCGACGAAAAAAGCCGGTCGCTACACGGGTGGCCTTTGGGTCGGAAAGTTCCTCAAGACGCACAGCTATCAGAAGGTGCTGACCGACGAGGCGTCCGCGCTGATCGGCAGCTATTGCTCGCGCCTGTGCATGCTCGAAGGATTTGTCGGCCATGCGGAACAGGCGAACGTGCGGGTTCGACGCTATGGCGGGAAAAACGTCCCTTACGCGGAGGCGGCGGAGTGAGCACCTGCCCACAGACCCCGTCCTTCCGTTTGGAAGGGCGCCGGGCACTCGTAACGGGTGCGTCGCGCGGCATCGGCTTTGCTTGCGCCGCAGCCTTGGCGCAGGCCGGAGCGCATGTCGTTTTGGCGGCGCGCGAGGCGAGGCAGCTTGAAGAAAGCGTGTTTGCCATCAGGGCCGACGGCGGCAGCGCCGAACCCGTCCTCATGGATGTGAGCGATCCCGGGGGCGTTGGTAAAGTCGTTGAAGGGCTCGGAGAGATCGACATCCTCGTGAACAATGCCGGGATCGCCCGGCATGCACCGATGATTGAAACGTCGGTCGGGGACTTCGATGCTGTGGTCGATGTCAACTTGCGCGGGGCGTACTTCGTTTCGCAGGCTGTTGCGCGCGGGATGGTGGCGCGCGGCAAGGGGGGCGTCATCCTCTCGATATCATCACAGATGGGCCACGTCGGTGGAGTGGATCGCTCGGTCTATGCCGCAACCAAGCATGCGATCGAGGGCATGACCAAGTCCGCGGCAATCGAGCTCGGTCCCCACGGCATTCGCGTCAACACGATATGCCCGACCTTCATCCGGACGCCGCTCACCGAAAAGACGTTCAGCGATGCAGGAAAGTCCGATTGGATCGCGTCGAAGATCAAGCTTGGGCGGATCGCGGAGCTTGAGGATGTCATGGGAGCTGTCGTCTTTCTGGCGAGCGATGCGGCGGCGATGATCACTGGCGCTTCGCTTCTCGTCGACGGCGGCTGGACCGCGGGATGAACTCAGACATGAAAAGAGGTGGAATATGACACTCAAAGGATTTGACCCGAAGTTCAAGGATCTGCCCGATTTCATCATCGGGATCACGAAGGAAATTTGGGAAGACCGAGGCATTGCCACGCTGCACCAATATTATGCGGCGGACATGCCGGTGCGCTCGCCGGCATCCATCGTCCTTGGGAACAAGAATGTGATTTCCGCGACGATGGCGACGCTTGCCGAGTTCCCGGACCGGGCACTGCTCGCCGAAGACGTCATCTGGTGCGGTGACGACGAGAACGGGTTTCTGTCCTCCCATCGACTTCTTTCGACCGCAACACACACACGTTCCGGTATGTATGGTGAAGCGACGGGCAAGCGCCTCAAGTACCGGATCATCGCCGACTGCGCAGCGCGCAACAACCAGATTTACGATGAGTGGCTGATCCGAGACCAGGGAGCGATCGTTCGCCAGATGGGATGGGATCCCAAAGCCTTCGCGGCCGATCTTATCGAACGCGAAGGTGGTCCGGAGAATTGTGTGAAGCCCTTCACACCGGCTATCGATGTAGCTGGCGACTACAAGGGGCGCGGCAACGCTCACCCCGTCGGGCAGCGTTACGCCGACATCACCAGCCGTATCATGGGTGCGGACATGGCCGCGATCGCCACCGAGTACGACCGTGCTGTTCAGCTTGAACTTCCCGGCGGCGTAACCGGTCACAGCCATGGCGACGCCGATCAGTTCTGGATGGGCCTGAGAGCGGCGTTCCCGAATGCCAGATTCGAGATCCACCATCAGATCGGCCGTGATGATCCGGAATTTTCACCGCGCGCTGCCCTTCGCTGGTCGTTGACGGGCAAGCATGAGGGGTGGGGTGCGTTCGGCGCACCGACCGGCGCCGACGTCCATGTCATGGGCATGAGCCACGCCGAATTCGGACCCTGGGGCTTGCGACGGGAATACGTGCTTTTCGATGAAACGGCGATCTGGAAGCAGATTGTTCTCAAGACGGGATGAGGGAAATGACACCTGAGCAAATGGAAGAGCGTATCGTCCGTTACGGCGACTTGAAGCCCTGCAAGACCGCCTTCATCGATGCCCACACGCCGGGCTCGAACCAAAAGGAGAATTTCACCATCATCGGTGGCGGCGTCTCGGAAAGTGCTGATCAGCATGTTCATATCAAGGACACGCCAGGCTTTAACATCGGGGCCGCGGGTCAGCCGCCGAAATGCAGAAACTCGCTGCATTCCCACCGTACGGCGGAAGTGTTCTACGTTCACAAGGGACGGTGGCGCTTCTTTTGGGGCCGCCACGGAACCGCTGGTGAGGTGATCCTGGAAGAGGGCGACATCTTCGACATTCCGACAGGCATCTTCCGTGGATTTGAGAATATCGGTACGGATTACGGGATCATCATGGCAATCTTGGGCGGTGATGACGCTGGCGGGGGGGTGATCTGGGCACCCCAGGTGATCGAGGACGCAAGAGACCATGGCTTGATTCTTGCCGAAACCGGCAAGCTTTACGACACCAAGAAGGGCCAGGCGTTGCCAGAAGGGGTGGGGCCCATGCCACTCCTGACGGAAGAGCAACTGAAGGCGTTTCCGGAAACCCCGGTCCGCGAGGTCGTCCCAGCGTTCGTCGGGCGCTACAATGACATGATGGCACTGGCATCACGTTCTCCTGCCAGGGTCATCGGGACGGAAGCGGAGGCTCTTATCCGGGATCGTACCGGCTTTGAAGTTGAGTTTCTGGGACGCAACTCGATTTCTGCGCAGCCCTATAGCGTCGACCGTCATGAAGTCCTTCTCGTCCATAAGGGACACTGGCGGCTGACATGGTCGGGCGGTGAGAAGATTCTCGCGCCGGGGGACACGTGCGCAGTCCCGCCCGGACTTGAACACTCGCTCGCGCCGAGCATGACCGGGGAGGCCGCACTCTTCCGCGTGCGAGACACGGACGACGCAGCCGGCCCGACAAGGGTCTAGTATGCGCAAGGCTCTGGTCCTTTTGCCAGGCATGATGTGCGACCGGCGTCTGTTCGAGCCGCAGGTCACACATCTTGACGATATTGCCGACATCTTCGTCGGCGATATCACCAGGCACCGATCCATTCGTAGTATCGCGGCTGCCTTGCTGGAAGAAATCCCGTTTGATCGGTTTGCGCTTTGCGGCCTGTCGATGGGCGGCATCGTCGCAATGGAAATCATGCGACAGGCTCCGCTGCGCGTCATTGGGGCTGCGTTGCTAGATACTACGCCTCTTGCAGACGCCGATGGACGAGCAGAAATACGAAACCGGCAAATTGAACGCGCCCAAAAAGGCGAGCTTCGACGTCTTTTTATCGAAGAACTACTGCCGCATTACCTCGCTGGGGGAAATGCTGGCGACGGGCGCCTTCGCCAGGTCCTGATCGACATGGCTGTCGAACTTGGTCCCGACGTTTTCGAGAACCAGTCCATAGCGCTGCGAGATCGTGCCAACAATGAAAGCGCACTTGCCGACTATGGCGGCTCCGTCCTCGTTTTATGCGGTGAGGAGGACGCCATGTGTCCGCCGGCTCGGCACGAGCTCATCGCTTCCCACAACCCGCGTAGCCAATTGGTGACGCTCGCTGGCGTCGGACACATATCGACCTTGGAAGCGCCGCATGCAGTCAATCGAGCCCTTGAGCGTTGGCTTGCTGACACCCCGAAATGAAGGAGACTTTGATGTCGCACACAACACTTGAAGCCGAGCTTCTGTCGCTCCTCAAGAGCGTTGACACGCCGACGGTCTGCAACGCCATCGAGGTTGCTCAACGGAAGCGCGGCTTCCAGGGCTTTACCCGAAAAACTGTGCAGGTTGCTGACCCAAATCTTGCCCCGGTGGTCGGATTCGCCCGCACTGCGAGAATCTCGGCCGTGGCCCCGCCCACCGAAGCACCTGACGTAATCAAGAAGCGTCGTATGGACTACTATCGCTATATGGCATCCGGCGCCAAACCGACGGTCGCTGTCATCGAAGATGCCGATGACCCGCATTGCATCGGAGCCTTCTGGGGCGAGGTGAACACGACCATCCACTCCGCCCTTGGCGTTGGCGGCGTGTTGACCAATGGAGTAATGCGCGATCTCGGCGATCTGGCTCCCGGTTTCCAAGTTATCGCAGGCTCCGTTGGACCCAGTCATGGTTTCGTGCATGTGCTCGACCTCGACGGCCCGGTCAGCGTATTCGGTTTGAGGGTTCTTCCCGGAGATCTCATCCACGCCGACCGGCACGGAGCAGTTGTCATACCCAATGAGGTCATTTCGCTTCTATCGGGCGCAATTGCAAAACTGCAGGCCAGCGAGAAGGTCATTCTCCAGCCGGCGCGGGAGCCGGGCTTTACGATCGAGCGCTTCGAAGAAGTGTGGCGGGCATTCGAAGCAGCTCGGGTATAGAGGCAATCTTGATTGTCGACCACGACTTCCGTCGTCCTTCGTAAGCTCGCAAACAACTTGATCTTTCATGGGCGCGGCAGGCGGCGACGTTACCGTCTGGCGGTGATTGACGATTCAGAGGGAGTGAGAAATGCACCGCTTGGACGCGGCGAGCGCCGATGTGAAGGTGAGCCGACGAGACGCGGTCGTGAGCCCTGCGGATGGTCCGAAGTTACGGGTCGGGTTCGTCTTGGCAAAGAAGTTCACATTATCGGCGTTTGCCCTGTTCGCCGACACGCTTCGTTTGGCAGGTGACGAGGGTGACCGGTCGCGAAGAATGCACTGTGACTGGGACATTCTTAGCAACTGCCGGAACAGCATAAGGTCGAGTTGTGGGATTCAGGTGGTCCCCACTGCTCTTTTCACTGATCCCACCAAGTACGACTATATCGCCGTTGTCGGTGGTCTGTTGGACGTCGAGCAACCGCTCGCTCCCGAGGCGCTTGTCTATCTGCACAAAGCATCCAGGGCAGGCGTCGGGTTGATCGGTCTTTGCACGGGAAGCTTCATCCTCGCAGACGAGGGCCATCTGAAGGGGCATCTCGCCTGCGTCAGCTGGCTACACCACCGCGAGTTCCGTGATCGCTTCCCCCGCCAGACCGTGGCTTTAAATCAGATCTTCCGGCTGGACCGGAAGCGCGCAACCTGTGCTGGCGGCAGCGCGGTTGCGGACCTGGCGGCGGCCATCGTGCACAGGCACATCGGCGAGGCGGCGGAGCGAAATGCGCTTGAAATTCTGCAAATCAACGCTCGCCGAAATGCAGAGGCCGCCCAAGCGCGCATACCGCTGACATTTGAAACGAAGGAGCGGCGTGTCCGCAACGCGCTGCTGCTTATGGAGCAGCATATTGAAGACTGGCTTCCGATAACTGCGATCGCATCGCTCATTGGTGTCTCGCGGCGCCAGTTGGAACGACTCTTTCACGCCGAAGTCGATATGTCCCCCAACGTGGCCTATGTCAAAATTCGGATGGATGCCGCGATGAAGATGATCGTGAACACGTCAAGCCCGATTATTCAAGTTGCGCTTGCCTGCGGCTTTGAAAGTGATTCCCACTTTACGCGCCGCTTTCGCTGCCATTTTGGGAAAACACCGTCAGCTATTCGTCAGGGAATTGGGCGGTGAATTTCGTTGTGACAGTTTCGGACAATGCGTGATGGACAATGCGATCGGTATCGCGCTGGCCGTCAGCTCCTTCATCATTTCATCACGCAGTCCCTGTTCCTGCTACGTCGAGACTCCACGTTTCACCGTTCGCAGCGATACTGTTGTTTGTCATTCAGCTGCATCACATTGACGCTTCGTGAAGGAGATTTGTACATCAAGGACCTTCTCCGCCGCCGTCAGGAGGTCCCGACAAGTCTTTCTCGGCGCCCGAAGGAAAGCAGTTCGCGCGTATAGGGATCGGCCGGGGCAGCGATGACTTCTTTGGTTTTTCCGAACTCGATGACGTCACCGCGTCGCATGACCAGGAGCGTGTCGGAGACATGCGCGACGACCTTCAGGTTATGGGTGACGAACAGCATCGACAGCCCGCGGCTTTCTTTCAGGTCCGAAAGCAGGTTAAGGATCTGCGCCTGTACCGAGACGTCGAGCGCCGATGTCGGTTCGTCGAGAATGAGGAGGCTCGGCTCCAGAGCCAGTGCGCGGGCAATCGCCACGCGCTGTGCCTGCCCACCGGAGAGTTCGCCTGCGCGGCGATCGAGAAAATCGGCCGGCAGCCCGCAGTCGGACAAAAGACCTGCGGCCTTGTCGCGCATCGCGGCGTCTTGGCAGCCGCCTTGCGCCAGGATCGGCTCGGCGAGGATCTCGGCGATCGTCAATCTCGGGCTCAGCGACAGGAACGGGTTTTGCAGCACGACGCCGATCTTCTGGCGTTCCCGGCGCAGCGCGCTGCCGTTCAGCGCCAGCCAGTCCTGCCCTTCAAGCCGGATCTGTCCGCTTTCCACCGGAAGGAGCCGAAGGATGGCGCGCAGGAGGCTCGTCTTGCCGGATCCGCTTTCGCCGACGATGCCGAGGGTCTCGCCTCTGGCCAAACGGAAGCTCGCACCGTTGACCGCGGGTTTCGGCCGTGCCGCAAAGAGACCGGCGCGGTAGCGGATGACGAGGTTGTCGACGTCGAGTATCGGGGCCGTGGTCATGCAGCGTCCTCCGGCAGATGGCATAGCCAGCGATGTGCGGCGCGGTTGCGCTCCGGCGGCGGGGTAACGGCGCACTCTTGGAGTGCTTGGGGACAGCGCGAGGCAAAGGCACAGCCGGCTATCACTGAGCGCGGTGGCGGTATCGAGCCCTCGATGGCGGCAAGCCGTGCGCCAAGCGGCGCGGCGTCGGGAAGTGCTGCGAGCAGGGCGCGGGTGTAAGGGTGCCCGGGACTTTGCAGCACGGCGCCGACCGGGCCGGTCTCGACGGAGCGACCTGCATAGAGCACGGTGGCGCGATCGCAGGCCTCTGCAATGACGTCCATGTCGTGGGTGATCATCAACACGGTGAGCCCGCGCTCCGTGACCAGCTTGCGTAGCAGTGCCAAGACTTGCGCGCCGACCGAGACGTCGAGCGCGGTGGTCGGCTCGTCGGCAATGAGGAAGTCGGCGCCGGTCGCCAGCGCCTGGGCGATGACCACACGCTGCTGCATGCCGCCCGAAAGCTGGTGTGGATAGCTGCGGAGCACTCTCTCCGGGTCGGGCAGCCCGGTTGCGGCCAGAAGTTCAATCGCCTCGGCGCGCCGGTTCCGATGCGGCAGGTCGCGATGGGCGCGGATCACGTCGTCCATCTGCCTGGCGATGCTGAGCACGGGATTGAGGGCGGCAGCGGGATCCTGCGCGATCATGCCGATGCGCCGACCACGCAGGTGCGCGGCCCGCTCGCGAAGGTCCTCGCCATCGAAATGGAACCGGTCGGCAACGATGCGGGCACCCTTCGGTGCAAGACCGAGTACGGCCATCCCGGTCATGGTCTTGCCGCAGCCGGACTCGCCGATAACGCCGTGGATCTCGCCGCGCTCGATCTCGAGGCTGACGGCACGCACCGCGTGAACGTCACCATCTAACGTCGGGATGCTGACCGAAAGATTGCGGATATCAAGCAGAGGCACGGCCAGTTCCTCCCTTGCGATCACGCAACGCATCGCCGAGCACGCTGAAGGCGAGCGCGATGGCGAAGATGGTCAGCCCCGGCATCGCCGAATACCACCAGCGTGCAGGGAAGAACTTTCGTCCCGCGTCGACCATCTGGCCCCAGTCGGCAGTCGGCGGCAGCACGCCAAGGCCGAGGAAGGAGAGGGCGGCGGCGGTCAGAAGTGCCGGCCCCACATCGAGCGCTGCCTGCACCGTCAGCGGCCTGCCGGTCGCCGGCAGGATGTGGCGCAGGATGATGCGCCAATGCGAGACGCCGGAGAGCTGTGCCGCTTCGACATAGGGCTGGCCACGCAATACCAGCACCTCCGCGCGGGCGAGCCGCGCATACCAGGGCCACCAGGTGACGGCGACGGCGATGACGCTGTTGAGAAACCCCGGTCCGAGGGCTGCGGCCATTAGCACGGCCAGCAAAAGCGCCGGGAAGGCGAGGAAGACGTCGGTGCCGCGCATCAGCGCTTCATCGATCCAGCCGCCGAAGTAACCGGCGGCAAGGCCGATCGGCAGCCCGATCAGCAACGAGAAGGCGACGATCAGCATGCCGTTCGTCAGGGATACCCGCGTCCCGTAGACAATGCGGCTCAGAATGTCCCGGCCGAGATGATCGGTCCCCAACCAGTAGTCCGCAGAGGGCGGTGAGAGCTTGGCGGCGACGTTGGGCCCGCCGGCCCCCTGCAGGGGATAGGGCGCGATCCACGGCGCAAGAAGCGCAACGAGCACGAAGACGAGGATGATAATGAGGGCGACGGTGCCCGGCCAGCCGAGGCGTTGGACAAGCTTTTTCATGACAGCGCCACCCGCGGGTCGACTAGGGCCTGAGTGATGTCGATCAAGAGGTTCATCACGACGTAGCAGATGGTCACGACCATGGTGACCGCAGCGATGACCGGAAAGTCCTTGGCAAGGATCGCTTCGGAGACGTAACGGCCAAGACCCGGCCAGGCAAAGATGATCTCGATGAGGACCGCGCCGGTCAGGGCATAGGCGAATGAGAGGCCGATCACCGTCAGCGCGGGCCCCATGGCATTGGGCAGCGCGTGACCGAAGAGGATGCGTGGTTCGGAAAGCCCAAGTGCGCGGGCAGCAACGATATGCCGGCGCTCGAGGATTTCGATCATCGCCGAGCGGGTCAGACGCATGGCGACGCCGGCAGGATAGGACGCGAGTGTCAATGCCGGCAGGATCAGGTGTGTCAGCGCGTCGCCGAAGGCTTCAAGACGGCCGGCGATGAGCGCGTCGATCAGGTTGAAACCGGTCACCATCGGCAGCGGCGCCGAGATCGCGATTTCTCTCGAAAGTCGCCCGGAGAGCGGGAGGATGCCCAGCCATTGCGCAAAGATGAGCTGCAGAATCATCGCCAGGAAGAAGGTCGGCATTGCGACGGCAGCGATCGAGCCGAAACTGCAGAGCCGGTCTGCCCAGCCGCCTTGCCGCGCTGCAGCGATGACGCCGAACGGAATGCCGATCAGGAGCGCAAGGCCGGTCGAAAAGATGGCGAGCTCCAGCGTGGCCGGAAGATAGGCCCTCAGATCCTCCGCGATGAGACGCCTGGATTTGTAGGAAATGCCGAAATCGGCGGATGCCATGGCGCCGGCGAACGTCGCGAAACGGGCCGGCAGAGGCGCGTCCAGATTGAGTTCCTGGCGCGCCTTTTCGATTTGCTCGGCCGTGGGACGCGGGCCCGCATAGAGCGCTGCGGGGTCCGACGGAACGACCTGTGCCACCACGAAGACCAGGAAGGTCACGCCCACCAGCACGAAGGCGGAGAGAAACGTGCGGCGCAGGATGTAGCGTAGAAGTTCCATCAGACCCCCCGCGTGCCCTACCGGCTCAGATCGTTGACGAAGGCGATGTGACCGTAGGCGGGATTGTCGGCGTAGCCTTTGATGTCAGCGCGGATGATATGGACGTTCGGCTGGTCGAGCATGAAGATGGCCGCCGCATCCTCGATGACCTTGCGCTGCGCCTCGATAAACAGCGCCTCGGCGCGCGGGCGGTCCGTTCCTGAGAGCTTGGCCGCTTCATCGATCTTCTTGTCCACCTCGGCGTTGGAATAATAACCGAGATTGAAGTTCGGCTTCTCTTCGCTGTGGAACAGGTTGAAGAGGTAGTCGTAGGGGGTGACGAAGGTCGGCCACCAGAACATGACGAAAATGTCCTGCGCCGCCTCGGGGTTGGACTTGCCGAGCTGCCACTGCGCTTCCCATGCCATCGGCTGCAGTTTCAGCGTGATGCCGAGCGTCTCCAGATTGGCTTTCCAGAGCTCGCCGGCGACCGCCTCGATCGCCTGGGAGGTGGAATAGGTCATGGTCAGTTCGAGACCTGGCTCGATGCCTTCCTCGGCAAGCAATGCCTTGGCTGCTTCCAGATCGGTCTTCGGGATCGGCGCGTTGGCATCGTGGCCCCAGATACCGGCCGGGACGACACCCTTGGCGCGGGTGCCAAACCCGCTCGTGCCCGCGGAGATCACGTCGTCATAGGGAAAGGCAAGCGACAGGGCCTGACGCACCTTGACCTTGTCGAGCGGCGCACGCTTGACGTTGTAGAGGCCGAAGAGCGTCTCGAAGGAAGGGTTGACGACCACGTTCAGGTCGGGATTGGACTTCAACGCCTCCAGATTTTCGTAAGGGAGGCTGTAGGTCCAGTCGGCCTGGCCGCTCTCGATCATGTTTTGAGCGAGCGTCGCATCCTCGACAATTTCGAACGAGATCGTCTGGAAAGCGCCGTCCGGCACCTTGCCCCAATAGCCTTCGACGCGGTCGAGAACCGCGCGCTGGCCGGGCTCGTAGCGCGAAATCTTGAACGCCCCGGTCCCTGCATCGTTGCCGGTGTTGAACCAGGACGCTTCCTTGTCATGCGAAGAAGGAGCGTAGATCCAGGCGGCAAAGCCGGCCGACGCGATGAGGTCGAGTGGCTGCGGCTCGGAGAGCAGGAAGACCACCTTCAGTGGTTCCGGTGTTTCGATGGAGGCAACCGGCCCCCAGATGAAGGACGCGCCACCACCGATCTTCTTGGTCCGCTCGATAGAGCCCTTGACTGCCTGTGAAGTCAGCGGGCTGCCGTCATGGAACTTTACGCCATCACGCAGGGTGAACGTCCAGGTCTTGCCGTCGGCGCTTACCTCCCAGGAGGTGGCGAGCAGGGGCTCGATTTTGGCTTCGGCCTTGTCCGTCGCGGGAATGTAGCGCGTCAGTCCTTCGTAGACATTGGCAAGCACCGCGCCGTCGTTGGAAAACGAGGTAGCCGGGTCAAGGTCCGGAAAGCTCGTCGGATAGGCAAGCGTGAAGATGCTGCTGGTACCCTCGGCCATCGCGAAATTCCAATGCGATGCGGCGGCTGTGGCGAGAGCGGTGAGGGCGGCGGTTTTCAAGAAATTGCGGCGGTTCATGTCGGGCTCCCAATCGAGTTCTGGAGGGGGCGGACGCTTAGGCGTCTTCTTTGTAATGGGGTACGGCAGGCGCATCCGCGGACACGCCCATCGGGACGAAGTCGAAATCGTAACCAAAGGCGCGCGGGCCGACGGAGGCGAGCGCGATCTCGCTGCGCAGCAGCACGGGTGCAGGCATCGACAACACGTCGATGCGCAGGCCGTAGCGCAGCTCTTCCGTGCCGATCGCCCGGCCGGTTTCCGAATCCACGATGCAGATCAGGTCCGGCACCATGGTGATGATCTCTTCGCCTTCACGCGCGATCAGATATTCGTTCTGGATGTCGACCGTCAGCGTGCGGCCAGCATCCGCATCCAGTCCGGCAACAGTAAGCTTGCCGCGGGTGAAGCCCGCCATGACACGGCGGCTGATATCGGTCACCTTGCCGCGCATCAACCGCACACCACCGGACTGCTTCAGGATGGCCTCGACCGGGTCCTCCTTGCCCGCGCGCGCGTTCATCACGGCATCCCCGAGGCTCCAGGCCTGACTGGTGGTGTGGGGCACGCCGAAACGGCGGACGAAATCACCCGACATCGGCGCAGTCGTCATCAGCGCCGTGCATCCCATGGCGATGGTGCTGGCGCGCAGCAGCTTCTCCAGCATCTTCGGCGTCGTCGCGTCGGTGACGACGAGCACGTTGCCGTCCGCGTCCGCAAGGGCCGCCGGCTGCACGGCCTGGCCGTGGATAAAAAAGGTCGTCATCTGCACTTCCGGGAAGGCCCGACCCATGCCGTCCGCATCGACGACAGGCAGGTCGACCATGGCCGCCGTCAGCATCGGCGCGATACCGTTGCCGCCACCGACTTCGTCACCGAGCACCGCATCGACCTTGCGGCCGAGATGCCGTTCGAGCGCGTTCAACAGCCGGACGCCCTCGCTGCCCTCGGGGATCTTTTCGATACCCACGGTCGGCGCGCCGATGCCGCCGATACCCAGGATCTGGGCATCCGGCGCCATGTCGGCCGGACGCACCATGCGAATGCGCTTGCCTTCGCGCAGGAGCGCCTTGGCGCGCAGCAGGCCATGGTAGGTGCTGCCGCCGCCGCCGGTTCCCAGAATGCCGCAGCCGATGGCGATGCGATCGATATCCGCTTCGCTGAGCGTCCAGTACTTCATGCCCGCAACTCCCCAATCACTTTCGCGGCGACGCGAACGGCATTGCCGGGCAGGTAAGCCAGCGGCGTTTCTTCGATTTCGGCAAGGGTGGTCGTCTCGGCATCCGCGCCGGCTTCGACGGCGCGCGCCCGTGCCTCGGCGACGATGGATTCCAGTGCGCGTTCCCGGGTGGTGCCTTCCAGCGAAACCACGCTGTCCACCTCGCCGGAGACCTGCGCAATTGCCGCGCCGATGGCGTTGGCCGAGCCGAAATGATCCGGCTTCAGCGAAACGGAGGTTCCCTCCAGCAGCCCCTCGACCAGAACCGAGCCGCCGCCGACAAGAATGGCGGGGATCGGATCGGCGCTCGGCTTCATGCGGTCGAGCACCGTTTCGATGCTGGCCTTCATCTGTGCCAGCATCTGCTGTGCAAATTCCGGCGTGATGCGGCTGAGACGGTCGCGCTCGCCAAGGTCGACGAGGCCGGCTGAGACGGCGATGTCGGTGGCCGTCAGTGTGTCCCCCCCGAAGCAGAGAGCTTTCTCCGGTAGGCGAAAACCGACCGAATCCGGGCCGATCGTCGAAGACGAACCGGGGCGCACGATGCTGCCGCCGCCAAGCCCGAAAGAGTAGACGTCCGGCACACGGAAATTGGTCGGCACGCCGCCGATCTCCGCGCCCTCGCTGCGGGTGCGCGGGAAACCGGCGACCAGCATGCCGATATCCGTGGTGGTGCCGCCGATGTCGATGACCGCGGCGTCGGAGAGCCCGGTCAGAAAGGCCGCGCCGCGCATGGAGTTGGTCGGTCCGGACGCGATCGTGAAGACCGGATAACGTTCGGCGAACTCGGCCGCCATCAGCGTGCCGTCGTTCTGCGTCAGGTAAAGCGGGCAGGTGAGGCCGAGGGCGGCGAAAGCCGCTCGGAAGGCGCCGACCGTATCGCGACCAAGCGTGTGGAGGCTGGCATTAAGGATCGTGGCATTTTCGCGAGGCAGGAGGCCGGTGCGGCCGACGCGGTGCGACAGGCTGATGGCAGCGCCCGGCATTTCCTCGGCAACGATTTCCGCCGCGTCGTTTTCCATTTTCGGGTCGACCAGGGCAAAGACCGAGCAGATCGCGACGGCGGAGATGCCGCGCGCCCGCCAGTCCCGGCATGCTGCGCGGATCGCCACGTCGTCGAGCGGGGCAATCTCCGAGCCGTCATAATTGACGCCACCGCCGACCAGAGCGGCACCACCGTCGACGATGGGGCGGAGCGTATCCGGCCAGTCGATCATCGGTGGCAGTGAGCGCGTCGCCGCACCGCAAAGGCGCAGAATGCCAACCTTCTCAAGATGCCGACCCTCGACGATGGCGTTGAGGAAGTGTGTGGTGCCGATCATCACACCATTGACCGCGCCGGCGGAAACGCCCGCTTCGGCGAGCACTGTGCGGATCGCCGCGCTGACGCCCGATGTCACGTCCGCGGTGGTCGAGGACTTTACTGTGGCCAGGACCTCGGTGCCGCGCAGCAGCGCCGCATCCGTATTGGTGCCGCCGACATCCACTCCGATACGAAGCATGGTTTATCCCTTTTTCTTGCCGCCGAGGTCCGTACCGCGGCTTATCGCGGTCGTCCTCGTGCCGAATACCTTGTAGAGGCGCAGCACGACCGAGCTGTTGACGCGCCTGATGCCAGGCAGTTTGCCCAGTTCCTGATCGATGAATTCAAGCAATGCCGCGTGGTCGGCGACGAAGAGCGAAGCACTGAGGTTCGCCGTGCCGCTCGTGGCGGCGAGGTAGCCAATCTCGTCATACTCGGCGAGAAGGATCGCAACGTCTTCCTGTTTGCCGGGCTCGACCTCGATCAGAAGTTCGACCTGGACATCCCGTCCAAGCGCCACCGGATCGGGAATGGCTCCGATGACGATCATCTTGGCCTGCAGAAGGCCGGCGATACGGTTGCGGACCGTGCGCTCCGAGACGCTGCCGATCCGGCCGGCGATCTCGGCCGCCGAGAGGCGCCCGTCTTCGGAGAGATAACGGATAATCTCGCGGTCCAGATCATCGACGAGGTAGCGTTGGGTCATCACCGTTTCCATTTCGGCCTTGATAGGTAGAGTAAATTTCCGAAACGGTATTGTGTCAAGAATATTCCAGTCGATACCGTCGAATCTTTCCAAAAATATCCTGATTTAGGCGATATCCATGCGGAGTATTGCCGAATCGGCATCTGCAACGGCTTGCCGTCCCTGCCGGTGGCCACAGTTTCAGCCAGCCTTGGCATCGCCGTTTTCCGGAACGGGCGAGGCTCCGCCGAGCCTCAGCTTCGAGCGCTGCGTCCGGATCAGGGCCGGGGCTTCATTCTCTGGAAAAGCTGCATGCCAGGACTGGGCTCAGATCCGTGACGGCGAACGGCGGCATTAGCGAGCCCCCATGCGACCTGATTGATTTCGAGCGCCAACGGGTAAAGTCACCCGGAAGGGGGACTGTCGACGGCCAACAAGAGCACGATAGTTAACCCGGTCACTGGCTAACGGCGGTGGCATGAAGGAACCATGGGCACGACGCCCAGATCGGTAAAGGTGTCTCGACGTTGAACGCGAGCGACAGGGATCACTGAAGCCGGCGCGGTTTCAGCCACGTCGGAAGATGCCGACCGTCCAGACCCCTGTCTCGCTGGTGCCTTTATTCTCAAGTTTTTCAAACGTTCTAGAAATTGATCGATCGAGGTTGGTAAATGATAACGCGTAGACAAGCGATGGGGTTGGGCGCGATGGCAGGCTTGGGATGGTTTGCAAAATCGGCAGCTGCCGGTGAGACGGCAGGTTCCGCAGGCTACTACTATCCCGAGGAGTCGGCGCCTCATGAGCGGACCTTTATGCAATGGCCTGTGAGCTCCGCCGTGTACGACGACACGCGCGTCCTTGCGGAAACGCAACGTTGCATCGCCAGGATCGCCAACGCGATCTCCGAGTTCGAGCCTGTAGTCATGCTGATGGACCAGCGACATCAGTCGAATGCGCGTAAGCTTCTGGGTCAATCCGTCGAGATCTGGAACATTCCGACTGAAGATCTCTGGTGCCGCGACTCAGGGCCGTCCTTCGTGGTCAACGGCAAAGGCGGATTGGCGATCACCCAGTTCAATTTCAACGGCTGGGGCGGCAAGCAGGTCCATCGCAATGACGGAAAGATCGCGGCCCGCGTTGCCGAGCATCTTGGATTGCGACAGTTCGACAACGGGCTGGTGGGTGAGGCCGGCGGTGTCGAAACAGACGGTCGCGGGACGCTGATCGCGCACGAGAGCAGCTGGATCAACCGCAACCGGAACAAAGGCTCGAGACAAGAGATCGAGGCGATGCTGCTTGAGGCGATGGGAGCCGACAAGATCATCTGGGCCCCCGGCATCAAGGGAGCCGACATTACCGACTATCACATCGACGCGCTTGCCCGGTTTACCGGGCCCGGTGTCGTTCTGATCCAGATGGGAGAAGAGGTCGATCCAGATGATCCCTGGTCCGCAGCGGCCTTCGAGACTCACGACCGCCTGGCCGCGGCCACGGATGCAGACGGCAAGCGGCTGAAACTGGTGGTCCTGCCCGATCCGCTCGATGTTCGCGTGAAGAGCGCCGATTTCGTGTCCTCCTATGTCAACTATTACGTCTGCAATGGCGGCGTGATTGCCGCTCAGTTCGGCGATCACGCCGCGGACGCAGAAGCCGCCGCGGCTCTCGCCGAGCTTTACCCGGGTCGAGAGATCGTCACGCTTGATATCGACGCCCTTGGTCGACTTGGGGGTGGGATCCATTGTGCGACGCACGAGCAACCGAAGGTTTGATAGCTGCGAAGGGTGGTCGCATTCGTGGATCGCGACCACCCGCGGCAGAGCTCGAGTCGACACGTTCTGGCACGAAATCTGCAAAATGCCCCGATGTTGAGCGGTGTGTCCCGCGTCCAGGCGATCAGGCGGGGGATGAGCAAGCGGCGCTGCAGGGCAATCGATGGGCGCGCTACGTTTTTTCCATTCCAAAGCGCCTGATCGTGATGCGGGCTCCATGGGGGAAGTCGGGAACCTTTGGTTCCGGTTCTCATTTTGGAACAGTATCAAAGAAGGAGCGAACGATGGCACGCCCCTCGAATGCACGTTGCATCGACCAATATCCGAGCTTCTTTGCCGCCCAATTTGAGGAACGGGTGCATTAGATGCTGCGGGGGCATTGCCGTTTATCGCCACGGTGGACGGATGTCAGATGAATTGGATGCGACGGTCAAGGGGCTGCGACGGATGGCGATTGCCGTGCTCTGCACGTGCTGTGGCGCCTGCACCGCCGCGCATGCGACGACCATGGATGGTCGCAACGTCTATACTTCCGAAAAGATGTACCGCACGCATGCAAATGCCCAATTCGTGCCCGGCAAGAAGCCGACGGTCAAGCGTGGCGGCCAATACGTCGTCGGCAAGCCTTATGTGGTGAAGGGCAAGCGTTATTTCCCGAAGGAAGACCCGAGTTACGATCGGAGCGGTATCGCCTCTTGGTACGGCTCGGCGTTTGAGGGGCGACGGACAGCAAACGGCGAAACCTACGATTCGGACCATCTTTCTGCCGCGCATGCGACCCTTCCTCTACCCAGCTATGTGCGCGTGACCAACCTTGAAAATGGCTCGTCGGTCATCGTGCGCGTCAACGATCGTGGTCCCTATCACAATGGCCGCCTCATCGACCTTTCCAGCAAGGCAGCAGACATGCTCGATCTGAAACACCGGGGAATTGCCTCCGTCCGGGTCCAATATGTTGGCCGCCCCGGTTTGGGTGGAAATGATATGGCCTTTCTCTTGGCCTCGCATGTCAAGAAGGGGCGAAACACACCCATCTTCGATCGGAAGGCACAGGTCACAACTGAC
The DNA here is from genome assembly GCF_035999185.1 of Ensifer sp. Lineage (GTDB taxonomy): Bacteria > Pseudomonadota > Alphaproteobacteria > Rhizobiales > Rhizobiaceae > Ensifer. The sequence goes on along the minus strand of NZ_DASYHB010000224.1, from coordinate 72,839 downwards.
GCGCAGGTCGCTTCAAGGCAGGCGACAAACAACCATTGGTCAAGCAATAATCAGCCCCTTGGTTCAAGGCACTGGGCGTTTGCCGGCAGGGTCAGGGACGCTTCATACCACGCTCCGCCGGGCGCTTCTGACACGATCAAGACACTTGCGCGGCGCGTGCAGCGTGAGGATGAAAGCATGACCATCAAGGCGTCACTCGCTTATGCCGCGATCATTCCGACTGACCTGCGCGCGCCTGAGGAAAGGCGCGGCGGACGTGTCGATCGCGTTCACATGCCTGCGGTTGTCCTGATGCGGGCGCAGCCCGCCCGAGGATGTCAATCAGTGCCAAATGATGGCGATGGGAGATGTGGTCTCCAGACCAGTTCGCTATTGGCATTCGATCGCGAGAGACGCGCGACCGGCGCGATTGGAGCGCGCCGACATCTCCAAGGCCGCGGTCGCAGGCGGTGGGGATTTCCTTGGTCATCGACCTAGGGTCAACTTCCTCGCGAAGCGGCCCCGTGACGGGGCCGCGTTTGACTTCCGGCTGCTTACAGGGGGCGCCCTGCAGCCACCAGGCTCCAATTAGAGCCGATAGCGGCGGCGTTCCTTTTCGATCTCGTCGGCCGTATAGGGATCGAGCGTTTCGTCGAAGCGTGTCCAGCCCTGCTCGGCATAGGCGGCGCGGCGCTCCTCCGGGTCAACCCAGCTGCCTCGGCGCAAAATGGCCTGAGCATCCGCGTAGAGACTTTCATCCACACGGGCCGTCACGACAGCGCCACCGCGGCGAACGCCCTCTGCATAGACGTTGGCATGTTCCTCGGGAACGCCTGATTCCGTCATCGCACCGATGATCCCGCCGGCGGCGCCACCTGCCACCGCACCGGCGGCCGCGCCTGCTGCCGTGGCGGCGAGCCAACCGGCTGCCACCACAGGCCCGACGCCCGGAATGGCCATGACGCCGAGTCCGGTCAAAAGACCCCCAATGCCACCGATTGCAGCGCCGACACCGGCGCCCGTACCTGCCCCTCCCGTGGCGTTGCCTTCAGTCGCGCTGCCGTAACGGTCGCCAATATTGTTGGATACGATGCTAATGTCGTCCGACGGAACGCCTCGATCTTCGAGTGCTGTGACTGCAGCGCGAGCGTCGGCATAGTCGTCAAATAGTCCAGTAACGCTTTTCATCGTGGATCTCCTTGAGCGCATTAGTTGGCAACGATGTTGCCCTGGTAGTCGAGCGCGACCGCAACCGACTTTCCGTCCTTCATTCCGGTGGCGCGCCAAACGCCTTTGTCGTCGAGCTTCAGACCCGTTACGTCGGTGTAACCAGCCTCAGTCAGGCGGTCTTTGGCCTGTGCTTCGGTAAAGCTGTTGGCGCCGGCGACCGGTGCTGTGAGGTTGGTTGTGTCGGGCGTTGCGACGGCCGGTGTATCACCATCCGTAGTGGCCGGAGGCGTTGCGGTCTGCGCGAAGGCGCCAAAGGTTGTTGCGCCGAGGAATACCGCGGCGAGCAGCACATTTTTCATGATGTTCGGTTCCTTTTCTCAGCCCATGAAAGGCGGTAATCCAACTCGGCCTGCGGTTTTCGGTTCCTGAGTTTTTTGCAAATCAGAGTTCGGTTCCGAGGGTCTTTCTTACCGCCGTCATTTGATGCCCGCGTTACGCACGGGCTACGGAGCGAGGGTTGCTTCCCATGTCCTGGGCAACGACGCTCGCGTTCCGCGAAAGTCGGGGGCAAGCCTTGAATGCTGGTTCAAAGCTGCCCCCGAAGCGCGCTACATGGCATCCATGCCCTTGATTGCATTGTCGAGATGCGACGTGCATTTCTCCATGTCGTTGGCCATCATAGCATCCTTCGCCATGGTCAATTCCTTGGTCGACTCGACCTTCTTTGAGCCATCGGAGATCTGTGCGACTTGCTGTTCGGCCTTGGCGATGGAGGCTTCATCGCAAACGACCTGCTGCTGTGCGAGAGCTGGGGTGGCGAAAGCCGCCATAAGGGCGAGAGTAGCGATCGATTTAAGCATTGGAACTGTTCTCCTTTGGCCGGTACGACACCGGCCTCCACGGTGGAATGAACGGCAAAAACACGGATCTGTTCCCTCGATCGGCTGCCGAAAAGAGAAGTTTTTTCAAGGAACTTCCACCTGTTTGCCGCGTTTGGTTCGCGCGCAGCTTTTGGCCAGGTTCCGTGCGAAAATGCCGAGCGAGGTTGCTGCTGAGCGTGAGCCGGGGCGACGCCGAGGATAGGTTGTGACAGCGTACCGGCTCTCACTTGATGAGACAGCGTCCGGCAAGCGGCACGCTTAACAGAGTGGCGTACCGGCGGGTGCACGGATGAGGGAGGGAGTTTCAGGCATGGAAAGTCGGGCTGGTCAAAAACGATGGATCCGCAACCCTGACAGCAACAACGCGAAGGCGAGTTTTCCTGAACTCTTCTTCGACCTGGTTTTCGTGTTCGGCCTGATCCAGCTCTCTCACACGCTCGCTGATGATTTCACGTCGGCAACGGTCGGGGAAGCGTTTCTGTTGATCCTTGCAATCTGGTGGCTCTGGATCAACACGACATGGGTCACAAACCTGCTGGACCCGGACATCATAGCGGTTCGCTACATGCTCTTTGCGTCGATGTTTGCGAGCATCCTCTTGGCGATCGCGCTTCCGGAAGCGTTCGGTGACCATGCTCTTGCCTTCGCCGCCATCTTTGCTGCCATCCAGCTTGGCCGTTCGGTCTTTGCTTGGCTCGCATTCCGCGGCGAGGACCGGGAAACCGCGATGACCTTTCTTCGCGTAACGCTGTGGGCGGCAGCTGCCGGTGGCCTCTGGATAGCCGGCGCGCTGTTGAGTTTTGAAGCGCGACTCATCGTCTGGGCAGCGGCGATCGTGCTTGAATATGCAGGTCCACTCATTCGCTACAGGGTGCCCGGCCTTGGAGGCGCACCCAGGGAAACGCTCATTTTATCCGGCGAGCACCTCGCCGAACGGTGCGCCCTTTTTGTCATTATCTGTCTTGGCGAAACCATTCTGACAACCGGCCGGAACGCCGTCGAGCACATGGACGCCGATCTGACTTTCGCGGTCTTCTGCAGCGCCTTCGTGAGCACCGTCGCCATGTGGTGGATCTACTTTCACAAAGGGCAGGAAGCCGCGGCCGAGAAGGCGGAAAAGACGTCAAAGCCAGAAGCGGTCGCCCACAATCTTTTCACCTATGGCCATCTGCCGATCGTTGCCGGCATTATCTTGACGGCCGTCGGCCAAGATTTTTCCCTGTCGCATGCCGAAGAGGACGCCACTTTGAAAACCGCGTCTGTCGTCGTCGGCGGTCCTGCTCTTTTTCTCTGCGGCAACATCTGGGTGAAGCTCGCCGCTTCCAACCGATTGCCGCTATCTCACCTGGCTGGCCTTATCGCCCTCGCACTTCTTCTCGCGGTGTTCTCGTTGGTGCCGACCTACACCCTCTGTATTGGCGCGACAGCCAGCCTCCTCATCGCTTCGACATGGGACTATGTGGGAGTTCGCTGGCCGACAAACCGAAAGGCCGGCGAAACCTAGCATCGAAGCCATGACCTAAACGGAACATTCAGGCTTCACTGGCATTCCCTCAAGAGGTCGCAGGCCGTGCCAAGCGGACACGATGGAGATGGAGAACATCAGGATTTTTCCGCTTTCTCCTTTTGGCCAACGCAAGGGCAGCCGAGCTCCTTACCCATCCGGCCTGCGACCGTCTATGAAGCCCGGCTCGCTGCCCGGGCTCTCTGTTAGTCCATGTGCTCCGGCATCTCCTTGAGCTGATCCTTCGTCCAGGTGGTAAGTGCATGGACGTCGCCGTCGTCGTCGCGCATGAAATCCAGATCCGACATCGGTACAGCGACCGGTTTTGCGCCGATGCCCAGGAAACCGCCCACATCGATGATGACGGTGCCGTTCGCGCCATGAATGTGATCGACTGTTCCGACCTTATCATCGTCGGCGCCGTATACGGTTGCTCCCTCCAGGATCGCGGGCGTCAGTTCTGAAGGGGTAAGGCGAACATGATTGCTATGGTTCATCTTCAAGATCTCCTGTTTAGGGTGCACCTCAACAACCAGCACCTGCACAAACGGTTCCGCTGTGCGGCGTTATTTTCGCCCACTGTATCCGCCAATGTCATTTGCGTTTGGCCGACCTGCGCGCCGACCAGCACGCGAAAGCGCAACAGCATCGTCCGGCTCATCCCTCGAAGAATCTCGGAACAAGTGGCGAATTGCGTCGTTCTGGAAGCGTATCTGAAATCAAGGACGGAGAAATCGTCATGGATTGGAACCGCGTCGAAGGCAACTGGAAGCAGATCAAGGGCAAGGTCAAGGAACAGTGGGGAAAGCTCACGGACGATGACCTTGACCAGATCAACGGCAAGCGCGAGCAGCTCGAGGGAAAGATCCAGGAGCGCTACGGCTATGCCAAGGACCAAGCCAAGAAGGACGTCGACGATTGGTACGGAAACCAGCGTTTCCACTAATTGTCCCGCAGCCCTCTCGCCTCGAGGTCGCCGGCAACCGGCGGCCTCACAGTCGCCAGTTTCTCGTCAAGTATCGTTCCTGTTGGTCGATGCGCGGGTGCAGATCAGTCTGCACGCCACACATCTTAGCGGCCGACGGTGGAGCGCCACATCGACGTTCGTGATTTCGCCGTCGATCCCCGCATCACACGGAGTGATCGATGTGGAACGATAACGTCAGCAGCGCATTGTCTGAGGCAGATGCACGTTCAAGGTGGCCGATGAACAATGAGCCGATCACAAAGCCGAATGAACACGCTTGGTGGACCACCCGTCGTGGCGCCTCGGCTGTCGTCGGCACGGCGATCCACGACGGAAGCCTGGTGCGAGACGACATTGCCGCGCAAATGTCGATTACAGATGACGATCGATTGCGCGAAGAGGATCCATTTACGGCGGAGATGATCGGCGATCTCCCCAACCAGGTCATCGTCCATCGGTCTCGTTTCGAAGTCGATCTGAACCGACCGAGGGATGGTGCGATCTATGTAAGGCCCGAGCAGGCGTGGGGCATGCGAATTTGGCGCGAACCTCCCTCCAGCAACTCAATAGACCAAAGCCTCCGAGTGCATGAATCCTACTATTCGATGCTCGAAAGCTATCTGCGGGACATTGAGGCGCAGCATGGTCAGTTTGTTGTCCTTGACGTGCACAGTTACAACCATCGGCGCGACGGGCCGTCAGCTAAACCCAGCCCTGCTGCGGACGCACCTGAGGTCAATATCGGCACTTTCTCGATGGACCGTGATCGCTGGCGTGCCGTTGTCGACGCATTTTCCAGCTACGTGCGAGAGTTCGATTTTCTCGGCCGACGTCTGGATGTCGGTGAGAACATTGCCTTCCAAGGGCGCGGAGAGCAGACGCGCTTCATTCACGAACGTTTTCCCAGCACCGGTTGCGCCCTGGCGATTGAGTTCAAGAAGTTCTTCATGGACGAATGGACCGGTGTTCCGGACCGCAGAGCAGTTGCCGCGCTGCGCAACCTGATCAGCGGCTCGGTGCCGGTTCTGGAAAAGGTTTTGAAGGGGGCGCCATGAGCGCCTTTTCCTCCGTGCACATGGCCAGTCCGGCTGTTGGTGATGTTCTTGCTCTTCTTGAGAAGGGAAAACGCATTCGCCTCGAGTTCGACGGCGGGCGACTGCACATAGATAGACCGCTGCCTTATCTTTGCGTGCATATCGGCACGCCCGACGCTCACCCTGTTGCACGCGAACTGGCCGCTTCACAGGCGTCTTATCTGCTTGCAGAAAAACTTGAGGACGTGATTGGCCTTATCAAGGCGATTGCCGAGGCGATGCGAGTGCAGTTCGGCGCATTTGTCTTGCTCGATGTCGATGAACTTCAACGAGACCGGATGCTCTCTGAAGATGCGCCATACCTGCAGCCGTTTGAAGTGACCATTTCGGCGACACAGGAGCCGCCTGAAAAGAAGGGGGCGGCCGCCTTTGTCGCCGCTGTCGAGGCATTCGAGTATCGGTTCCGCAAGCCGCGGGTCGAGCTCTTCCAAGCGGACGAGGATGCATGTGTTAGACCGGGGCTTTTGTCGCTCAATATACCGCTCCTCACTTTGCGTTTCGCGCCAATTTACCGCGTGCCCTCATCCGAGGACATTTATCCGGAACTGAAGGAACGCCTTGTCGGCAATTTGCTGGATGCGTCTCTCCACGCCTTTGCCGGCTTTGTCGCGGCCGAAGGATATCCGGCGCCGCCCACGCATCGCGCGTTCGGGCGTAAGGCTTTCATCGACGCAGTCGAACGGGCTGATCGGAGCATGGACGAGATTGCCTCCAGCTTCGACTTCCTCATGGCCGTCACGCCGATCAATGCGAGCGCAGCATGGCTTGAGTTCAAGGAACATCGCTATCAGCGACAGCCAAGCTTCCTTTATCGACCCTTGACGCTGATGGTCGAGCGGGAGAAGCGGCGGCTCTACTCGATCCCCTTGGATCGACTGGAAGACCCGGTGCTGCACCAGATATACCGGGAGAAGCGACAGGAACTGGATATCCAGTTGTCGCTGATTGCCGAGCGCGAGCGTGAGCGTTTCATGGATTTTTCCCGAGCGCTCTATGGCTCTGTCGAGCAACCGTTGCTTGCCGCCGCGCATGAGCTGCTTGACGGAACGGCAAAGGCAATCGCGCCGATTGCAAACACCGGGCACACCGTCGGCTGGGCATTCGTCGAACAGCACGCGCGTGAGATGATCGGAAGGTATCGCCAGCGAAGCGAAGAGTTCGATGCCCTCGTCGAGGTTCGCGACGACGTTCCTCCTGGCCTCATGGTTTCCGGTCGCCGGCTGGTAATATCAAGGCGCACGGAGATGATGCGCCATCGCGTCGAAGCCCTGCTAAGCCACGAGGTCGGTGTTCACCTGCTCACCTATTTCAACGGGTCATCACAGGGGCTCCGCGTGTTCCGCACCGGGCTTGCCGGCTATGAAGGCATGCAGGAAGGCCTTGCGGTGTTTGCCGAGTATCTGGTTGGCGGGTTTACGCGGGAACGGTTGCGACAGCTCGCTCTAAGAGTGGTCGGATGCGATTTGATGCTGAACGGCGTTTCGTTCGTCGAGGCTTTCCGAACGATGACCGGCACCTATGGGCTTGGTGCAGAGCCGTCTTTCGGGTTGCTCTTGCGTATTTATCGCGGCGGCGGCTTTGCCAAGGACGCAATCTACCTTCGTGGGCTGCTGTCCCTACTTGCTCACCTCAAGTCCGGCAGGGCGCTCGATCCATTCTGGATGGGCAAGATCTCCTCGGCCCATTTCAAGGTGATGGAAGAACTCGGTGCTCGAGGACTGTTGAAGCCACCGGTCCTGCGGCCGATTTGCCTCGAGCACGATGAGGGGCGGTCGAGACTGGAGCGTGCGCGCGCGGGATTGACGCCCCTTGCCATGCTGGAACCCTAGAGGAGAAAAATATGCGCATCGGATTCTTCGTCAACTCGATCGAGGCGGAGACGGCGACGTTCACAACGACGGCGTTGGCTTTCGCAGCGGTCGGCCGCGGGCACGACGTCTGCTATGTCACACCCGGGGACTTCGTCTTTCGACCTGACGATAGTCTCTTCGTTCGCAGCCATGCGGTCCCGTCGAAGCGTTTCAGAAAAGCCGAAAGCCTTCATGCGGCTTTGCAATCGGAAGCCGAGGCGCAAGTCGTTGATGTCGGCGACATCGATGTGATTTTTCTTCGTAACGATCCCTCCCTGGACGCTGCCGATCGACCGTGGGCTGCCAATGTGGGCGCGATGTTCGGGCGTCTCGCGGCGGAGCGCGGCGTGATCGTCGTCAATGATCCTGATGGCCTCGCGCGCGCGCAAAACAAGCTCTATTTCCAGGATTTTCCACGAGCGGTTCGACCCGAAACCCTCATTTCAAAGAGCATCGAAGAGATACGTACTTTCATCGATGCACACCCCACCGGCGTCATTCTCAAGCCGCTCCAGGGGTCGGGGGGGAAGCATGTGTTCAAGATCAGCTCACCGGAGGAAGCCAATCTCAACCAGATCTTCGAGGCAGTGAGCGGTGAAGGCTATCTGATTGCGCAGAGCTACCTACCGGCGGCGTCGGAAGGCGACATCCGGCTGTTCCTGATGAACGGGCGGCCACTGGAGAAGGAGGGCGCTTATGCCGCGATGCGCCGCGTGCCGGCCAAGGGCGAGGTGCGGTCAAACATTCACGCCAGGGGAAAGGCGGCTCGAGTAGAAATCACCCCTGAGATCCTCGAGATTGCTGAGATGGTCCGGCCGAAGCTGATTGAGGACGGTATGTTTCTCGTCGGGCTCGACATCGTTGGAGACAAGATCCTCGAAATCAACGTCTTTACACCAGGCGGCCTCACCACGATGCATGAACTGTACAAAGTCGACTTTGCGGTCCCCGTGATCGAGGCGCTCGAACGAAAGGTCGCCCACAGAAGCATATACAACGGCCAGATCGCAAACAGCATCCTGGCCTCTCTCTAGCTTGGTTCGCTGTGCTCTCGCTCGCGGATCCTGGGCCAGACCTCATGCGTGCGGTGGGCGCCGATTATCGCCAAGGTTCGGTTGAACCGAGGGTCAAGATGAGCCGAGGAGGGTAATGGTGCCGGTGTCATCTCCGTCCCAATAGCTGAGCTGGGAGGCGCGGACCTTGATCAACATGAGGCCCGGAGTGTCGATTCCTTGCGGAAACCATCGCTCAAGTTCGCTTATCCAGTGGATGCGGAATATCTCCTTGTCTTCGACGAGCGAGGCTACGCCTTGAATTGCAATGAAGATTCCAGGCTTGCCAAGCAGGCTCGGACGCGCGGTGTAGGTCAGGCCGACGTCCGGATCGGTTTTGATGTCGTCAATCTTGCGCGACTGGTTGTAGCAAAAGAACCAGGAGTCTCCGTCATATTCCACATCGCCGTTATTGCTCATCGGTCGGCTGCTGATCGTGCCGTCGGTTCCCTTCGTCGAGAGCATTCCGAAGTCGATATTCTTCAGCTCTTTTGAGATTTCGCGCAGCGTCAAGCTCATGATCTTGCTCCGATTGGTGAGCAGATCCAACCCAGCTCAGTCAAAGAGGTTCCTTGCCTCCGTCCCTCGTATGCTATGGCTCGCTGAAACCGGTGGCAAAAAGGCGGGATCGACCCTCGGGGTCGTTGCGAAAGATCAATCCGCCCCGCGCGCTCGATTGCATCGGCACATAGTCGAGCGTGGTCTCGGCCGTTTCGACGACGGTGTCTCCGCTCGTGATTTCGCCGCGCACGACGACGCCGGCCGCCGTTCGATCGGCCGCGTTCTGGGCATCGAACATCACCAGATAGCCGCCCGCGCGTTTCTCGACGCTGATGATCGTGACGGTGAGGTCTGGAGGGCCGTTGCCCTGCGTCGCGGCGTTGAAACCGATCCAGCCGATGAGCGCGATGACAAACACGGCGGAAACCGAACCGGTTAGCCACTCGACCCAGTGCGCCTCGCGACTTTCAACGGACCCCGATTTCGACGGCTTTGCCATGAAAACACCTAAAGGATGAGGCGCGCAGCCGCAGCACCGATCGCGCTTGGAAACCCGAGCACGACGGTGGCCATGATTGCCTGGGTCGGATCGATGCCGTCCAACCGATGAAAGGTCCAGAGACAATAGAGACTGATTGAAAAGGCGATGATGTAGCCAGGGAACGTAAAGCGGATCATGGCATGCCATCCGGGCGTCCCTTCTTCGACCTGATGCCCGCCGATGAACGAGAGCGCGTAGACGAAGCCATGCATCAGCAGGATCGATGCCACGATGACGGCGATGGCGTGGCAGGGTGACATCTTGAAGGATACCAGGATCATCTCTTCCGTCGGGGCGACATTGAGACCGAGAAAAAGGGCACCGACAGCCATCATGAAGAGTTCACCGCCGTAGCCCTCGTCCAGATCTTCACTGACAGGGTCTTCGTCGCCGTCTTCATGCTGCCCGAGTTCGCTCCGTCCAAGAAGAGCGCCGATACTGGCTGGGACCGCCTGAATGGCGATCATGCCAATCGCTTCCGGAATTGCCTGCCCAAATCTCAGGACGCCGATGATCGATAGAACAGCGGCGCTCGCGGCCACCCCGAGGAAATAGGCAATGCTTGCGTCCCGCACCGCTTCGCGCCAGGTCGAAACATCTTCGAACCCGATCCGACGTGCAAGAAGGATGAGCAACGGGATGTTGATCAACAGCAAGAGCACCAGTCTAAAGCGGTCGATGTAAAGCCCGAGTTCCCACATCTCCATCGTCAAGAACATGGGCAGGGCAAATAAAAGGGCGCCAGCGATGCCTCTCGCCAGGCCCTTCGCAAAGCGCCCGTGGTTAAAATCAGCCCGTGTTCGGGTGCTTGCCATCCTTGCCCCTCGACCAGTCATACCCCCGTCCCGTGCGCGAGTGTAGCACCAGCGCACTTTGCTGCAGTGAGTAACGTCGAGGCGGAACGCAAGTTCCTGAGGAGTATCCAGGTCTGCCGATTTGCCCATGAGCGGAACAACACCCGTAGGTACGAGTTTGGAGGCGGAACGGAGGATGGCAATGATACTGATATTACCGGAATTCGGTGGCCGCTGTGGCGAGGGGGCAGATATCGCGGGGTTGGTCTCATCGATAAAATGCGCTCTGGGGTCAGAGGCAAGATTTGAAACCCGAAACCTGACATTCAGAGTCCTTGGAAATTGTCTCGTCATCGAAGGCGCGATTGATGCCGTGGGCGGCGCTGAGCATGTGCGGCGTCTCGCCGAACAAGTTGCCGGTGCCAATCGCGTCATCGTAAGGATCAGCTGCCCTCCCGAGTGAACCCTCCTTCCAGAGCACGCTCAGTTACCCGCAGTGGATTGGCAGTCGGAGCCGGCACGCAAACGGTGACGGCAGAGGTCTTCGGCCCTTCGAGGGCTGACGACGAACCGCGCCATTCAAACGAACCCCGTGCGTCCCACTGAACTTTGTTACCGGCTAAGTATTTTGGAACAATCACAAAGCCAGCGGCTTAGTCACCAGGAAAGTTGATGTTCGTGATTCTGTTTGTCTGGAGTGATACCGATGCCGCAAGACGCGTTCGATAAGGAGGTGGCCGACGACATCCTGCGATCGAGATTTGCGGCCATCGTGGAGTCCTCCTTCGACGCCATCGTGAGCAAGGATCTCGACGGCATCGTTCAAACCTGGAACGGCGCGGCGGAGCGCTTGTTCGGATATCCGGCCGACGAGATGATCGGACGATCGATCCTGACCATCGTACCGTCCCATCTTCATGATGAGGAAGGAGAGCTCCTGCGGCGCCTGCGCCGGGGTGAGAGGATCGAGCCCTTCGAGACCGTACGGCAGCGAAAGGATGGCCGCTATGTCTCGGTCTCCCTGGTGATGTCGCCGATCCGCAACGCTGAGGGCCGCATCGTCGGAGCATCCAAGGTTGCGCGCGACATTACGGCCACAAAGGACCGTGAACGGCGGATCCGTCTACTGCTGCGGGAGGTCAACCATCGCGTCAAGAACCAGTACGCCATTATTCTTTCGATGATAAGGCAAAGCCGCAGCGAAGTGTCGGATGCCGCGACCTTTCAAAAGAACCTCGAGGAGCGGATCTGGGCCCTGTCGGCGTCACATGATTTGATCGCGTCGGCCGATTGGAAAGGAACCGACCTCAGGGGCCTCGTTGAGACGCAAATTGCCCCGTTTCATGCTGAGGCGCACTGCACGCTGTCCGGGCCTGATGTCGCGCTTGCCCCGGCCGCCATTGAAAATCTCGGGATGGCGATCCACGAACTGGCCATGAACTCGTCGAAGGACGGCGTGCTGAGGGCGGGCGAGGGCACCATATCCATTAGTTGGGCGCTTACGACGCATGGTGCGAAGTCGAACTTCTCAATCACCTGGGAGGAGGAACTTGTCTCGCACGGCGGCAATCCCCAATTGCCCCGTTCGGGTTTCGGCTCAGTCGTGTTGAAACGGATCGTGCCACAGGCCTTGAGTGCGAAGGTGGAACCCGCTCGCGGCAAAGCGTTTTTCCGCTGGCGTTTGGTCGGGCCGGCAGATCGCTTTCTGGAATGGCCACAGCTAGATATGTGAAAACCGCGCGGCGAGTGCCGCGCGGCGATTGATACAGTGTCTGCGCTGGGTGATCAGTTGCTGATTTGGATGCTGCGCTCGCGCATGTATCGATCGAGGCTAGTCCGTGCAGGACCAACCTCCTCGAGGATCTTGCGCGCGTCCATCGGGGCTAGCCCATACCTCGCGATGAGTTCCGCCAGGTCGTAATGGCCGCGAAACACGACCTCGGCCGGGTCGATCACCTTCGCGCGACCGCGTCTAGGCACGCCAGTGCCGCGGATTGCTTGAGCCTCTCTGAACGTTGTTTCAGTCTCTTTCATATCGGCCTCCCATTCTTGTTTTGGTCGCGCTGCCCGAAATCGTGTTTTCGTCAGGCGTCTGCCAATCCAAGTGTGCGAACCGACTTTTTGTTCCCGTTTCGAACCATCGTTCGCCCGCGAGATTGCGGGCTCCGCGTCAGCTGGCAAGAAGGGGTTGCGCTATGCCCGAAAAGACGCTCGATACGTTGTTCCCCGATGCCTTGAACGACATCTACCATGCGGGCACGACGCGCGAGGTTCAATCGAGGCGACTTGGACGGTGCGACCGGCTGCTGATCAATTGCAGGGCGTGGGTGCCTTGCGGGCTTTGCCGTTCTCAAGGAACCTCAGGAGTTGTGTCTCGTCCACGCGCAGACCCGCGACCGGCTTGGCGTTGCGGTGTTTGCCAGAAGCAACAGCGCCGGTTCCGTTCGCAAGCGCGAGAACTGCGGGGTGGACATAGCTTTTTCTGCAAACCGCCTTGGTATTGTGCAGGACCTCGGCTGCTGCTTCGCACATGTCCTTGATGGTGGGCCGCAGCCCTTCGCTCAACGCTTGGCGCGCGACAGCAAAGGCGGCGACGCTGCCGGCCCAGGTCCGAAAGGTCTTGGCGGAGATCGGCGCTTCGGACATGTCGGCAAGATAGCGGTTGAAGCGACCAGAATCGATCGGCTGCGTCTTGCCATCGGAACTGACAGACACAAAGAGCTGTCGCCCGGGGAGGTCCGAAATCTCCTCAAGCACTCGTTGCAGGCGCGGATTTCTCAACCGCCTTCGAATACGTCGTCCGCCTTTTCCCTTGAAGTTCAATTCGATGTAACCGCTGTTCACCCTGAGATGGCGCTTTAGAAGCGTTGCGGCACCATAGGTCCCGTTCTCCTCAACGTAAGTCGCGTTGCCGATGCGAAGCGGGGCCTGGTCGAGCAAGGCAACAAGGGCCGCCAGCACAGTCGTTACGTCGTCGACCGGGCCGTCCATATGACGCCGGATTTTCCGTCGGATCCGCGGCAATGTCCTTGCGAAAACAGAAAGCTGATCAAATTTTTCCTGACTGCGCATCTGCTGCCATTGCTCATGATACCGGTACTGCTTTCTTCCGCGCACGTCATAACCTGTCGCCTGCAGGTGCCCGCTCTCGTTCAGGCAGATCCAAACGCGCTCATAGGCCGGGGGCAGACCCAATGCCTCGATGCGCGCGATGACTTTGGGGTCTTTCAATAACGTCCCGTCCGGCCGGCGATAGCGAAAGCCGTCGGCCAACCGAGTACGGGTGTAGCCGGGCTCCTTGTCGGAGACGTAAATGAGTTCGACGCCATCGGCTGGCATGGGTTCAGGTCCGATCAAATGCGTCCCATCAGAAGCAGGACGACGAGCACCAGCACGAGAATGCCGACCAGGCCTGACGGGCCATAACCCCATGACGACGAGTGGGGCCAGGCCGGGAACGCGCCGACCAGAAGCAAGATCAGGACAATCAGAAGAAGTGTTCCAAGCATCGCACCATCCTTTGCCGCATCGCGCCGTCGATGAGCGTCCTCCTCGGAACGCGTGCCGGCGGACCGGATGACTTTCGCCGCAATCTTCGGCTGAAAAACCATCCGCGGGACGATTGGTTCCATTGAGAGCGTGTACCTGCTGCGGCAAGTGTCTGTATGCTTAAGGGAGGCCGGAGTAGCGTTTGCTAAACCAGCAGATCACCGACAAGCACGCTGTCGTCCGCGTGGAACGCTTGGCTTCGCCGCACGCAAGAGGTATCCTTCCCCTCGCGCTTGTTGACAGTGAGTTCGCGCGAGTGGCGAGGACGAGATGGCTTCTGACAAGAATGCGAACCGCAACGCCGAAGCCCCTATGGGGCCAGATGCGGCGTCCGATACGGGCGCCGTCAATATTGTTGCTGTTGATGACATCCCGGATCGACTGCTGATCCTGGCAAGCAGATTGCAGAAGGCAATCGATACCCGGCAGACCGTCGCCAAGCGTGATCCTTCAGAAATGGCACGACCGGCGAAGCAAGGCGAGGATGAGAGATGACGCCGGACCGGCAACTGAGGGTATTGGTGGCCGAGGACGAGTTCTACGTCGCGAACGAAATCTCCTACTGGCTCGAGCAAGCCGGCGTGACGATCATCGGTCCGACCCCCACTGTTAATGCGACCTTGAGCAGCCTCTCCAAAGCGGACGATATCCAGGTCGCTGTTCTTGATATCAATTTGAACGGCGAATTGATCTTTCCGGCCGCGGACGAACTCGTCCGTCGATCCATCCCGGTCATTTTCTACAGCGGCTATGACAGCCTCGATGTTCCCGACCGCTTCAAGAATTCTGCGCGCCTCAGCAAGGGGGCAGGCTTTTCTGACCTGGTCAGTGCTGTCTTCGAGCAACACCTTCAGAACCTGTCGACCTTATCTCCCATATGCGCCGACTTTGCCGAACCCAACATCCTCGGCCTCGTGCCCGAGTTGCGGTTGAGGGCGCGAATGTTGGTGTCGGATGTCCGGTTGGCGGACCGACTGGTCGAGCGGACGCTCGAACGCGCGATTGTATTGGCTCCCACGAGATTTAAAGCCCAGCCAATCGGCGAATGGCTGCACGAGTTGATGGCTCTCGTCCACCGCGAAAGTCCCTACGGACCGAACTGAGGCAGTTGTCACGAGCTGGTTAAAGTGACGGCAAGCGGTTGCCCAGCAATCGGCGAGGATTCCTTGCCCGTCGGCGGCCTCTGCGGGGGCCATCTTACGTTCAAGCCTGGCTTGATGCTTCACCGTTGTCAGCGGGAACAAATGCGAGACTGCCGGGTTCAAGCAACGAGATCACCGGGAGGATACGACCCCATGCAAAACGAGGACGAAAAATACGAGCGCATCCGTCAACGAGCCTATGCCATCTGGGAGAGCGAGGGGCGCCCGGAAGGCCAGGACAAACGCCACTGGGAACAGGCGCGTCACGAAATCGAAACCGGAGAGCCATTTGAGGAGACGGCCGATGAGGGTGGCCCGGGGACAATAGTTGCCCCATCGACTGCACCGCATCGCAAAGCTCCTGGTGCGGCGGATGAGCCCTGAGGCATCATCCTCCGGGTGAAGAAGGCAATCGCCCTGTCAAACTGCAGATTGGCTCGGCGGTCTAGGTGAACGAGACACCGCTCATCTCGTCGCAAAGCTCATCGCGCGCCCTGTTCAATCTGCTCTTGATAGTGCCCACCGCACAGTCGCAAAGGTCGGCGGCTTCCTTGTAGCTCAAACCATATCCGGCGACGAGGATCAAAACCTCCCTGTGGTCGGGCGATAGGCGATCGAGCGCGCCGCGCAATTCAGCGTGCAGGGCGCACCATTCCTGTGGCGCAGGCATCGGGATTGGCAGTTCGGCGCAGTCCACGGCGCCGGGAGCTTCGCGCCTTTGAAGTTTGTATTGGGTGCGAAAGGCGTTGTGCATGATTGTGAAGAGCCAAGACTTCAGATTGGTTCCCGGTTCAAAACCATCGATCCCGCGCAGGGCGCGAAACAGTGTTTCCTGAAGCAGGTCATCCGCCTCGGAACTCGACTTGACGAAGGTACGGGCAAAGGATCTCAGCGCAGGAATGAGATCAACCACCTGGTTTTCCAACGGCGACGCCCGCTGGCCCGTTCCATCGACAGAGGGCATTGGAGAATGCCTTTCACTATTTGCTAAAATTCTCCTCTGACAATGCGCGGCCAGCTTATAAGTTCCACGCTCAGGACAGGGGGATGCCTTCACGGCGCGGGCCTACTGATCCACTCCTTCCAAGCGGTCTCTTGGTACGATCAGCTGTATGACGAGCCCCTCGGAATGCCACTTGCGACGGATCTCCCCGCCGAATTGCTTCTCGATGGTCAGCTTTGCAAGCTTCGTCCCGAAGCCCTCCGTGTCAGATGGGGCCACTGTCGGGCCGCCGCGTTCGGTCCAAACAAATTCCAGCGTTTCGCCGTGGTCGATCGTTTCAAGATCCAGATGACCGGCGTCCGTCGATAGCGCCCCATATTTGGCGGCGTTCGTCGCCAGCTCATGCACGACCAGCGAGAACCCGGTAATTGCTGACGGCGAGACCGGGAAGTCACAGCCGCGGGTCGTAACGCGACGGGCACCACTCGCCATCTCTCCGTCATAAGGAGAAAGCAGCGTTGACAGAAGCGCCTGTAGATTGGCACGCCCTTCGATGGCGCCGTTGCCGTGGGGGCTCGGTAGCGTGAGCGCATGTGCTCTTGCCAGCGAACCCAGTCGCGCCGTGACGGCTGCTGCAAGCCCACTCGGACTTTCGGCCGACCTTGCGCTTAAGGTCACCACGCTGCTCGATACCATGAACAGGTTCTTGACCCGGTGGGCCATCTCCTGGATGAGAAGGTCTTTCTGCTGCTCTGCTTGCTTGCGCTCGCTGATGTCGCGGGCGATCTTCGACGCGCCGACGACCGCACCGCTGCCGTCACGGATCGGCGAGATTCTAAGAGAAATCGGAACGAGCTTGCCGTCCTTTCTCTGACGTAGCGTTTCGAAGTGGTCAACACGATGGCCGGCGCGAATCTGCGCCAGGATCTCCAACTCCTCTCCCAGCCGATCAGCGGGGATGAGAAGCGTGACGGGGCTGCCAACGGCTTCTTGCGCCGTGTAGCCATATAGTCGCTCAGCACTGGCGTTCCAGCTCATGATCATGCCGTCGAGGTCCATCGAAAGGATCGCGTCTTCCGAAGACTCGACAATGGCAGCGAGCTGCTGAATTGCACGTTCGGCATCGCGGCGCACCGCGACCTCGCGCTCAGCCGCCTTCAGCAACTGCGCGTTGTCGATAGCGATCGCGGCATGCGCGGCGATGGAAGCGACGGCTATTTCAGACTCTGCCGTGAATACGCCTGGCTGATCGTGGCCGAAGAAAAGTCCGCCATGAACCTCCCCGGATCGTGAGACCACCGGAACGGCGAGATAACTCACGACGGGAAGGTGTCCTTTTGGCATGCCGAAATGCGGCGCCGATTTGCCATAGCGCGGGTCCGCGCGAATATCGTCTGATCGAACCGCGCCATGGCCGCGAAAGGTCGGCTCGAACACGGCTGTGTTGCGTGGAAGTTCGAAATTTTCGAACGCCGAGCGTGCCGCACCTGACAGCGCGTAGAGCGTGTAGCGCTCACCCTGCGGGTCGACGAGATTGTAAAAGAAGGCTCCGAACTGTGCTCCCGCAAGCGCGGTGGCCGCGTCGGTGACGGTCTGCACGATACGATCGAGGTCGAGATTGCTGGCGATCGCCTTGGCGATCCGGTCGACGGCCTCAAGGCGCCTTTCTGCGGCTTTGCGCTTGGAGATATCCAGGATGCTGACAAAGGCTCGTTCAAGGCGCGGCCCTTCGAACGTGATGGTAAAGACCACGTCGAGCCGTTGCCCGCGCAACGTTCGCACGACGGCGTCGCTGCCGAACCGCCGACGGCCCTCCCATAAGGTGACCAACTCCTCAACGAAAATCGGGGCGGTCTCTGGCAGGAAAACGTCCGAAAGCGAACGCAGAAGCTCGTCCTTCTCCCGGGCCTCGAACAACTCGACCGTAAACGGATTGACGTCGATAATGCGTACGCGGGAAATTGCTTCGCGAAGCTGCTCGGGGTGGGCGTCGAAGTAAGCTCGCAGGTCGCTCACCCCGCTCGACCGCAAGTCATCCAGCAGGTCGACGACGCCGGTAAAGTCCTGTTCCCAGACGGCAACGCCGGCGGACTCGAAGATCTCGCGAAACCTGTCGTCGCCATGGGGGACGCGCTGGCCGGACGACTGGGGATCATTGATGTCGACAAGCATGTGAATGCTCCAGCGAACTCCGGTCGAACAGGTTACAGAAAGGCACATGGCCGTCGCAGAGCGTCCCAAAAGCGTAGCGCAAGGCGGCGGAAATGCAATGCGATTCGGCCGTGCCGTCAGCCGGCGAAGAGACTGAAACGCAGCTCAATGTCTGAACCTCAAGACCGGGTTTGGTCGGGCAACAAGCAAGGCCGCAGCCTTGAGCAACTGCTCGGGATCGAATGGTTTTGCCAGCATCGTCGCGTTTGCAAAGCCAGAGGGCAGCGCTTCTCGTCCGTAGCCCGTGACGAAGACAAACGGGATCTGTTTCTGCGTGAGCGCGGTCGCGATCTCGCCGACTGGCTGGCCGCGCAGGTTTGCGTCGACCAATGCTGCGTCCAACTCCTCCTGCTCAATGATGTGTAAGGCATCGCCAACCGTCGAGGCAGGTCCCGCGACCTCGGCGTGTTCACGCTCCAGTATGGAGGCGATTTCAAACGCAATAAGCGCTTCATCCTCAATGACCACAAACCTCTTGCCTTTGAGGCTCGGCAGTCCCGCTGCCGCGTCAGTTGGGACGGTTGCCAGGGGGGTGCTCACATCGGCAGTGCTTAGCGCGGCTTCAGCCTCCATGGGCATCTCGATCTTCCACGTCATGCCCGACGCATCGACTGCGCCTTGGGCGCTTCCCCCTCCGCTGCTTGCGATCTGCTTGATGAGTTTTGTTCCGAAACCGGGGACGGCCGGCGATTGGACGACTGGCCCGCCCCGTTCCGTCCAAGCGATTGAGAGCAGTCCGTCGTGCACGCTCCATACGACCGCGACCGTCCCGTCCGGCATCGACAGCGAGCCGTACTTGGCTGCATTCGTGCAGAGTTCGTGCAGGATCATGGCCATGTGTGTGGCGGTTTGCGCGTCGAAGCGCGTATTGGGACCGGACGTAGCAACCCGACCGCTCGCAAGCGCTGCAGGCGGGAGCTGGTCACGGATGATGTCTTCGAAATCCGCACCCTGCCAACCGGTGCGGCTGAGGATGGTATGCATGCGCGACATGGACTGCAGGCGGCCGCTGAAGCTCTCGGCGAACGCCGTCGGATCCTTTGCCGAACGCAGGGTCTGGTTGGCAATTGCCTGGACGGTTGCGAGCATGTTTTTCACCCGGTGGCTAAGCTCGCTCAGCAGCAGTTTCTGGGTCTCCTCGGATTGCTTGCGCGCGGTAATGTCTCGTGCAGCGCCGAACCACTCGACGATCTCATCGTCCGGTCCAAGCACCGGTATGGCACGCGAATACGTCCACCCGAGGCTGCCGTCGACGCGAATGACACGATGCTCCATCTCGAAGATCGCTTTGTCGCGAATGGCGTTACCAATGCGAGCAAGGATCGGACCCTGATCGTCGGCGGGAACATATTTTTCGAGCCAGCTTTCGCTCGGATCTTCGGTGTCGGCAACGAAGTCTTTACCCTGCAAAAAACGCATCTCGCGCCAATCGGGCCCCATCCGGTAGACGACGTCGGAGGTGGCGGTGACGAATGCGCGGAACCGCGTCTCGTTCTCCTTCAACCTCTCGGCGGATTTGGTTCGGTATCGGGCGATCTTGAGGTGCGCCTCCACGCGGGCCAGGAGTTCGCGCGCGCTGAAAGGTTTGATCATGTAATCGTCAGCGCCGGCCCTCATGCCCTCGATGCGGCTTTCCTCACCGGCGCGCGCGGATAAAAGGATAATTGGGATCGTATTCGTTTGCGGGTCGGCACGCAGGCGCCTCAAAAGCTCCAGCCCGTCGAAGCCCGGGATCATGATGTCGGTCAGGACGAGGTGAGGCTTGCGAGCGGCGACGGCGGAAAGCGCCGCATCTCCGCTGCCGACGAGATCCAGTTCGTACCGGCCGCCAAACAAGCGGCGCAAGTAGTCGCGCATATCCGCGTTATCATCGACGACCAGCAAACATTCACGCGCGTGATTGTGTGCATCCGCGACCGTCGGGGCAGGCTCGATCTCGGGCAGTCCGGTATCCGCGTGGCCATCGTCAGGAAGCCACCTGAGGGCCTCCTCGACAAAAGGCGTGGCACCTATCGCGGTCGATGTGCGCGCCTCAGGCGTTGCTGTGTGGTCATGCGACAGGTGGGCTCTGCCCCTTGGGATCGAGACCCGCAACGTGGTGCCCTTGCCAAGGATACTCCGCGCGGACACGGCGCCGCCATGAAGCCTGACCAGCTCCTGGACGAAGGCAAGGCCGATACCGGATCCCTCTTGCGTGCGGCCCTCGGCTCCCTCGACGCGGTGGAAACGCTCGAAGAGACGAGGCAACTCGTCGTCGGGAACGCCTATCCCGGTGTCCCGGACCGTCAGCACGAAGTCGGGACCATCGATGGCAAGACGCACCTCGATTTCGCCCTCCAGCGTGAACTTGAACGCATTTGAGAGGAGATTGAGGACGATCTTCTCCCACATCTGGCGATCGACGTGGGCTGTTTCGGCAAGCGGAGGCGTATCGACTATGAGCCGTAGTCCGGCCTTTTCGGTCGCCGAACGAAATGCGCTCGCAAGCTCTGCCGTCGCCGCCGGAAGGTCTGTCGGCACGAACGACGCCTGCAGGCGTCCGGCCTCGATGCGCGAGAACTCGAGCAACGTGTTGACCAGCTTGAGCAACCGCAGTGAATTGCGGTGAGCGATTAGAAGCTGTTCGCGATCGTCGGTGGGGCCCGGCCGATGGGATAGAAGATCCTCGATGTGCCCGATCATCAGCGTCAGTGGCGTGCGAAATTCATGGCTGACATTGGAGAAGAAGACCGTCTTTGCCCGGTCGATTTCTGCGAGCGCTTCCGATCGTTTACGCTCATCCTCGCGCGACTGGGCGTTGGCAATGGCGCTGACGACTTGGGCTTTCATGAGCTCCAGGAAGTCGTGATAATGCTCGTCGAGCTTCAATCGCGAATTGATCCCCGCCACGAGGAAACCGGTCGGGTCGCGCGCGCTGGAAGCCGACAGTGGGAGCACTGCCGCCTTGTCAGAAAACTCAAGCAGTTTCCCATCATCGTCGCAGGCGAACCGCACGCCCAAATTCTCGACGATCGTGGTTGATGTGGCCATTTGAAAGGGCCAAGCTTTTCCGTTGTCCCGGGAGGTCAGGGCGACTTTGTCAACACCGAATGGGTGGCCCGCTTCGAGGCCCGTCGCTCCGGCCAAGCGTGCGTATTTGCGATCGCTGTCGAGAAGGTAGAGCAGAGCGAAGGGTATGTCGCGTTCATGCTTGCCTAAGGTGTCGGTGGCGATTGCGCACGCCTCCGCTGCGCTATGCGCTTCTCCCGAGCGGGAGGCGAGATCTCGCAATGCGAGGATCCGACGTTCTCCGATGACCTTTTCCGTGATCTCCGTGACAGTTGCGAGAACCCCGCCGATACCGTTTTCGGCCGCTTCGTCCGGGACGGGACTGTAGGCGATGGTGAAATGGGTTTCTTCCAGAAAACCGTTCCTGTTGATCTCCAGTTCGATGTCATCGTTCCAGGTCGCCGGCCCGCCGTGGAACGGCTCGTCGATAAGCGGTCGCAGCACATGCCAGATTTCACTCCAGCATTCGCTCACAGGCTTGCCGAGCGCCCAAGGGTGCTTCGCTCCAAGCACAGGGCTATAGGCATCGTTGTAGATGGAGACATAGTCCGGGCCCCACCACAGCAACAACGGAAAGCGGTTGACCAGAAGGAACGGGACCATGATCCGCAGTGTTGGCGACCAGCTCTCCATCGGCCCGAGCGAAGTTTGAGACCAATCAAAGCCTTGGATCAAGGCAGCCATCTCGCCACGATCCGTCGCCCAAGCGGTCTGTACCACCGGGCGTTCCGTTTCGGACGTGATGTTGCCGCCTGACATGGCGCTAATCCCCGATAGAAATGCGTCCAAGCCTATTAACGCCGGGCCTTGCAAACGGTTCCGCTACCTGTCTGATACGTCGCTGCCGATGGTGCGGTGTCACCAAAATGCGACAGGTCTCCGCGAGATAGACGGCAATGAGGTTGCGGAAGGTGGAAACAAGACCTTTGAGCCATAGATTACGCGTCGGCGCACCCGTCTGATCGTGTGTGGCCTCTCGCGGAGTGTGGCTGGGGATAAGGACGGCGCGTTTTGTTTTCTATGGATATTTCACGCGCTTCGGCTTTTGATCTGATATGCCACGAACCCATCTGGACGACGCGGACGAGGTTACGGCAGGAGCCTTGGCCCTTTCCAGGATGGTCCTGACGATCCATTGCTGCGGCCAACTGACTTTCCGTTCATTGCCAGGCACCCTCAGTTCTCTCTCCCAGTCGGAGTTTTGATGTCAGCGAAAACAGCCACGAGGCTAGGACAAAAATCGCGATCGTTTGGGCAGCTCTTCGGCCTTGAACCTGGCATCGCGCTCGGTCTCGCCGGCACCCTGTTTTTCTTCGTTCTCAGCGGATACGTCGCCTACCTCAATCTTGAGGCCTTACGCAAAGGCAACGAGAGAATCGTCCAAACGCACGTTGCCATCGTTGCGCTCGATGAACTGCTTTCGCTTGTTCAGGATGCAGAGACCGGGCAACGTGGCTTTCTGCTGACGAACAACGATAGCTACCTTGCGCCTTACAATGCAGCGCTTCAGGCCATTCGACCAAAACTGGACCAAATCGGCCAACTGACCGCCGCCAATCCCGGACAAAGCCAGCGGTTGATGACGCTCAGGCAAAATGTGGAGGCCAAGCTCGCCGAACTGGATGAGACGATCGATCGGCGGCGGAGCGATGGTCTTGAGGCCGCGATCGCGATGGTGAACTCGGATCGCGGCAAGATCGAAATGGATGGTGTTCGAAACCAGGTTGCAGCGTTGTCGGCAGGAGAGTTGGAAGTTCGCCTCGACCGCCTTGCCGAAATGGAGAACGCGCAGAAAACGGCGCGTCTGAGCACCCTTTTCTCAATTCTCGTCGGGATCGGTTTGATCGTAGCGATCGCAACTCTCGTCCGTAGGGCAACGATCGCCCGCCGAAGAGGCGAGTGGCTGCAGGCCGGCCAGGTCGGGCTGGCATCGGCCATGATGGGCGATCAGTCCATCGACCAACTTGGTAACAGCATCCTCCAGTTCCTGGCGCCCTATGTCGGCGCCGTTGCAGGCGCGATCTTCATCGGCGGCGGCGGTTCGTTCCAGCGCGTCGCGGTCCGCGGCGTGCCAGGTGATGCCAACATGCCAACGACTGTTCGACCGCGGGAAGGTCTTCTGGGGCAGGCGGTCGCGGAGGGGTCGTCCATCGTTGTCGACGATGTGCCGGACGGGTATCTGGCGTTTGGTTCCGGGCTCGGGATGGATAAGCCGAGGCATCTGGCGATCCAGGCGGGAAAGGTCGACGCGACGGTGAATTCGGTGCTCGAACTCGGCTTTCTGAGGCCAGTCGAAGAGGCTACCGTCAGCCTTCTCAATCACGCCTCGGAGGCAATTGCGATTGCCGTCAGGTCGGCGACCTATCGCGGCCAGCTTCACAACCTTCTGGAGGAAACGCAAAGACAGTCCGAGGAATTGCAGACCCAGAGCGAGGAGCTGCGCGTTTCCAACGAAGAGCTTGAAGAGCAGGGAAGGGCGCTGAAGGAATCGCAGGCGCATCTTGAGCAGCAGCAGATCGAGCTTGAGCAAAACAATGCTCAACTGGAAACGCAAGCCCAGCGGCTTGAAGCGCAGCGAGATGACCTCGAGCGCGCGAATGCCTCCGTATCGGCAAAGGCGCGAGAACTCGAGAAAGCGAGCCGATACAAATCCGACTTCCTCGCCAACATGTCGCACGAGTTGCGCACGCCGCTCAACTCCTCTCTCATCCTTGCCAAGCTTCTGGCCGACAATTCCGACGACAACCTCACCGAGGAGCAGGTGAAGTTTGCCAGGACGATCCAGTCGTCCGGCAATGACCTCTTGAACCTGATCAACGACATCCTCGATCTGTCCAAGATCGAGGCCGGGCACGTGGAAATTCGGCCGGAAACGGTGGCGCTGGAGCGTCTTGCGGCTAATCTGCGTCAGGTCTTTCTGCCGCTGGCGACCGAAAAGAAGCTCGCGTTCTCCATTGACGTTGCCACGGGCTGCCCGGCCACCATCGAAACCGATCCGTTGCGGCTCGAGCAGGTTCTGAAGAACCTGCTTTCCAATGCAATCAAGTTCACCGAGGCCGGCAAGGTTAGCCTCGCGATCTACCCCGCTAACGATGGCAAGATTGCCTTCTCCGTCAGTGACACCGGCATCGGGATTGCTAAGGAACACCAGCAGACGATCTTCGATGCCTTTCATCAGGCCGATGGCACGATCAGCCGCAAGTATGGCGGTACGGGCCTTGGTCTTTCGATATCACGACAGTTGGTCCGTCTCCTGGGGGGAGGCATCGTGCTCAAGAGCGAGGTGGGGCAGGGCAGTACGTTCACCGTCACTATCGGCGAGCGCTTCGACCCGTCAAAACAAGCGTCTCCCGAGCCGCAGCTGGATACGCCCTCGTCAATGGTCACGGCGCCAGCTGCCGAGGCGCGTTCGATCGCGCCAACGCCGGTCCGCCGCGTCGAGGATGACCGTGATGTCCTGACCGATGCAAGACGTGTCCTCTTGGTCATCGAAGACGACGACAAATTCGCTGCCATCGTTCGTGATCTCTCGCGGGAAATGGGGTTCCAGGCAATCGTCGCAGCAACGGCTGAAGAGGCCATGACGCTGGCCAAGGAATTCATGCCGCGCGCGATCGTTCTCGACATCGGGCTGCCGGATCAGTCGGGTCTGGCGGTACTTGACCGACTGAAGCACGACGTCTTGACACGCCATATCCCAATTCACGTCGTATCGGGAAGCGACCACACTGAAAGTGCCTTTTCTCTTGGCGCCGCAGGCTACGCCATCAAGCCCGTCACTCGGGAAGAATTGGTCAAGGTCCTGCAGAAGCTCGAGGCACGGTTTTCCAAGCGCGTGCACCGTGTCCTGATCGTGGAGGATGACCCGGTTCAACGCGAAGCGGTCGCACGATTGATCGGAACACAGGATGTCGAAACGGTCACCGCCAGCACGGCCGCCGAATGCTTGGACCTCCTGAAGGACCAGACCTTCGACTGCATGGTGCTCGATCTGTCGCTTCCGGACGCCTCAGGCTATTCGCTGCTGGAGACGCTAAGCTCCGAGAGTGCCTATGCCTTTCCGCCTGTTATCGTCTATACGGGGCGCGAACTCTCGGCCGACGACGAACAGAAGCTGCGACGCTACTCGAAGTCGATCATCATCAAGGGCGCGAAATCCCCTGAACGCCTGCTCGACGAAGTCAGCCTCTTCTTGCATCAGGTGATTTCGGAGCTTCCCGACGAACAGCAGAAGATGATCCGCAGGGCGCGCAACAGGGACGCGCTTCTGGAGGGCCGGCGCATCCTCGTAGTCGAGGATGATATCCGCAATGTCTATGCGCTGACCAACATCCTTGAACCCCGTGGCGCCATCGTCGAAATCGCGCGCAACGGCCGCGAGGCTCTGGAGGCTCTGCAAAGAGCATCGGAGCATGACGGTAGGGCAATCGACCTGGTGCTCATGGACGTAATGATGCCTGTCATGGACGGGTTGGCCGCGACCGGGGAAATCCGCAAGAACTCGGCCTGGAAGAGATTGCCGATCATCGCATTGACCGCCAAGGCAATGCCCGACGACCAGCAGCGCTGCATCGAGGCCGGAGCCAACGACTATATGGCAAAGCCCCTCGACGTAGATAAGCTCCTGTCGCTCGTGCGCGTGTGGATGCCCAGATGACAGAGCTGGCAGCTGCCGAAAAAGTGGAAGACATCGAGATCCGGCTCCTGCTTGAGGCGCTGTTCTTGAAGTACCACTACGACTTCCGCAACTACGCGATGGCGTCCACCAAGCGTCGCTTGAAGAAGGCGCGGGAGCAACTGGGGTTCGAAACCTTCTCGCAGATGCAGGCAAGCCTGCTGCACGACCAGGCAATGTTGCCGCAGCTGCTTCGGTTCCTCACTGTTCAAGTGAGCGAGATGTTCCGCGACCCAAGCTATTTCAGGGCGATCCGGGAAAAGGTCGTTCCCCACCTTAGAACCTATCCTTCGCTGAAAGTCTGGGTTGCCGGCTGCAGCAGCGGCGAGGAATTGTACTCTCTCGTGATCCTCTTCCGCGAAGAGGGTCTTGAAGATCGCACGATCTTTTACGCCACCGATATCAATCATGAGGCGTTGCAGGCAGCGGAGGCTGGCGTCTACGCCCTCGACAGGTTGCAGCTTTTCACCGAGAACCACCGCAAGTCCGGCGGCAAGACTTCGTTGTCCGACTACTTCCAGGCGGCTTACGGCAAGGCAATGTTCGACAAGACCCTGCGCCGCAACGTCGTGTTCTCGGATCATAGCCTGGTTACCGACGCGGTCTTTGCGGAAATGCATCTCATCTCCTGCCGCAATGTGATGATCTACTTCGATCGCACGCTCCAGGACCGGGCAGTCGATCTCTTCAAGGAGTCCCTCGCGCGCAAGGGCTTTCTGGGCCTCGGCTCCAAGGAAAGCCTGCGTTTCTCCCTCCATGGCGATGCGTTCACGGACTTCGTGCGCGACGAGAAGATCTATCAAAGGCGGGTAGAATGATGCCGAGCGAAGCTCAAGCCGTGGTCATTGGCGCCTCTGCAGGTGCCGTCGAAGCTCTTTCGGTGATCCTGCCAGGCTTGCCGGCAGGCTTTCGACTGCCGGTGATGGTGGTCGTCCATGTTCCGCCCGACAGGCCGAGCCTGATGGTCGATCTGTTCCGGGCGAAGTGCCGGCTGTCTGTCGAGGAGGCCGAGGACAAGCAGCCGCTTAAAGCCGGCACGATCTATTTCGCGCCACCGGACTATCATCTGCTCGTTGAATCGGACAGGAACCTTTCGCTCTCGTCCGATGAGCCCGTACTCTTCTCCCGCCCGTCGATTGACGTCCTGTTCGAAAGTGCTGCCGACGCCTTCGGTGAGGCTTTGGTGGCGATCATTCTAACCGGCGCAAACCGTGATGGCGCGGACGGCCTGCGGGCTGTCTACGAGGCTGGCGGGATGACAATCGTTCAAAACCCTGAAGGCGCTCTGGCATCCGCGATGCCGGATGCCGCAATCCAAACATGCCCAAGTGCGCTCGTGCTCTCGCTCGATGCCATTGCTGAATACTTGAAAGAGGTTTGAGAATATCC
The DNA here is from genome assembly GCF_035999185.1 of Ensifer sp. Classification (GTDB taxonomy): domain Bacteria; phylum Pseudomonadota; class Alphaproteobacteria; order Rhizobiales; family Rhizobiaceae; genus Ensifer. The sequence goes on along the minus strand of NZ_DASYHB010000224.1, from coordinate 45,549 downwards.
ATGGAGCCCGTCCCGTTTTTGTTGGTCGATGACCTCGAGGAGAACCTTCTGTCGCTGGAGGCGCTGCTTCGCCGCGACGACCGCCTCCTCCTGAAGGCTCAATCCGGTGACCAGGCGCTTGAGATCCTGCTGCAACATGATGTCGCCTTGGCGCTTGTTGACGTGCAGATGCCGGGACTGAACGGGTTCGAACTCGCGGAGTTGATGCGCGGGAACGAGCGCACGCGGCGCATTCCCATTATCTTTGTGACGGCGGGCAGCGCAGATGGCCAGCGCCGCTTCCGCGGCTATGGGGCCGGAGCGGTCGACTTCATTCAAAAGCCGATCGAGCCGGACATTCTGTGCAGCAAGGTGGATGTGTTTTTCGAATTGTATCGTCAGAGGCAGCAGCTGGCGGCCCAAAGAGACGAACTTGCCGCACAGGCTGATGCGCTCAAGGTTGCGGCCGAACACAAGGACATTCTCCTGCGTGAAATCAATCACCGCATAAAGAACCTCTTCAGCCTCACCGCGGGGCTGATCTCGGTTAGCGCCAGGCAGGCAACGTCGGTCGCAGAACTTGAAAGCGACCTGCGATCGCGGCTGCATGCGTTGTCGCGTGCACACGCGCTGACATTGCCTGACCTCGTACGAGAGGATAGCCGTGAGGAAATCGCGACCACGGTTGCAGCTTTGCTGAAGGCAATCGTTGCTCCGCACGACCACGCGCACGGTGGTCGTATCGCGATCTCCGGATCGGATGCGCCTCTGGGCGGCAATGCACTTACCTCTTTGGCGCTCCTGCTCCACGAACTGACCACAAACGCTGCGAAGTATGGTGCGCTTTCCACTTCAGCCGGGCGATTGACCATCGACGTTTCCGCAGTGGGCGAGGCACTTCATCTCGATTGGAGCGAAGAGGGATCACACTCCGTTTCGACGGCGCCTGAACGAGAGGGATTTGGAACGACCCTGGAAAAAGTGGCGCTTCAAGGATTGAACGGCTCGCTCACCAGAGAGTGGCGGGCCGATGGGCTTTGTCTCTCGCTTCGAGTCCCGTTAGTCAATCTTGCACGCTGACACGCCGACAAGGGAAAGTCGCGGCCAGCAAGATTATCCAATCCAGTGGAAGTACTACTTGGCCGCTCCTGTGGCGCCAGCCTGCCTCGGCATCCTAAAGCAGGTGTGGTTCAGCGACTGTGGGCAAGTGAATGGCGTGGGACGGCGTTTGCAGAAGGGTGCTGCAAGTGCTTCCTCAGCCATCCGCATGGGATTTCTGCTCCTCGATCCGAACAAGCAAGGCAAGCACCTTTGCCTGCAAGTCAAGACAAGCTTGCTGCCGCTCGGTTAGCAGGTCTTCCCGACGCGGGATCTCGCGCATCAGCATATCGACTGACCGTGCCGCGTGGGCATACTCTTCGAAGAGATCGTATAACGCTTGGTCCTTGGTGTTGCGCAACTGCTCCCTGTGGCGAGGCAAGGCCATTGCCAGGCGCGCGCGCCCGAGATGCATCAGACCCATGACCCCTCCACCGTTGCCGTTGTCAGCTCGGGATTGCAAGCGTTCGAGCTATTCATCTGCCGGACCATGAAACTGCTGAGCTGTTTGACGTCTCGCGAGAGCCTGGCTCGGGGCATGCGGTATCTCGGGGCGTCTCTTGGCGAACCAGATGGCACACTCCAGAAGACATGCTTCTTCTGTTTGTCCGAGACGAAACTCGTCGAGAAGGAATCGCACAAGCTGTGCGCCACGAGGTGAAGGTATTTCCACCTGCTCTAGGAGGCAGGCTGTAGCAAAAACGCGCTGCAGCATCGCCCTATCAACCGGGTCAGGAATTGAGACCAGCTCGCCCAACAAATACATTTCCACCTCCGACAAAGAGACGGTGCAGGCTCCAGGGCAGACGCTTGTTTGCCGGGGCTACTCAGCAGAATGCCGGAGGCAGCCTATGACGGGTTGCACCCGGCCGGATGCCGGGCGCCGTTTTTCAAACGAGCGTGCCCTTCGGATACGGCCTGTGATTCACGCGGCCCTTCGGGTTGCGGGTGCCTTGTTGATGGATGTGACCGCAAGGTTGGTAAGCTTGTTGTTCGTGGCTTTTTCTTGGTCGAGGATCTCGGAAAGGAGCGTGTGTGCTTCTTCGTGTCCAAGGTCCTTTGCCCATTCCCGAAGCGACCCGTAGCGGGCAATCTCATAGTGTTCGACGGCTTGACAAGCGGCAAGCAGACCTGCGTCGAGCGCGGTCCCTTGCGCCTCTGACATCAGTCCGTCCGCTTCCTTGATCAATCCCTCTATAGCGTCGCACTTTTCGCCAGCGGGCTTCTTCCCGATCAATTTGAATATCTGATCAAGCTTCTTGATCTGGTCTTTCGTTTCCGACAGGTGCTCCTCGGCCGCCTTTTTGAGTTCCGCACTTTTGGCGGCTTTTGCGACTTTGGGGAGGGCCTTGGTGAGGGCGTTTTCAGCGTAATAGATGTCCTGAAGCGTATGTTCGAACAGTTCGGCAAGCGATTTCATGCTGGCGCTCCTTTATGAATGAATGCTGTAGAAGAAGCTGCGAGAGCGCTTTTCGTTCCAACGGGTGAGCGACTTTCTATCCTTGCGACCGGTCAGCCGGCCAGGCAGGGAAATCAGATCAACGCTTGGGTGGACAAGGGCGACGCATGTCCGTCGACAGAGCCGTCAGCCTCCTCTTGCCGGGTCCTGGGAGCGCGGTCGACCTCGTGGGTTGGGCAGGACAGCAATCGACAAAAGCTGTGGTTACCATCGCTGAAGCCTGAGCCATGGGTCAAAAGAGTTGGAGGTGTGGGCGACATGGCACAGTCGGAAATGGTAAGGGGGTCATCGGGAAGGGGCGCCCACTCAAGAAGGAGACTTCTCGATGAGCAGAACGACCATGAACGCCCTGGGGCAACCCGTTTCCTACAGCGGAAGTTCGACGGCATGGTTTTCCGCGACCGGATCCGGCCCGACCCTCTATGGCACGTCCGGCAACGATTCCCTCTGGGGTGACAGTTCCGTGGACGTGACGATGATCGGCGGCACGGGCGATGACGTCTATTACCTCTATTCATCGACAAACCGGGCACAGGAAGCCCCTGGCGAAGGTGTAGACACGATCAATACGTGGATGAGCTACACCCTGCCGCAGAACTTCGAGAACCTGACTGTCACCGGCAACGACCGTCACGCATTCGGTAACAGCACCGACAACATCATAACCGGTGGTTCGGGCAGCCAGACCATCGACGGGCGCGCCGGCAATGACGTGCTCATCGGTGCCGGTGGAGCCGATACGTTCGTGGTCGAGGGCGGCAACGGCAGCGACCTCATCGCTGATTTCAGCTCCAATGACACCGTTCGCCTCCAGGGCTACGGGTTGACCTCGTTCCAGCAGGTGCTCGCCAACGCGGTTCAGGAGGGCGATGATCTTCGCCTCCATCTCGGCAATGACGAAAGTCTCGTGCTTGCCGATACGACCGCCGGCGAGTTGCATCAGGAGCAGTTCAAGTTGAGCCTGGACCGAACCGGGTTGACGCAGACGTTCTCAGACGATTTCGACACGCTCAAGCTCACGGGCGGTGCGGGTGGCGTCTGGGACACAAAATATTGGTGGGCTCCGGAAAAGGGGGCAACGCTGGCCAGCAACGGCGAGCTCCAGTGGTACATCAATCCGGATTACCAACCGACCGCCTCCGCGAACCCGTTTTCAGTGGAAAACGGCGTGCTGACGATCACTGCGGAGCAAGCCTCCGGGTCGATCCAGGCGGAGATCAATGGTTACGATTACACGTCCGGCATGCTGACGACCTATTCGTCGTTCGCTCAGACCTACGGATACTTCGAGATGCGGGCCGACATGCCGGACGATCAGGGAGCCTGGCCCGCCTTCTGGTTGCTGCCGGCGGACGGTTCCTGGCCACCGGAGCTCGACGTCGTGGAAATGCGCGGGCAGGACCAGAACACCGTTGTTGTCACCGCCCACTCCAATGAAAATGGAGCCCATACGCTGAGCCAAGACGCCGTGCAGGTCGCTGAAACCGACGGCTTTCACGACTACGGCGTGCTTTGGACCGAAGACGAGATCGTGTGGTATTTCGACGGTACCGAAATTGCGCGCGCCGACACGCCCGCGGACATGCACGAGCCGATGTACATGCTTGTCAACCTTGCCGTTGGTGGGATGGCCGGCACGCCGAACGAAGACTTTGCCAATGGATCGGAGATGAAGATCGACCACATCGAGGCGTACGCGCTGGATCCCAATTGGTACATCTGAGTGCGAAAGGATCGGCGGACTGTGGGTCTGCCGATCCGCGATCCGCCGATCCTGGAGCTTCTTGCCGGTCGGGGACGACACGTGCAGGGCCCCGCTCGGTGCCACAAAGCGCAACTAATCAATGAATTCGACAATGACGCCGGGTTTGACCATGCCTGCCAGCTCTTCCACATCCCAGTTCGTCAGCCGGACGCAACCGTGCGATCCGGACTTATCGATCAGCGATGGTTCCGGCGTGCCGTGGATGCCGTAGGTTGGCTTTGTCAGATCGATCCAGACAGTGCCGACCGGGTTGTTTGGACCGCCGGGCAAGGTCATGATTTTCTTGTTGGTCCCTTGCCGGAAATTGACTTTCGGATTGTAGGTATAGGGCGGCATCCGGGCCACACCCTTAACCTTCTGCGTACCCGACGGAGAGGGCGTGTCCTCGCTACCGATGGTGGCAGGATAGGCTGCAACCAGCATTCCATCTTCGGCAAAGGCCAGTAGCTGTCGTGTCTCCTTGTGCGCTTCGATGCGCTTGACCATTCCCTGTCTGGGGCTGCCAGGTGATGCGACGAAGATCGTTTCGCCGGTCGCAAACCTCGTCCCGGGATTGAGTGCTGCAAGCAGATCGAGATCCATGTGAAAGCGTTCGGCAAGCTTTTCGGCGACGCTTGTGAAGCCGAGCCGTTCCATCTTGGCCTGATCCGCGTAGTCTTCCGGAATGGCGGTCACGAGGTCTCGGGCGTCATCTTCAGAAATCACATATGGTTCAATCGCGGGGGTCTGGCCAGAGAGGCGCGCAATCACGACAGGGTCGAGTTTCCCGTCCTGCGGGAGTTTATGCATGGCCTCGAACGCTCGGATTGCCTTGGTTACGTTTTCGCCGTTGTACCCGTCTATCACCCCAGGCGACGCGCCCGCGCGATCGAGAAGGACCTGGAGCCGTGCGACAGCTGGATCGGGGGCTTCGGCAGGCGTGCTTGCCTGAGGCGTTGGGCTTGATTGGTGCGGAAAGGCGCCAATCTCAGCATTGTTAATGTCGTCCGGCGTGAGCATCTGCGCTCCGGCGGACCCTTGAGAGACAAGAAGCAGCAAAGCCGCTGATAAAGCGATTGTATTCATGCGCTTCCAATCGCTCTCGGCGATGCTTTGTTCCCGAGCGGGATGACGATTGTTGCCTGCGCCGAAGTCGCACAGGCCCTGGCGTGGATCGCAGATTGCTGCTCGCCATGTTCATTCGCGGAACAAATTGCGCCGCATGCGGTTGGCTTCAAAACCAGAGATCCGGCTGGCATTTGGAGCGAAGCAAGGACAGCAACGGTGACCAACACAGACGATAAACTGCAATCCTGGCGTTCCCCGGTATTCCTATCTGCTGTCGAAGAGTGTCGATGGGCGCGAGAGGTTGCCGCCCACGCCCACGCCGGCCAGCGCGACAAGGCGGGGGAACCTTATTTCAACCATTGTCAACGTGTCGCAGATGCGGTGTCGGGCGATAGGGAAAAGGCGGTGGCATTCCTCCACGACGTCGCGGAGAAGGCCCCGGGCTGGACGCCTGAGCGGTTGAAGGAGGTCGGGTTTTCGTCCGAAGTCGTAAAGGCGGTTGAACTGCTGACGTTGCAGCCGGGCGAAACGAAAGACGCCTTGGTGATCCGTGCAGCTTCAACTCCGCTTAGCCTCGCGGTGAAGAGGGCGGATTTGAAGGACAATCTAGCGCAAATGAAGAACATGGGGAGGAGCGGGGATGTGTATTTGCGCGGACTCCACCTTCTCTCGGAGGCTTCAAGTGTCCTTCCACCACAGAGAAGGGCTGGCTTTCAACGGCAGAAGGACCAGGGTTCCTCGACCGGGCAACCGATGGGCACGAGCTGCACTGCCAAGGCGAAACCTGTGAAGACGACTGGTGGTAGGCTGAACGGCGCAGTGAGAGCCGTCCTTGCGGTCATAGCGATCCTCTTTGTCGGTGGGTGCGCGTTGGGAGTTTGGCTGCTTTATACCTGATCCTGCGCGGCCTTGCCGGATTGCAACTGGCCGGTCCGCGCAAGACCACTGCCGCGTTGATAGCACCGTGCCCTAAAGCGAGGTGGCAGAAGGGCCTTCAAGCAGTCTGCACCCACGGCGGTTTCAATGATGGGTCTCGCGCGCCCGCCGTCGTCGCTTCGGAGCGTAACCTTCTGGACGGGATTGGTCGCATTGCCAGCTATACAAACAGGGCGCCGACATTTTTGTGAGATGCTCGATGGAGGTGAACTTCCCCTAAAAAATGAATGTAGTTCCCTTGTCGCAGTCCACGCAACGCCCTAGTTTTCCACGCGATTTTGGTTTTTGGCCCATATTCTCCGAAGTTTCCTTCCGCTGCCGGCGGCAGGTGAGGCCGCGGGTGATGGCCGGCGGAGGACGCATGCGCGGCAATGAACAGCGCTTTGAACTGAGAAGCAGGACGCGGGAGGGGCATCAGCAGGTCGACGCCGCGGTTGGAACGCTGAGCACGCTTGAGGACTACCGGCACTATGTGGCGCGTCTCCTGCCGTTCCGCATTGCCATGGAAGAGGCGCTGAGGAATGTCGCCTGGCCCGACGGCTGGAACCGACAACCATGCAAAATCGCAGACACGCTCGCCCAGGACGCGACCGATCTTGGCCTTTCCCCAATGCGTCATCCGCAAGCGGATCTCGATCTTGCCGATCCGAGTGCCCTGCTTGGCGCGCTCTATGTGCTTGAGGGCTCGACGCTCGGCGCCCGGGTCCTTTGCCACCGGGCGGCGGCGCTCGGGCTCGATGAGACCTTCGGTGCCCGGCATCTCGTGCTGATGTCAAACGACACGACGCGTTGGCCATCGTTCCTGTCACTCCTCGACCAGGCAAACGATTTCGACGTCGAGCGGGCTGCGAACGCAGCCAATGCGGTCTTCGCACTTGCCCTGAAATGTTTCGAAGGTGAACCTGTTGTCGCCCACTGACCCCGTCACCCTCGATACCTGCGATCGCGAGCCGATACATATCCCCGGCAGCATTCAGCCGCACGGTTGCCTTCTGGCCTGCGACATCGGTTTCACAACGATAGAGCGCGCGTCGGCAAACGCGGCCGTGATGCTCTGCCGCGCGGGTGATTTGGTCGGGCAGCAGCTTGCCGAAGTGCTCGGCCCGAAGCTGCTGCATGACCTGCGCAACGCGCTCGCGGCTGCCAATGCCGCCTCACGACCAGCCCTGCTGCTCGATATCACATTGGGTGATCGTGTATTTGACATTGCAATCCACCACCATAAGTCCGCCATCATCATCGAGTTCGAGCCGGCCCCGTCGATCGGCCAACCTTTGCACATTGCTCGCGAGATGATTGGCCGCATCAAGGACATCGCAGACGTTGACCGTCTCGTTCAGCGCGCGGGCCGCATCGTTGCCGGTGCGACGGGCTATGACCGCGTGATGATCTATCGCTTCGAGCAAGACGGCTCCGGCAAGGTGGTCAGCGAGACGAAGCGGGCGGATCTCGAGAGCTTTCTCGGCCAGTATTTTCCCGCAAGCGATATCCCTCAACAGGCGCGAGCGCTCTATCTCAAGAACACTATTCGCGTCATTTCGGATGCAAGCGGCGCGCGCGTCCCCGTTGAACCGGTGCTGGACGGGTCCGGCGAGCCCTTGGACCTCAGTTTCGCGCATTTGCGCAGCGTCTCGCCCATCCATTGCGAGTACCTGCGCAACATGGGCGTTGCCGCTTCGATGTCGATATCGGTTATTCTCGACGGCCAACTCTGGGGCCTGATCGCGTGCCACCATTATTCGCCGCGAGCGCTGCCCATGGCCCAGCGCGTCGCCATGGAGGTGTTTGGCGAGTTCTTCTCGTTGCATCTGACCTCGCTCAAGGAGCGGCGCCGGGTCGCTGCCGTCGCCGGTACCCGCGAGGCACTCGACCGCTTTCTCATTCTGTCTTCGCATCACGAAGATGTGGGCGAACTGCTCCGCCAGAGCCTGCGCGAATTTTCGCAGCTGCTGCCGAACGACGGTATCGGCGTCATGTTCGACGGCAAATGGGCAGGCCTCGGCACCATGGCGCCGGATGACGCAAGGTCCGGCCTTCTGGATTTCATCCGCACCGTCAGCGAGGGCCGCGTCTGGGCTACTCATGCTCTCTCCCAGAAATTTCCGGAAGCGGCAGCCTACAGCGAGAAGCTCTCGGGCGTTCTTGCGATACCGCTTTCGCAGACCGGTTCGGACTGTCTTTTGTTCTTCCGCAAAGAACTCGTTCAAACCCTCAACTGGGCCGGCAATCCTGAGAAGACCTATGAGACTGGCCCCCTTGGTGACCGCTTAACGCCACGCAAGAGCTTTGCGATCTGGAAAGAGACTGTCCAGGCGCAGGCGCAGCCATGGTCTGAGGCCGAGCGGGAAATCGCCGAGATCGTCCGGGTCGCGATTGTCGAAGTGGTGCTCCGGCACAATGAGTTGATGGCAGGCGAGCGCCGCAAATCCGAGGTTCGGCAGCGCATGCTGAACCAGGAACTGAGCCACCGGGTCAAGAATATCCTCGCGGTCATCAAATCGCTGGTGACGAGCCCGCAGCACCACAAGAGTTCGCTGGAGGACTACGTCTCGACCCTGCAGGGCCGTATCGAGGCGCTCGCAATCGCCCATGACCAGGTCGTTCGCGGCGACGGCGGAGGGATCCTTGCGGATCTGCTTGAGGCGGAGCTTCATCCTTATAGGACAACGGCCTCGACCGTCACGTTCGATGGGCCTGCGGTCTGGCTCGACAGTCGTGCTTTCTCCGTCATGGCGCTGGTGTTTCATGAGTTGGCCACCAATGCGGCCAAGTATGGCGCCCTTTCCGTCGCGAAGGGTGAAGTGGAAGTGAGCTGGTCGATGACGGGCGGGGGCTGCGACGTGTCCTGGCGCGAGCGGAACGGTCCGCTCGTCACAGTCCCGGCGCGCAGCGGCTTCGGCAGCGCGCTCATCGAGCGCAGCGTTCCCTACGATCTCAGCGGGAGCAGCGTGGTGCGATTTGAGCCGTCCGGTCTGGAAGCCGAGTTCCGGATCCCTGCTCCACACGTCAAACTTACGGCCTCAGGCACGGAAATGACGACACGCATGGCCGATAGCGCGGCACTCGAGCAGAACGGTCTTGGCGCGGCGAACCCGAGGGTGTTGATCGTCGAGGACCAGATGCTGATCGCGCTTGATCTTGAATCGATGCTGGCGGACGAGGGACTTTCGGACGTCTCGACTGCCAGTTCGGTAGCGCAGGCCATGGCACATATCGAAGCGTCGCCCCCTGCGCTTGCCATTCTTGACATCAATCTTGGCCAGACAAACTCGTTCGGGATCGCCGCAGAATTGGTGCGCAGGGGGACGCCTTTTGTCTTCGCGACCGGATATGGCGAAGGTGCGGATCTGCCGCCGGAACTCGTCGGCGTGCCGATCGTGCGAAAACCCTACGGCCGAAATGCAATTGTCGGAGCGCTCTCATCGCTCTGGGCAGACGCAAAGAAAGACTGGAAGTGATGACCGACATCAAGTCGCTGTCTCGCGAGCAACTCGAAGAAGAGGTCCTTCGGGGCAAAGCCTTGCACCAGGAGGGCGCGTTGCAGGACCGTGATAGCGTGGATGACGCCATGGAGGCGCGCTATCGAGCCTTGTTCGAGGCGATTGACGACGGTTTCTGTATCATCGGCTTCATCGACGGGCCTGAAGGGCCGCTCAGCGATTACGTGCATCTCGAGGCCAATTCCGGCTACGCGCGACATACGGGCATCTCGAACATCGTTGGCAAGCGACTTCGCGAAATCGAGCCCACCAACGCCGACGTCTGGCTGGAGATCTATGGCGGCGTGCTGCGCACGGGCAAGCCCGTCCGCTTCGAGCAGGAGTTCCAGTCGGTTGCCAGGCACATCGAGGTTTCGGCCACGCGCATCGAGCCGGAAAGTCTGCGTCAGGTGGCTGTGTTGTTCCGTGACGTGACGGAAAGGAAGAAGGCGGAGGCAGCGCTCCGTGAGAGCGAAAGCTACGCACGGGACAATGTGCAGCGCGTGCAGCTTGCAATGGCGGCCGGTGCGATCATTGGCACCTGGCTCTGGGACGTATCGGCCGATCGGTTCACGGTTGACGAGGGTTTTGCGGCCGCTTTCGGCTTCGAGCCGGAGCAGAGGCCGTCGGCTTTGAGCCTTTCGGAGATCGTCGCGGCAGTTCATCCCGACGATCAGGAACGGGTAGCCGCCTCGGTCGAGGAGGCCCTGATAAACGGCGGCACCTATACCCACCAGTATCGCACCCGCCGAAAAGACGGCACGTACCGTTGGCTCGAAGCGAATGGCAGGGTTGAGCGCGGCGCCGATGGCGTGGCACTGCAGTTTCCCGGCGTGCTCATCGACATTGAGGAGCGGCGCGCCGTAGAGGCTGAACGTGATCGCGCCCTTGCCGCTCTTCGCACGCTCAATGAGACCCTGGAGCAGCGTGTCGAAGAACGCACCGCCGCACTCGGCCTGGCGGAGGATGCCCTGCGCCAGGCGCAGAAGATGGAAGCCGTCGGCCAGTTGACCGGGGGCTTGGCGCATGACTTCAACAACATCCTCGCCGGTATCAGCGGCAGCCTCGATCTGATGAAGACGCGGCTCGCGCAGGGCCGTGTGACGGAAATCGATCGCTACATGACCGGCGCGCAAGGGGCGGTAAAGCGGGCCGCTTCGCTCACCCAGCGTCTTCTTGCCTTTTCCCGCAGACAGACGCTCGATCCCAAGCCTTCGGACATCAACCGCATCGTTGCGGGCATGCAGGATCTGATCAGCCGCAGCGTCGGCCCGGGCGTGGCGGTCGAGACGATCGGCGCCGGCGGACTTTGGACAGCCTTCGTCGATATCGGCCAACTCGAAAACGCCCTGCTCAACCTTTGCATCAATGCGCGCGACGCCATGCCGGATGGCGGACGGCTAACGATCGAAACCGGCAACCGATGGCTTGATGAGCGCGCGGCCGTGCAACGCGGACTACCCCCGGGGCAGTACATCTCCCTTTGCGTGAGCGACACCGGTACGGGTATGTCGCCTGATGTGGTCGCCCGTGCTTTCGATCCGTTCTTCACGACGAAGCCGATCGGTCAGGGTACCGGTCTTGGACTGTCTATGGTGTACGGTTTTGCCGGCCAGTCGGGCGGCGCCGTGCGGATTTACTCAGAGGTCGGCAAGGGCACGATGATTTGCATCTACCTTCCGCGCCACGCCGCCGACGAGCGCGGCCCCGAGATGTCGCTGGAATCGGCGCCGACGCCTGCGTCGACTGGCGGACACACGATCCTGGTGGTCGACGATGAGCCCCTTGTGAGAATGGTGGCGGTCGAGATCCTCGAAGAGCTGGGTTATGCGGTGCTTGAAGCCGGCGACGGTCCGTCGGCCTTAAAGGTGCTCGACGCGCGACCCGACATCGACCTTCTCGTCACCGATGTCGGTCTTCCCAATGGCATGAACGGGCGTCAGCTCGCAGATGCGGTGCGGGCGCAACGGCCCAGGCTCAACGTACTCTTTGTCACAGGATATGCCGAGAACGCGGTCTTGAACCACGGCCACCTTGATCGCGGCATGGAGGTGGTCACGAAACCCTTCACCGCCGATGTCTTAGCTCGCAGGGTCGAAAGCTTGATCCGCGGCGATTGACGGGTGGGCACGCGCTTTGCGTTGGCGATCACTGTTTTGCCAACGGTTGCGCTCATGTCAGCGTTTCTGGATCGCGCAGAGCTGGCTGTGAGCGTTCGTTCACGGCCAACGGGGCGGTGACGAACGCTTTCCTTTGCCTGTTTGCCCTCAGTCTCATCGTCGCTTTGCAAGTCAGCGAAGTGGCGTGGGAATCTCTGGCGCTGTGGTATGCGCGCTCGCCTCTTCCAGCGAGCGCGTTTTGCTTTTGCGTCCCTGCAGACCGGTTGGTGGGTTGATAGGTTACTTCTTCAGCTTGGCGTAATCGAATTTGGGAGCTTTGGAGAGGTCGTCCTTGTTGGTGTCCACATACGCCTTCCAAGTGCCGTTGTCGTCGGCAAGCGCAATGGAGGCAGGATCGATGACAATGTAGCTTTCACCAAGGCCCAGGAAACCGCCAACACTTGCAATGATGCCGATGACGGACTTTCCATCACCGATGACGACGTCGGAAATCTCGCCGACATTCTCGTTTTGCTTGTTGTAGATATCGATGCCGATGAGCTGAGATGTAACGATGTCCGTGACCTTGATCTCCACATGCTTGAGCGGCATCGTCGCGGCCTTGCCCATCGTGATGCCGGGACCAACCAGCATGGCGTCTGCACCGCTTGCTGCCGGCTCCTGCGCGAATGCAGCGCTCGAAACAAGGGCAACGGAAAACGCGGCAACGGTCACATAATTCATCCATATCTCCTGTCGAATTCTCACCACGGCCAACTGCTCTCGTGGCGCCCCTTAAACAGTTATAAGCCGATAAAGTTCCATGGAATCATAGATTTATGGTAAGCGCGGTTTTGATCGCGACGCCCGTGGAGAGACGAGCGCGAGGCTCAGATCGCCGCCGAGATATACGAACGAGGCGTGATGTCTGCGCTGTCGCGCGGCGTCCCAATTGACCGCGCTCCAACTGTTCACTGGCAAACCGCTCCAAGCCGTGCCGATTGTCGAGGATGTTCCAATGTTTGCGCCGGCGGTCCTACCCATATGCTCCGTCGCTGGTCAGTGCGGGCAAATGAGAGATGGTTCTGCGGTTCCTGCGCGCTGGGCGCGGAAGGCTTTCACGCCACCACAATCGGGACTTTGGTCGGCGAGGACTTTACCCGGTTGTAGAGGTCGATGACGTCCTGATTGATCATGCGCACGCATCCTGAAGATGCTTGCGTGCCAATGGTCCACCATTCCGGTGAGCCGTGCACGCGATAGCCAGTATCGTGTCCGTCCTTGAAGATATAGTGCGCGCGGGCGCCGAGCGGGTTGTCCAGCCCGCCCGGCTGGCCGCTCGACCATTTTACAAGCTCCGGCTTGCGCGCGATCATCTCTTTCGGCGGCGTCCAGATCGGCCACTCCTTCGTGTACTGGATCTCGGCGCGCCCGTTCCATTCGAAGCCGGCCTTGCCGATACCGACGCCGTAACGGACCGCTTCGCCGCCTTCCTGCACCCAATAGAGATGCCGCTCGTTAAGCCGCACCACGATCGTGCCCGGTGCCTCTCCGGTCGGATCGATAACGATCTGACGCCGGAACTCCGGTTTGACCTTCTGGAATGGGATTGCCGGGATCACGAAGCCATTGTCGATCATCGAGGCATACATCGTGCCGTTGTCGGTGATGTTGCTGTCGACACTGATCGGTGGGATAGCCCCGGTCGACATGGGATCAACGCCCGCAGGCGACAAACGAGCGGACGGCTCGAGCGGTTCCAGCGATGGGAGTTCAAGCGCCTGCGAGCAGCCGGAGGCACCAAGTAGCGTCATGACACCGAGGCCCGAAAGCACGGCGCGGCGGGAGATGACATAACCGGGCTCTGAAATCGTGTCGCCGGAGGACAGCTTCTGATCTTGCGGCTTACGCATGCACTCTTCACCCCAAAAGAACGGTCGGCATCATGCCTCCGGCTGGGCGCATTTTCACGGTTCATGGTTAAGAAGGCGTGAAGCCAGCCGCCTCGAAAGGAGCCCGCTTGTGCTTCACCGCGAAATCGACATTGGAACGCTGAGGTATGAGAAGATCCAGACCTTCTCCGCGAGTGCTATTTCCCGAGGTCTTCGAGACCCATGGACTGGCCGGCAACATTACCTAAAGCTCTGACGATACTTTCTCGCTGGTGTCGCTCGTCTCGGCCGGCCTTGGCACCGGCTTTGTACCGGAATGGATAAAGGATTCGCGAAACCGACACTTCGAGCTTTGTTCTGCAGGGGCGTCTAATCTGAAGATCGGGCCTGGCCTCTCGCGAGGACATCACCGACATTTCCCGGTCGCTGGTGCGGCCAGGAACGGTGTGGTGTGCGTTCATCGGGCGCAATGATCGCGCCGAAGATGCGAAATAACCGTCACGCTACATCCGACTCATCGCGATGGTTCCTGAACAGCCGCGGCCTGCCCCCGTACCTTTGAACCGGCCCGTTCCTTTGCCGCCTTTTATCATTCCCGTCAGGGTGTTGCCTCCTTTCCTTCCCTTGAAAACGAAGGTGTGGGCGATACTGACGGACCCGTTGCTGGTGATTTTTCCTGAGAAGCCCGAGCTGGACGATACCACGCCGCCTTTCACGAAAATTGTTGTCGAGAGTTCGGTCCAGTCGCCGCAATTCGTCTTTGCATAACGGGTTATCCTCCATGTGCCGTCGAACGAGCTCATGCCGGGCTCCACGCAGCGGTTGTCCCGAGCCACCATTCCATTTCCGCACTCGAGCGGACAGACGCGATAGCCGATCGCCTTCAGTCCGTTCAAAAGCTCCTCGGTCGGCGCGAGCGATGCAAGCTTGAGCCCCCTGCGTTCGGCGTATTTTTTCAGGGCCTTTTGACTGCTTTCACCCCACTTGCCGTCGATCTGACCGAGGCATCCGATCCGCGCCAGTTGACTTTGGGTGGCAAGCGCGAGATCCCCGGCGGCCATGTGGCCGGCGGACGAACCAGACGCCTGGGCTGCCGGAGTGGTCTGCTCGAGCGCGGCGACGTCGGTTTGGCTGGCGTTGACTTGCGGCTTTGTGGCACGGTTGGCATCCGCCTTCTGCTGCTCTGCCGTCTGACGTTCCTTTTCGCGCTCTGCGATCGCCGCGATCTTCAACTTCGCAAGCGTTCCGAACGCGCCATTGGGATATTCCTGAAGGTATGCTTCAAAGAAGCTGCTTGCGGTCAAATCCTTGATGGAATTCCAGTAGGCGAGCTCCACGGTTCTGTCGGTATCTGGCGTCGCGGCCGGACTCGTTGCCGTGGCCGCATCTGACGATGGATTGAGAACGACGGGGCCTGTCAGGGATGAACTGTCCCAGGGAACCTGTTTGCCATCCGTGGCCTGTAAGACGGTGCGACGCACGGCAATCAGGTCATCGGTTACACTTTGCCCTGGCGTGCCGAGGTGTTTCAGCAAGGCTGTCGTGAACGGGGAGTTTCTGCCAGCGCCGTCAAGGGCAACGTTTCCAGGCTGCGTGGCGAACGCAATCAGCGAGCCCACGCCGGTATCGAGCTTCGCCAGCCCCCGGCCAACGGCCACCGATCGGGTTCCCATGGAACGGGCCAATGTCGCAGCAAGTGGATTGTCGCGGCACGCATCCAGGAACACCAGGTTCACCTTGGCGTTCCGCTCCATTGCAGACAGCACGAGCTCTATAGGCAATGCTTCGAAATCCAGATCGTTGTTAGAGCGAAGCTGCGCATCGACCGGGATCATGTAGTTGCCGCCGTTTACCTGCAGCCCATGGCCGGCGTAAAAAAAGAGCGCCACATCTGCGCCTTCAACTTTGCCGACAAACTCGCGGATCGACTGACGCATTCCCGTGAGGTCAAGGTCGCGGCCCGTCACCACAACGAACCCCATTCCCGTCAACTTGGACGCCATGTCGCTGGCGTCATTCTGCGGATTTGAAAGCTGCGGCGCGTGTTGGTAGGCCGAGTTTCCAATGACCAGCGCGACGCGCTTATTGGCCCAAGCGTAAGAGCTTAGGAAAAAGAGCAAGAGCACGGCGACCGCACGAAGGTAATGCATGGGAGCCAGCCTGCATTACCGCCACTTCGGTGTGCGCTGTGCGTTGTTCAGGAGTTCGCGGGCTGTGGCGAACATGCCAAACAGCCTCGTAAGACGACGTTCCTCTTCCTCACAAAGGCGGTGCCGTTTGCAGAAGTCATGCACGGACCAAACCTTCGTGGCGGCGTCGGTTTCGAGCTTTTCGGATTCCAAGCGTTTCATGCCTTCCTCCCTACGCATCGTCATTCTACTAAAGTCTAATGTAGTTGAAAATAAACTAAGGGGTAGCCCGATCCGGTTAGAGCGAAGGCGACGATGTAGATTACATTTTCGGGCACGATAACCAGCGCACAATCGGTGAGGAACCGGCCGCTCTATACCTGAAGAACGCGCTTTTCCGTACTCTTCCGTCGCACATCCGTTTGGACTGGCCGTCCGGTTCAACTCTGTGATCCGCCCGGGTCAAAGCTGCGTAGATTTGATTTCTAAACTCCTCGGAGGCATCCGTATGAAGTCAATCCTTGCGGCATACCTTGCGGCTCTCATCGCATTCGTTGTCGTCGACCTTATCTGGTTGGCAACGATGGCGGATCTGATCTACCGGCCGCTTCTTGGTGACAAGCTTGCGAGACGATTCCGGCTCACGCCTGTGATCGCCTTCTACTTGATCTATGCTGGCGGTATCGTGCACTTCGCCGTGCTTCCTGCCTTGAACGGTGGCAACGTTGCTGCGGCGGCCTTGGATGGCGCGGCACTTGGCTTGGTTGCCTATACCACCTACCAATTCACCAACCTGGGCACCCTCAGAGACTGGCCATTGAGTATCTCGCTTGCCGATATTGTCTGGGGCGCTTTGTTGACGGCTATAGCTTCGACATTTAGCTTTTGGACAGTCAGTCAAATGACGTGAGCGTTCCTCTCCGCTATGCCCGGCGAGCTTTTCCATAGGTCCTCGCCACCATTTTCGGTCAAGCCTTACAATTCGCGAAACGATGCCTGCTGATCAGATCCCGGCCTCAGCTGGGCTCGTTACTTCGTCTTCGGGAATTCGAGCTTGCCAACGTCGTAGCCAAGCGAAGCGGCCTTCGCTACCATCGTTTTCAGTCCAGATTTCGATGGCGCGGATCTGGCATAGATCCAGAGATTGTTCATGTCCTTGTCGGCGCTGATGAACCACCTCTTGTCCGGTGACTTGTAAAGAACGCGATACTCAAAGACGATGAACCACGGATACTTGACGCGGAGCGTGGCCTTTGACCCGTTTTCGGTTTCGACAATAGTGCCGATGCCTCGGATGGATTTCTTCTCTCCATTGGGGGTCTTTTCGAAACAGCCGTCTTCGACCAGGACTCGTTTGGGTTCGTCGGCCTTCTGATAAGTGGTGTAGCCCGCAACGCAGCCGTCCGTGATGAACATCGGGGTGCGCCCGATTTCGAGCCATGTGCCCGTATAGTGGTCGTCACCGATGCGAGCGAGAACCCGTTCCCCTGCGAATGTCTGACTTGCCGCGAACACCGCCAGCCAGACGATTGCGAAATAGATCTGAATCCACATTCGTCCCTCCCACGACCGGCCTTCAAGACGTTTGGCGGTGCCGACACGGAATTTTTTGATGGCCTCATGGATACGGTCCAACCCCGACGTTGGATCAATCGGCGAGTAACTTTGGAATGTTCGCCGAGACGTGCGGACAGGAACAAGCAGCTCCCCGCCGAGCGGAGATCACGATTTCTGCGTTTGTCATCACCTGATGTTTCGTTGGGAACTGACCGCCAAGGCGATTTGTGTCCTTGTTACCTTGGAGTGATCGCTTGTTCGTTTGTCCTTTCCTACCCAGCCGAATGTCTACGATGCGCGCATCGCTTTAAGAACCAGAGTGAGCGTTGTGTAGCGGGGTTTGGTTCGCAAATGGCGAGCATCTAATGACTACAGCAACACGGTGAAGCGATGCCGAGTTTTACGCTCGAGAACAACTGCCTCATCAACGTCGATGAGAAGAGGCCGGCCCACGGCGACATTCGCACGCTGATTGAAGCCGCGAGGCGTGGAGAGGCGGATCTCGCCATTTTGGCGTCGAGCGCATATGAACGCCAGCCCGGCGGCGTACATCTAAAACGATTTGCAGACTTTGAAAGCCGAATGAGCGCTCTCGGACTTGGCCACATCAGCCTTTTGCGGCCGATCGGGCGACACGGCCTTTCATTCCATGGCTTCTCTATTATGAGCGATGAAGCGACGATTGAGCGCGAGCGACTTATCTTCAGAACCCTTTTTCCGACAACGCCAGCACGATGGTCGGACTACGCGGTGAGCTACGGCTTGGACAAAAAAGATCTGTCCAGCGTCGCTGCTTGGGATTGGCGCAATCGCCTGGGCGCTGCTCAAGCATTCTGGGCACATGAAAATGGCGGGCGCCACGTGTTCGTGACCACTAACGAAGGCTTTGCGCGCCTTCCGAAGAAACGTGAATTTGCCAACGCCGTAATCATGACCCCGGCGCAGGCGGTTCAGGTTTTAACTGGCGACAATCGCCGCAGCCAGCTAGCCGCCATGAGCTTCGTGTAGAAAATCCAGCTTGCTCAGACAGAGTCGGCTGTTTGCGAACATGGATTTTTGACTGAGGTAGCCATGGGCCTGCTTGGACAGCTTTCTCTGCAAGTGAATTTGCAAAGGCTTCTCTCTGCCTAAAGTTTCGCGCTTACCCCACCGATCGGGGCGCTCCAGACTTCCCTCTAGGAAAAGACGATCATCCGGGCGCGCGGTCGCGCCAAGGCCGGTTGGTTGCTTCGAAAGCTTGGGATTGCGGAACCACTTACCGCAAACACGTTCGCCCAAATGCCTTGGAGGGACGAAGCGCCAGTTTCAAAATTGGGGTAATATAGAGTAAAGCCAGCGCGATCTTTGCCGACCAGAGAGAAGCGGGGAGGAGAAGATGGATGATGAAAGACTCGGCTTTGAAGACGACTTGATGCTCGGCGTGCCGGCGAGGGGCGGCCGAGCGGTTCTCCAGGCCATTTCATCTCACCTAGCGCAGCGCACTCGCATCCCGGCGAGTGCCATTCTAGACGGCCTGCTCGACCGGGAGGCTCTTGGTTCTACCGGTTTCGGGCAAGGCTTTGCCTTACCGCATGCGTTTATTCCGGGTTTGGTAACGCCGGCCAAAGTCCTTGTTACCTTGCTCGAACCGATCGACTTCAAGGCACCCGACGACGAGCCGGTCGATATCTTCCTCGCGGTGATATGGCCCAACGGTCAACATGAAGGCTTCCTGCAATACCTCTCCAAACTTTGTGGTGTCTTTCGCTCAAAGAAGTTGTTGGTGGCCCTGCGAGGGGTACGATCCGAAGCAGAGGCCTTGATCGCTATTTCGGCGGACGCTTGCCCATCTGCTCCAAGTGCACAAAGCTCTGTCGCGACCGCGTTTGGCCCGCTCGTGCGGTAGTTCGATGTCCTCAATCGCGTGTGGCGCGTTCGGTGGTCGCTTCGCGCGCAGTCTTGGCGGGCTCGGCATAACGAACCTGCTGACGTGACGAAGCTGTTCGTGTGGGTACGGTGCTGTCGTCGTGCCAGCCTAGCGTACCACTGCCGGGGCATTCATCTGAAAATGAGAGTAGGATCCTTCAGGGGAGAAAAGAGATGCCAGTCGGCATGGCATGAGCCCGTCAATCTGAGTCAAGGGTTGTGAGTTATCGATGACGCCAGGACTAGAAAACTACAAGGAGCTACTGCTTTTTCTGACGACCGCCGGCGTCATAGTACCACTGTTCGGGCGATTGAAACTGAGCCCCGTTTTTGGGTTTCTCGCAGCCGGCGTCCTGCTTGGCCCCTTCGGTCTTGGAGCACTCGCAGGAGATTGGCCGTGGCTGTCTGCGATCTCTATCACTGACGCAGGACAGATCGCGCATCTTGCGGAATTCGGCGTGGCATTTCTGCTTTTCATGATTGCGCTCGAGCTATCGTGGAGCCGTCTTCTGTTAATGCGCAAGCTCGTCTTTGGATTGGGCGGCCTGCAGGTTCTGACCGCGACAGCCATCCTCGCGGCCGTCGCGGGTGCACTGGGCCAAACGCCGGCGTCAGCGGTGGTGCTGGGCAGCGCGCTCGCCATGTCGTCGACGGCAATCATCATACCGTCGCTTGTCGAGCGCAGACTGCTCAACACGACGGTTGGGCGGGCCAGTTTCGCCGTGCTGCTCTTCCAGGATCTCGCGGTGGCGCCTCTC
This sequence comes from Ensifer sp., assembly GCF_035999185.1. Classification (GTDB taxonomy): domain Bacteria; phylum Pseudomonadota; class Alphaproteobacteria; order Rhizobiales; family Rhizobiaceae; genus Ensifer. Next base: position 25,446 of record NZ_DASYHB010000224.1, on the reverse strand, counting down.
CTGTTCATGGTGACGATTTTGGGCACGAACGGAGGTACAGGGCTCGGCGCCGGCCTGTTGTATGCCCTAGCACCTGCTGCAGTGGCGCTTTTCGCTTTGGCCGGTCTAGGTCGCCTCATTCTGAGGCCTTTGTTCAAGCTGGTCGCGACGACAAAGAGTAACGAACTGTTCGTCGCCGCATGCCTCCTGGTCGTAATCGGTTCTGGCCTGATCACGGCCCACAGTGGTCAGTCCATGGCGCTGGGTGCTTTCGTTTCCGGTCTCTTACTCGCTGAAACCGAATATCGTCGTCAGATCGAGGTGACCATCCAGCCGTTCCAGGGGCTCTTGCTTGGGCTCTTCTTCGTTGCCGTCGGAGCTCGCCTGGATCTTACCGAGATCATTGCCAACCCGGTCGTCACCATAGGCGTCGCGGTCGGCCTGTTTGCGATAAAAGCTCTTACCCTCTTTCCCATCGCGCGCCTGTCAGGACTGGCGACCCGCAATGCCGGCGAGGTCGCGCTTGTACTAGGACCTGGCGGTGAATTCGCGTTGATCCTTATCGGTGCTGCCGTGGCCGGCAATGTGGTCCCTGGTGCCGTTGCCGCCACCGCCACGGTTGCGGCAACCTTAACGATGATCGGTGTTCCCCTGCTGGTGCGGCTGCTCGACCGCGACCGGGCACCCACCGGTACGGCCGATCCTTCGTTTTCAGGATTAACGCCACAGCATGACGACGGCTTGGAGCGTGTGATCGTGGTTGGATATGGACGTGTCGGGCAACTGGTTGCTGAGATGCTCACGCGACATGGGTTGAGGTTCCTGGCGGTCGACGCCGATCCCGTGCTTGTCGGCAAGGAGCGAGGGCGCGGCACCACGATCTATTATGGCGATGCCACTCGAACCGAATTGCTTCGACGTTGCGGAATCCAGAGTGCTCGCGCGCTTGTTGTGACCTTGGACAATGCCGAGGCAGTGGCGTCTATTGTCTCCTCTGCAAGATCCGAGCGGGCCGATCTCACCATTGTCGCCCGCGCGCGGGATGCGGTGCACGCAACTGAATTATACGAGCTGAAAGTGACGGATGCGGTGCCAGAGACAATCGAAGCCAGCCTTCAGCTGTCGCAAGCAGTGCTTGTTGGCATCGGCATTCCAATGGGGCCAGTGATAGCGTCCATTCATGAGCGGCGGGATGAATTTCGCAAGATGCTACAGCCAGAAGACAGTTCTGGCAGGGAACGGCATGCGATCCGGCCCCGAAAATCGAAGTGAGTCGAATATGGCTGTAACCGTCAATGAGAACTTGCAGCGCGGAAGCACACTCACGTGATCAAACTCGAGAAGATACGCGACCTTGACATTGATGCCGGCACCCGTTCGAGCGCTACATACTTAAGCGCGGCAAGCGGGCTCGTAGGCGTCGGTGCGACGCTTTATGTCGTGGCTGACGATGATCTGCACCTCGCCGCGTTCCCAGTTCACGGATCAGCACCGGGTCGCTTGATCCGGCTGTTTGACGGCGCTTTGCCTGACGAGAACGTCGATCGTAAGCGCGTGAAGCCCGACCTCGAGGCACTGGTCCACCTACCTCCATGCCAGGAGTTCATGTTCGGAGCCCTCCTTGCGATCGGTTCAGGATCGCGGGCGAACCGTAAGCGAGGTGCCTTGCTTTGCTTCGACAACAGCGGCGCCGTTGCGACGCCTGCAAAAAGCGTCGACCTGACGTTCATCCTCGATCCGCTCGCGGCAGCGTTTAGTCAGCTCAATATCGAAGGCGCGGTCGTGGCCGGACGGGAGCTGCGGCTATTTCAGCGGGGTAACACGCGGCTTAACGACAACGCTGTCATCCGCTACCCGTTGTCTTCGGTCATGGACGGAATTGTGAATGGACGTATTGAACCATTGGGACCTGCTGCGATCGAGCGTTTCGACCTCGGCGCCATCCGTGGAACTTCGTTCAGCTTCACCGATGCCGCGGTGCTGCCCACGGGCGATATGATTTTCAGTGCGGTCGCGGAGAACACGGAAGATGCATATCTCGACGGGCCATGTCTCGGCGCTGGCATCGGCATGATCGATGACCTTGGTGATCTCATCTCTTTTGATCGTTTCGAATACCCGCACAAGGTCGAGGGTGTTCATGTACGCCAAGCAGGCGACGTCTTGGAACTGCTTCTGGTGACGGATGCCGACAATCCTGACATCCCCGCCGGGCTGTTTTCTGCGCGGATCGTTAGGTAGGGCATCTGGGGTTCCCGTGAGAATTACACCGGGGCCGCAGCCTGCCGGGTAATAGTGCCCGCGCTGTTGCTTTATTGCGTTCGACGAAGCGGAAGAGACCGCGCCGATCTGCCCGGCTCAGCTGCAAACAGCGTGGCAACAACTCAACATGCCTGCTGGTTCTGCCGCACAGCCAGCAATCGTCGAACGTTTGCGCACCACCGAGAGGTGGTGCGCAACGCGGGAAGCATCGTGACGTATCAAGGTCGTCGCGCCCTCAAGACACTACACGCGTTCCCGTTCTCGCCCGAACCTCCCAGTCGTATCAGCCGTTCAGCGCGTCCTTGAGAGCTTTGGCCGGTGCGAAGGTCAATTTCTTCGCAGCAGCAACCTTGATGGTCGCGCCGGTTGCGGGATTGCGCGCCTCGCGCTCAGGCGTGTCCTTGACCTTGAATTTGCCAAAGCCCGGTATCGACGTTTCGGTGCCGGATGTGGCGGCGGCGGTCACGGCGGCAAAGACCGCCTCGACAACTGCCTTGCTCTGGACTTTGGTCAAGCCGTGCTCGGTCGCGATCTTGTCTGCAATTTCATTGGTTGTTGTCATTGTTTTCCCCTCATGATGACGGGGGAAGTCTCGCCCGACAAAATCCCGTTTGTCATCTGGCGTCTGGGCGAGGAGGGGCGAAACGCCGACGATTTCCACAACACAATCGCCGCTTTTCGTCGAAGTTGGCTCCGTAGCCCGTGAGTGCCCGTTCGATTTCTGGTCATCTCGTGCAGCAGGGAATCGCCCGCCAACGAGAATGACGAGCGTTGAGCAATGTCGAATTGCCGTCCACCACGAGCCACAGCTCGTTGCCCAACGACTGAACCGTAAGCGGTTTGCGTTTTTCCTGGTTGCCTTTTGCCGCGGCCAACATGTGGCGGTTGGCATTGACGATGCCTCGTTCGCGCGCACGCGCGTTGACCAACTGCTCGAGCGGAATAAGAAGATGTGGTTCGCTCAGATCGAAGTAAAGCGAAGGGTCATCCGGGAGCCGCACGAGCGTCGCGGCGATTTCCCGATTCAACTGACTCTCCACAACAGCCCCGTCGGGCTGGAGGGTGGGATACTTTAGCGAAAATTCTTCAGCTTTCATGCAGTGCCTCTTGGAGATTCCTCATGCCTGGCTCTGTCGACGAGAACTCTCGTGCCGGAGAGAAAGGCCCCCCCGGTAGGCGGGGCGAGTATCGCACCCATATGGCTCAGTGGGTGCGGGGAGGATTGCAGTCCAACAGAAACTGCTCATGTACGCTAAGCGCATAGCTGAGGGGAGAGAAGGTCTGTTTCCCTGATTCCGGTACGCCCATGCATAAAAAACTCGGCGGCTAGCGTAAACGGCGCGGCCGGCGCGTGCGCCTCGGCCGATTTTACATAGGCTCTTTCCCGGATCACGCTCGAACCGGGCTCACGCGAGGCGTCCTGCCGGAGTCTGTCTCGTTGTTGCTTTCGGTGATGACGGCTTCTTGTGCATTCCCTGGCTGATCAAACGTTCCCGCATACATGGGTGTTAGCCATTTCTGGTAGTGGAGGCGTGATGGGCCGGGTTTCAGACTCGCCCTGGCTAGCACCGACGTCTGTCATTCCGGTTCTTCCTCGCCGTCCTTCGCCCGAGTTGGCGTCTATCCCCTTCGTTCGAAAGGTGGGATTCTCAATCGCAGGTGCAGCTGTCGCTGTTCACAAGGAGATGTGTGATGGGCAGGGATGAAGTCGACCTCAATCAGGACTCGGAACTCAGAGACGATGTCGATATCGGGGTGGATGTCGGCTCAAAGCCAGTTGCCGTCGAGCTCGACGCTGAGGTCGACCAGAACGGCGAAACTGATCAGGAGGCGGACATTGATAGCGACGGGGAAGAGTTGGGCGGCCGGGACGTTGATGCGGCTGCCGATCAGCGGCTCGAGCTCGATCAGCGGATCGAAGTGGACGTCGAAGTCAGTGAGGACGACGGTATTGTTGTCGTCGAAATCGACGTGGACGTGGAAGACGATGTCGAAATCGAAAGCGATTTCGATGCTGACATCGACGCCGACGACGAAGACAGTCTCGACGTCGCAATCGATCAGGACACGGAAAGCGACGGAAACATCGACGTCGACGTGGAAGTCCGTGATGACCTCGACGCCGAAGTCGACGTGGATGTCGCGTCGCTCCTGGAAGCCCTGGCAAGCGGGGCGTTCGAGCAGGACGATGACGGCGATATCGAAGTCGCCCTCTATGAAGAAGTGGTCACCGACGGTGATATCGACGTGGTCGTCGACATAGACGACGCGTGAGTACTGCCTCGCCCCGGTTGGTTCCGCCGATACACGGTCCGGTGCCATTGCGGTCTCGGTGGTGAGACGCAACAGCTTCCGGCGAAGAACAGAGGCAATGTATTTTCAGAGTGCGCCAGGTAGGCGTTGCTGTTTCCGAAAATGTCCAAACATGGCGTGATAAGTTCTCGTACTTGTGTGGCGGATACGAGTTCGTCGAAAAAGCTCTGGTCGATTTTGATAGTAAAACATTGCAACATATTTCGGCTGCTTTTCTCATCTATGCATTTGGATATTACATTCCTTATAATGAATAGAAATAAACTAATGAATTAACCTAATAAAATGCCTTATGTGCGAATTGATAAGAAAGCTCCTCCCGAAACTATCCCTTTAGTCAATCCGAATTGGCAACTGTTCTCCATCGTCGGAAACAGTGATGCTTTGTTGCAATCGATCGCTGGACGAGGGATCCGTGAGGGCAGTTGATCGTCATGGTCGATCATCCAAATAGCCATCGATGCGCTGAGGAAGCAACCGGAGGAGTACACGATATGACCGACGTTAAAGGCAATGATTTCGACATAGACATCGATGCCGACATCGATCAGGACCTCGATCAGGATCAAGATCAGGACGTGGATACCGATACCGACCAGGACTCTGACGTCGATATCGATAACGACAACGACAACGACACCGATCAGGACGCTGACGCCCACAATGACGCCGACGCCGACGCCGATGCCGACGATCGTAGCGACGCGGATGCCGACGCAGACGCAGACGGCGACGCCTGGAACGACAATGACACTGATCAGGACAATGACAACGACGTAACCGTCGGCCAGGACCAGGATGTCGACGTAGATGTCGATCAGGATCAGTACGGCGAACAGCACGCGGACATCGATATCGACTTCGATTTCGATGTGGCCTGAATGATCTCTCCGAAAGTAGGCGCCCGGATGACACCGAGCGCCGCCTTTGCCAATCGAGGGTGGACGTTGGTCCGCCGCGGCTCGCTCACGAGGCTGTCGCCCCATGGCATTTTCTCAAGTTAAGTCCCGCCTAGGCACGGAAATCGAGCGCGCATGGCGCCGCATTTATCTCTTGGTCGCGGCGGGATGCCGGTCTGCCGTCGCTTGCTCGCGAAGCTGCCTCGTCGTGCTCTGGCGAATTCAGTATCGTACGGGAACGGAAATCGAGTTGGCATTCTGCCGCATTACCCTCTTGATCGCGGCGGGACATCGGTCTGCCGTCGCTTGCTCGCGAAGCTGCCTCCTTATGCTCTGGCGAATCCGGTATCGCACCGGAATGCAAATCGAGCTGGCATTCTGCCGTACTTCGCTCTTGATCGCAGCGGGACGTCGATCCGCCGTGGCTCGCTGGCGAGACTGCCGCCTCATGCTCTCTCGAATGAGATCTCGCGCGGGAACGGAAATCAAGCGGACATTGCACCGTCTTTCCCTCCTGATTGCGGCGGGACATTTGTCCGTTGTAGCTCACTCGCGAGACTGTCTCTTCGAGCTCTCCCAGATCAAAACTCGTGCGGGAACGGAAATCGCGGGGGTATTGCGCCGCCTTTCACTCTCGGTTGCGGCGGGACGTTCGTCTTCCGCGGCTCGCTCGCGAGGAGGTCGCCCCTTGGCTTCCTCCCGAACTGGACCTGGTGCAGGAACGGAAATCGAGCAGGCATTCAGGCTTTGCCGGGCGTCCCTCGTCGTGGTCTTCGTGCTCAGTTTCTTCGTTAACCTCTTGGCGCTGACGGTCCCGCTCTATCTTCTGCATGTCTACGACCACGTACTTGCGAGCCGCAGCATCGACACGCTGGTGATGCTGACCCTGATCGTGGTCGCGGCGCTGGCCGTCCATGCCACGCTCGAAGCCTTGCGGCGGGCGATGCTTGGCCGCATCGGCGTTTGGCTCGACGATCGCCTTCAGGCTGCTGTTCTGATTTCGGCGGTGCAGTCGGCCCTGCGCAGCGATCAGGCCGCGGCCGCGCAAGCCTGGCGTGATCTCAGTGGTCTTCGCTCCTTCTTCGGCGTTAACGCCTGCACGGCACTGTTTGACCTCCCCTTTACGCCGATTTTCATTCTCGCGATGATGCTCGTGCATCCGCTGCTCGGCGTGATGAGCCTTTTGGCATCGATGGCCCTGTTCGGGCTGGCCCTGCTCAACGAGATCGTGACGCGCAAGCCGTTTTCTCGTGCCAGCGCCGCCTGGGTCGCAAGCCAGCACCGGTTTGAATCGCTTCTGCGCAACGTCGAGGCCATCAGCGCGATGGGCATGCTGCCGGGTGTGGCACGCCTGGTGAACGATGACCAGGTGATCGCGAAGGAGGCTCAACTTTCCGCCGCGGCGCGGGCATCGGCCATCCAGGCGCTCGCGCGGTTCATCCGTCTGTTCGCGCAGGTGCTCGTTATGGCCTGCGCAGCCTGGCTTGTGATCGGGCACGACATCAGCCCGGCGGCGATCTTCGCCGCCACGCTCCTGCTCGGACGCTCCCTCGGCCCGGTGGAGAGCGCAATCGGGACGTGGAAGGCAGTTAGCGGTGCGCGCCTGGGATATGGCCGCCTCCGCAAGCTCATGGCGGCGGTGCCACCAGCTCGAAGGACCATGAAGCTCCCGCGCCCAAATGGTCAGCTTTCTATCGAACAGGTGACGTTCATGCCGCCCGGCGCGGACATGCCGGCCATCCGTAGACTGTCTTTCGCCGTAAACCCAGGAGAAGTCCTCGGCGTGATAGGGCCTTCGGGGGCCGGCAAGTCGACGCTCGGTCGTCTGATTGCTGGCACCATCGCCCCGACAGCCGGCCATGTGCGCCTGGATTCTGCCGACATCGGTATCTGGCTTGCCTCCGGTGGCCACAGGCACTTCGGTTACCTTCCCCAGGACATCGAGCTCTTCGGCGGAACGGTCCGGGACAATATCTCCCGTCTGCAGGAGGCTCCGGCGGACGATGTGATCGGCGCGGCCGCGTTGGTCGGGCTCCATGAAACGATCATGCGGCTCCCCATGGGATATGAGACCGACATCGGCGAGGGCGGCATGCGGCTCTCCGGCGGACAGCGGCAACGGCTAGGGCTGGCGCGGGCCTTGTTCGGCCAACCGCGCCTCATCGTCCTCGACGAGCCGAATGCCAGCCTTGATGCCGAAGGCGAAGTGGCGCTGCGGCAGGCGATCCAGGAGATGCGCCGGCTGGGTTCGACGATCGTGATCATTGCCCAGCGGCTTGGCATCCTGAACATGGCTGACAAGATACTTGTACTCCACAACGGCACAGTGGATGCGTTCGGGAACCGGAAGGACGTCGCCGACAAGATCAGAGCCGGGCGCACCAGCCTTCCGGTCAAGCCCCAGCAAATCGTCGTCAATGGCCGCGGTCAAAAGCGGTCGGGCGACCACAGCGCCTCGGGTCCGCCCCCGCTTCGGGCGGAAGCGTCCCTCTTGGCCGAGGACGGATTGGAGAGGGCTGTGTCATGAGAGGGGCCAGACGCATCGCGATGGCGGATCTTGCGACGATCCCAACAGCGGCGGACACGCCGTTCCGGTCACTGCGCCTGCTTGCTGCGGGAGCGTTTGGTCTCGTCGGTGTGTTCGTAATCGGTTTCGGTACTTGGGCCAGCATCGCGCCGCTCGAAAGTGCCGCAATCGCCGCTGGCGCTATCGAGGCAGAATCGAGCCGCAAGACCGTTCAGCATCTGGAGGGTGGAATCGTCAGGCATATCCTGGTGCACGATGGCGACGAAGTTGTTGCGGGACAACCGCTTCTTCGAATGGACGACACCAGACCCCGCGCTACCGTCCAGGTTCTTCAGGCGCAGCTTCGGGAAGCCCAAGCCATGGAGGCACGGTTGCTATCCGAGCGCAACAAGGCCGAGAGGATTGAATTTCCGGGGGCTCTCGTCAGGTCGGCCGCGCAGGGCGACGCCGGCTTGGTGGAGATTCTCGCTGGACAGGTAAAGATCTTCGACACACGCCGCGAACTTCAGTCATCGCGTATAGAGATCATCCAGCAGCGCAAAGCGCAGACACAGCAGGAGATCGCCGCGCTGCGTTTTCAAGCGGACGCCGCGACCAAACGGGCAGCAATCATCCGCAAGGAACTGGCGACCGTTATTCCGATGGTTGCCAAGGGACTGCAGACGCGCGTTCGCCTTCTGCAGATCGAGCGTGAACAGGCGGAGATCGACGGCCGGCTTGGCGACACGCATGCGCAGGTTTCGCGCGCCGAGCAAGCAATCGGCGAATCGCAGGCGATGATCCTCAAGCTCGAAAGCGACCAGCAAACCGAGATCGCCCAGAGTCTGCGCGACACTCAGTCACGGATATTTGAACTGGTGGAGCGCGTCGAGACTGCGAGTGACATCCTTGCGCGAACGGTGGTTCGTGCGCCGGAAGCCGGTACGATCACAGACATGAGAATCCACACGGTCGGAGGAGTGGTGACGGCCGGTGAACCCTTGATGGATCTTGTTCCACGCCAGGATCGGCTCATCGTGCGGGCTCAGGTCAAGCCAGAAGATATCGACCTGGTTCGCGCCGGCCTTGAAGCCCGCGTGCGCCTCCTGGCCTACAAGCATCGCCGGGTTCCGCCGGTCGAGGGCGTCCTCACATATGTCTCCGCCGACCGCCTGGTCGATAGGCAGACGGAACGGGCCTACTACATTGCCCGCGTCCGGATCGATGACGCGTCCCTGCGCGCGCTGCCGGATGTGGAGATCATGGCTGGTATGCCGGCCGAGGTGCTGATCAAGACCGGACAATTCACTGTTGCCCACTACGTATTGCGCCCTCTTCTGGAGAGCTTCAACCGCGCATTCCGCTAGGACTGAGCAACGCACTGAGGGCCTGTGGGAGAGGTTTCATGGGGGCGGATGCGCATCTGAAAACCGAGGGGCCGGATATTCTTGCAGATAGGGGGACGCGTGACCTGCTGCTGCCAATCGAAGGCTCTGAGGCAGAGGTGTTCGCACAGGCGTTCACGTCTGCCGGCAGCGTTGTTCCGGCGAGTGGGGCCGCCTTTCCAGGCACCTCACCGGCGACGCCTGTAGGCGCCGATGCTTGGCCCGCTCAGGGCTCCTTTGTGGTTGGGGAGATGATTGCGGTCAAGGGGCCGGCGACACCAAACGATACGCTCCGTGCTCCGCAATCGTCGGTGGGCGAGGCGACCACTCTTCATTCTATTTCCCTTTCGGTTGCCCCAACGTCCTTGGAACCGAAGCCCAATGGGGGCACTCGTGGATTAGAAAGCGACGGGAACCGCGAAGGCGGGTCGACGGGGGAACCCGGGAGGGTCGGTCATGCGAGCCAGACAGAGGGCCACGCCGACCCACCTGATGCCGGTCACGATGTCGATCACGGGCATGATGTCAGCGTTTTGCAGACCGCCATCGCCGAACAGGACGCGCAGATCATCGTCAACGGCTATCCGGGTGACGTGGTCGTACGCCTGGATGTCGAGCAAGGTCTCGTTCAAGACCAAGAGGTGGATATAGCCCTGACCACTGACGAAGGCGGGCATTTTGCCATTCTGGTCGATCAGGACATGCACATCGGCCAAGAGATCGAAATTGATCTTGATATCTTTGACGAGGATGGCGTGCTCTACATCGATCTCTTCCTGCGCGACACGATCGATATCGAGCAGGATACCTCAATTGGCCTTGAACTTGGCGAAGGGCTTCATGGCGGCACAGTCGAGGTGGATCAGGACATCGAGCTTGAACAGAATGTCGACATCGATATCGACATCGAGGACGAACTGGAAGAGCGCTACGTCATCAAAGTCGAAATCGGCGTTTCTCAGGAGGTCGCCGTCACTCAACATGCGAGCGTCGACATCGCAATTTCAAATGACGATATCGACGTGGCTGTTGACGCTTCACAGACTGCGGTCGTCGATCAGCAAACCACCGCGCTAGTGGATTTCGCCCTAGCATAGTACTGGAGCACAGAGTATCCCGCCCATTGTAGGCACGCCTTTCCGTGATTGATTTGTTGATTATAAGAATTTCCTAATATCATGGGATGCTAGGATAGCTTTGGCGTTTTTATTTGGTATAGTCTATTCGGGACAGGGTTTGGCTACGGGCGTGTTTGAGTAACGACTGGAGAGGGGGTAGCTATGCCTCTTTCGACAGCAGGTCAGTATGCGTACAATTGTGGGCGTTCTTCCATTGTTATCGTTGATCGCTTCTTACTATTGCGAAGTTGCCTTGCTCGCGTCCTTCGACACGAATTCCAAAGTTTCGGTGTCCTGGACATAGCAACAACTCAAGAGTTGGAATACATACTTGGGCCGATCGGTCTGGTTGTTCTCAATGTAGAGAGCGACGCATTGACGGCTGAGCTTGTGCGGGACAAGTTAACCTCGCTTAGGCGCGTGCTGGCTGACGTCCCTGTTGTCTTGATCACCCAATGGAATGCGTCGACGATATCGGATTCGATGGTTTCCGAGGTCGCCAGATCCGGTGTGCGGGGCTACGTTACCGGCAACGCGCCTATTGAACTCGTCGTGTCGTGCCTGCGGCTTGTCATGGGCGGCGGCGTCCACTTTCCTCAATCGACCACTGGAGGCGGGGAAGCCTGCATAACCAATGCGCCCGTCTTGCCGGACAATAGCGGTGCACTGCAATTGCCGGCGGGTGACGAGACTGGTCAGTTGGCCTCCTGTCCCGACCGATCACGTGTTGCATTTACGGAACGCGAGCGACAGGTGCTGGCAAGCTTGCAGCGCGGCCTGCCCAACAAAGTCATCGCCAAAAAGCTGAACTTGTCCGAGAACACAATAAAAGTGCACATCTCGAACATCATGCGTAAGTTAAATGCGACAAACCGCACCGAAGTCGCCCTTGCAGCGCAAGGCAACATGATGGAAGACTTTAGTTCCGCACTATCGGATCATCGCCCCGTCGTCAGTCTTGTCCGACCTCGGATGAATTAAGGGATCCTTACGCCCACGTTCATCTGGTGTTGATGACGACCGTTGACCTCGACCCGGACGAGAGCCAGGGCCTCTGCGTGCGCTGGGTCCTGGACCAGGATGTGCCTGTGGTTCGCCATGAACCCCAATGACTGCTCGCACGGCCGGCTCTCCAGGCCCCGAGAGTTTGACGTTATGGTCACAAGGCGATCGCGCAGGGACGTCGACCGATTGTTTGTCGTGACGCCAAGGATCAAATGCGCATTCGGGAACATCTAATTGTACTACGAATTTTATAGTAGTTACCGCTAACGTTAACGCAATGTAAGTAAAACCCCCCAAGATTATGGGTGCAAGAAATCACGGGTGCAGAGCGCTCGAAACCTTTCGAGCGCCCCGTCTGGCTTTGGGGGGTGGAATGCTTTCTTTGGGTGCAGGTGCCGACGCAAAAGCAGTTCTTGACGCAATGAGCAAGTCGCAGGCGATTATTGAATTCAAGCCTGACGGGACAATCATCACCGCGAATGACAACTTCTGCCGCACCGTCGGTTACCAATTGTCAGAGATCGTCGGCCAGCATCACCGCATGTTCGTCGAGCAGGCGGAAGCTGCCTCTCCGGAATACCGCGAGTTCTGGGCCAAGCTTGCACGGGGCGAGTTTGATCGGCGTCAATACAAGCGCGTCGGCAAGGGCGGCAAAGAGATCTGGATCGAGGCCTCTTATAATCCGGTTTTCCGGGGCGGAAAGCCTTACAAGGTCGTAAAGTTCGCGACCGATATTACCGAACGGCAACTGAGGCGAGCAGAAGACAAAGGGAAGCTAAACGCTATTTCCCGCGTGCAAGCAGTTATTGAGTTCACGCCAATGGGCGAGATCCTGACGGCCAATGAGAACTTCCTGAGCACGCTCGGTTATCAGCTCTCGGACGTTCAGGGTAAGCATCATTCCATGTTCTGCGAGCAGGGTTACGCAGGCAGCGAGGGATACCGGCAGTTCTGGAGCGGGCTGGCAGCAGGTGAATTCGTTGCTGATGAGTTCATGCGGATCGGCAGGGGCGGCAAGCGTGTTTACATCCAAGCATCCTACAACCCCATTTTCGACATGAACGGCAAGGTCTTCAAGGTCGTCAAGTTTGCCACGGATGTCACGCAGCGCGTGGACAACGTCAATCATCTCGCCGATGCGCTGACGGAACTCTCGGAAGGCAATCTGACGACGAAGCTGCAGACGCCATTCCTGCCGAGCCTGGAAAAGTTGCGCCTGGACTTCAACACGGCAACGGCAAAACTGTGCAGGACGTTGCAGACCATTTCGGAAAACGCCGGCGCGATTGCCGCTGCATCCCAGCAAATCCAGTCCGCATCGAATGATCTGTCCAAGCGGACTGAACAGCAAGCGGCCTCCGTCGAGGAGACCGCGGCCGCCCTCGAGGAGATCACCAAGACAGTTGCCGATTCCAGCCACCGAGCCGAGGAGGCTGGTCAAATGGTGCGCCGGACGAAGGAAAACGCCGAGCGGTCTGGCGGCGTTGTCGGGCAGGCCGTGGAGGCAATGGGGCGTATCGAGCAATCCGCAGGCGAGATCGCAAGCATTATCGGCGTCATCGACGGGATCGCCTTCCAGACCAATCTTCTAGCGCTGAATGCCGGGGTCGAAGCGGCCCGGGCCGGCGAAGCCGGAAAAGGCTTTGCCGTCGTGGCTCAGGAAGTCCGTGAGCTTGCCCAGCGTTCCGCGAAGGCAGCGAAGGAAATCAAGGAACTGATCGGGGCTTCAAATGCCCATGTGCAGAACGGCGTGGCGCTCGTCGACAGTACGGGAAGAGCGCTGCAGGAGATTGTCGCACAAGTCGTGCAGGTCGATACCAATGTTGGCGCCATCGTCGAAGCCTCCAAGGAGCAGACCACTGGCCTTAAGGAAATCAACATGGCGGTCAACACCATGGACCAGGGCACGCAGAAGAATGCCGCTATGGTGGAGGAAACAACCGCCGCAGCCCACAGCCTTGCAAAGGAGGCCGACCAGCTCTTCCAGTTGCTCAGCCAGTTCAACATCGGTTCAGGTAGCGGCACAATGCACCGCAGCACGGCCACTCCAGTTCATCAAGTGACGATGAAGATCGCCCGGGCATTCAATGGCAATGCCGCCCTGAAGGCCGAGAACTGGGATGAGTTTTGATGGCGGCCAAGGCTTTAGTGCGGAGGAAGGTCGTAGAACGGCCTGCCGTTCACACGCAGCGTTGCAGTGAGGCATTCTCGGCCCCGCAACCCCACCAAGATGAAACTTCTCTCAGCCGACGAAATGTCGCGAGAAAATTTTAATAAGCTGCATGCAAATCTTTCCGCGCTGAAGCAAAGGCGTGATCCAGCGCAGGGATGGTCTTGGAACAACGACCGCAGCGGGAGGTGACCGTCGGCGCCACGGCAAGGGTGGAAATGACGGTCACGAACCCATGACGCGTTGCGGGTGGTGAAACACAACGTCGATGACGGAGGCGATAATTCTGGCGATGCAAAAACGTATCCGGCTTCACGAATTGCGGGTGGGGATGTTTGTCGAGGAATTAGAGAGACCGCCGCAACGCACGGATGCGCGTTTCAGCCCATTCCGGATTGCAACGCCATCAGAGATCGATCGATTGATGCGCTCCAATATCATGAGTGTTGTCATCAACGTTCAAAAGGGCATCGACATCCTTGATCGGGCACCGCAGGCGGCGCCGTTCGATCGACAAGCTGTCGAAACTGGCCTCCTTTCAAGTTACTCACGGCAGGACATCGAGACAGCAAGACACTCCATCGAGGCGGCAAAGGCGGATATCCAAAGCGTCTTGGCGGAAGCCAGGATCAGCGGCGGATTTGCCGCCAATGCGGCCAACAAGGCTGTTGAACTGATCATGTCATCGGCGATGAACAACGCCGGCGCGCTCATTGGGGTTGCCAAGCTAAAGGCCAGTGATGAGGTCACGTATCTTCATTCACTTGCTGTAAGCGCGCTGATGATCACCTTTGGCCGAAATCTGGGACTCGATGAAGACAATGTGCGGCATCTTGGGCTTGGTGGCCTGGTCCATGATGTCGGCAAAATGACGCTACCCCGCGCCATCCTGATGAAAACCGGGAAACTGTCGGCCGACGAAAAAGGGATTATGCAGACACACCCTCAGCGAGGTTATCAGGTGCTCTCCAAGATCGAGGACACACCGCAAGAAGTGCTTGATGTTTGCCTTTTTCACCACGAGAAATTCGATGGGACGGGCTATCCACGCGGCTTGGTCGGCAAGCAGATTCCGCACTTCGCTCGGATCGCAGCTATCTGCGATGTATACGATGCCCTCACAACGATCAGGCCTTATAAGCGAGCGCTGTCGCAAGCTGAAGCGATTGACATCATGATGACCTCCGTTGGTCATTTCGATCGCGAACTTCTGTCTGCATTCCTGTCGAAGATGATAATTAACGGCACGGTCCGTTAAATGCGTTCGCGCGGGGTGGGCGCGGCGCAACGCGAAAGTCGCGCTTGCCCATTGGCCAAGAACCAGGACGCAACGCCTCTGGTGGCACGGATTTCCGAGCAAGATGGTTGAGCGTCATCACCCCAAGGGCTCTTTTGCCAGCGCCTGAACCAAGTGGATTATCTTGGTCCGTAGCTTGGGATCATGAATCCTTACAAAGGAACGATTGAGGGCCAGCCCTTCCGCAGAGTTCAAGAAGCGTGCGGATTCACCTTCCCCCACGAACTCCGGCGCTTTTGCCTTGGAGAGGCCACCAAGCGCTTCTTCGAAGAACCAAGAAACAGGGACGCCAAGGATGTCGGCTATCGCCTGAAGCCGGCTCGAGCCTATTCGATTTAGTCCCTTCTCGTACTTCTGAACCTGTTGGAAGCTCACGCCGAGCCCCTGCGCGAGCGTCGACTGGCTCACTCCCATGAGTGCGCGCTTCAGTCGAATACGGCTGCCAACATGAACATCCATTTCGTTCGGTGCTTTGGTTTGCGGGTTGTTCGGCATGATCACCTCAAAGATCGGTCGGGGCCAAAATGCGTTTTCGTCATGAACACCAGAGGGCGCCTTCGCATTACGTTCCGAACATGGGTGTGGATCAGCGACGAGCCGCCCGTTCCAAGTTTTTTTGTCCTTGGAGGTCAGTTTCCGAACGGAAAGCACGAACGCGGACGGGCCCAAGGAAGTGACAGGAATCCGCCTCCATCGGGTGCTGGGTTTGTTTCCGGTTCGTGCGTCGGGGATCGCATAATACATCGTTCGGAACGAGTGCGTTCATGCGATCCGACACGACTTGGCGACAATCATCTGTCGTCGACGCAGACCTACTGTGGTTCGGCCACCTAGCCTCGGGACCAGTTGATTGAATTCAATCAGAAGGGCAATGTTCGCCAGGGCGCCGCGAAGGGATGATGCGCGGCGTTCGGCGGGGTGGAGGCGAACATGGTGTCGAAGGGGCAGGGGAAGCGTGTCACGATTTCCGACGTTGCCAAACGGGCGGGTGTCGGGACTGCGAGCGTCGACCGTGTCATCAACGATCGCGGAAACGTCAGTGAAGACGTCAGCAAGCGTGTGTTGCAGGCGGCCAAGGAACTCGGTTTGCGGCGGCTGCTGCCGCAGGCGCATCGCCGGCTGATCCGCATCGACGTGATCCTTGCCCGGCCCGAATTGCCGCTGATTGCCCGGATGGGGTTCGAGTTCCGCCGGATCTCAACGACGCTTGATCGGTCGATCGTCATTCACAGGACCGTGCTTGAAGACGAGCGGCCTGAGACGTTGGCGAAAGCACTTGCAAAGACAAGCTGTGATGCCGTTGTTTCCTATATGCAGGATCATCCGATCGTGCATGCGGCCGTCGAAGATCTGAGCGCGCGGGGCATTCCCGTGGTTACCGTGATCTCCGATGTTCCAGGATCGGCGCGCATCGGCTATGCGGGGACGGATCACTACAGGGCCGGGCGCTCGGCAGGTTACTTCATTAGCCGGATGACGGGTGCGCCAGGCCCGATCATCGTTCTGTGCAACCATCTCGGCTTTCAATCCCATGCCGACCGCGTGCGCGGTCTCACCCAGTTCCTGGAGGAACGGGCGCCAAGCTGGCATGTGGCGAAGATCGTGGAGGGCGGTGATGACAGGGTTCGCTCGGAACTGCAATTGCTCGAAGCTTTTCGAGCACATCCGAGTGCTGTCGCGATCTACAATGTCGGCGCCGGAAACATCGGGGTCGCCCGCGCGATCCGCGCCGATGTCCTTCATCGCCGACCGGTGTTCGTCGGTCACGAGCTGACACGCAACACGGCCGCCTTCCTGAGGGAAGGCTTGATGTCGCTGACCATTGATCAGAGCCCCGAACTGCAGGTCCGGCTTGCCGTCAATATCCTGCTTCGCCATTTCGATTTCTTCGGCGGTGAGCCGGCGGCCTTTCCGCATGAAACCGAAGTGCCGATCGTGCTCTATGGACCGGAGAACCTTCCCGCCCCGCTTCCTTTCTGACGGCCTGATTGATTGATGGTTTTCAATCAGCGGCGCGTTTGTCCAAGGACCAGTGTCGCGTCATGTTTTCGGCGTCGAGGATCGCTTCCAACACGGTTGGACGCACACCTCCGCAGGGAAGGAAACAATCATGACCGATACCATTGCCCCCGTTCGATGGGGCATTCTCGGCGCCGCACGCATTGCCGATGGCGCCATCATTCCGGGTCTCGTCAAGAGCGCATGGTGCGAACCTTTGGCGATCGGCGCGCGCAGCAAGGAGCGCGCGCATGCCATGGCGGCCAAACACGGCATCGCTCGTGCCTATGGCAGTTATGAAGAAGTACTAGCGGATCCGGAGGTCGAGGCAGTCTACATCGCCTTGCCGAACCATCTGCACGTCGAGTGGACCCGTAAGGCGGCGGACGCCGGCAAGCACGTGCTTTGCGAAAAGCCGGCGGCGATGCGGGCCAAGGACCTCGATCTGCTCGAAGGTATAGATCCGGCGCTGAAGATTTCCGAGGCCTTCATGGTCAGACAGCAGCCGCGCTGGATCAGGCTGCGCGAGATCCTGGCTTCCGAGGAATGCGGCAAGCCACTTTCCTTCTCTTCGCTGCTTTCCTTCATGATGACGAACGAGGCCGATTTCCGCCAGAAACCGGAGTTCGGCGGCGGTGCGTACTACGATCTCGGCTGCTACACCGCGATGACCGCGCGTTACATCTTCGGAGCGGAGCCGAAGCGCGTTTTTGCAGCGGCCGAGAACAATGCCGGCGGCATCGACATGTTTACCTCGGTGATCCTCGACTTCGGCGGCGGGCGCCATGCAACCTTCATGGTCTCGCTGGCACAGGCCTCCTCCCAGTCGATCCAGATCGTCTGCGAGCGCGCCTTCATCTCGCTGCCGCAGGCCTATGTTCCCTCGCGCGTCAGCCCCAACACGATCGCGATCGACACGTCCGCCGACCACGCTAACTCCGACATCCACACGCTGAAGTTCCCGCCGCTTGACCAATACGAGGAAGAGGTCACCAACTTTTCCCGGGCGATCCGCGGCGAGGATGTCCCCTATTTCGACATGAAGGATGCACGCGCCAACGCTGCCGTCGCAGATGCCGTCTTTGCTTCGGCAAAGAGCGGCGCCTGGGTTGATGTGAAAGGATACTGAGATGACCATAAAGCTCGCCCTTATCGGCGCCGGACGTATTGCGAAAGTGCATGCCAAGGCCATTGCCGCCAGCCCGGACGCGAAACTCGTTGCAGTTACGGACGCCCTGCCTGCTGCGGCAGAAGCGCTTGCACTTGAGACCGGAAGCAAGGCGTCGGATGCGGATGCAATCGCCGCCGACCGAGCTGTGGACGCGGTTCTGATCTGCACGCCGACCGATACCCATGCCGACCTCATCGAAAAATTCGCGAAGGCCGGAAAGCATGTGTTCTGCGAGAAGCCTGTCGACCTGGACTTAGGCCGCGCCGAAGAGGTCGTGTCGATCGCGAAGAAGGCCGGCGTGAAATTGATGCTCGGTTTCAACAGGCGCTACGACCCGAATTTCGCCGGCGTGCGCGCAGCCATCGACGAAGGCCGCATCGGCGCCGTCGAAATGGTGACGATCACCTCTCGCGATCCGGGCGCGCCCGACATTTCCTATGCCGCGCGTTCAGGCGGGATTTTCCGCGACATGACGATCCATGACCTCGACATGGCCCGCTTCATGCTGGGGGAGGAGCCGGTTGTCGTTTCAGCCCACGCCTCGGTGCTCGTGAAGCCGGAGCTGAAAGAGATCGGTGACTGCGACAGCGCGACGGTTATCCTCGAGACCGCGTCCGGCAAGCAGGCCGTCATCACAAATTCGCGCCGTGCCACCTATGGCTATGACCAAAGAGTGGAGGTGCACGGCTCTCTGGGTGTCGCGCTCGCCGAGAACTACCACGAGAACACGGTCGTCATCGGCGGTGCGGACGGGTATCGCAGCGCGCCGCTGCAGAACTTCTTCATGACCCGCTATACCGCGTCCTATGCCGGCGAGATCGCGGAGTTCATTTCCGCCCTGAAGCATGGCCGAGAGCCGGCGACGACCGGCGAGGATGGCGTGATGGCGCTGAAGCTCGCCAATGCCTGTGTGGAGTCCGTGAGGACCGGCAAGCGCGTTGCGATCTGAGGCACGTGCGATCGGACTTGGGAGGCGCGCCCAACCAGGCGCGCCTTTTCACGGGTGTCCAACTTCCGCGCCCGAGGAGCGCCGCGTTATCAGTTCCGGTGCGACGATGATATTGCGGATCGACGCCGTCGGATCGTTGAGCCGCGTGGTCAGTGTCTCAACGGCGGCAGCGACCATTTCGGGTACTTTCTGGCGGACGGTTGTAAGCGAGATCGGTTCGGACGCGGCCATCGGAATGTCATCGAAGCCGACGACGGCCACTTCGTCCGGTACGCGGAAACCGTGCCAGGCGAGGCGGCTGATCGCGCCAAGTGCAATGAGATCGTTTGCCGCGAAGATGGCAGTTGGACGGTCCTTGCGTGCCATCAGCGCATCCGTGGCCGTGCTGCCGGCATCGACGTTGTATCGACCTTCGACGATGATCGGCTTCAGGCCGTGCTCCTGCATGACCTTGCGGTAGGCGTCCGCGCGGCGCTGCGCACCCGCGCCCGGGCCGCCGGTGATGTGGGCAATGTCGCGATGCCCAAGCTTCAGCAGGAATTCTGTGGCGAGCCTCGCACCGAGCGCGTCATCGGAGCTGATGCTCTCGACCTTTTCGGATTTCAGGTCGCGGCCGATATAGACGGTTGGCAGCAGTTTTGAGACCGCTACGATCTCGTCTCGCTCTGCCGGCGCGCCGATCAGGACAAGGCCGGCGATGCGTTGATCGATGAAGGCGCGAATGGTGCTGGTCGTGCCGCTGACGGCAAGCATAGCGAAATAGCCCGCATCCCTCAGCGTCCGGTCGCATTCGCGCGCAAGCATCGCCTCGTAGGGGTTGAGCACGTCACCGACGACGAGACCGATCGACCGGCTTTGCCGGCTGGCTAGCGTCTGGGCTGCAAGGTTCGGCGTGTAATTGAGGCCTGCGGCGGTCGCCAGAATATGGGCCTTGGTATCGTCCTTGACGCCCGGGTCGTTCCTCAGCGCACGCGAGGCCTGCGAGCGCGAGACGCCGGCGGCCTTGGCGACGTCTTCCAGTGTAATTCCGGTTCGGGCGGGAAAGTCCTTCATGCCTTCCTATAAAAAGCGTCCGGTTGAAACGCGCAAGCGGCGATTTGGTGTCTCAGGGACGCCAGCCGGAAATCGATCCGACTGGCAGATCTTGCCGCTGTTACGACCTGGTTTTTGCAGATTGCTCGATACAGAAGCGAAGCGTTGCGGCGGAGGTGGCAACTGCCTCCGGTGCCGGCAAGGAATAGTCCTCGTTCTCGATGCTGATGACATCGTCGTAGCCGACCCGTTGCAGCGCCTTGAGGATGTCGAGCCAGCCGTGGACGGCGGTGCCGTGGCCGAGCGAGACGAAGTTCCAGGAACGGCCCTCGACCGGTGTCACGTGCTTGGGATCGAGCAGGCCATCGATACGCGCCCGCTGCTCGATCCGGGAATCCTTGCCGTGCACGTGGTAGATGCTGTCGCCGAGAGCTGCGATCGCCGACAGCGGATCGCCGCCCATCCAGATAAGATGGCTCGGGTCGAAATTGACGCCGACCGTCGGGCCGACAGCATCGCGAAGCCGAAAGAAGCTCTCTGTGTTGTAGACGCACTGCCGGCCGTGCTGCTCGACGCAGATGCGTTTGCCCTTCGCTTCCGCAGCCTTGGCGAAAGGTTTCCAGAAAGGCAGAACACGCTCGTTCCACTGCCAATCCAGCATTTCCATCGCTTCCAACGGCCAGGACGACGTGATCCAGTTTGGATGCCGGTCGTCGGGGCCGCCGGCCGGCAGGCCGGACATCATGACGATACGCTCGACGTCGAGCAGGCTCGCCAGTTCAAGCGTGTCGTAGGCAAGTCTTGTGTCGGCCGGACCGATCCTGCCCGGGTGGAGCTGGTTGCCCGAGCAATTCAGCGCAGAGATTTCGAGGCCACGCTCACTCAACATGCCCTTGAGGCGGTCACGGGATGCGCCACTGGCGAGAAGGTCGGCGATGTCGACATGCGGCGCGCTCGACCAGCCGCCGAGCCCGAATTCGACGTGAGTTAGGCCGAGACTGGCGACCTGGTCCAGGCACTCGGCGAGGGGAAGGGCGCCAAAGCCGTCTGTATTCAGACCAATTTTCATCGTTCACTCCGTTGGCCACGCGGTATCAGGCGGCTCTGTGCCTGACTTTGGCGGGATGGTTGGTGTCGGCGGCCTGCTGGATAGCATCGAGGATCTCTGCAGCACGCAAGCCGTCGAGAACGGAGCCGTTCGCCATCGGGCGGCCGTTGGCGATGGCGTCCAGAAACTCGTGGATCATGAAGCCGAAGACCTCGGCATATCCAATGGCGACGCCGTCATGGGGGACCGGCAGCAGACTGGCGAACGGCAGCGTCGGGTTGTTCGCGACGATCATGAATGGCGACTGACCGGAGCCGTCGAAACGGGCAATCTCGTAGTGAGCAGGGGTGCGTGAGGAGTAGCGCACGGCACCCTTGGTGCCGGTGATCGCGATGGTCAGGCTGTTGCCCATGCCGACGGCGACGCGGCTTGCAAGGAATGTTCCCTGGCAGCCGTTCTTAAAGCGCAGCAGCGCCGACATCACGTCGTCGTTGTCGACGCGGCGGCTCTCGCTGCTGAGTTCCACATGATTGTGCCCGATGCTGGCGCCAGCCGGCAGGAAGCGTCGCTTGATCGAAATCGTTGCGATCGCGCCGGCAACTTCCTCGACCTCGCCGCACAGGAAGCGCGCAACGTCGACTGCATGCGTGCCGATATCGAGAAGAGCGCCGGGACCGGCGCGGTCGCGCTCGTAGCGCCAGCTGTGCGGCAGATGAGGATCGGCGGCGTATTCGCTTTCGTACTGCACGAGGGCATTGACCAGGCCGCCGATCTCCCCGTTCTCAATCAAGCGCTTTATGGCCGCGACGGCCGGAATGCGACGGTAATTGAAGACCGTTGCCGACACCGTGTGAGCGGCCTTTGATGCTTCGTAGATCCGGGCTGCTGTTGCCGCATCCAGCGCCAGGGGTTTTTCGCAGATAACGTGCTTTCCTGCGGCAAGCGCTGCAAGTGTCACCTCGGCGTGCAGAAAGTTCGGAAGGCAAATGCTGACGATACCGATATCCGGATCGGCAAGCACGGCCTTCCAGTCTGATGCAACCGTTTCAAATCCCCAGGTCGCCGCCATCGTAGCGGCAAGCTCGGCGTTCGCGTCGCAAACCGTCTTCAGGCGCACCCCCCTGATCGCTCTTGAGAAGCGGTCTATGGCGACCTTGTAGCCGAAAGCGTGAGCCGCGCCGATCATGCCGGCGCCGATCACTGCGATTGCGGATCCTGTCATGCGTTCCTCCCGTTCAAAATCCGTGACGCTCGATTTATGAGAGCGCTCTCATAATGTCAACGATACTGAATGAACGGTGTCCGCACACGAAAACGATGATTGAATTCAATCAAACGTGCATTGATCTCATCGCTGAGCCGGAATCTTGGATTGACAGTATGAGAGCGCTCTCAATAATGGATCGCATGAGGGCAGAGGAGCTCTCGATTAAGGCGAGCCGGGCACCCGGCGACTTGAGGAGGAACAAATGAAGTCTCTACTGGCCGGACTGTTGCTGTCGACGACCTTGATGACGACGGCGAATGCCGCAAACATCGGCGTCGCGATGTCGAACTTCGACGACAACTTCCTGACGATCCTGCGTCTTTCTATGCAGAAGGCGGTCGAGGGCAAATCTGACATCGAGCTGCAGTTCGAGGACGCGCAGACCGATATCGGCAAGCAGCTCGATCAGGTCAACAACTTCGTCGCTCAAGGGGTCGATGCCATCATCGTCAACCCGGTGGATGCCTCGGCCACGCAGCCGATCACAGCGGCGGCGACGGCTGCCGGCATCCCTCTCATCTATGTGAACCGCCAGCCCGTGGAGAAGCTCCCCGAGAGCGGCGTGAGCTTTGTCGGCAGCAATGAGTATGAGGCCGGCACCTTGCAGATGACCGAGGTTTGCCGGCTTCTCGGCGGCAAGGGCAAGGTCAACATCATCATGGGTGACCTTGCCTATGAAGCAGCCCGGGTCCGCACTCAGGCGGCAGAGGACGTCCTGAAGAAGCCTGAGTGCTCAGGCATCACGGTTGCCGAGAAGCAAGCCGGCAAGTGGACGCGCATCTCGGGCACCGACCTCGTCACGAATTGGCTGAGCGCCGGCATGGACGTCAACGCGATCATTGCCAACAACGACGAGATGGCACTCGGCGCCGTTCAGGCTCTGAAGGGTGTGAACAAGGAACTTGGTGCCGGGGAAGGCAAGATCGTCGTCGGCGGCATCGATGCCACCCAGGACGCGATGAAGGCCATGAAGTCTGGCGACCTCGCTGTTTCCGTGTTCCAGGATGCTGCAGGGCAGGGCAAGGGGGCCGTGGACACGGCTCTCAAGATGATTGCCAAGGAGCCAGTCGAACAGAATGTCTGGATCCCGTTCGAACTCGTCACGCCCGCAAACTTGAGCAGCTACGAAAGCCGCAACTGACCTTCTCCCAGGGCGCGGCACGACGCGGCACGGGACGAAAATCGTCGCCCTGCCGCGTCGTTCTCTGAGCCCGCCGCTGGCTTCCCAGGCACGCCCGCCGAATAAAATCGTTTAGGGGAAACTAAAAAGCGACAGAAATGGACGGATTCGCGGCAAGCCGTACTGGACAGTACTCTCAAGGTCTGCATGTTCTGCTGTCGCATTTGTTGAGGGACGCAGGCGTTGCGTAGTCGGCGGGAGAGGACAGACGAGCATGGCGATTAAAATTGGTGCGCCGCGGGAGGTAACCGCAAGTGAGGCGCGCGTGGCACTGACACCCGATAGTGCGGTGCAGCTTGCCAAACTTGGCTATGGCAGCATCATCGAAACGGGTGCCGGCGTTGCGGCTGGTTTTTCCGATGATGCCTATCGAGCCGCGGGCGTCGAGGTGGCCCCGTCGGCGGAGGCGCTTTGGGCTTCGTCAGATGTGATCGTGAAGGTGAGACCGCCCGAGCCGGGCGAGGTCGCGCATTTGTCTGCGGACAAGACACTGATCTCGTTTTTCTATCCCGGCCAGAACGCGGAGCTTTTGGAGTTGGCCAAGGCAAAGGGTGCCAACGTCATCGCCATGGACATGGTGCCGCGCATCTCGCGTGCCCAGAAGATGGATGCGCTGTCGTCGATGGCCAATATCGCCGGCTACCGCGCGGTGATCGAGGCCGGCAACAACTTCGGCCGGTTCTTCACCGGTCAGGTGACGGCCGCCGGCAAGGTGCCGCCGGCGAAGGTCCTGGTGATCGGCGCGGGCGTCGCCGGTCTTGCGGCGATCGGCGTTGCCACCTCGCTCGGCGCCCAGACCTATGCGTTTGACGTGCGTCCCGAGGTCGCCGAGCAGATCGAAAGCATGGGGGCGGAATTCGTCTATCTCGACTTCGACGGCGGTCAGCAGGATGGCGCTGCAACCGGCGGCTATGCGGCGCCCTCTTCGCCGGAGTTCCGCGAAAAGCAGCTGGCCAAGTTCCGCGAACTCGCGCCTCAGGTCGACATCGTCATCACCACGGCGCTGATCCCCGGCCGTGATGCGCCGAAGCTCTGGCTTGCCGACATGGTGGCGGCAATGAAGCCCGGATCGGTGGTGGTCGACCTTGCGGCCGAACGCGGCGGCAACTGTGATCTCACCGTTGCCGATGAGCGTGTCGTCTCCGACAACGGCGTGATCGTCATCGGCTATACCGACTTCCCGAGCCGCATGGCCGCGCAAGCGTCCACACTCTATGCCACCAACATCCGGCATATGCTGACCGACCTGACGCCGGGCAAGGATGGCACGCTCGTCCACAACATGGAGGACGACGTCATCCGTGGTGCGACCGTCACCTTCGACGGTGCGATCACCTATCCCCCGCCGCCGCCGAAGATCGCGGCGATCGCGTCGCGGAAGCCAAAGGAAAAGGTGAAGGAGCCGACGCCGGAGGAAAAGCGCGCCACGGAGGCTGCAGCCTTCAAGGCCCAGACGAAGAACCAGCTCACGCTGCTTGCCGTCGGCACGGCGCTGCTGCTCATCGTCGGCGCCTTTGCGCCCCCAGCCTTCATGGGCCACTTCGTCGTCTTCGTGCTCGCCTGCTTCGTCGGCTTCCAGGTCATCTGGAACGTCTCGCATTCGCTGCACACCCCGCTGATGGCCGTCACCAATGCGGTCTCGGGCATCGTCATCCTCGGCGCGCTCTTGCAGATCGGGTCGGGCAACTGGCTGGTGGTGCTGCTTGCGGCGCTCTCGGTGCTGATCGCCACGGTCAACATCGTCGGCGGCTTCCTCGTCACACGGCGCATGCTCGCCATGTTCCAGAAATCCTGATCGGGCAGGGGTAAACATCATGATGATCGGTATCGTATCGGCCGCCTACATCGCGGCAGCCGTTCTCTTCAT
>NZ_DASYHB010000223.1:0-50801 GCF_035999185.1 Ensifer sp. | reverse complement strand
GAGCCTGCGACCTGAACCTGGTCGCGAGCGGCGGCGGCGCCAGCAAAAGCGACGGACGCGACGAGAGCCGCGACAGTGAGTTTAAGAGCTT
This sequence comes from Ensifer sp., assembly GCF_035999185.1. Taxonomy (GTDB): domain Bacteria; phylum Pseudomonadota; class Alphaproteobacteria; order Rhizobiales; family Rhizobiaceae; genus Ensifer. The sequence goes on along the minus strand of NZ_DASYHB010000223.1, from coordinate 50,710 downwards.
TCATAAAAGTTCTCCCGGAATGGGCTTGTGTTGGTGTGCGCCAAGCGTTGCAGCGCTCTTCGCCGTCTCATCGGCTGCCCCTAGTTAGCCGCCGATGGCCACACCTTTTATGTCAGTTCGACGAAACATTTATGACATCTCATGTCATTGAAAATACTAAGAGAAAATGAACGGCCCCAGGTTTTCCCTCGTCAATATATCAAAACCGCACCGTAAAGGTCGTCCCTTTTCCCACCTCGGAATGGATGAGAAGGCGGGCGCGGTGGCGGGTGAGGATGTGCTTGACGATGGCAAGCCCCAAGCCGGTGCCCTTCTTCGAGCGGCTGGCCTCGACATTGACCCGATAAAACCGCTCGGTGATGCGGGGCACGTGCTCGGCGGGGATACCCGGCCCATAGTCGCGCACGATCACTTCGGCCTCCGTCCCCTCGCCGCCGCGCAGGGTCACGTCGACCTTCTTGCCTTCCTGGCCATATTTGCAGGCGTTCTCGACCAGGTTCTCGAAGACCTCGATCAACTCGTCGCGATCCCCCTTAACGACGACCGGATTCTCCGGCACTTCGAGCGAGACCGTGACATCGAGATCCCTTGCCAGCGGCAATAGGCTGTCGCGAACATGGCCGAGCAGCGGCACGAGATCGATCGGATCGTCCGGCGCGATGTGCGAGCGCAACTCCAGCCGCGAAAGTGACAGGAGATCGTCGACCAGCCGGCTCATGCGGGTGGCCTGCTCGTGCATGATGACGAAGAACCGCTCCTGTGCCTTCAAGTCGTTGCGCGCCGGGCCCTGCAAGGTCTCGATGAACCCGCGCAGTGACGCCAACGGTGTGCGCAGTTCGTGGCTGGCATTGGCGACGAAGTCGGAACGCATGCGGTCGATGCGCCGCGCCTGCGAGATATCGCGGTAGGTGATCAGGAAAATGCGGCGCGCAGGTCCTTCGCCGCCGATTTCCGCCGGGGCCACCCGCACGACGTAGACGGCATCGGACGGCAAGCGCTCGGTGTGCTCGATCTGGTTGGCCTTTCCGGTCGCCATGGTCTCGCGGACCATGTCGAGGATACCAGGCGAACGGATGCGCGCCGCCAGATAGGTGTTCGGTGGAATGGTGCCGAAGGCTTTCTCCGCGGCGACGTTCTGAAAGACGACGGTCTCGTCAGAGGCCACCACGATGACCGGCATATCGAGCGCGTTCAGCGCCGGTGCGAGCGGGTCGTTTGCCGGCCCCGCTGCAGCCACGGTCTTTGCCGGGCTCAGGATGACCGACGCCGGCGCGGTGCGATTGAGCAGCGCTGCAACCAGAACGATCCAGAAAGGCAGAACGATGAGGAAGTGAATGCCGGCGAAGGTCGCAAGGATGGCCAAAAGCAGGGTGAGGCTCAGCAACCAGCGTTCTGCTTTCAGTCGCGGCACCAGGTCCCGCCAGAACGCCTTCGAACCGTCCACCTCGACATCCTCATGAATCACTTCGTCTTCCTCCCGGACCTAAATGACCGAGAAATAGCGATGCTTCATGACATGATTTTCACGACCCGCTTGAATCCGCAATGCAATTGTGGCCTCTTCCAAAGAATTCGGGCCTCGCACGCCACCCGCTTTCGGTGAGGGGTTGAGGCCCACAAAGGTTGAAAACGCGCATGATCCTCCGATGATCGAAGCCGGTTTTCGGACCCGTGCGCCAAGCCGGAGGGGCGAGCACATGGCGTCAGGTGACAGCGCGGAAAACATCGAAACCCGCGCGGTGGAACTTTCGATCGGCGGCAAGAACCGTGTCTTCGACATCGACAATCCCGAGTTGCCGAAATGGATCGACGACGAGGCCTTTTCGTCCGACGACTACCCCTACAAGAAGAAGCTCGACGAAGACGAATATGCGGAGACACTGGAGGCCCTCCAGGTGGAACTGGTCAAGGTGCAGCTCTGGCAGCAAAAGACCGGTAAGCGCATGATGGCGCTGTTCGAAGGACGGGACGCCGCCGGCAAGGGCGGCGCGATCCACGCCACCATGGACAACCTCAACCCACGCTGGGCGCGCGTCGTGGCGCTGACCAAGCCGACCGAGACCGAGCATGGGCAATGGTATTTCCAACGCTATGTCGCGACCATGCCGACGGCGGGCGAGTTCGTGCTGTTCGACCGCTCCTGGTACAACCGGGCCGGCGTCGAGCCAGTCATGGGGTTCTGCACGCCCGATCAACACAAGCAGTTCCTCAAGCAGGCGCCGCGATTTGAGAAGATGATCGTGCACGAGGGAATCCAGTTCTTCAAATTCTGGATCAATATCGGCCGAGAAATGCAGCTCAAGCGTTTCCACGATCGCCGTCACGATCCGCTGAAGATCTGGAAACTGTCGCCGATGGACATCGCCGCGCTCAACAAGTGGGACGATTACACCGCCAAGCGTGACGAGATGCTGAAGGCGACCCACACGGACCACGCGCCTTGGACGGTCGTGCGCGGCAACGACAAGCGACGCGCGCGCATCAATCTCATCCGCCACATCCTGTCTTCGCTTGATTATGAAGGCAAAGACAAGGGCGCGATCGGCGAGATCGACGACAAGATTGTCGGCTCCGGGCCGGGCTTCCTAAAGTAGACGAGGCCCTCACGACCGCGGGGCTCAACCCCGCGCGCCGCCATTCGAAAACACCGCAATCTGGCGTGGCCTATTGCCCTGGCAGAACGCGGATGGCGTAGAGGGTGAGGCTCTTGCCTTCGCCGCTGATATCGCTGTTGATCACGATCTGGCCGGGCGAATTCGGCGCCAGGCTTCGGTCGAAGGTGATCTTGAACAACATGTCGAGCCGTTCGTCGTGCACCGTGAAACGGTGGCGGCCACATTCGCCGAGTGAGGAGAAATTGCACTCGACCGCAAACTCGGTAGTCTTGCCCGGCTGCGCCTGCACGGTCAGCGCCAATGTCGAGGTTTTACCCGAAAGCTGCGCCAGGACCTCGGCCGGGATCTCGATTGTGATGTCGCCTTCGGCTTCCCCGACCGACGAGGTCAACAGGACGCGCCGACCGCCCTCGTCATCCAGCGGCTCTGCCTTCGCGTTTGCTCCCGGAACAACTGAAGCCGTATTCGTCGGCGTGAAGACCTCCACCCAATCCCCGGTGAAGCCTTGCTGGGCGCCAAGCGTTTGCAGCCCGGCCGCGCCGTCGAAATCTTCCGAGGCAACTGATGCCGGCGGATTGGCGACATTCGTATCGCGCTCGGCGGCAGATTTCAGGAGATCGTTGGTTTGCACCCACCAGACGGCGGCCCCCACCGCTGCGGCGAGCGTGACAACAACCATGGTGAAGGACAGCAGCCGGCTGCGCTTGCGTCGGCGCTTGCGACCCGTGTCCCCGCGGACTTCGGGCGCGACACCGGCGGCTTCCGTCGTTTTCGCACCACTTTCGGTGGCGGCGCGCGTTGAGACCACCGGTCCGTCCCGGTCAGCGCGCAGACTGCCAAGCCCGCTGTCGCTTGCTTGCTGGCGGGGTGCGTCGCTCGCAAATCCCGGCTCGCGGCGACCGGTCGCCTGCGGTTGAGGCTGGGGCTTGGACTGAGGTTGAGATTGGGGCTGAGACTGAACTTGCGGCTCGACACGCGGCTGCGCGGATGCGCGCGCCTGCACAGCATCGTCGTGACTGGCGACTGGAGGCGCTGGCTGTCGGGCCCTCAGGGCCGCCCTCTCCTCCGTTTCGATCGCGTGAATGACCGCTTCCAGCCGATGCCGCTGCTGGGCGATGACGTTGCCGTCCTCGATCCCCTGTTTCTGCAACCCCGCTTCGAGCGCCTGACGGGCAGACTGGTAAATGCGCGCCCGCGTTTCCGCGTTGGCGCGATCGGAGCGCTCAAGCGCATTTCTGATCGCAGTCTCAAGTCCGCTCACATCAAATCCTTCTGTGTAGGCAGGGCTTTGGACCTGCCGGCATGCCGCAGCTGATCGGTACTCCTCGACTTGTCCGCAAGGGCCTAACGGTTAAATCTGGAGGCACGCCGTTGGTTTTGTTAACAATTGCGTAACCGCTGCTTTGAAAATCCGCAAGCCCGGCGGCCGTGTCGGCGGGCCAAGGCCGGGGAAAACGCCGCGCAGCGCCCGCGATTGGCGTGGGACCGCCGGCGACAAGACGGCCAAACCAGCACTTTGCAAGCCGCCAACTTGCTGCTATCTGTTTTGACGTTTACGCAAACGTCAAAATTTGATGCGACCAATCGAGGGATGGAGAAACCGATGCCGCTTCCGCCAATTCTTTCCGGAACGACGAGACTGCCGGTTGTCGGCGCGCCCCTGTTCATCATCTCCAATCCGCAGCTGACGATCGCCCAATGCAAGGCCGGCGTCATCGGCGCCTTCCCGGCACTCAACGCCCGCCCGCAATCGCAGCTCGACGAGTGGCTGGCCGAAATCACCGAAACGTTGGCCGATCACGACGCCAAGAACCCGACCCGGCGCGCGGCACCCTTTGCCGTCAACCAGATCGTGCACAAGTCCAACGCGCGGCTCGAACAGGACCTGATGCTCTGCATCAAGTACAAGGTTCCGGTCGTCATCTCCTCGCTTGGCGCCGTGCCCGAGGTCAACGCCGCCATCCATTCCTACGGAGGCATCGTGCTGCATGACGTCATCAACAACCGCCATGCCAATTCGGCGATCCGCAAGGGCGCCGACGGGCTGATCGCGGTCGCCGCCGGCGCCGGCGGCCATGCCGGCACGCTTTCTCCCTTTGCTTTGATCCAGGAAATCCGCTCCTGGTTCGACGGGCCGCTGCTTCTCTCCGGCGCGATCGCCACCGGCGGCGCGATCCTGGCGGCCCAGGCGATGGGCGCCGACATGGCCTATATCGGCTCGCCCTTCATCGCGACCGAGGAAGCCCGGGCCAGCGACGCCTACAAGCAGATGATCGTCGACAGCAACGCCGCCGATATCGTCTACTCCAACTACTTCACCGGCATTCACGGCAACTACCTGAAGCCTTCGATCACGGCGGCCGGCATGGATCCGGAACACCTGCCGGAAGCCGACCCTTCGAAGATGGACTTTGCCCAGGCGACCGAGGGCGCCAAGGCCTGGAAGGACATCTGGGGCTGCGGCCAGGGCATCGGCGCGGTCAAGGAAGTCACCTCCGTCGCCCGCATGGTCGACCGGCTCGAGCGCGAATACGACGCCGCCCGCACCCGCCTCGGCCTGCATGCCGCCCCCGCTCCGGCTGCCAACAAGGAATTTTCAAGTTCTCGCAACTGATGGCTTGAAATCTCGGCGCTTTGCGTTTATCAGCGCCTCACATTCGTTCCGCGGTCACCCGCGGAACCGCCTCAGGGCCGCTTTAGCTCAGTCGGTAGAGCACATCATTCGTAATGATGGGGTCACGTGTTCGAGTCACGTAAGCGGCACCATTTCCCTAACAGGGGACTGAGAACCCCACGGGGAATGTTGGCCCAAAACAACAGGCGCCTGACCGACAGAGACGGCATGAAGAACGCATACCGCAGCATCAGCTGACACGCACCGGCTGCCGTTACGCTTTAGCGCTAGCCTCAACAATGCTCGATATTACTGCCTTCATCCCCGCCGGTTGAAATCCGGCATCCACCATTTTGCTAACGATTAGATTTCTCAACGCCTCATATGGGATGGGAAGACGCTGATCGTCAACGAAGGCCTTAAGTATCTCGCGCCCCGGCAGCATTGCCTTCCACTGCCCATTGCCGAATGCCTGCTCGATTTCGGATTTCCACTCGTCCTGCATCGACAAGAGCGCATCTTTTGTCAACTCCCTCTTCGAAGTTGCCTCCAGGCGATCCAACGAGCGTTTGGCGGCCTCTGCAATTGGCCCCGCGATTTCCTCGGCGGCCGGATCAAAGCCCAAGTCGATACACCGCACCATGTGGGTATTAACGTATTCGCGCATACGATGCCGCAGAAGTTTCGAAACCACCTTCCTCGCAGACAGCCGCAACGCCTCAAGCGCGCCATCGGCGTCCAACCGTCTCGCTGGATCAACTGCGTTCACAGCCGACGCAACATAGTCATGCTCGAGCAGGTAATTCTCAATATGATAGACGTCCCATTGGTAGCGCCTGAGACCTTTGGGAGGCTCCTTGTTATCCGCATCCTTGTCGGTGATTGCGAAGAAGCGTATCGGCAAGTCGCCCTTTGTATATGCCCGATTGAGGACATCGTGGAGTGCTTCAACGCGCGCTTTGTTCGTTCCCGACAAGAGGTTAATCCCTGCAACTTCTTTGGCGAACAGTCGCGCGACGATGCCTTGATCAAAATCAGTGTCGCCCCCACCCTCAAATAGAATGGCTGTGCCATCGGGTTTGTAGGCTGCAAGGTCTCCGACGAGGTCGGCCATTGCTAAATCCAGGTCTTCAGAAGCCTTCAATTCGCGAAGCTGCCCCTTTCCACCGTCTTGTCCGCAGGGAAACATATGAAATACGTTGAAGCCGGGCTTGCCAACTGCCTCTCTAAGCAATGCATCCGAGTGCGTTACCAACCAGAGCTGGTTATTCAACGACTCCCCGAGATGCTTCCTGTAAAACTCAGGTAAATTGCGTATCAGACGCGGATTGAGATGAAGCTCCGGCTCATCTAGCAATATTATCGAATTATTTGGGGCAGAGCTCCTAATACGCAAATAACCGTATAATATTTCTTTCTCTCCAGAGGACAACTCATCTAGATCATGTACATTTCCATTGGCCGTTTTCACGGGAAACTCCACTCTCCCGTCCCTCGTTGGAGTGGGACCAAGAAATTCCTTGCCGGGAAAGAAAGTAGTGAAAAGCTCTTTCAGCGTTTCAGTGAGCCCACGCTCACTGGCATCCATCTGACCAGCTTTTTCCGCTAATAGTTCGCGAATAAATCCACTCGCCATCTCACTTTTGACGTTAGCGTATTTATTCGAGTAGTTGTAAAGAGCGTGCTGACTATAGGTCTGGCTATTCTGCTCCAGATTCAAATTGATACCCTGAACCAATTCGCGACCATAGTGCCTCTGAGCACCATGATAATCGATGACACCTAGGTCCTTTGGCCGGAAATTGCTGAAGATCGCCGACAGAAGACGCGACTGATTCAGCTGGAGCCTACCCCCAGGTTGCATTTCAACGTGTCCAATGACTGCTTCCTGTCCAAGCTCCGACAGCAGTTCTGGTAGCTGTTGCGCTACTTGCTCAGCTACTTCGGGCTGTCTCTCGCGAAACTGGGCCGCGAACATCGCCATTCGGTAACCACCCCACTGAAAAGCCTCAGGCAACAACATTCGCCAAACGCTTTCTTCTAACAGCGAGGCAGCGTTCGCATTAATGAAGGCCTTCTCGTTATCGCGGAGCTTGAAATAGCAATCGATCAGGACTGGCTTTTCAGGGTTATTGAAAAAACCCCGCAATTCTTCGCCGCGACTATTGGGGTTTACTTGAAACTCGCCAAACCAATTTTGCCATTCGTTCTGATGATATCCACCATAAACCGATTTTAGCAGTCGTATCGCATCAAAGACGCAAGATTTACCTGAACCATTTTGACCGGCGATAATGATAGTGTCACCTGCCCCGCGTACCTCAGCTTGCTCAATCCCACGAAAGTTCGAGATCAACAGAGTGTCGATGCGCAAAGTCAGGACTCCTTGATTATCAAGGCAAAAGTAGCTGACGAGCCACAATCAAGAAATGCTCAATTTAAGATAATCACAACTTTATCGCGCTCAACCTAAGCGCTTTGCACAATGTGAAAGGTGCCTCGAAGTTTTCGACGCAGCTCAAAAGAGAACAGTATTTAAGCGTTTCGACTTTCGACCTCGAACCGACAAGCTGAAACGGCGATATCAGCGACTCCGAGTAGGCTGCATAGCGATCACCACTAATCCAGCGGCAGGTTTGAGCATGATAACGGATACTCTGCGAACCTGCTCTCACAGCAGCAACAGCTTCTTCAGCACCGAAAACACTTCCTTGTAGGGCAGTCTCGTCGCGCCGGCGACAGCGAAGGGAATGAGGGCCGCTGCGGCGACCGGGATGACGGCATCGCGGCTGATGAGCATGGTCGAGAGTTTCTTGGTCGCATCGAACAGCTTGCCGGGGTCAGCGATCTCCTCGTCCGGCTCCGGGCCGGCATCGGCGGCGACATTGCGGCCGAGCACCTTGCGTTCGGCGGCACGTTGGAAGCGCGTCGCCTGTACGCCGAACATCAAGAGCCCGCTTTCCTTCAGTTTTGCGAGCGGCTTCGAGAAGGCCAACAAGGGATAGGCGAAGAAGGCGATGACGATGGCCAGCCACCCGCTCATGATCATGCTGAAGGTCGTCATCGACAGCGTTTCCTGCAGCAGATGCTTCATGACGGCGGCGGCGATCGCAGCGCTCATGCCGAAGACGAAGAACATGTAGGCGTTCGGATATTGCGACAGGAAGCCGAGCCCGCCCTTGCCATCGGGATGGGCTGCGACGAGACGAAGTTCCAGCTGGGCAATCTTTCGCAGGAGTTGCGCCCAGACGACGTGCCGCCAGACACCGCGCAGGAACAGGAAGACGAAGAACGGCAGGCTGACGCAAATCGACCACCAGCCGGCGGCGGTGATGTGGTTGCCCTCGGCCGTATGTTGAACGGCCCAGAACGACGCCTCGGTCGTGTGAAAGTTGAGGAACGAAAGCAGCGCGGCAAGTGCGGCGAACGCGAGGCAGACCAGTTCGGCCAAGCGCGAGTCACGCTGTTTCAGCGCCGCTGAAATGGCGCTCGCCGCCGCCGGCATCGACGTCGGCGCGATCAGCGGCGCGCGTGCAAACTGTCCGAGCTTGATGCGCAGACCGCGCTCGACCTGCTGTTCCGCCAGCACGAAGGCGGCAATCGCGATGAAGAACTTTGCCCACACGCCCGGATCCGTCAGATACGCACCCTGGCTGTGATCAAGCGACAAGCTGCCTGGCAAACCGAGCAGGAAAGGAATGCCCCAGGCAAGGGCAACGAAGAGCAAGGCCCGCTTGCCCGACTGTAGCGCATTGGCGCGCAACAGCTTCAGCCGGGCCTGCAGTTCGAAGAACGGACCACCGTGGGACGCAAGATATTCGGCGATCTTGCCTTGCCGGGCGGCCGGAGAGGCATCGGCCGTGTCACTGCCAGGCGTCTTGTCCGGGTCCGCGGCGCTCATGAACCTCAGTCCTCCACGACCTGCCAATTGTCGTTCGGGTTGAACTGGCGGATGCCTTGAGCGACGCTCTCGGTCTTGTCGCCGAGATCGGCCTGGTAGACCGTGCCGTTGCGGTTGACGACGAAGGTGTGAACGCCCGTCGCACCGTACCGCACCGGCCAGGCGACGAGCGCGAAGCCGGCGATCATGTTGCCGTTGATGATGTAGTCGAACTTGCCGCCGGCGATGTTGTCGCCCTGGCTCGTCAGCACACGGTAGCGATAGCCGAAATAGCCCTTGCCAGCCTGGGCCCTGGCGAGCACCGCGCCGTCGGCAAGCGCCTCGCCGGCAGGACTTGGCGACTGGCCGTCGGCAGCGGGCCAGTAAAGCCCGTCGGTCTTGCCCTCGCTGCTGATCAGCTTTTGCGCGTATTCGAGAACGCCGTCGCCGTCGTGATCCTCAAGCGCATACTCCTCCTGTGCTTCGACATAGGCACGGACGGTTGCGATGGTGTCGAGCTCGTTGCGCCCCACCAGGCGATTGGCGATCTCTTCAAGCCCGGTATAGGTGTCGAAGGCCCACTTGCCGTCGTCGCCCTTGGCGATCGGGAACGGGAAGGGCCAGAGCACGTCGCCGATCTCGAGCACCTTGCGGTTCTCGACGTCCTCGACCACCACCTTCTTCTTCACACCCGCCTGGATGTCGGCGTAGGCATCCATGACGCCGTCGCTCGCCTTGGCCTTGGCGGCATCGAGACCCACGAGATTGGCGAGCTTGTCGAAATCGCCGGAGCCAACGGCCGCCTTGAACGCGTCGATGGCCTGTTCGGGCGTGTCGAACACGGGCGGATCCGTCGGGGCTGCGTAGTCGGAAAGCGGCGTAGTCGGCTCTTGCGCCGAGACGGGTGCGGACGAACCTCCGGCAACGAAGGCCGCGGCGACCGAGGACAGGAGCAGATTGCGTACGATCTTGATCATTTTCATTCTCCTCCTTTGCTCTATCGATGCCGTCCGCCGCCGCCACCGCGATGGATCTCGCGGTGCGGCTGGCCACCGCCACGATGGCCGCCGCCGAGCGCCTGCCGGCCGCGGTCCGATTGGACCTTGGTCACCCGGCCGCTCTGCACCTGGCCAAGAGCCGACGGCTTGCCGCCGCCGCCACGCTCGATCTTGCCGCCCGGCTTCGGCTTGGCGATCTGGCGATCGCCTGAGGGCCTGGCGTTGCCGATCTTGTCGCCCGCAGGTCTCTGCTTGATCTGGTTGCCAGGCTTGCGGTCGCCAAGGTTCGCGTTGCCTCGTCCGATGTTTTCCCGCTGGCGCGCATCCACCTTGCTCTTGCGCACATCGTCTACCGAGATCCGGTTTGAAGCCCTGTTCGACACCGAACCAATCTGATCGGTGCGCACGGCTTTCGCCCGGTTGGAGATGTTGTTGCCCTTGACCGACTTGAAGTCCCGCTCCATCGAGGTGCGGTCGATCTTGTTGAACTGGTTCTTGTCGAAGCTGATTTTGCTGCGGTCGACATTCTTCCAGTCGATATCGTTGAACTTCACCTTGCCGTTGATGTTGTTGAAGCAATTGTTGCAATCGATGTCGATGTCGTTGCCGTTCCAGCGGCCGCCCCAGACGCCCCAATCGTCCCAGTCGACGACGGCGGCAAAGGCCGCACCGGTGACGACACCGGCAAAGAACGTCGCCGTCGGATAGTAGTAACTCGGATAGGGCTCGGGATAATAGGCGATCGGCGCCGGCTGGTAGCCCGGATCGTAAAGCATCTGCGGTTCGTATTGCGGAACGTAGATCTTTTCCGGGTTCGCCGCCTGGATCACGACATTGTCGTTCTCCTGTTTGACGACCACCTTGTCGTCCGACTTGATCACGCCGTCGGCAACGGCCTTGTCGCGCAGTTGCTGGATAGCGACCAGAACATCCTTCTGCTGGTACTCGAGCGCGTCGCCCAGAGCCTGCGTCCAGTCGAGATCGTCGCTCATCATCTTGACGATCTCTGGATAGTTCAACAGCGAAACGATGCTGCCGTCCCAGCTGTCCTTCGGCTTCAGGTCCTTTTTCGTCTTCGAATCTTCAAGGAAACGCTGCGCCTCGACGACCTGCAGCGGATAAAGCGACGCGGACGTCACCAGCGCCACGAGTTCGTCGGGGTAAAGCGCGATGCGAGCAACGAGCACCTCGAGTTCGTCTTCACTGAGCGGCTGGGGCGCTTCATCGGCAGGCGCCTCAGCGGTCGCCTGCTCCTGGGCGACGACGGCTGTCGTCGCGAATGAACCGCTGAGCAAGGCAAGCAGCGCCAATGTGGGCGCGCACAAGGAACGAGGTCGATGGAACATAGTCACTCCTCTGATCTGCAGCGTTGCTACAGTTTGCATAAGCAGAAACAAATGCAATCGAAAATCGCACGAACGCAGGAGTGCTCGCAGCATCAGCGTTTGCAAATCCTTGCCGAATTCTACCGTATTTCGGCAAGGCAATCGCCAGATTGATCTTATTCTGCCGGTTTTGGGAATATAAAGTCGCGGATACTGAACTATGACCCTGCAGGAGAACAGGTTGTTGCACCCCCCCGTCTGGCGCGGTCCGTCAACCGCTGGGGCGGCAATCGCGAAAACGCGGTCGGCATCGCTGCCGGCCGCTGGATCCGCCTGACCTCAGACCCCTCAGCAGTTACTTCAAGGCACCGTCGCCGCTGCGATCGGCGGTCTTGAAGTCGGCCATGACGCGATCGAGGAACTCTTTCTGGCTGACCTTGCCGTCACTGTTGGTGTCGGTGGCGGCAAACTGTTCAGCATTCAGCGCCTGCTTGGTCTCGTCGGGACTGAGGCTACCGTCCTTGTTCTTGTCCAGGTTGGCAAAGGCGGCCGTCATGAAGGTTTCGTATTCGGACCGGTCGACCGCCCCGTCCTTGTTGCTGTCGAGCGCACTCATCTGCCCCTGGTTCATGGTCGACGCCTGTTGCTGCGCAACCGCCGGCGCGACCTGGCAGAAAATAGCCAAGCTCAAAAGAACGATTTTTCTCATCCCGCACCTTCCACGATCAATAGTAGCGGCAGGTCAGCGCGTTACCGGCTGCCGCGCCAAGCGTCGCACCGCCGCCAACGGCCCAGAGTTGACCGGTTCCCGAACCGATGGTCGAGCCGATCAGGCCGCCGACGATCGCGCCGCCAACGGTTCCGGCGATGCAGCCGAATTCGTTGCCGGTCGGGCCCGACTTGGACACGTAGGCGGATTGGCACCCGGACAAGGCCAGGGCGCCGGCAAGAATGAGAGTTATGGTCTGCTTGCTCATTTTATCCTCCAATATGGCCGTCTGATTGCAATAGAGATCGGCGGAGGCGCCATTGAGTGGCGTCAAATGTAAATAAGCTTCGGAGTATGGCTCTCCAATGCGGAGAGACTGTTCTGATCGAGCTGAGTTCGCTCAAGGACTAATCGGGCATCCGGATAGAAAGGGTATCTGGACCGCGGCCGAATACTACCCCTGAGAGACAGTAATGACAACGTTCCACTTGGAAATCGGTTCCCGTCGATCGTCTTCGTTGGGTGAGACTCGATCGTGGGGCGATGTGGTTCGCCTCCGCCACGCCTTAGTTTTTTTTGGGGCTCCCGCGAAATATCGTCGTTTGCGCCAAGGCACCCGGCAACCTAGGTCTGCCTCGTCCTGTTGATCGCCCGTGCGCCTCTCCCCGACTTGTGGGCGTGCACCTGATGTACAGATCGAGAAAGAACACATCGAATGCATAGAATGACGTCAATCAGATTAGGCCTTGCTACTACAATCCTCGTATCGTCTGCAGCAACCGCGTTTGCCGCAAACGAGGAGAAGGCGCGCATAAGTGCTGCGGCCGACAAGGCGGTCCGCCCGATCATGCGCGAGCACAAGGTGCCGGGCATGGCAATCGCCGTCACCGTCAACGGTCGGCACTACTTCATGAATTACGGCGTCGGCTCCCGGGAAACGAAAGCGCCGGTCACCGAGGACACGCTGTTCGAACTGGGCTCGATCAGCAAGACCTTCGCCTCGACACTGGGGGTCTATGCGCAGGTCACCGGCAAGCTCTCCTTCGACGACCATCCGAGCAAATACATGCCCGCTCTTAAGGGCTCGGCGATTGACAAGGCGACGCTTCTCAATCTCGCCACCTATACGGCCGGCGGGCTGCCACTGCAGTTTCCAGATGCCGTCAAGAGTGACGCCGACATGGCTGCCTATTTCACCACCTTCAAGCCCGAAGCCGCCCCCGGAAAGAAGCGTCGCTATTCCAACCCGAGCATTGGTCTATTCGGCCACGTCGCGGCGCTGGCGATGGGCGGCGACTTCGGCAAGGTTCTCGAAACCGAGCTGTTCCCAAAGCTCGGCCTGAAGCAGAGCTATGTCACCGTTCCCAAGAGCGCGATGAGCAGCTACGCCTGGGGCTACGGCAAGGCGGACAAGCCGATCCGCGTCAATCCCGGCATGTTCGATGCGGAAGCCTATGGGGTAAAGTCATCGGCGGCCGACATGATACGCTTCGTCGAGGCCAATATCGATCCAACGCGGTTTGACACTACCGTTCGGCGTGCCATCGAGGGGACGCATGTCGGCTACTTTGACACGCGAAAGATGGTCCAGGGTCTTGGATGGGAGCAGTATCCCTATCCGGTCTCGTTAGAGAGGCTACTGGACGGAAACTCACGCACAATGGCACTAGATACCCACTCCGTCACCGCTCACAACCCGCCGAAACGTCCGGATGACGCAACGCTCTACAACAAGACCGGCTCAACCAACGGGTTCGGCGGCTACGTCGCCTTCGTGCCGGAAAAGAAGATTGGCGTCGTGATGCTGGCAAACCGGAACTTCCCCAACCCAGAGCGCATCAAGGCCGTTCACGCGATCCTTGCCGCCCTGGCTACCAACGCAGACTAGAGCGCCGGGCATTCATCCGAACGCACAAAAGATGCTCCCGGCATTCTGCTCAAGGCAAAACCGAATGTCGCGTTTCGATACACATCGAACGCGACATCCCTCCCTCTCAGCAACCTGGTCGCGAACCTTCAACCTCTGCCCGCTTGCATATTAGCTCCGAGTGTTGTCATCTTCCCTTCGCGAAAGCGCTGTGTGATGGGGCATGGGGTTGGGTATTCCGGGGACAGTCAATGCTTGAGTGGAGTTTGCGTACGTCCGCGTGCAGCACTGCAAGACGTGGAAATATGACAGTTTGCATGATCGCACTTCTGACAGTGCTCGCCGGTTGCGGCGGCCATGCAAAGGGGGTGATGGCGCCTGTCGCGCTCAGCGCTCCGGTCCCGGGCGCCTCCACGGTCGACATGCTTGTCGCGACCACACGTGAACCCTCGGGGGATCCGGCAACGCTGTTTTCCGGCGAACGCGATGCAAACACCTTCCTCACCGACGTCGCGGTCTCGATCCCGCCAGAGACGGTGCGCAAATCGGGCACGGTGCAATGGCCGAAGAAGCTGCCGCCGGATCCGGCCAAGGAATTCGCCGTCACGCGCGTGCGTGAACTCAGGACGCTCGATGAGGCCAAATCCTGGTTCGTGCAGCACGATGTCGGCGGCAATGCCTTCGTCTTCGTGCATGGCTTCAACAACCGCTACGAGGACTCGGTGTACAGGCTTGCGCAGATCGTCCATGACTCGGACGTCCAGGCAACGCCGGTCCTCTTTACCTGGCCGTCGCGCGCCAACGTGTTCGACTACAACTACGACAAGGAAAGCACGAATTATTCGCGCACGGCGCTTGAAGACATTCTGAAAAAGCTCTCCGATGCGCCGAAGGTCAAGAGCATCACCATTCTCGCCCATTCCATGGGCACCTGGCTGACGATGGAGTCGCTCAGGCAAATGGGCATTCGCGACGGCAACGTGCCGTCGAAGATCGAAAACGTCATCCTCGCCTCACCCGACATCGACCTCGACGTCTTTGCCAAGCAGTTCGTCGAGATGGGCAAGAAACGGCCGAAGTTCACGATCTTCGTTTCGCAGGACGACCGTGCATTGGCGCTTTCGAGCTTCATCTCGGGCGACGTCTCGCGCCTCGGCGCCATCGACCCGTCGGCAGAGCCCTACCGCAGCCAGCTGGAAAAGGCCGGCATCACCGCCATCGACCTGACAAAGGTGAAGTCCGAGGACGGTCTGCACCACGGAAAGTTCGCGGAAAGCCCCGAGATCGTCCAGCTCATCGGCACGCGGCTCGCGACCGGCCAGACGCTGACCGATTCCGACATTTCGGTCGGAACCGGCATCGCGGCGGTGGTCGCCGGCACGGCACGAAACGTAGGCAACGTGGCGGCTGTTACCGTTTCGGCGCCCGTGTCGATCCTCGAAAACCCGCAGCCCGCGAAAAAGAAGAAGGTCGTCGTCGGCGACACGTTGGCGACGGACATGCCAACGCCCGTCAAGATCAAGTGACAGACAGCCGCCGATGCCGATCGGCGGCTCAATCGTCGTCGCCGACGAAGCGGTAGCCGACGCCCGGCTCCGTGCGGATGATCTTCGGATCGGCCGGGTCGCGCTCGATCTTGCCGCGCAACTGCCCGATGAAGACGCGCAGGTAATGCAGGTCTTCGCCGTGCGCGACGCCCCAGACGGAGGTGAGCAGGGTCTTGTGGGTCACCACTCGGCCAGCGTGGTGCGCCAGCATGACCAGGAGGTCGTACTCCTTCGGCGTCAATCGCACCGGCTCACCATCCTTCGTCACCACGCGCCTGATCGTGTCGATCGCCACGCCGTCGGCCGAAAGTTGCGTCTGACCACCGTCCATCTGGACGCGGTGGCGAAGGGCCGTGCGGATGCGGGCGGTGAGTTCGCCGATGCCGAAGGGTTTTTCGATGTAGTCGTCCGCGCCGAGATCGAGGGCGGCGATCTTTTCACTTTCCCGATCGCGCGCCGACAGGATGATGATCGGCACCTGCGACCAGCCACGCAGGTTGGCGATGACTTCCTTGCCGTCCATATCCGGCAGTCCGAGATCGAGGATGACGAGATCCGGCGCCGTCGTTGCAGCCGCCTTCAATGCCTCAGCGCCGGTCATCGCTTCCAGCACGTCATAGCCGGCAGCGCTTAGCGCAGGCTTGAGGAAACGCTGGATCTGGGGTTCGTCGTCGACAACGAGGATGCGCTCCACGCTCATGCACGGTCCTTTTCGGATATTTCAGCTTTGGCGGCGGGAAAACGCATGGAAACACGCGTGCCGCGGCGCCTAAGCGCCGGGCTTTCCGCCTTGATCTGTCCACCCATGGCTTCGACGAAGCCCTTGGCGATCGAAAGCCCGAGACCCGTCCCCGGCGTGCGGCCATCCGCCTTGCCGCGGCGGAAGAATTTCTCGAAGACCTGCTCGAGATCCTTCGGCGGGATCCCCTTGCCGAGGTCGGTCACCGAGAGCACGAGGTCGTTGCCGTCGCAGCGCGCATAGATGCTGATCGGCTCGTCGCCACCATATTTGTTGGCGTTGTCGAGCAGGTTGAAAAGCACCTGGCCCAGAAGCACGCTGTCGCCGCGCATCAACGGCAGATCCGGCGCGATGCTGGTTTCGATCTCGCGCTCGGGGAAATACTTGCGCGCACGATCGACCGACGCACGCACGGCGTCGGCGACATCCACCCAGTCGCGCTTGGCGTTGACGGTGCCCGCCTCGATGCGGGTCATGTCGAGCAGGTTGGCGACGAAACGCGTCAGGCGTCCGCCTTCCTCCTCGATCGATTTCAGGAGGTCGTCGCGGCTTTCCGGCGGCATGCGGTCGCCGAGTTGACGCAGGCTGGTGACGGCGCCGGTGATGGTCGCAAGCGGGGTCCTCAGGTCATGCGAGATCGACGACAGGAGGGCTGCGCGAAAACGCTCGCCTTCAAGCTTTGCCGCCTGGTCGAGGCTTTCGCGCGACAGACGCGCCCGGTCGACGGCAATCGCCGTCTGGTCGAGGATTGCCGACAGCGCCCGCTCCTCGTTGATCTCGAGCGGCTTGTCCGCCTGGACAAAGCCGCAGACGCCGACGACGCCGTGCGGGCTCGTCAACGGGCGAAAATGGAACGGGCTGTTCGGCAAGGTGCCGGTGCCGTTACCGGCCGGCTCTCGCTTGTCCATCGCCCAGCGTGCCGCCATGACGTCGGTAACGTCGAGTTCGGTGTCCGGCGGCCAGGCCGCCTTCAGCTGCAGGTCCCCCTCCTCCGGCAGGAGCAGCGCCGAGCTGCGCTTCAAGGTTGACTGCATCTGCGTGACCGCCGCCCACAGAACATCGTCGGCCTTGGCGGTTCCGGAGAGCTTGCGCGAGAAATCGTAGAGTGCTTGCGTTGCCGCCGCGCGCTGGCGCGCCGTCTTTGCCTGTTCGCGCACCCGCGACGCCAGGCTCCCGGCAAGCGCCGCGGCGACCAGGAAGATGACGAGCGCAAAGACTTCGTGCGGCTCAGCGATGGTGAAGGTGCCGGTCGGCTTGATGAAGAAGAAGTTGTAGGCGAGCACCGAAAACAGCGCAGCCGCGATCGCCGAGATGTGCCCCGCATAAGTGGCCGACGCCAGCACCGCGAGCAGATAGAGCAGCGAGATATTTGGCAGGACGATGAAATGGCCGAGCAGCAGCCCGACTGCGCTCGACACGGTCACCGATCCTGCTGCGATCGCGACTGCGCGCGCGCTTCCCGGTGGCAGCTTCCTCTTGACCACGGATTTCCGCTTGGCGGGCACCGGCTCGCGATCGGTGACGAGATGGATACCGACCCCCGACACGCGCTCGGCCAAAGCGTCGGGAAGCGACTGACGAAACAGCCGCATCGGGAGCGGCTGCCGGCGCGCACCGATGACGATCTGCGTCACGTGCTCGCGACGGGCAAGCTTCAAGATCTCCTCGACGAAGTCGTTGCCGACTATACGGCGCGTTTCGGCGCCCAGCTGCTCGGCAAGACGGAACGTCTCGTCGAGCCGGCGCACATCCTCACCATCGCCGCTCTCGCGGTCGGCGCGTTCGATGAAGACGACGGTCCAGGGGGCGTTCAATCCCTCGGCTAGCCGGCTTGCCGTGCGCACGACCTTTTCGGAGAGCGGATCGGGGCCGATGCACACGAGCAACCGCTCGCCGCTTGCCCAGACGCCTTCGATGGCATTCTGCTTGAGGTAGTCGACCATCTGGTCGTCGACCCGGTCGGCGGTGCGGCGAAGCGCAAGCTCGCGCAACGCCGTCAGGTTGCCGAGCCGGAAGAAGCGGTCGGTGGCGCGTTTGGCGCTGTCGGGCAGGTAAACCTTGCCCTCCTTCAGCCGCTCGATCAGCTCGGCCGGAGGCAGGTCGACGAGCAGCACCTCGTCGGCGCGCTTCAGCACCGTGTCCGGCACCCGCTCGCGCACCGGAACGCCGGCGATCTGGGCAACGATATCAGAGAGGCTTTCGAGGTGCTGGATGTTGAGCGCCGTCCAGACGTCGATCCCGGCGGCGATCAGCTCCTCGATATCCTGGTAGCGCTTCGGGTGCCGGCTTTCGGCAGGGTTGCTGTGCGCAAGTTCGTCGACGACGATGATCTTGGGGCGGCGGCGAAGGGCGGCATCCAGATCGAACTCGGAAAGCACACGGCCGCGATGGTTGACATCGCGGCGCGGCAGAATTTCGAGGCCTTCAAGAAGGGCTGCAGTTTCGCTGCGCCCGTGAGTTTCAACCAGTCCGACGACGATATCGACACCGTCCTGCTTCAGACGACGGGCCCGGGTCAGCATCGCATAGGTCTTGCCGACGCCGGGGGCGGCGCCGAGGAAAACGGTCAGCTTTCCTCGACGGTCCTGCGCAGCAAGGGCCAGTAGCGCGTCTGGGTCTGGGCGACTTTTGGTGTCGCGATCACTGTCGGGCATGCATTGTCTCGGGCGTGTGGTCTCGGGCCTTGATCTTTAGGTGCGGGGCGCATCCAGGGCCAGGTTCAGTTCTAGCACATTGACACGCGGCTCGCCTACGACCCCAAGCAGCCGACCTTCGGTCGCCCTGGCGACCAAAGCCGTGACATCTGCCTCGCTCAAGCCGCGCGCCTTGGCGACGCGTGCGACCTGGGCTTCGGCAAAGGCCGGCGTGATATGCGGATCGAGGCCGGAGCCAGACGTCGTTGCCGCATCGGCCGGGATTTCCCCCGTGACGCCGGCCGCCTTCAGGAGCTCGACGTCGGCTGCGACACGATCCCTAAGCTTGACCGATGTCGTGCCGAGGTTGGAGCCGCTCGATGCGCCGGCATTGTAGGCCTCAGGCCCGGTCGCGGACGGACGCGGCCAGAAGTACTTGTCGGCGGTGAAGTTCTGGCCGATCAGTTCGGAACCGATCAGGGTGCCGTCCTTCTCGATGAGGCTGCCGTTTGCCTGCGCCGGCATCAGCACCTGCGACATGCCGGTGATGGCGAAGGGGTAGGCAAGCCCGGTGATGGCGGTGAGGAGCACGATCATCACGATGGCGGGACGAATTTGGTTCAGCATGGTTACACCAGATTGAGTGCGTTGACGGCAAGGTCGACGAGCTTGATGCCTGCGAAAGGCAGGAGAATGCCGCCGAGGCCGTAGACGAAGAGGTTGCGGCGCAGCAGTGCTGCGGCACCGACCGGCCGGTACTTGACGCCTTTCAGCGCCAGCGGGATCAGCGCAACGATGATCAATGCGTTGAAGATGACCGCCGACAGGATCGCCGATTGCGGCGAGGCAAGACCCATGACGTTGAGGGCTGCAAGCGCCGGATAGGTGGTGATGAACAAAGCCGGGATGATGGCGAAGTACTTGGCCACGTCGTTTGCGATAGAAAAGGTCGTCAGCGAGCCGCGCGTCATCAGCAGCTGCTTGCCGATCTCGACGATCTCGATGAGCTTCGTCGGGCTGGAATCGAGATCCACCATGTTGGCGGCCTCGCGGGCGGCCTGCGTGCCGGTCTGCATGGCGACGCCGACATCGGCCTGGGCGAGCGCCGGGGCGTCATTGGTGCCGTCGCCGCACATGGCGATCAGGCGGCCGCCCTGCTGCTCCCGACGGATATAGGCAAGCTTGTCCTCCGGCGTTGCTTCGGCGAGGAAATCGTCGACGCCGGCTTCGGACGCGATCGCCGCCGCCGTCACCGGGTTGTCGCCGGTGACCATGACGGTGCGGATGCCCATGGCGCGAAGGGCGGCAAAGCGCTCCTTGATGCCGGGCTTCACCACGTCCTTCAGATGGATGACGCCGAGCAGGCGCGGACCGTCAGCGACGGCGAGCGGCGTACCGCCGGTGCGCGCCACCTGATCGACGGCGCGGCGGAACTCGTTTGGCACGTTTTCGTCGCGGATGCCGGTGAACTTCAGGATCGAGTCGACCGCGCCCTTGCGCAGCCGGCGGCCACCGAAGTCGACGCCCGAAAGCCGTGTCTCGGCGGCAAACGGGATGACCGCGTCGATGCGGGTGGCGCCAACGGAGCTTGCGCCACCGCCGACAGCAAGCGCCACGACCTCGCCCTTGCCGGTTGCCGGCAACGAAACCTCAGGTGTTTGGCGGCCGAATTCACCGGTCGCAAGTGCTGCGATCGAGCGGCCCTCCGGCGTTTCATCAGCAAGGCTTGCGAGCAGTGCCGCGTCGGCGAGTTCCGCCTCCGTCACACCCGGAACCGGCATGAAATCGGCGGCCATACGGTTGCCGAAGGTGATCGTGCCCGTCTTGTCGAGCAGCAGCGTATCGACGTCGCCGGCCGCTTCGACGGCGCGGCCGGAGGTGGCAATCACGTTGAAGCGCACCAGTCGGTCCATGCCGGCGATGCCGATCGCCGAAAGCAGGCCACCGATGGTGGTCGGGATGAGCGTGACGAGCAGGGCGGCAAGCACTGTGACCGAGAGCACGGTGCCGGAATAGCCGGCAAGGCCCCAGAGCGTGACAACGGCCACGAGGAAGATCAGCGTCAGGCCCGAAAGCAGGATCGAGAGTGCGATCTCGTTCGGGGTCTTCTGGCGCTGGGCGCCTTCGATCAACGCAATCATACGGTCGACGAAGGTGTTGCCGGGCGCAACCGCGATCCGGACCTTGATCCAGTCGGAGAGCACCTGCGTGCCGCCGGTGACGGCCGAACGGTCGCCGCCGGATTCGCGAATGACAGGTGCGGATTCACCGGTGATGGCACTTTCATTGACCGATGCAACACCCTCGACGACTTCACCGTCGCCGGGGATCAGTTCGCCGGCTTCGACCAGCACGATGTCGCCCACCTTCAGCGAGGTTGCGGGGATCGTCTGGGTTTCGCGGCCTTCGGCAGAGACAAGCTTGCGGGCGGTCAGCTCGGACTTGGTGCGGCGCAGGCTGTCGGCCTGCGCCTTGCCGCGGCCTTCGGCAACGGCCTCGGCGAAGGTGGCAAAGAGCACCGTGAACCACAGCCAGGCGGCGATCTGCCCGGAAAAAAGCGGGCTGCCGGTACCGGTCGTGATGTCACGGATGAAAAACATCGTGACCACGGCGGCAACCACTTCGGTGACGAAGATCACCGGATTGCGCACGAGCTGGCGCGGGTCGAGTTTGACGAACGCCCCCTTGATAGCCGGCAGGAGGATGGCCGGGTCCAGAAGACTGGGAGCGACTGGTTTGGAAGACATGTGTCGAATTCCTTTAGAAGGTCTGACCGGCAAGCATCGAGAAATGCTCGACGATGGGACCGAGAGCGAGTGCCGGGAAGAACTGCAGCCCGCCGAGAATGAGGATGATGCCGACGAGCAGGCCGACGAAGAGCGGCGTGTCGGTCGGGAAGGTACCCTTGGAGGCCGGAACGCGGGTCTTCACGGCAATCGAGCCGGCGATCGCCATGACTGGAATGGCATAGGCGAAGCGGCCGAGCAGCATCGCGAGACCGAGCGTGGTGTTGTACCAGGGCGTGTTGCCGGTGAGGCCGCCGAAGGCCGAGCCGTTGTTGCCGGCGGCAGACGTGAAGGCATAGAGGATTTCCGACAGACCGTGCGGACCGGCAGTACCGACGCTTGCGACGGCGAAAGGCAACATGGCCGAGACCGCGGTGAAGCCGAGGATCGTCACCGGCAGGATGAGCACCGCGAACATCGCGTATTTCATCTCGCGGCTTTCGATCTTCTTGCCGAGCAGCTCCGGCGTGCGGCCGACCATCAGGCCGGCAACGAAGACGGCGAGGATCGCAAAGACCACCATGCCATAAAGTCCGGAGCCGACGCCGCCGGGCAGAACTTCGCCGAGCTGCATCAGGAACATCGGCACGAGACCGCCAAGGCCTGTGAGCGAGCCGTGCATGCCATTGACGCCACCGTCGGAGAGGCCGGTCGTAACCGCCGCATAAAGTGCGGTCATCGCCTGGCCGAAGCGGACTTCCTTGCCCTCCATGTTGCCCTGGGCAGCATCGAGACCAAATGCTGTCAGGATCGAATTGCCCTGCGCTTCCGCCCAGTAGATGACCGCGACGCCGGCAATGAGCAGGATGGCGGTAACGGCAATGAAGGCCCAGCCCTGGCGGCGGTTCCCGACCATCTGACCGAAGGTGTAGACCAGCGCCGCCGAGATCGACAGCATGGCGAAGATGTTGAGGTAGTTGGAAAACGCCGTCGGATTTTCGAACGGATGGGCGGCATTGACGTTGAAGAAACCGCCGCCATTGGTGCCGAGCTGCTTGATCGCCTCCTGGCTTGCGACCGGGCCGAGCGAAATCGTCTGCTTGGCGCCCTCGAGCGTGGTTGCGGTGAGGTCGGCGTTAAAGGTCTGCGGCAGGCCGGTCCAGACCATGGCGAGCGCCATGACGACAGCGATCGGCAAGAGCACATAGAGTGTGGCACGGGTCAGGTCGACCCAGAAGTTTCCGAGGGTCGATGCGTTCGAGCGCGCGAAGGCGCGGGTCACGGCGAGAGCGATGGCAATGCCGGTCGCAGCCGAGACGAAGTTGTGCACCGTGAGGCCGGCCATCTGGCTGAAATGGCTGAGTGTCGTTTCGCCGCCGTAGTTCTGCCAGTTGGTATTGGTGACAAAGCTGACCGCCGTGTTGAAGGCGAGGTCCGACGGCATGCCGGCAAACCCTTGAGGGTTCATCGGCAGGTAGGCCTGCAGCCGGAGGATCGCGTAAAGCGAGGCGAAGCCGGCGAGACTGAAGGCGAGCATCGACATTGTGTAGGCGAGCCAGCCCTGTTCCTTTTTCGGATCGACGCCAGCTGCGAGATAGAGGCCGTTCTCGACTGGAGCGAGGACGGGCGAAAAGATGTTGCGTTCACCGGAGAAGACCCGCGCCATGTAGAGCCCCAGCGGCTTGATGACGATCAGGACGGCGATGAAGAGGAGGCTGATCTGCAGCCACCCGATGATAGACATGAGGATTTCTCCGCTGGATCACAACGACTTTGGGCCGCGTGGGCCCAAACTCACTGTGACCGCTTCTGGTTGGCTAGAGCGTCAGAACCGTTCGGGGCGAACGAGGGTGACGACGAGATAGGCCGCAAGGGCGACGGCGACTGCGAGACCGATCAAGGCTTCGAACATGGCGCCCTCCCCTAAAGACGGCTCAGCGCGCGCGCATAGAGCGCAAACGCGACAAAGCCGCTCATGCCGGCGGCAAGGAAAAGAACATCGGACATGCAAATTCTCCGGACTGTTGAGGTCCGGATTTTGCATCCTTGGCGGGTCAATTATCGATTGGGATGGTCTGACGGGGGTGTAAGGAAAAGATAAGGACCGGCTCAGAGGTCTCCAGCGAAGCGGGCCGAGCCCGCTTCCCCCCGGCGACTGCGCACGCACGCGAGATCATCTTCCTGTTTCAGAGAAACAACGAAGTGATCGAGCCCCGCCACGTCTGGGCGGCCGTCAAGCTGTGGCCGAAGCCGCTCAGCCCTTGATGATGTGGTTGACCGTCGTCTCGGTCGGGGCGGTGACTTCGCGCATCCATTCGCGCCAGATGGCGACGAGCAGCGCCATCAGCACTGGACCGACGAAAAGGCCGAGGAAACCCATAGTCTTCACACCGCCGACGAGACCGAAGAAGGTCGGCAGGAAGGGCAGCTTGATCGGCCCGCCGACGAGGCGCGGGCGCAGGGTCTTGTCGACGATGAAGAGCTCGGTCGTGCCCCAGGCAAACAGCGCGATGCCGTGAACCGGCGAGCCGCTGGCAACGAGATAGACCGAGACCAGCGTGAAGCAGAGCGGTGCTCCACCGGGGATAAGCGCCATCAGGCCGGTAATGATGCCGAGCGTGACCGGCGACGGCACGCCGGCGAGCCAGTAGGCAACGCCGAGCACGATACCCTCGCCGATGGCGATGATGCCCATGCCGGTGACCGTCGAGCTGATCGTCATGGGCACGACGCGCGAGAGCCGCTCCCAACGCATCGGGAAGATGCGCTCGCCGAGGCGATCGAGCTGCCCGGAGAAGGACTGCCCGTCGCGGTAGACGAAGAACAGCGTGATCAGCATGAAGAGAAGCGTCAGGAAGGCGTGGAAGGTCGAAGCCCCGACGACGAGCACGCCGCGATAGATGTTGCCGATGTTGGAACCGCTGACGAGCTGGACGAGTTCGCCGAGCGCGCCCGGATGGCCGACATGCTTGACCCATTGCTCACCGAGCCAGACGCCGGCAACCGGAATGCCCGACAGCCATGCGGGCACGACGGCGCCGTTGGCATTGGTCTCGACGGCCCAGACCACCCAGTCGCGCACCTCGTCCACGGCGTAGACGGCCGCGATCGAAATCGGCACGACGATGAAGGAAACAACGCTGACGAGGGCGATCGTTGCTGCCAGCGTCCGGTTGCCGTTCACCGCGGCGAGCAGCCGGCGGTAGATCGGCCAGCTGGCAAAACCGATGACGACGGCAGCCAGGACCGGCACGACGAAACCGTGGAAGAAATAGACACCGGCCAGGAGAACGAAGACCAGCATCCAGCGCGCGGCCGTCATGGGACCGACGAGGGCATGGCGCGAAATCGCGGTCTGTCCGAGGAGCCGCGGCTCCACGGCAAAGTTTTCTCGTTCGCGATTGCCCAATTGCACCAATGATCCTCCGTCTTTCGACGAGCTTACAACAAACCCGAGGCCTTGCCAGCCTCTCAGGCGCCAAGCGCGGCCCTTTGCCCCTGCTTTACGGTAGTTTCAGGGCGATAACCGACGCTAGCGGCGGGACATGACAGAAAATTTAATGGGGTCCAAGTTCCCGCGGCTTTCTTTCCACCCTGGCGTCATTCCGCCGCAGGGTTCGCGCGCAGACGCTCAGGCTGGGCACGGTCGACGAAGACGGAGGCGAGGAAGATGCCGAAGCCGGCTACACCGAGGACCGCGCCAACGAGGCCCGTGGACGTCCAGCCGTAACCGGCGGCGATCGAGACGCCGCCAAGCCAGGCGCCAAGCGCATTGGCGAAATTGAAGGCCGAGTGGCTGAGGGCGGCCGCCAATGTCTGCGCCTCGCCCGCGACGTCCATCAGCCGCGTCTGCACGCCGGGCACCACCGCAAACCCGCCACCGATAAAGAGTACGTTGACGATCGCCATCCACGGATTGCCCATGGTGAAGTAGAAGAGCACATAGGCGAAGATGTTGAAGCCGATGGCGATGCCGATCGCCGGCATCAACGCCCAGTCAGCCAGCCGCGACCCGACAATGTTGCCAAGGATCATGCCTGCGCCGAAGACCGACAGCATGATCGGCACGTTGGCGAGCGAGACACCCGCCACGTCCGTCAGCGCCGGGGTGATGTAGCTGAAGACGGCGAACATCCCGCCACAACCGATGGCGCAGATGCCGAGCATCAGCCAGACCTGCAGCTTGCCGAGCGCGCCAAGCTCGCGAAGCGGCGTTGCCTTCGGGTTGCCCTTGTCCCTCGGCACGTAGGCGTAGGTCAGCGCCATGGTCAAAAGGCTTATTGCGCCGACGATTGCGAAAGCCGAACGCCAGCCGAGTGCCTGTCCGAACCAGGCGACGAGTGGCGTGCCGAAAAGGGTCGCGATCGTCAGGCCCATCATCACGCGGCCGACGGCGCGGGCCCGCTGGTTCGGCGCGGCAAGTCCTGCGGCGACCAAAGCGGCAACGCCGAAATAGGCGCCATGCGGCAGGCCGGCGAAGAAGCGCGCGGCGATCAATGTGTAGAAATCGGGCGCGACGGCGCTTGCCAGATTGCCGATGGCGAAGATCAGCATAAGCGCCAGGAGCACGCGGAAACGTGAGAAGGGGGCAGCAAGAACCGCAATCAGCGGCGCGCCGACAACAACGCCAAGCGCATAGGCGCTGATGACCGCGCCTGCCTGCGGCACCGAAACCGCGACATCGTCGGCCACCTGGGGAAGCAGCCCCATGATCGCGAATTCACCGGTGCCGATGCCGAACCCGCCGACGGCAAGCGCCACTTCAGCGGCAGATACACGCGACCGGCGCGGCGCAACGGCGGAGGAAAAGGCTTCGTCACACATGGGCTCACTCATGGGCAATGACCAGCGTCATCCGCCCACGCAGAGCGGAGAAAAATCTGGGGGAAATGTCGGCGGGCGTTGGCGTCAACCAACCGGGATATGCTGCAATGCAATACAGGGTTTTCCGGCGGCAGGCAAAGCTTTTGCGGTTCTCGTCATACTTTTTCGAGAACGCCATGGGCGGCGGTTAACCGTAAGCTCGGTTGACGTTTACGTCAAAGTTATATAATCCCGAATCTCAGCTTGAAGAGGTGTCGCAAAAGCATCATCTTCATCGGCGTGAGAAGATCGGGAGGGATTTTCTCGGGCCGCGAGCAGGCCAGCCTGTGGCGACCAGAGGGAGAGAGGTCATGGCGGAAGTCAGCACACAACAAGCGGGTATCAGCCCAGGCAAGATCTGGCTGCAATCCTATCCACCCGGAATAGCTGCCGACATCGGCCCCCTGCCCTACAAGTCGATCGGAGAGTTCTTCGACCACGCCGTTGCGCGCTATTCCAACCGCCCGGCCTTCACTTGCATGGGCAAGACGCTGACCTTTGCCGATCTCAACGCCGAATCGGCGAGGATCGGCGCATGGCTGCAGTCGATCGGTCTTGCCAAGGGCGACCGTGTGGCCGTGATGATGCCGAACATCCTGCAGAACCCGGTCATCGTCTACGGGATCCTCAGAGCCGGCTTCACGGTCGTCAACGTCAACCCGCTCTACACGCCACGCGAGTTGCAGCACCAGCTGATCGATTCCGGCGCCAAGGCGATCTTCGTTCTGGAAAACTTCGCCCATACGGTGCAACAGGTGGTCGACAAGACCTCGGTCAAGCACGTCGTGGTCGCGACCATGGGCGACATGCTCGGACTGAAGGGTGCGATCGTCAATCTGGTGGTTCGCCGGGTCAAGAAGCTGGTTCCGGCTTGGTCGATCCCCGGCCATCTCTCGTTCAAGACCGTGCTTGCCAAGGGCGGCCGCGTCAAGCTGACGAAGCCGAACGTTGCCGCCAGCGACGTCGCCTTCCTGCAATATACCGGCGGCACGACCGGGGTCTCGAAGGGCGCGACACTCACCCATTCCAACCTTCTGTCGAACATGGCGCAGATGGAGATCTGGTTCCAGACGGCGTTCCAATCGCGCGCACGCCCGGAAAATCTCGTCTTCATGTGCGCGCTGCCGCTCTACCACATCTTCGCGCTGACAGTGAATTCGCTGATGGGTCTTGCCACCGGCGGAAGCAACATCCTGATCCCCAATCCGCGCGACATTCCGGGCTTCGTCAAGGAGCTTGGCAAGCACAAGACCAACGTATTCCCGGGCCTCAACACGCTGTTCAACGCGCTGATGAACAATGCGGAGTTCCAGAAGCTCGATTTCTCCTCGCTGATGCTGACCTTCGGTGGCGGCATGGCCATCCAGCGGCCGGTCGCAGAGCGCTGGAAGCAGATGACCGGCTGCTCGATCGCCGAAGGCTACGGCCTGTCGGAGACCTCGCCGGTGGCAACCGCCAACATTCTCGACGCCACCGAGTTCACCGGCACCATCGGCATGCCGATCCCGTCCACCGACGTCGAGATCCGCGACGACCAGGGCAACACGCTGCCGATCGGCGAGGTCGGCGAGATCTGCATCCGTGGCCCGCAGGTGATGTCCGGCTATTGGCAGCGCCCCGATGAAACCGCCAAGGCGATTTCGCCCGACGGCTTCTTCCGCTCCGGCGACATCGGCTTCATGAATGCGGCCGGTTTCGTCAAGATCGTCGACCGCAAGAAGGACATGATCCTGGTTTCGGGCTTCAACGTCTTCCCGAACGAGATCGAGGAAGTGGCGATGACCCATCCCGGCATCCTCGAATGTGCGGCGATCGGTATTCCCGATGAGCACTCCGGGGAAGCGGTCAAGCTGTTCGTGGTGAAGAAGGATTCGTCGTTGACGGAAGAGGAAGTCAAGCGCCACTGCGCCGCCAACCTTACCAACTACAAGCGGCCGCGTTTCGTCGAGTTCCGCACCGAACTGCCGAAAAGCAATGTCGGCAAGATCCTGCGCAAGGACCTTCGCGGCTAAACTACTGCAAATTTCAAACGATTTAAAAAATCCTGAAAACCGCCGCTTTGGCGGTTTTCGAGACTTGATTTGAGCGGCTTAAAGCGAATAGCTACGCAGGCGATTGTCCGACACACCGTCCGACCAAGGAGTCCCGCGATGAAAGCGCTTGTCGACCAACTCAAAGCAACCGCCGCTGAGACCAACGCAACCGATATTCGCGCCGCTTTCGCCAGCGATGCCGGGCGCTTCCAGCGCTTCAGCACCACGCTTGGCGACATGCTGTTCGACTATTCGAAATGCGCCGTCAACGACAAGGTGCTCGATGGCCTGGAAGCGCTGGCCAAGGCCGCCAAGGTCGAGGAGAAGCGGGACGCGATGTTCCGCGGCGACATCATCAACATCACCGAGGAGCGCGCTGTGCTGCACACGGCGCTGCGCAACCGCGGCAACAGCCCGGTTCTGGTCGACGGCAAGGACGTGATGCCCGACGTCAATGGCGTTCTTTCCGCGATGGGCACCTTTGCCGACGGCATCCGCTCAGGCGCGCTCAAGGGTGCGACCGGCAAGAAGATTACCGATGTCATCAATATCGGCATCGGCGGCTCGGACCTCGGCCCGGTCATGGCGACGCTGGCGCTCGCTCCGTTCCATGACGGTCCGCGCCTGCACTTCGTCTCCAACATCGACGGTGCCCACATCGCCGACACGTTGAAGCTGGTCGATCCGGAAACCTCCCTCTTCATCGTCGCCTCGAAGACCTTCACCACCATCGAGACGATGACCAATGCCGCGACCGCGCGCGCCTTCATCGCCGGCAAGCTTGGCGAAGCGGCGGTCGGTCACCACTTCGCCGCCGTCTCGACCGCACTCGACAAGGTTGCTGCCTTCGGTATCGACCAGGCACGCGTCTTCGGCTTCTGGGACTGGGTCGGCGGCCGCTACTCGATCTGGTCGGCGATCGGCCTGCCGCTGATGATCGCCATCGGCAAGGAGAATTTCGGCCGCTTCCTCGACGGCGGCCACGCCATCGACGAACATTTCCGCACGGCGCCGATCCGTCAGAACATTCCGGTTCTGCTCGGCCTCATCGGCTTCTACCATCGCAACGTGCTCGGCTATCCGTCGCGTGCGATCCTGCCCTACGACCAGCGCCTGTCGCGCTTCCCCGCCTATCTGCAGCAGCTCGACATGGAATCGAACGGCAAGGCGGTGACGCTCGACAGCACGCCCGTGGAGTATTCGACCGGTCCGGTCGTTTGGGGCGAACCCGGTACCAATGGCCAGCACGCCTTCTACCAGCTCATCCACCAGGGCACGGACGTCATCCCTGCCGAGTTCATGATCGCCGCCAACGGCCACGAAAAGAACCTGCGCCATCAGCACGAGCTGTTGATCGCCAACTGCCTGGCGCAGTCCGAGGCGTTGATGAAGGGCCGCACGCTCAATGAAGCCAAGGCGCAGCTGACTGCCAAGGGCATCGCAGACGCCAAGGCCGACAAAATCGCGCCGCACCGCGTCTTCACCGGCAACCGCCCGTCGCTGACCATCGTCTACGATCAGCTCGATCCCTTCGCGCTCGGCCGCCTGATTGCGCTCTACGAGCACAGGGTCTTCGTCGAAGGCGCCCTCTTCAACATCAACTCCTTCGACCAGTGGGGCGTCGAGCTCGGCAAGGAACTGGCAACCGGCCTGCTGCCGGTGGTCGAAGGCAAGGAAAGCGCGGCAGGGCATGACAGCTCGACGGCGGGCCTCGTTGCGGCACTGCTGAAGGCAGCGCGCTAGAGAAAAGTCGCGGGAGGGAGACGCGGTTCACGCCTCCCTTCCCGTCAAATCGCGCAGGCCGGCAACGCCGTCACCTTCGCCGATTTAAGCCCCTGCATCAGGTCGTGGTTCGAAAGAAGCGGAAAATAGTCCGTACCCCGAGCAGCCTGCATCCAGGCATTGACCATGACCTTACGCCCGGCCGGAAAGTGGCCGCGCCAGCAACCGCCGGAGACGTTTACGGACAGGCCGTCGCGCTCGCGGGGCCTCCCGTCACTGTTTCGCGTGGCCTTCCCCTGCGCTACCCGCAATCGCTTTGCATCCGCACCTGAGAGGGCGAGGACGTAAAGCGTCTCTCCCGAAGACGGGTGATCCTGCATCGACACATCCGATACGCCCCCTTCGCGCACTTCAAGCGCGTAGTCCTGATTGTCCGAAGATCCCCCATCCTCCCGCCTCGAATGCCCGAGAGACGCATCTCCGCGCCTCAGAACCAGCTCCTTCGGCACGACGAGCGCTACGCGCAAATCCGCCGGATCGGTCTTTGACGGATCAAGCCTCGACAGCTTGTCGATCTGGTCGACGTTCAAGGCGGCACAGGCCGCAAGGGTATTCAACAACAGGGAAAGACAGGGATTTTTGAGAAAGCGAATAGGCACGAACAGAACACCAAAATCACAATTGACGAGAAATACTTATTGTTTTACGATAAAAATACAAGCCAAAACGATAAAGGAAATTTTATGATGGACTCCGCCGAACGGCTGCGCAGGCTCAGCCGTTTCATGAAGCTCATGATCCTTTTGAGCGGAGCCTTGTTCTGCTCGGCCGTGGTCTATGCGCATTGGCAGATTTTCTTCGACCGGCAGGGTTTCGAGCAGGGTGTTCGCGACAACACCTTTCCTCGCGTGGAAATGATCACGCTTTCCTATCGCGCGATCGCAACACTGGTTTTCCTGAGCGCCATCATCAACGCGGTGGTTATCGCCGGTTTTGCCTTCGCCTGGCAGCTTTTCGACAGCTTCCAGCGCGGCGAGATTCTCTCCAGCCGCAACGGCGTGCTGCTCAGACGCGTGGGGCTGACCGCGATGATCGGTTCGATATGCATGACCGTCAGCAACGGCATCGGCATCCTGGCGGTGACCTACGACAACCCAAGCTCTGCCGGACATGCCGTGTACTTCGATGTCAACGTCGGGACCATCATTGTGCTATTGATGGCGGGGCTCGTCGTCGGCCTTGGCCATGTGATGGTGATCGCGACAGGGGTCGAGGACGAAAACAGAGGCTTCGTCTAGCGCATGCCGATCGTTGTCAATCTCGATGTCATGCTGGCAAAGCGCAAGATCCGCTCGCGCGATCTCGCCGAACAGGTGGGTATCACCGAACAGAACATATCGTTGCTGAAATCGGGAAAGGTGAAGGGCGTGCGCTTCGACACGCTGGAAAAGATCTGCGCCGTGCTGGACTGTCAGCCGGGCGATATCCTGGAGTACCGCCCGGACACTGAGGAAGAGAGTTGAGGCTCAAAGGCCGATTTCGTGTTTCCAGGGCGGGTTTGCGCCGGCGCGCGAAACGGTGACGGCGGCTGCCTTGGCGCCGAGCGCCAGCGCGTTGCGAACGGCGGTTTCGCCGAGGTTGGCGACATCGGCCTTGGTCAGGAGACCGGCAAGCTTCAGCGACGCCAGGACACCAGCGTCGAAGGTGTCGCCGGCGCCGACCGTGTCGACCACAGTGACGCGCTCGCCGGCCACCTCGACCTTGTGGCGCGCCGTGTAGCCGACGGCACCGTCAGCACCCTTGGTGATCAGCACGAGTTTCGGCCCACGCTTCAGCCATTCGGCGGCGAGTTCGTCATGGCTGCCTTCCATGCCGAACCAGGCGAGATCCTCGTCGGAGAACTTGATGATATCGGACATCGCCGCCATGCGGTTCATGCGGGCGAGATGGGCCGCCCTGTCCTTGATGAAGCCCGGGCGGATGTTCGGGTCGAAGGAGATCACGCGCTTTTCGTGCTCGCGCGTCATCAGCGCTTCATAGGTCGAGCCACAGGGCTCGGGGATCAGGCTGATCGCACCGAAATGCAGCGCCTCGCAGAAGTCGCCAAGCGCCGGCAGATGCTCTGACGTGATCATGCGCCCAGCGGTGTTCTCGTCGAAAAAGGCGTAGCTCGCATGGCCGTTGACCAGTTTGACGAAGGCGAGCGTCGTGTGCAGCGACAAGGTCGCGCAGGGGCCGAAATCGACATTGGCCGCCTTCAGCGTCTCGCGCAGGATATCGCCGAACATGTCGTCGGAAAGGCCGGTGAAGAAGCCGGTCTGGATTCCGAGGCGGCCGAGCGCAATGGCCGTATTGAAGATCGCGCCGCCCGCATAGGGCGCAAAGGCGCTCTCGCCCGCGGTCGTGTCCCGCGGCAGCATGTCGATCAGCGCTTCACCGCAACATACGATCATCGGCTCTTCCTCCTCGATGAATTTCAATCGATTTAAAAACAAAAGCTCAATCAGTGCGAGGCCCCGGCTCGGCCGGGGCCTCTTCAGTCATTAAGCGAGAGCGCTCACGCCACCGTTGCGGCCCGACCAGGCGAGCGGCGCGTTGAGGAAGGCTTCGACTTCGCTGAGCGTCTTTTCGTCGAACAGCGCCTGCTCGCGGGCGACGGCCAGCACATTGCGCCAGGTGGCGATCCAGTGCAGATCGACGCCCTTGCCCTTCATCTCGCCGACGGCTTCCGGGAAGATATCGTAGTAGAAGAGCGCAATGCCATGGTCGACGATGCCGCCGGCCGCACGAATGGCGTCGATGAACTTGAACATCGAACCGCCAGCTGTCGTCAGGTCCTCGATGACGAGAACGCGCGCACCCTCCGGCATATGGCCTTCGATCTGGGCGTTGCGGCCATGACCCTTTGGCGCCTTGCGGACATAGATCATCGGCAGGCCGAGACGCTCGGCCAGCATCGCGGCAAAGGGAATGCCGGCCGTCTCGCCACCGGCGACGACGTCGAACTTCTCAAAACCGGCTTCGCGCAGGATGGAAGCAGCGGCAAAGTCCATCACTGCCGAACGGATACGCGGGTAAGAGATAAGCTTGCGGCAGTCGATATAGACAGGGCTCGCCATGCCGGACGACAGCTTGTAGGGCTTGTCGGCGCTGAAATGCACCGCCTTGATCTCCCAGAGCATCTTGGCAACCAGCTCGGCCATCACGGCCTTGTCGGTGAACGCGTTGGAAAACATCAAACTCTCCTTCAGACAACAGCCCAGTGCAGCGGGAACATCGGATCGAAAACGGTGACCAGACCGGCGCCGGTCTCGATCTTCTTGGGATAGGTGACAGCGTCCGCCTGCTTCCTGAGCGTGATCGTCTCCTCGTTGACCGGCAGGCCATACCAGGCCGGGCCGTTGAGCGATGCGAAGGCTTCGAGCCTGTCGAGCGCGCCTTCCTCTTCGAACACATGCGCCAGGCAGCTCATGGTGTTGATCGAGGTGTAGATGCCGGCGCAACCGCAGGCGCATTCCTTCAGCGGGTCGACATGGGGGGCCGAGTCCGTGCCGAGGAAGAAGCGCTTGTCACCGGAGACGGCGGCCGCACGCAGTGCCAGGCGGTGGTTTTCGCGCTTGGCGACCGGCAGGCAGTAGTAGTGCGGCTTGATGCCGCCGACGAGGATGGCGTTGCGGTTGATGATCAGGTGATGGGTGGTGATCGAACCGGCAAGGTTCGCCTTCGACGCCTTGATGTAGTCGATGCCGTCCTTGGTGGTGACGTGCTCCATCGTCACCTTCAGCTCCGGCAGGCGCTTGCGCAAGGGATCGAGCACGGTCTCGATGAACACAGCCTCGCGATCGAAAATATCGACATCAGACGCCGTGACTTCGCCATGCACGCAGAGCGGCAGGCCGATCTTCGCCATGCGCTCCAGCACCGGCATCGCCTCGTCGATGTTGCGAACGCCACTGTGCGAGTTGGTCGTGGCGCCCGCCGGGTAGAGTTTCACCGCCTTGACAAGACCGCTCTTGTGACCGGCCTCGACGTCGTCGGGGTTCGTGCCTGCGGTCAGGTAGAGCGTCATCAGCGGCTCGAAGCGGTCACCCGCGGGAAGAGCTGCGAGAATGCGCTCGCGATAGGCGCTGGCATCGGCTGTCGTGACGACCGGCGGCACAAGGTTGGGCATGATGATCGCGCGGGCGAAATGGCGGCTGGTATCGGCAATGACGCCCTTCAGCATCTCGCCGTCGCGAAGGTGAAGGTGCCAATCATCCGGCCGGCGGATAACGAGGTCTTGCATGGTCAGCGTTCTCCTAGGTCGGAGCGGGGTGCCAGCGGAAAGCCACGTGCACTTGTCCCTCTCCGGTGCTCGCGTCCGTTCCGCGCGCGCAGCTTTGCGAGCCGGCAGGTGCGGGTGGCGGGCGGTTACTCATGTGGTGGAACCGCGTCTCGATAACACCAATGCGCCCGGAAACACAATCCGCAATCCGACCATCGCTCAGAAATCCGCAAGCACGAGATCTGCGTGTCGCTGGTGGTCGACCACACGATGCGCATTCGGGATGTCGTTGCCCAGGGCTTTGCGCCGCGCCGCCTCCTCGTCATAGCCGTGGTCGTACCAGCGCTTCAGGAGCCGGCGCTCCAGTTCATCGACGCCGGGATTGATGAACACTGAGAAATCGAACGCCCCCTCGAGCTTGTTCCAGGGCGCCTCGTCGAGCAGCAGGTAGTTGCCCTCCACCAGAACGATGCGCGTCTCGGGTGCGACGATCCGGGCGGACGCGATCGCGATTTCGCGCGATCGATCGAAGACCGGAACCAGCACCTCGCCGTCATGGGCCCGCACGGCTGCGATCGTCGACAGGAAGGCCCTGACGTCGAAGGTCTCGGGCGAGCCCTTGCGGTGAAGCAGGCCCTTCTCCTCGAGCACCGCATTGTCCATGTGGAAGCCGTCCATCGGCAGCACCGCCGCTTTTTCGCCGCGGGCGACCAGGGTCTCGGCGAGAGCGTCGGCCAGCGTCGATTTTCCGGCGCCGGGCGGGCCGGCAATGGCGACGACGAAACGGGCGGCGCTGGCCGCCCGTTTCAAGATTTCGTTTGCAATCGGCTCGACGTTCATGCCGCAAGCGCCTCGCGCGGCGGCTCCTTTGCACCGGTCATGAAGGCAACGGCATCCGACATGGTGTGCTCCTTCGGGTTGATGACGCAAAGGCGCTTGCCGAGACGGTGAACATGGATGCGGTCGGCCACCTCGAACACGTGCGGCATGTTGTGCGAGATCAGCACGATCGGCAGGCCGCGTGCACGCACGTCGAGGATCAGCTCCAGCACGCGCCGGCTTTCCTTGACGCCGAGTGCCGCCGTCGGCTCGTCCATGATCACCACCTTGGAGCCGAAGGCTGCGGCACGCGCCACCGCTACGCCCTGGCGCTGGCCGCCCGAGAGCGTTTCCACCGCCTGGTTGATGTTCTGGATGGTCATCAGGCCGAGCTCGGAGAGCTTTGCCCGCGCCTTCTGTTCCATCGCCGAACGGTCGAGCGTGCGGAAGAGCTTGCCCATGATGCCCGGTTTGCGGATCTCGCGACCGAGGAACATGTTGTCGGCGATCGACAGCGCCGGAGACAGCGCCAGGTTCTGGTAGACCGTCTCGATGCCGGCCGAGCGCGCATCCATCGGCGAGCGGAAATGCACCGGCTGACCCTCCAGCCTGATCTCGCCCTCGTCGGGCGAGACGGCACCCGAGATCGCCTTGATCATCGAGGACTTGCCGGCACCGTTGTCACCGATGACGGCGAGAATCTCGCCCGGATAGAGATCGAAGTCGGCATGATCGAGGGCCGTGACACGACCGTAACGCTTGACGAGGCCGCGTGCGGTGAGAATGGGTTCCTGAGCCATCAGCCTGCTACCTTTCTGATCCATTGGTCGATTGCGACCGCGGTGATGATCAAGACGCCTGTGAGGAAGACTTTCCACTGCGGGTCGGCGCCCATCATGTTGAGCCCCATGGAGACGACGCCGACGATCATCGCGCCGATCAGCGTTCCAAGGATCGAACCACGTCCACCGAAGAGCGAGATGCCGCCGATCACGGCTGCGGTGATGGCCTGCAGGTTGTAGTCGGTGACCGCTGCCGAGGGCGAGATCGATCCATTGCGGCCGATCGAGACCCAGGCGGCAAGAGCCGCGATCAGGCCGGCCAGCGTATAGGCGCTCAAGAGCACGCGGCTGGTGCGGATACCGGACAGCTTGGCCGCTTCCGGGTCATCGCCGACAGCATAGAGGTGGCGTCCCCAGGCCGTATGGTTAAGCGCGTACCAGAGGCCGAAGACGAGAGCGACCATGGTGAGGACGCCGAGCGTCAGCACGGCCGAACCGACTTTGAAACTCACCCCGAACACGTGCAGCATCTGGGTCACGGCAGTGACATCGGCTTCACGGATCGTCTCATTCGCCGAATAGATGAAGTTCGTCGACATGATCACGTACCAGGTGCCTAGCGTGACGATGAACGGCGGCAGCTTGACCCTGGATACGAGGAAGCCATTGAGGAAACCGCAGGCGCCACCGACGACGAAGCCGATGAAGATCGCGATCGGTGCGGGAAGGCCGTAGGTGACGGCGCAATTGCCCATGATGACCGCCGAAAGCACCATGATGACGCCGATCGAAAGATCGATGCCGGCCGTCAGGATCACCAGCGTCTGTGCGGCACCGAGGATGCCGACAATGGCGATCTGCTGCAGGATGAGCGTCAGCGTGTAGGACGAGAAGAACTTGCCCCCGATCGCGATACCGAAAATCAGGATCGCAGCAACGAGCACGATGAACGGCACGGCGGCCGGCGTCGAATGCAGGAAATGCTGGATCCGCTGGATCGCGGTCTTGTCATGCGTATCGAACGACGCGACCTGCGTTGAACTGTTGACCAGGACTTTTTCGAATTCCTGGGATGGCTGTGCGGCTGTGTTGGGCTCGCCCATGGACCTTCCTCCCGTGAACCCCACTCCCAAGGGGTTGCGATGGTGTCGTGCACAGCCCGCCCACCAAGACGCGGGCAATAGCACTCTTTAAAAGCTGCGCGGTTTTCGTCGCCTTGTCAAAGACATCGGCGCTTACGCGAAGGGCGGCCGGGGCCGCCCTTCCGTAGCTGGTACATCTTGGCCGTCAAAGCCGGGCAATCAGCCCCAGCACTTGTCCGTGCCGACCTTGGTGTCGATCGATTCGACGCCGGCAGCCGGCTTGTCGGTGACGAGCGATACGCCGGTATCGAAGAAGTCCTTGCCTTCGGTCGGCTTCGGCTTCTCACCGGTATCGGCGAACTTCTTGATCGCCTCGATGCCGAGCGCCGCCATCATCAGCGGATACTGCTGCGAGGTCGCGCCGATGACGCCTTCGGCGACCGACTTGACACCCGGGCAACCGCCGTCGACCGACACGATCAGCACGTCCTTCTCCTTGCCCACAGCCTTCAGCGCCTGGTAGGCGCCGACGGCGGCCGGCTCGTTGATGGTGTGGATCACGTTGATATCCGGATCCTTCTGCAGAAGGTTTTCCATCGCCTTGCGGCCACCTTCCTCGTTGCCGTTGGTGACGTCGTGGCCGACGATGCGCGGATCATCTTCGTCGCCGATCTTGGCCGGATCCTTCGGGTCGATGCCGAAGCCCATCATGAAGCCCTGGTCACGCAGGACGTCGACCGTCGGCTGCGACGGCGTCAGGTCGAGGAAGCCGACCTTGGCGGTCTTGGCACCCTCGCCCATGGTGGCGGCGGCCCACTGGCCGATCAGCTTGCCGGCAAGCAGGTTGTCGGTGGCAAAGGTCGCGTCAGCGGCGGTTGCCGGATCAAGCGGCGTGTCGAGCGCGATCACGAGAAGACCGGCTTCCTGCGCCTTCTTCACCTGATCGACGATCGCCTTGGTGTCGGAAGCGGCGATCAGGATGCCCTTGGCGCCGTCGGCAATGCAGGATTCGATCGCAGCCACCTGGCTGTCATGGTCGCCGTCGATCTTGCCGGCATAGGCCTTCAGCGTCACGCCGAGCTCCTGGGCCTTGGCGGTCGCACCTTCCTTCATCTTGACGAAGAAGGGGTTGGTGTCGGTCTTGGTAATCAGGCAGGCGCTGACGTCAGCGGCTTGAGCCGGGGCGGCGAAAGCGACGCCGAGCGCCAGTGCGCCGAAAGCTGCGGAGAGAACAGTCTTCTTCATGAAATCCTCCCAAGGATTGAAAATCGTGCCGGCTGGACCGGCCCAGGCCTCGTCTGCGCGGCATTCTCCTCCGCTGCGACAGACGCTTCCGACATAAAAACAATCACTAAATTTCCGGGGTGTCAATAAATAAATCAAATTGAATTATTATTTCGATGTGGCATTCTTCCATTGCGGCGCAACGGGCGACACACTCGGGCGCCAGAGAAATTGACAGCGCCGCCACAAGCGGAAACAAGAGACCTGCGCCAGGCAGGCACATATGCCAACGGGAGGAGACGGTGGCATGTCACTGACAGACGGTCCCGACAAAGGGCCGATGCAACCTGAGGTCATCGACCCGAGCGGCGGGGCCAATCAAACGCGCGTGCGCGCCTATAACGAGCGGCTGGTCATGTCGCTGGTCCGGCGCCATGGCGAACTTTCCAAGGCCGATATCGCCCGTCGGTCCGGCCTTTCGGCACAAACCGTTTCGGTGATCATGCGGGCACTCGAAAGCGATGGCCTGCTGGTCAAAGGAGAGCCGGTGCGCGGCCGCGTCGGGCAGCCCTCGACGCCGATGCGGCTCAACCCGGACGCCGTCTATTCCTTTGGCGTGAAGATCGGCCGGCGCAGCGCCGATCTGGTGCTGATGGACTTCCTCGGCAATATCCGCCTGCACCTGCACCATGTGCACGCCTATCCGCTGCCGGGCGATCTTGTCGACTTCATCATTTCGGGAATGACGAAGCTGGAACAGCAACTTAACCCCGATCAGCGCAAGCGGATCGCCGGCATTGGCATCGCCACGCCTTTCGAACTCTGGAACTGGGCCGAAGAAGTGGGCGCGCCGCGGGAGGAAATGAACAAGTGGCGCGATGTCGATCTCCAGGCGGCAGTCTCCGCCCGCACGACCTACCCGGTCTTCCTGCAGAATGACGGCACCAGCGCCTGCGGCGCCGAGCTCGCCTTCGGCGTCGGCGCCAGCTATCCGGATTTCGTCTATTTCTACATCGGCTCGTTCATCGGTGGCGGAATTGTCCTGAACTCGGCGCTCTTTTCCGGGCGCACCGGCACGGCCGGCGCCGTCGGCCCGCTGCCGGTCTCAGGCAAGGACGGCAAGACCATCCAGCTCCTGAAGATCGCCTCGGTTTTCGTACTTGAGAACCTCCTGCGCGACCGCGGCGTCGACCCCCGCCCGCTCTGGTATTCGGCCGACGACTGGATCGACTTTGGCGAGCCGCTCGATATCTGGATCGAGGACTGCGGCGCGGCCCTTGCCCAAGCCGTCGTGTCGGCCGTCTCGATCGTCGACTTCTCGGCCGTCGTCATTGACGGCGGCTTCCCGCCCTGGGTGCGCGCACGGCTTCTCGCCGCGACGCGAAACGCGCTCAACGACCTCGACCTTCAGGGCGTCACCGTTCCGGAACTGGTGGAGGGTCTGGTCGGCAGTCATGCGCGCGCTATTGGCGGCGCCAGCCTGCCGCTCTTTTCCCGCTACCTGCTCGATACCAACGTCCTGTTCAAGGAGCTCGGCTGATGCTGAAAGGACTAAACCCGATCCTCAGTCCCGAGTTGCTCGCAACGTTGCGGGCAATGGGTCACGGCGACGAAATCGCGCTGGTCGACGGCAACTATCCCGGCCAGGAACATGCGCGCCGGCTGATACGGCTGGACGGGCACGGTTTGATCCCGGTGCTGGACGCGATCCTCAGTCTGTTGCCGATCGATGATTTCGTGCCCGAGGCGATCTTTCGCGCCACGGTCAAACAGGACAAGGACGCGCTCGACCCGGTGCACCGCGAGATAATCGCGTGCTGCGGCCGGCACGAGCCGGCAAGGCGCGTCGTCCCCCTGCTCGGTCCGGATTTCTATCCGCGCGTCAAGGCAGCCCATACGGTGGTCCAGACCAGCGAACCCAGGCTCTATGGCAACGTCATTCTGCGCAAGGGCGTCATCTACCCCTGAGACTGCGGTCAAAACGCAAAAACCCGCCGGCATGCAGCCGGCGGGTTTTGTTTTAGGCAGGATGGGTCTTAGGCGCCGCGCTTGTCGATCGACAGCGCGCCGGGGCCAAAGGCGGCCAGCACGAGGAAGCCACCGGCGACCGAGATGTTCTTCATCATCATCAGGCTGTTGAAGACGCTCAGCAGGCCGTTGGCTTCCGGCGGGAAGCTCGGAATGTTGATCGCGCCGCTATGGAAGACGAAGGCGGTAACAAGCGTGAAGGCTGCCAGCAGGTATGCCGCAATCTTCGTCTGGAACCCGACGAGAACAGCGAGACCGGCAACCAGCTCGAAGGCGCCGGCGAGATAGGCGAGCAGCGTCGGCGCGGGCCAGCCGGCACCAGTGATCATTCCGGCCGTCCCCGACGGATCGGTGAGCTTGCCGAAACCAGCGGTGATGAACATGATGGAAAGCAGGATGCGTCCGACAAGGACGACAACATTCTGAGACATGGAAGACTCCTGTGAGAAACGGTTCGTTGGCAACAGAAGTATCAGTATTTTCAAATTCATCTAGCCGTTGCGCGGGCGACAGATCGTTCACAAAAATGAAACGACCTCCTGAGATCGTCAACCTCGTCATCCCAGGGATTTCTCGCCTACGTCCGCGCGAATACGGAACCACATCGACTGCACTTCGTTCTTTTCTATTGCAAGGACGCAGCGGCTGGGCGAAGAATTTCGGCGCGGCGGGGGACAGCCGCGCGGGGGAATGTCATGAATGAAATCAACAGGAGCCCGGCATTTTGGCGCTCGTTTCCGATCTTTGAAGAATTCGACAAGGACGCCATTGCCGAACTCGCCAATATCGCCACCTACCGGAAATGGCCGGCCGGCACCGTGATCTTCCAGCGCGGCGACGAAGGCAACTATATGATTGTCGTCATCTCCGGGCGCATCAAGCTGTCGCTGATCACGCCGCAGGGCCGCGAGCTGATGCTGCGCCAGCACGAAGCCGGCGCGATCTTCGGCGAGATGGCGGTGCTCGACGGCCAGACACGATCGGCCGACGCGACGGCGATGACTGCGTCTGAAGGTTATGTCATCGCCAAGAAGGCGTTCCTCGACATCGTCACCAACCGGCGGGAAGCGGCCGAGGCCGTCATCCGCTTCCTCTGCGCCCAGCTTCGCGACACCACCGAGCGGCTGGAGACCATCGCTCTTTACGACCTCAACGCCCGCGTCGCACGCTTCTTCCTCGCAACCCTCAGGCAGATCCATGGCAACGAATTGCCGGAAAGCGCCAATCTCCGGCTGACCATGAGCCAGACGGACATTGCCGGCGTCCTGGGTGCGAGCCGCCCCAAGGTCAACCGCGCCATCCAGTGGCTGGAGGAGAGCGGGGCGATCAAGAGGAATGACGGCATCATCGCCTGCAAGGTCGGCCGCCTGCACAGTATTGCCGATCCCGAGGAGGACTAGACCGTATGGCCCCTGCGCCGCGCCGGCAGTTCCGTTTCACTCCGCTTGCCGGCGGGTTCCTGACGAGCGTCATTGTTGCCGTCGCGCTCTACCTCTTTGCCGAACCGGCGCTCGAGACACAGCGCGAGTTGTTCTTTGATAGCCTGACGCAGTGGCTCCCGGCACCGCAGTCGCCTGATGTCCTCGTGGTCGACATCGACCGAAAGGCCCACCAATCTCGCCCATCCGGCGAATGGGACCGCGCGGCGACCGCCGAACTGCTCTCTCGCCTTTCTGCAGCGGGCACCAAAGCGGTGGCGGTCGATTTCGTCTTCAGTGCCGATTGCAATGCCGGCGACAGCGGCAACACCGCGCTTGCCGCCGCACTCGGACAAGTGCCTGTCGTACTTGGCTTTCTCGTCGCCGATACGGTGCAGGAGCGGCCACGCCCGGTGCCGCCACTGGCGCTCAGTCGCCCCTTTGCAGCACCCGAACTCTGGTTTCTCGACGGCGCCGAAACCTCCTGTGCCGCCTTCATGGACAGGTCGGGCGCGGCAGCGGCTTCGTTTCTGGTCGG
Source organism: Ensifer sp. (assembly GCF_035999185.1). Classification (GTDB taxonomy): domain Bacteria; phylum Pseudomonadota; class Alphaproteobacteria; order Rhizobiales; family Rhizobiaceae; genus Ensifer. The sequence continues at coordinate 8,284 of NZ_DASYHB010000223.1, read as the reverse complement.
TGACGAGGACGCACGGATACGCCGGGTTCAGGCCTATTCCATCCTCGGAGACGAGGCCTATCCGACGCTTGCGATCGAAGCCACGCGGTTGATGCGTGGCGGCGGCACGCCGATCCTCGGCGGCAACCCGGCCTGGCTGCGCATGGACGGACAAGTGATCTCGCTCGACGAAACCGGAAGCCTGCGCTTCGTCGCAAGCCCACCGCCGCGTCTTGCCGCGCGGACGGTTTCAGCCGCCGACGTGCTGTCGGGCGACGTTAAGGCCGACCGCCTTGCCGGCAAGCTCGTGCTCATCGGCAGCAGCCTGCCGAGCCTTGGCGGCCTGCGTCCCAGCGCCTCGATGCCGCTCGAACCCTCGGTGCAGATCCATGCCGATATTGCCAATGCGATCCTGACCGGCTTCATACCGCAGCGCGACGGCCGCCTGCCGCTCGCCGAAGCCGCCGTCGCGCTCCTGGCCGGCCTTGGCGTCGCCATTGCCGCCACCCGCCTTCGACCGCTGGCATCGGCCATGCTTGGCCTCGGCGCAATCGCCACCGTTATCGCCGCAGCAGCCATCATCTATGACACAAGCGGTTGGCTGATCGATGCGGTCAGCATTTCGCTCGCGCTTGCGGCGGTACTCTCGGTCACCAGTATCCTGCAATTCGCCCGCGTGCGACGCGCCGAAGCGGCGGCACGCCAGACGTTCTCACAGTATCTGCCGCAATCGGTCGTCGCGCGCTACATCGACAATCCCGGACTTGCGCGCATGGCCGGCGAGGAGCGTCAGGTAACGGCGCTGTTCACCGACATCGAGAGCTTTTCCTCACTGTCGCAAAGGCTGAAGCCGCGGGAGCTCATCGCCCTGCTCGACATCTACTTTTCCGAGGTCAATGCGCTCGTGGCCGAGCACGGCGGCATGGTCGACAAGGTGGTCGGCGATGCGGTCCATGCCTTTTTCAACGCGCCGGAGGATCTTGCCGACCACGTCGACAGAGCGATCGATTGCGCCCGGGCGATCCACGCGTTGACCGAAGAAATGCGCAGACGCCCGCAATTTGCAGCCAACACGTTCGGCCGGACGCGGATCGGCGTCGAAACCGGGCCGGCCGTCGTCGGCGACGTCGGTGCCAGCGGCAAGCTCGACTACACCGCCCATGGCGACGCCATCAACCTGGCGGCGCGGCTGCAGGAGGCGAACAAGTTCCTGGGCACGGCGATCTGCGTCGGGCCGGCGGCGGCCGTGGAAAGCAGACAGCCACTTCGCTCGCTCGGCAGCCACGACATTCGTGGTTTTGCAACAATGGAACTGTTCACGGTCGCGGATGGAGGCAGCCAGCCGCACACTTGATGGCTTGTCCGGGGGCGTGGAACCGGTTCAGGTTCGCTTAGTCAGCGTGTCAGGCCAACGCTGGCATAGGCTTCCTTGATCCGCGCCTCGCCCCAGTTGATGGGCTCGCTCGGGGCGTCGCCGCGATGGTGAAACTCCACCCCCTGCCCCGCAGCGACGATGCGGCTCGTGCCGCCACGCTGGACCGAAACGCTGCCATGTTCGACGAAGACCGCAAATGCGGCGCGGCTCGGTCCGCAGAAGAACTTGGTGCCACGCACGCCGATCATGCCGAAGGCGGTGCGGACGGCCACATCGACCTTCGGCAGCCCCTCGGGTCGATCAAAGACCATGCGGCCGAGCCCGAGTTCGAGCGTACCGCCCTGTCCGGCAATAAACCGGTCAACCAGCAAGTCGGTTTCTGCGCCGAGGAGCACACGCGTGTCCGTGCCGAGGTTCAAGGTCGCGTAACTGTCGGCATTGGTGTGAACGCGATCGTTTTCGAACAGCTGCCCGCCAACGGCAAGCGGCTCTTCCTTTTTCGCCTGCTTGCGCCGCACGTCGCCGCGAATCTCTGTCGCCTGGCCGATGACCGGACTTGCCCAGGACGTGGCGAGGCCGCCACCGGCTGCCGTCAGTAACAGACCGCCGACAACGACCCGTCGGCTCACCAGCATCGGCCGCGTGGGTGTTGTCCGGTTGTCCATGGCTGCGCTCCCTGTTCGAACATGCGTCAGATCGAGGATACCCTCGGCATTCGCGGATGCAAGCCAGCCGGCAGCCGCATGCAATTCCTCATTTCCCAGTTCGCCAGAGCTTACGGTTTCGGGCTGTTACCGCTGGAACAGCCGAATGCTGCAGCGGCCGATAGGTTCAGCGTCAAGAGATGGGAGAGCATCATGGACAATCGCAGCGCATCCGGCACCCGCATCATCAACGCCCTGTTTCTGGGGATGGTCAGCTTGCTGGCAGTTGCTGCAATCGCCCTTCCTTCAGCCCGCGCCGCCGATCTCTCCGCCGCCGAAGTCTGCGACCGCGAGGCAGGCAGCATCTTCGACCTGCAGCGCAACACGGCGTTCCCCGCCGTCGCCTCCGAAGACATCAAGATCGGTGTCGCGCTGTCGGCTTGCCGCGAGGCCTATAACCAGAAGAGCGGCGCCCGCACCGAGTTCCAGCTGGCGCGTGTTCTCGACAAGGCCGGACAGAAAATTCAGTCGGTACGCATTCTCGGCGAAGCGGCCGAACATGGCCATGCACTAGCGATGACCAACTATGCGGTTCTCGTCGGCGAACAGGGCGACACTGCCACCGAATTCGCGCTGAACCAGAAGGCCGCTGCCGCCGGCAACGTCCTTGCCGCCTACAATCTCGGCGTTTCCTATCGCGACGGCATGGGCACGCCGGTCAATGGCAAGCTCGCCATCGAATGGTTCGAACGGGCCTCGCTTGCCGGTGATGATGTGGCCAGCTTCAACCTCGCCGTCATTCTCGACGAAGGCAAGCTGGTTCCGGAAGACAATGGCAAGGCCGCCAAATTCTACCGGCTGGCCGCCGATCGCGGCAACGTCGACGCCATGGTCAATCTCGGCCTGATGCTCCAGAACGGTGAAGGCATCAACAAGGACCTCCCGGCGGCACGTGAGATCTTCCGCAAGGCCGCCAACGAAGGCGACGCCTTCGCTGGACAGAAACTCGCTGAGCTGAGCGCAGGCGACGCGTTTGAGACCGCCATGCTCGGCAAGGGCAACCGCATCAAGTAATCGAACACGCCTCCCAAGGGCCAACGCGGGTCGGAGACATCAAGGTCTTCGGCCCGCGTTTTCGTCTCGGGCTGCTTTTACCGGATTTCGCCCGCCTGCGGGCCCCAGGTATCGGTCAGCGCAAAGCCGTCAGCCAGCGGATCGAACGGATCGAGCGCCACCTGGTGCAGGCCGAAGGTCCAGCCACGGCCGGTGATCGTCGGGATGATCGCCTCGCGGCCGGCAACCGTCGTCACGCCTTCAAGGCCCACTTCGAATTCGGAGCCGATGATCGAGCGCGACTTCAGCACGTCTCCGACCTTGACCTTGCCGCGCGCATGGAGCGTCGCGAGATTGGCAGAGCTGCCGGTGCCGCAAGGCGAGCGGTCGACCCGGCCCGGCCACATGGTGGTGCAGGTGCGGATCGTGCCGTCGGCCTCGACATCGCGGAACATCACATAGGCGACACCCTTGATCTCCGGGATTTCCGGATGGACGACGGGGATGGTGCGGTTGACGATATCCTTGAGGATCATGCCGGCTTCGACGATTTCGCGGGCATTCGCCTTGTCGATCGTCGTGCCGATCTGGCCGACATCGACCAGCGCGTAGAAGATGCCGCCATAGCAGAGGTCGAGCTTGATCTTGCCCCACTTCGGCGTATCGACCTCGACGTCGAGTTCGTGCACGAAGGACGGCACCATCGTCAGCTTCACCTTCTCGCAGCGGCCGTCGCGGCAGGTGGCGGTCGCCTTGACGAGACCGGAGGCGGTGTCGAGCATCACCACGGTCTCCGGCTCCTTCATCTCGATGATGCCGGATTCAAGCAGCGCGGTCGTCACGCAGATCGAGTTCGAGCCGGACATGGCGTGCGCCTGGTCGGCCTGCAGGATGATGAAGCCGGCATCCGCTTCAGGACGCTTCGGCGGCACGAGCAGATTGACAGAGCCGATCGAGCCGGAGCGCGGCTCAAGGCACAGGAACCGGCGCAGGCTGTCATCGACCGTGTTGATGTGGTTGAGCTGCTCGGCGATCGAATTTCCCGGGATCTTCGGCACGCCGCCGATTGCGACCTTGCCGATCTCACCCTCGCAATGAACGTCCAGCAACTGGATCGTGCGCTTCCACCGCATGCCGTGTCTCCAACTCGCTTGCCATCTCCGCCCCATCGGCGATCCGGCTGATATATCAGATAGCGGGTCTTAGCGCTTTCGGCCGCGACCCGCAAGAAAAACCCAATGACGCCTTTCGAGAACCGCCCCAAAGTTGCCGCTTGACCGGCCACACGCGAAGCGACAGCTTGGCACGAACACCCGCCCCGTTTCCCTGGATCTCCATGACAAAGCTGATCATTTTTACCGACCTGCACATGGTGCCTGAAGGCACGACGATCATCGGCCTCGACCCCCATCAGCGCCTCGCCGCCGGCATCGAACACGTCAATCGCTATCATGCGGACGCCGATCGGGTGATTTTTACCGGAGACCTTACCCACTACGGCGATCGCGCTTCCTATGTGCGCCTAAAGCAGCTGATCGACCAGCTTGTTCCTCCGGTCGCCATCACCATCGGCAATCACGACCGGCGCGAGGTGTTCCTCGACGTCTTCGCGGGCACCGAAACGGATGCGGACGGCTTTGTGCAGCAGGCAATCGATTTTACTGATTGCCGCGCCATCCTGCTCGATACGCTGTTTGCGCCGCCCTACGACTACCCGAACAGCCATGCGGGCCTGCTCTGCGCCAAACGCCTCTCATGGCTCGACCGTCAGCTGACCGAGGCCGGCGACAGGCCGGCGCTGCTCTTCATGCATCACCCGCCGCATAAAACAGGCTTCACCGGCATGGACATGATCCGGCTCGCCAACGAGACGGAATTCTATGACCTCATCAAACGGCACTCCAATGTCCGCCATATCTTTGCCGGCCATGTGCATCGCACGATAAGCGGTTCTTCCCGCGGCATTCCGTTTTCGGTCTTCAAGAGCCCGGTGCACCAGCAGCCGATGCCTTTCGACGCACCTGACGCGTCCCTGTCTGTCGATGAACCGGCCGCCTATGGCATCGCCGTCGTCACCGAGGACGGCGTGCTCGTGCACACGGAAGACTACGAGATTGCCCGCCGCGACGCCGCCACCGCTTAAGGGCCATTTCGAACCGTTGGCCTTCATGCTAGTTTGACGCATGACCGAGCCCGCATCCATCGACGAAACCTTCGACTGCCAGAGCTGTGGCGCCTGCTGCGCCTACTCGGCCGAGTGGCCGCGCTTTTCGCTGGAGACCGACGAAGAGCTCGATCTGATCCCGGCGGAATACGTCTCGGCCGATCTCGGCGGCATGCGCTGCGAGGACGATCGTTGCTCGGCACTCGGGGGCAAGCTCGGCGTGCATGTCGGCTGCAAGATCTACGCGATCCGGCCGATCGTCTGCCGCACTTGCATGCCCGGCGACGACGAGTGCCTGATGGCCCGTGAGAAGCATTTCGGCAAGGCGGCCTGACACCGGATCATCCGGAGGTTTCGCCAACATTCCGCATCCTCTGCGGCGCCATGCGCGTGGAACGGTGAAACATTCCGCCAAAGACAAAATTTGCCGGATGGATGTACGGCGGAAGGAAGCGTATTTTCCGCCCATGATCGGGCGCGCGCCGCGCCCTTGAAAAACCGCGTCCCGGAGGATAGCGCTCGATGAGCCAGACACCGCTTCACAAGACCATTGCAGAGACGAGCGCGCCGCAGGCTCCGTTTGCCGAGTTCGCCCCGCCAGTCCGGCCGCAGAGCACGCTGCGCCAGGCGATCACCGCCGCCTACCGCCGGCCGGAAACCGAAGCACTTCCGGCACTCATCGAGGCGGCAACGCTGGATGCCCGGACGCGCGAAGCAGCAGCAAAGACCGCCCGCAAGCTGATCGAGGCGCTGCGCGCCAAGCACAAGGGTTCCGGCGTCGAGGGTCTCGTGCAGGAATACTCGCTGTCTAGCCAGGAAGGCGTGGCGCTGATGTGCCTGGCCGAAGCGCTGCTGCGCATTCCCGACACCGCGACGCGTGACGCCCTCATCCGCGACAAGATCGCCGACGGCGACTGGAAGTCGCATATCGGCGGTGGACGCTCGCTGTTCGTCAACGCCGCCACCTGGGGCCTCGTCGTCACCGGCAAGCTGACCTCGACCGTCAACGACCGCAGCCTTTCGGCAGCGCTGACCCGCCTGATCGCCCGCTGCGGCGAGCCGGTGATCCGGCGCGGCGTCGACATGGCAATGCGCATGATGGGCGAGCAGTTCGTCACCGGCGAGACCATCGACGAGGCGCTGCGCCGGTCGCGCGCGCTTGAGCAGAAGGGCTTCCGCTACTCCTACGACATGCTCGGCGAAGCCGCGACCACCGCTGCCGACGCGGAACGCTACTACCGCGACTACGAGCAGGCGATCCACGCGATCGGCAAGGCCTCGGCCGGCCGCGGCATCTATGAAGGCCCGGGCATTTCGATCAAGCTCTCGGCGCTGCATCCGCGCTACGCCCGTTCGCAGGCCGCGCGCGTCATGGCCGAACTGCTGCCGAAGGTGAAGGCGCTCGCCGTCATCGCCAAGAAGTATGACATCGGCCTCAACATCGACGCCGAGGAAGCCGATCGCCTCGAACTCTCGCTCGACCTGCTTGAAGAACTGTGCCTCGACAAGGACCTCGCCGGCTGGGCCGGCATGGGCTTCGTCGTCCAGGCCTATGGCAAGCGCTGCCCTTACGTGCTCGACTTCATCATCGACCTTGCCCGCCGCGCCGAGCGCCGCGTCATGGTCCGCCTCGTCAAGGGCGCCTACTGGGATGCCGAGATCAAGCGCGCCCAGCTCGACGGCCTGGAAGACTTCCCGGTCTATACCCGCAAGATCTACACCGACGTCTCCTACATCGCCTGCGCCAAGAAGCTGCTGGCTGCGACCGACGTGATCTTCCCGCAGTTCGCCACCCACAATGCGCAGTCGCTGGCGACGATCTACGAGATGGCCGGCAAGGACTTCAAGGTCGGCAAGTACGAGTTCCAGTGCCTGCACGGCATGGGCGAGCCGCTCTATGACGAAGTGGTCGGCAAGGGCAATCTCGACCGTCCCTGCCGCATCTACGCGCCCGTCGGCACGCATGAGACGCTGCTCGCCTACCTCGTTCGCCGCCTGCTCGAAAACGGCGCCAACTCCTCCTTCGTCAATCGCATCGCCGACCCGAAGGTTTCGGTCGACGAGCTGATCGCCGATCCGGTCGAGATCGTGCGGGCCATGCCGGTCGTCGGCGCGCCGCACGACCAGATCGCGCTTCCCGACAATCTCTTCGGCGAGACGCGCCGCAACTCCGCCGGCCTCGACCTTTCCAACGAAGCCGGCCTCACCTCGCTGACCGCCGCACTCCAGGCGAGCGCCGCGATCGACTGGAAGGCCGTGCCGCTGCTGGCAACCGGCCCTGCCTCCGGCGAAACCCGTGCGGTTCTCAACCCCGGCGACCACCGCGACGTTGTCGGTTCGGTCACCGAGGCTTCGGAAGCTGATGCCCGCCAGGCTGCAAGCCTTGCCGCCAAGGCTGCCGCCAGCTGGGCCGCCGTCTCGCCGAGCGAGCGCGCCGCCTGCCTCACCCGCGCTGCCGACCTGATGCAGGCGCGCATGCCGACGCTGCTTGGCCTGATCGCCCGCGAAGCCGGCAAATCGCTGCCGAACGCGATTGCCGAAGTGCGCGAAGCGATCGACTTCCTGCGCTACTACGCCGAACAGACGCGCCGCACCCTCGGTCCGGCCCACAAGGCGCTTGGGCCCATCGTCTGCATCAGTCCGTGGAACTTCCCGCTGGCGATCTTCGCCGGCCAGATTGCCGCGGCGCTGGTTGCCGGCAACCCGGTGCTGGCAAAGCCTGCCGAAGAAACACCGCTGATTGCCGCCGAAGGCGTGCGCATCCTGCACGAGGCCGGCATCCCGGCCGACGCGCTGCAGTTGCTGCCCGGCGACGGCCGCATTGGTGCTGCCTTGGTGGCCGCCCCAGAAATCGCCGGTGTGATGTTCACCGGTTCTACCGAAGTCGCCCGGCTGATCCAGGCGCAGCTTGCCGACAGGCTTTCGCCAGCCGGCCGGCCGATCCCGCTGATCGCCGAGACCGGCGGCCAGAACGCCATGATCGTCGACAGCTCGGCGCTTGCCGAACAGGTCGTCGGCGACGTCATCGCCTCGGCCTTCGACAGCGCCGGCCAGCGCTGCTCGGCGCTG
>NZ_DASYHB010000222.1:0-3651 GCF_035999185.1 Ensifer sp. | reverse complement strand
GCCTATCCCGGCGTCAAGGCGGTGCTGACCCACGAGACCGTGCCGCGCGTGCTGCACTACGGCTCGCCACATCCGCGCTCGGCCTCCTGCACCAAGGACCAGTACATTCTCGACGACAAGGTGCGCTTCTGGGGCGAGGGTGTCGCCGCCGTCGCCGCGATCAGCGAGGAAATCGCCGACGAGGCACTCGACCTGATCGAGGTGGAATATGAAGCTCTGCCGGCCGTCTTCGAGCCGGAGGATGCCGCCCGGCCCGGCGCGCCGCTGATCCATGAGGTCGGCCCCGGCGGAAACCTGGTGCTCGACCCGGTGCGCGTCAACCGCGGCGACGTCGACAAGGGCTTTGCCGAGGCGGACTTCGTTCTCGAAGGCACCTTTGCCGGTGGACGGCCGCATCCGGCTTACATGGAGCCGAACGTCTGCGTCGCCGATTGGGACGGTTCCAACAAGCTGACCTTCTGGACCTCGACCCAGACCTCCTTCATGGTGCGCGGCATCCTTGCCGAAGTGCTCGGCCTGCCGCTCACCAAGGTGCGCGTGCTCGTCGACCATATGGGCGGCGGTTTCGGCGCCAAGCAGGACCTTTTCCAGCACGAGTTTCTCTGCGCGCTGCTGGCGAAGGAAACCCGCCGGCCGGTGAAGATGGAATTCACCCGTCATGAGACCTTCGTTGCCGGCCGCTCGCGTCACCCGTGCAAGATCTGGCTGAAGCAGGGCTTCAAGAACGACGGCACGCTCGTCGCCCGCGACATGAAGCTGGTCTACGATTCCGGTGCCTATGGCTCGCACGGTCCGGGCGTGACCATCGTCGGCACGACCGCCGCAACCTCGCTCTATCGCTGCGAGAACGTGCGGCTGGAGGGGCGCTGCGTCTACACCAACACCCCGATCAACGGCGCCTTCCGCGGCTACGGGGTGGTGCAGAGCTACTACGCGCTCGACATCCAGATGGACGAAGCCGCCGAACGGCTCGGCATGGATCCGGCCGAGCTGAAGCTGAAGAACGTGGTGCGCGCCGGCGACATCGCGCCATCCGGCCACCCGATCATCGGTCACGGGCTTGAAATCTGCCTTCAGCACGGCATCGATGTGCTCGACTGGAAGGCGCTCTGGAACCGCGACCGGACGCCGGATCCGAGGCGCCCGCATATCCGCAAGGGCTGGGGTATCGGCTGCGAGATGCACGGCTCGTCCGCCTATCCAGGCATCAAGGAGCAGGGCAATGCCACGGTCAAGGTCAACGAGGACGGCACGGTGACGCTTTTGACCGGCGCTGCCGGGCTTGGCACCGGCGCGCATACGGCGCTGGCGCAGATCGTTGCCGAAGAGCTCGGGGTCCGCTTCGAGGACGTCGGCGTCATCCATGGCGATACGGACGTGGTTCCGTGGGACATCGGGGCTTTTGCCAGCCACACGACCTATCTGGTCGGCACGGCAGCCAAGATGGCGGCCGGCAAGGTGCGCGCGGCCGTGCTCTCAAGGGCCGCGATGAAACTGCAGGTCTCGCCGGAGGAGATCGACCTTTCCGAAGGCAAGGTCTTCCTCATTGCCGAGCCCGATCGCTCCATGACGGTGTCTGAGGCCATGGGGCCTTCGCGTGGCATCCCAGCCGCCAACATCGTCGCCAATGGCACCTACGAGCCGACGAAATCCTACTCCTTCGCCGCGCACTTCACCGAGGTGGACGTCGATACGGAGACGGGCATCGTCGAGGTCAAGCGGGTCGTGCCGGTGCACGATGTCGGTCGGGTCATCCATCCGATCGCCGCTCAAGGACAGATCGAAGGCGGTATCCAGCAAGGTATCGGCCACACGCTGACCGAGGACTACGTCATCGACAAGAAGACCGGCCGCTCACTCAATGCGGGCCTGGTCGACTACAAGATGCCGCTCTCCATGGACATGCCCGACATCGAGACGATCATCCTCGAAGCAGCACCCGATCCGGGCGGTCCCTGGGGCGCCAAGGGTGTGGGCGAAGATCCGATCATCGCCATCGGCCCCTCCATCGCCAACGCCATCCACGACGCCATCGGCGTCCGCTTCCACCACTATCCGATCACCCCGGAAGACATCCTGAAAGCCTTGAGGGAGAAGGGCGCATGAACATGCATATCGAGCCTGCGAGCCAGCAGAAACTCCCGATCACGATCCTGACCGGGTTCCTTGGATCGGGAAAGACGACGCTGCTCAACTATATCCTCACCGAGCGTCACGGTCATCGCATTGCGGTGATCGAGAACGAATACGGCGAGGTGGATGTCGACAGCGACCTGGTGCTCGCCTCGGACGAGGAAATCTTCCAGATGCAGAACGGCTGCATCTGCTGCTTCGTCGACGTACGCAACGACCTGATCGACGTGATGAAGAAGCTCCTGAGCCACAAGGACAAGTTCGACCACATCATCGTCGAGACCTCGGGGCTTGCCGACCCGACGCCGGTCGCCACCGCCTTCTTCGTCGACCGCAGCGTCGCCGACGAAGTGGAGCTCGACGCCGTCGTGACGCTGGTGGATGCGATGCATATCGACCAGCACCTCTACGATCCCGTGCTCGACGGCAGCGACAACCAGGCGGTCAACCAGATCGTCGCGGCCGACCGTATCCTCGTCAACAAGATCGACCTTGCCGAGGAGAAAGCCCTCGGCTCGCTGGAAAGCTCGCTGCGCAGGCTCAACCAGACGGCGCCGATCCTTCGCTCAACTTACGGCAAGGTCGACCTCTCCAACATCCTCGGCGTTAAGGGTTTCCGGCCGTCCTATGTGCGCGAGCGGGCGGAAATCCTCGACATCGACATGGATGACGATCACGACGCCGAGCATCATCATCATGATTGCAAGGAACCGTGCTGTGACCATTCGCACCACGACCATGGGCACCACCATCATGACCATGGACGCGCGCACGCGACCGCCCTTCGGCCACACCAGCATGACGCGACGGTGAAGTCCCACTCCTTCGTCTATCCCGAAGCCTTCGACGGTGAGAAGCTTGGCGGCTTCCTGAAGACCTATCTCGGCGAACACGGGGGCGACATCTTTCGCACGAAGGGCATCGTTTCCGTTGCCGGTGACGACCGCTTCTTCGTGCTTCAAGCCGTGCACAAGCTCGTCGACTTCCGCCCTGATCATGCCTGGGGCGAAGACAAGCGGAAGTCGAAGTTCGTGTTCATCGGCCGCAATCTCGACCGCGAAAGTATCGACAGAAACTTGCGTGCATGCCTGGTGCCTTAGCAGCGAGTCTCCACGCAGGACGGCGCTTGCGTAAGCCTTTCTGTCTGAGCCGCCCGCGCCCCTCCAGCGCGGGCGGTTGCTGCTGTCTTTCTGATAAAAACTATTTAAAAACAACAACTTAACGACATTTTTGTGTTGACAGAAATCACGCGCAGTGGTTCTCTTGAAGGCGAGTAGAAGCACCGACAATTGCTCACCGTCTGTTGGAAGATGAGGCTGCGATGTCGATGCTGATCACACAAGGAACACCCGGTTGCCCCGCCCAGGGAGCTTATGCGCCGGCCCGTTCCCTCCGTCTTCGGCATTTCCTGAGATCGCGGATCCACGCCCGGCTTCGGCCGGCATGGCGTTCATCGCGCGGCCCCGCATCGACCGGACCCTCTACGACAGGAGAAACCTATGATTATTGACCTGAGCT
>NZ_DASYHB010000221.1:0-3485 GCF_035999185.1 Ensifer sp. | reverse complement strand
AAGCGACCGCCCCACATCTGGTTGGAGGATTTCGTCTCGGAATTGCCGTCAGCCATGAAGAATGCCCGCCTTGGAGAATGAAATGCCCGACCAGAAGAAATCCCCCCCGGCCGTGAAACTGTTCGCGCTCGCCGCCCTGTTCGGCGTGATCGTCGGTGCGGCAGCGGTATACGTGAAGGAGACCGGGTCTGGCAATGGTGAGGCAGCCGAAACGACCAGTGCCAGCTGCCCGCTGACATCCGCCAAGGTCGCATCGCTGACACCCTTCATGAAGGGGCAGGTCGCCGCCATGTCGCCGGCGTCGTCGCCGCGGCCGATCGCACTCGACTTCAACGGGCCGGACGGCAAGCCGACCAATGTCTCGGCCTTTGCCGGCAAGACGCTACTCGTCAACCTCTGGGCCACCTGGTGCGTGCCCTGCCGTGAAGAGATGCCGGCGCTCAACGCGCTGCAGAAATCGCTCGGCAGCGACAAGTTCGAGGTGGTGGCGATCAACATCGACGTCGGCGACGACGAGAAGCCGAAGGCGTTCCTCGACGAAACCGCGGTGCACGAGCTTGGCTACTACCGCGATGCGTCGATGGGCGTGTTCAACAACATGAAGAAGGAGGGCCTTGCCTTCGGTCTGCCGGCAACGCTGCTGCTTGATGACAAGGGCTGCCTGATCGGCTCGATGAACGGCCCGGCCGCCTGGGACAGCGACGACGCCAAGGCGCTGATCACGGCTGCCGTTGGAGGGTAGGGCTAACTCCGGGTCGGTGCGCCCTCACGCATGGCGCGCCTACAGCGACCCCACCTCGGAGCGAGATGCTCTGTTGTCGCGCAGGAGGTGCCACTGAACTTTGTGTGGCATGAAATGTTTGGCCGCGGCACGTTCCCACAACGGCGTCGGATGGTCGCCGACGATGAAGATGTCGGTCGGCGGCAAGGCCGGGTCCATGGCGATCGTCGCGACGCCGTCAAAAACGCCGGCCCACAACTCGGTCAATTCGCAGACGCGCCTGTTGGCTATCGCGGCGTCGTTCCCGCCGCACTTCAGGTTTCCGTCCGGATCCGGCACGTAAGGTATGTGGGAGTTCAGCGTCAGCCAGTACACGAATTTCCGCTCGGTCGGATGTTTCAGCAGACGATCACGGACAGCGCCGGCGATATCATCGTCGCACAAACCCGCAAAGACGCTGCCGCAGCGCTGACCAAACCGATCGCCGGCGGTCGCGAGGCTCTCCAGAAAGTGCGATTCCTGAAAACCGATGCTCGGATACCAGGTCTGCCGTTCGAACATCTGTTGAGAAAAGCCGTGATAGGAGATGGTGCGATAGCCGCGATCGACCATGGCGGCGGGGACGCAATCGTAGCTCCTGCGGTCAAGATAGTCCGTATGATCGCCCCATTGACCGCAAAGTTCGCGGGATTCGGCCCCGGTCGTTGAGCCCTGGAAGTTGCTGAGGCCGCTTGAAAGCGTATAGCGCCCGGTTTTCAGGGCAGGCTGGAGGCGCTCCGAGAGAATTGCCGCGTGGGCAGGGTCAGCCAACGCGCCAAGCCCCTCGACCATGACGAACAGCACGTTGCGGCCACTCTCCGCGATCGTTGCGGGGTCAAAATCAGTGATCGATAAGGCGCTTTCAAATGATTGAGCGGGTTGCTTGAGGAACGGGCGGTTGACGTATTGCTCCACCGCCACCACGCCGATGACAACCAGAACCGCCGGCAGTACCGTCGCGCCATGCAAGGCCTGCCGATTGCGATTGACCAGGCAGGCAATCGCGACGCCATTCGCGACAAAAAAGCCAAAGACCGCCACATAGAAGGCCGATGAGGTGAGATCCAGGGAGGCCATGTAGCGGACCGACTGGAGCGCCGCAGCGGGCGGCAAATGGAACGCCGCCATAACCACTAGACCCAGATCGATCACGGCAACGAGCGGGAAAATGAGGAAAGCCAGCATATGTCCGGTGCGCAGTGCGAGCAGGCCGGCAAACAGATAGAGGAGCGGTGAAATCGCTCGGACGGCCACATAAAATGGCAGCACCAGAAGCATCACAAGATTGGGCGCCAAGCCGAGGATCAGCGCCAGGCGCCACGCCTTCGCACTCGACAATGAGGGGACCAACCGCATTGCGATTGTGGATATGGCTTTCGAACGCATGGTCTCTCCCGGCTGACGGGGAGAGGTAACAGTCCTGTCTTTAGATTAGATTACCATTACTGCGTGAATTCGATCGGATTATTAATTTTTAGTTGCAGCGCGGAGTGCGCCTTTCTTGTCGTGCGTGATGCCTGCTCGGCTCCTAGCGGGTCGGAACCGGCACTTCGCCGCGATAGTCGTAGAAGCCGCGCCCGGATTTGCGGCCGAGCCAGCCGGCCTCAACATACTTCACCAGCAGCGGGCAGGGGCGATACTTCGAGTCCGCCAGGCCGTCATAGAGGACCTGCATGATCGACAGGCAGGTGTCGAGGCCTATGAAGTCGGCAAGCTGCAACGGTCCCATCGGATGGTTGGCGCCAAGCTTCATCGCCGTGTCGATCGCTTCGACCGAGCCGACGCCTTCGTAAAGCGTGTAGATCGCCTCGTTGATCATCGGCAGCAGGATGCGGTTGACGATGAACGCCGGGAAGTCCTCGGCGACCGTCACGGTCTTGTCGAGGGTGGCGACGAATTCCTTGGCGGTCTTGAAGGTCTGCTCGTCGGTGGCGATGCCACGCACGAGTTCGACCAGCTTCATGACCGGAACCGGGTTCATGAAGTGGATGCCCATGAAATGCTCGGGACGATCGGTGGCCGAAGCAAGGCGGGTAATCGACAGCGAGGACGTGTTGGTCGCGAGGATCGCCTCCGGCTTCAGGATCGGACATACCTGGCCGTAGATCTTGCGCTTGATCGTTTCGTCTTCGGTGACGGCCTCGATCACCAGGTCGGCCTGCGACAGGTCGTTGATATCGGATGAGCCCTTGATCAGCGCCAGCGCCGCCTTGCGGGCCTCGTCGGTCATCTTGCCGGAGGATACCTGGCGGGCGAGGTTGCCGTTGACGGTGGCAAGCCCTGCTTCGATCCGGTCAGCGGCCAGATCGTAGATCTGTACCTTGTATCCGGCGATTGCCGAAACATGCGCGATGCCACAGCCCATTTGCCCGGCACCAATAATTCCGACCGTCTTGATCATCGCAGCGAACATCCATCTTCAAGGGTTGGCGGTGGGGCCGCCGTCAGACATGCAAACCGGGCCGGTTTGGCCGGCCCGGTAGATTGTTAATGCCAAGTCCGCGCTTTTGCCAGCCCTTTTCAGGGGCGCGGCGCAGGGTCATCGGCGAAGGCTTAAAGCGCCTTCTGCAACTCCGGCAGAGCGTCGAAGAGATCGGCAACCAGGCCGTAGTCGGCGACCTGGAAGATCGGTGCCTCTTCGTCCTTGTTGATCGCGACGATGACCTTCGAATCCTTCATGCCGGCGAGGTGCTGGATGGCACCGGAGATGCCGCAGGCGATGTAG
>NZ_DASYHB010000212.1:0-65173 GCF_035999185.1 Ensifer sp. | reverse complement strand
GTGAACGGCAACGAGGCAGGGAACGCCGCCGCCCTTCTGGTATTCGCCGCGAACCGTGTGGCCCGGGCCCTTCGGCGCGATCATGACGACGTCGAGCGAAGCCTTCGGCTCGATCAGGCCGAAGTGAACGTTGAGGCCGTGAGCAAAGGCGATCGCAGCGCCGTCGCGGATGTTGCCGGCGATTTCGGCCTTGTAGATTTCGGCCTGCAGTTCGTCCGGGGTCGCCATCATGATGAGGTCGGCCCACTTGGCGGCTTCCGCAACCGAGAGAACCTGGAGACCGTCGGCCTCGACTTTGGCAGCCGTTGCCGAGCCCGGCTTCAGCGCGATGCGGATTTCCTTGGCGCCGGAATCCTTCAGGTTCAGCGCATGGGCGCGGCCCTGGCTGCCGTAGCCGACGATGGCGACCTTCTTCGACTTGATCAGGTTGATATCGGCATCACGATCGTAATAGACGCGCATTTTAGTGGTCCTTCCCGTTGTCAGTTTGTTGAAAAGCGAGGGCTTTCGTCCCCGCCATTACCTTTTCGTGCCGTAAAGCGCGAGGAAGGCTGAAACCGCCTGCTCCGCCTTGCGGCCAAAACCCTTTTTCATCTCGCCTGCCTCTTCGCCGAGCAGCATCTTCAGATGCCAATCGGAAACGACAAGCCCGTAGAGCGCACCATAGGCCTCGTCGGCATCGTCGAACGACAGCAGCCCGGCCTTGCGGCCGGCTTCGAGCAGTGCCGCCGCCCGGCGGCCGATCTGCCGGCGCCCGCGCTCCTGCAGCATGTGGCCGAGCTTGGAGCCGTCGCGGCTCGCCTGGCCGATTGCCAGCCGGTTGAGCGCCAGCGACACGTCGCCGGAGAGAACCTCCAGCAGGTCCTTGGCAAACGTGATCAAATGGCCGTGCAGGCCATCCGCGTCGAGCTTGCGGGCAGCAACATCCTGCGTGCGCACCTTGCTCGCCTGGAAGCCGATCATCGCCGAGATCAGCCCGTCGCGATCGCCGAACCACTTGTAGAGGCTTTCCTTGGAGCAATTGGCCGCGCGCGCGATGCCAGCCGTCGTCAGTGCCTTCTCGCCGCCATCAACCAGCAGACGCAACGCCTCCTCGAGAACGGCGCCCTGACGTTCCGTCAGCCCCTCCCCGGCATTCGCCTCTCTTGTCGCGGCAGTCATCTGCACGTCGCCTCACTCCCCATCAGTACCGTACGGTACGGTTCGCACTCTTCTAATGAAGCGTCCTGAACGCGTCAAGACGATTCTTATAAGCGGGCGAAATTTCGGCGGTGACGGCAAAGAGGCAGCGCCATAGGTTGAAGAAAGCAGATTGGAGAGGGGTCAACGTGCCGCCGCATCAAAAGGCATACATTCTGGTTGTCGTGGTGTTCTTCATCGCGGCCTGCATCAACGCAGCCAAGCGCTTCCGAGTGGAGAAAGACGCGATCGCTGCGTGGTTCTGGGGGCTTGCCGGAGTTGGCGGCGCACTTGTTCTTGCCCGGTTTGTTTACGTCGCCTGGGGCTGATGGTCTGCGCGGCTCACTCGTCCAGGGGGTGCCGCCAAGTTCCAACGCGCTTTGGCAACTCTGTGCCAGCAGCGGTCACAGAAAACGAACCGTCACGGTTTGGTGAGGTCGGCCACAAAATCCGGAAACTTGGTATAAATACAGTGACCTAAAGAGAAGTAGGCTGCGCCCTCGCCCAGCTCCTGACGGGATAACTCCACCTCAAAATTGTCCTCTTCGCCCAATCCGAAGACTGCGGCCATGATGGCCAGTTTCTGGATCAGGAAAATGCCGGAGTTGGAACCGCACCGCAAGGTCGTGACTTGTCGCATCATTCGCCTTTGGCGGCGCAGGCTTCCGTTTCAGCCCGCGAGCGCCAGTCCGCCCTGGCGGCCGACCTCCCTCTCGATTTCGCGAACCAGGCTGTCGAGCGCCGGATTTCTCGACTTGCGGGCCCGCCGCACCACATAGGCGAGCGACGGCGGTGGCGGCAGCCGGTCGGTCATGATCTGCATCTCGCCGCGGATGTGACGGTCGCTCAGCAACGCCACGCCCATTGCCGCATTGACGGCCGATACGATGCCGGCGGCGCTGGAACACTCGAAAACGGTTTCGAGAACGGCATCCTCCTGGCCGATGTCGAGGCCCCATTGGCGATAGAAGCATTCATCGTCGAACGACAGGAACGGGATCGGGCCATTCTGCGGCAGGATCAGTTCGGGATGCTTCACCCAATGCAGGCCCTCCCGGAAGAGAACCACGTCGGTCGGACGCACTTCGTGTTCAAAGACCTGAACGATCGCAGCATCGAGCTCGCCGCGTTCCAGCATGGCGCGAAGGACAAGGCTCATGCGCACCCTGGTGCGTACGGTGACATCAGGGTGAAGCCGCCTGAAGCGACCGAGGATGCGCGCAAGATCGGTGCACGCCGTGTCTTCGGTGAGGCCGAGCGCAAGCCGTCCCGCAAGCGGGGTCTTGGAAAGACTGAGCAGCGCCTCGTCGTGCAGCCCGACGATGCGAGCCGCATAGTCGAGCAGGTCTTCGCCGGCGGCCGTAAACATCGACGCGCCCGACTGGCGACCGAGCAGCGTGCAGTCGAGGCTGACTTCAAGCCTCCTGATCTTGTGGCTGACGGCCGACTGCGACAGGCCGAGAGCGGCTGCCGCCTTGGTGATGCCGCCATGCTGGCGGATGGCGCAAAGCGCCCGCAAGGCGTCGATCTCGAGGCGGCGACTGTTCAATTCATTCATGGCATGTCCGTTTCGTTCTCTCGGACAATAACCATAGCACGGACCGCGCCGTCCATGACATGATCTCTCGCAATGTCATGCCATCATCGAAAATTGTCATGTGCGCCGCCGGTTCGATCCGCCTATCGGTAGAGCGCATTCTTCACGACAGAGCCCTTGATGACCGACATTTCCCTTCCTTCCGCCACCGCAAGCCGCCATCCGCTGCTCTGGCCCTTGCTCGCCACCCTGCTGATCATCGGATGGAGTTCGGGCTTCGTCGGCATCCGCTACGCCAACCAGGAGGCGAGCGTCATGCTGCTGCTCTTCTGGCGGACCTTGCTGTCAGGGCTGATCCTTCTGCCGTTTGCCCTGGCGATCGGGCCGCGCCTCACCATGCGCGCGGTCAAGGATCAGGCCCTGTTCGGCATCATGTCCGTGTTCCTGTATCTCGGAGGCTTCGCGCTGGCGATCGAGCAGAAGGTGCCGACGGGCCTGGTCGCGCTCATCGCCGACCTCCTGCCGCTGGCGATCGCAGCCCTTTCGCAACCGGTGCTCGGCGAACGGTTGACGAAGCGGCAGTGGCTGGGCACCGCGATTGCCGTCCTCGGTGTGCTGATCGTGTCCTTCGACAGCCTCAGTTTCGGCACTGCCCCGGTCTGGGCCTACGGGCTGACGGTCGGCTCCATGCTGATCTTCGCCGTCGCCTCGGTCCTGCACCGCAAACGCAAGACGCAAGCCATGCCCGTCCATCAGAGCCTTTGCATCCAGACGCTGATGGGCTCGGTTCTCTTTGGTCTTTGCGCATTGACCCAGGGCAGCCTTGCGCCACCGATGACGCGTGACTTCGCCGTCGGGATGGTCTGGCTGGTTCTGGTCGCAACGTTCCTCGCCTACGCGGTCTACTATACCAGCCTGCGGCACTTCCCCGTCGCCAAGGTGAGTGCTGCGATCTATCTCAGCCCGCCGGTCACGATGCTGTGGGCATGGATGCTGTTTTCGGAGCCTCTGACAGGCGCGATGTTTGCAGGGCTCGCGGTGACGCTGGTTGGCGTGTGGATGACGTCGCGAACCTGATCGATACCGTGCCTGGTTTCGCGCATCTGCCAATCTAACCCGTCAACGGACTTTGGTCGTTTCGGGGCGGCCTTGCGTCACGCACCTTATCGCGCATTTTCTGGCATCCGGGCCACCAACACAAAGCGACGACCAGGCGTCCGCCCGACTGCACCACCAGATCGGGGTAAAGGGTAACCCGCGTAAGGCCTTGGCGCCTCAGGCGCCGGCGCGCGTCGGGTTCGCAACGATGCCGAGAAGCGCGCCACGCACCAGAATGCGCACGGCCTGCGCCCGCCCCTCTGCGTCCGAGGCAGGCTCCATGAGCCGCACCAGCATCAGCCCCTCGAGCGCCGCAAGCAGCGCCTGCGCGTGGACACGCGCCTCGCCTTCGCCCATCGCCCCGCCGCCGACCCGCATCAGGACCGCAGCCAACGCCTCGGTCGCCCGCGCCAGCCGCGCGGAAAAGATGGCAGCGATGCGCGGGCTGCGGTGGCTGGCACCGACGATCTCGAGCCAGGCGGCCGCCTCGGCGGCGTTCCAGTCGCGCATCGACGCGATGGCGTCTTCGACCAGCGCCGCTTCGAGCCCCTGCAGATCGCTTGCCATCGTCAACGGAAAGGCATGATCCGGCAAAAGTTCGGCGACAAGCCCTTCAACGATGGCGTCCTTGCCGTCGAAATGCACATAGACGCCGCCAATGCTCATGCCGGCCTCCTTGCAAATGTCGCGGATCGACGTTGCCGAAAAGCCCGACGCGATGAACGCCCGCATCGCGGCGTCGAGAATATGCCGCCGGCGCTCTTCGGCCCTGTCGCTGGAAATGCGTGGCACGTCTGCCCTCCAATAAAAACGAACGTTTGTTCTCATGGGATTGACGAATCTGTCAATGCGCATTTAAAAAACGATCGTTCGTTTTAAGGAGTTTTTATCGTGCTTGTTGCCTCCCCCTCCCGTCCACCGCCCCTCGTTGCGCGCCATTCCTGGGCGATCTTCATGGCGTTTTCGCTGATCGTGGGCGCGATGATTTATCTCGTCATTCCAGCGCTGCTCGCGCGCGGCTGGGACGGCCCCTATGCCGTGGCGATCCCGCTCGGCGCCGGTTTCTTGCTGATGTTCGCCATCATCTATGTCGGGCTCAGGCGCGAAGGCCGCCTCCGATCCTGGCGTGAGAGCTTGCGGCTCACCCGACCGAGCGGGCAGGACATCGCCTGGGGCGTAGGGCTCGGCCTCTCGATGATCGTGTCGGTCGTCGCCTTCGAGGGATATGTGCAGGATTTCATCCTCGCCAACGTGTCGATGCGACCGCCGCAATGGTTCCTCGATGTCCTCAAGACATCAGGCGCCGTCTTCGGCACGCCCGGGCTCGGGCGCTGGGATTTCCTTGCGCTTCATCTGATACTCTTCGTCCTCAACATCTTCGGCGAGGAACTCTTGTTTCGCGGCTATATGCTGCCGCGCCAGGAACGGCTCGGCCATCGCTACGCCTGGGTACTGAACGGGATCCAGTGGACCGCCTTCCATTGGTTCTGGTTCCACGTGTTGCCGGCCATCCTACCGACGAGCCTGCTTTTGGCGTGGATCACGCTTAAGCGCAAAAGCACCTGGTGCGCCATCATCGGCCACGGCATGCTGAACGGGCTGGCGGTGATCGGCACCTTGCTCACCGTGGCAGGGCTAAAGGGATAGCCGGCCTTTCCGTCGTCTACGCGAAGGACGCAACGAGGGCAGCGACACCGCCGCCCTCGTCACATTACGAAAATATAATGATCTCAATGCTTTTCGCTGGGGCCGTTCCCTTCTATTTTTAGAGGGAAGATTGCCGCACAGGGCGAAAGCGATGAACAAGACGATAAAGACGGCTCGGGCCGATACCCCACCCCGCAATGAGGCGACCCCCAACGTCACCTTCATTCCCGGTGCCGTTCAACCCGACGTCGTCAGGCCGGCGAAGCGCAAGCGCCGCACCCGGCGCTGGCTGTGGCTGCCGGTGATTATCGCCGTTGCCGGTGCCGCCTGGTACGGCTGGACGCGCTATGGCGAAAGCCCGGCCTCATCCGCTGTCGTCACAGAGGTGGTGGCCCGCGGCGATATCGAGAACGCCGTCACCGCCGTCGGCACGCTCGACGCCGTCAATTCGGTCGATGCGGGCGCTCAGGTCTCCGGCCAGCTGAAGGCTCTGCATGTGGCGATCGGCGACAGGGTTACGCAGAACCAGCTGGTTGCCGAGATCGACCCGGCGACGATCGAGAACCGCATCGAGATCGACCAGGCCGAGCTTGCCAATTTTGAGGCCCAGCTGATTTCCAAGAAGGCGCAGCTCGTCCTGAAGCAGGCCAACATCGACCGGCAGCGCAACCTCGTCGTGACGAAGAGCGTGCCGCAGTCGACACTCGACCAGGCGGTTGCCGACCTTGCGGCCGCCGGCGCCGACGTCAACGCCATCGAGGCGCAGATCCGCAAGCAGCAGGCAACCCTTGCCGGCGACAAGGTCGACCTCGGCTACACCAAGATCTATGCGCCGATCTCCGGCACCATCGTCGCCAACCCGGCCAAGGCCGGCCAGACGCTCAACGCCAACCAGACGACGCCGACCATCGTCACCATCGCCGATCTCTCGACCATGACCGTCAAGGCGCAGGTGTCGGAGGCCGATGTGATCCGGCTGAAGCTCGGCATGGACGCCTATTTCACCCTGCTTGGCCAGCCCGGAAAACGCTTCGTCGGCAAGCTCCGCCAGATCCAGCCGATGCCCGACACGACCAACAATGTCGTGCTCTATTACGCGCTTTTCGACGTGCCCAATCCGGACGGCGAACTGATGATGTCGATGAGCGCGCAGGTGTTCTTCGTGCGCGACGCGGCCACGGACGTGCTGGTTGTTCCAAGCTCCGCCCTCACCTATCCGCAGAAGGCTCCAGGCGAAGCCAGCGGCAAGGGCAGCGGCCGGCATGACGGCACGCGGTCCGAGGCGCGCGGCGAAGGCCGCAAGGCGCAAGTTTCCGTCGTCACCGCATCCGGTGCTGTCGAGACCCGCGACGTCGAAGTCGGCATCCGCAACCGCGTCAGCGCCGAGATCAAGAGCGGCCTTGATGAAGGCGAAAAGGTCGTCGTTGGCACCGGTTCCGCAACGGGCAACGGCCGCAACGCCGGCCTGCCGCGCGGCATGCGCATGCCGCCGATGTTCTAAAGCGCGTCGCGATCTCTCAGATTCGCTCCGGCGCTTTAAGTTGTTGATTTGTCGCATGTCGTTATCGCAATACCGCTGCACACTTTTGCGCGACATGCTCTAGGGGATTGATCAGAGACCGCCCATGACTGCGCTCATTTCGCTGAGAAACGTCACCAAGACCTATCGCAACGGCGATCTCGCCGTCGAGGTCCTGCATGGGCTCTCGCTCGATATCGAGGCGGGCGAGTTCGTGGCGATCGTCGGCCAGTCCGGCTCCGGCAAGTCGACGCTGATGAATATTCTCGGCTGCCTCGACCAGCCGACCGGCGGCGACTACCTGATCGACGGCGAGAACATGGCCCACCTCGATACCGATGAGCTGGCGGCCCTGCGCCGCCGCACCTTCGGCTTCGTCTTTCAGAGCTACAACCTCATTCCGACAGCAAGCGCCAAGGAAAACGTCGAGGTGCCCGCCGTCTACGCCGGCATGTCGGCCCGCGACCGGCACGAACGGGCAGAGGCGCTGCTCGAGGCGTTGAAGCTCGGCGAGCGGCTCGATCATCGGCCGAACCAGCTTTCCGGCGGCCAGCAGCAGCGCGTCTCCATCGCCCGCGCGCTGATGAACGGCGGCCGGGTCATCCTTGCCGATGAGCCGACCGGCGCGCTCGACAGCCAGAGCGGCTCGGATGTGATGGCGCTGCTTCGCGAGATGAACGAGCAGGGCCACACGGTCATCGTCATCACCCACGCGCGCGAAGTGGCGGAACAGGCCGACCGGCTGATCGAGCTCCATGACGGCCGCATCGTCGCCGACCGCACGAAGAAGGCCCGCATCAACGCCGAAGGAGCAGCCGCCCTCGCCCGCCATGTGAGCGAAGGCTCGGCGGCCATCGCCGATGTCACCGAAGCCGTGAAGATGGCGCTGCGGGCGCTGAAGGCCAATCTCTTCCGCACCATCCTGACGCTGCTCGGCATCGTCATCGGCGTCGGCTCGGTCGTGGCCATGCTGGCGATCGGCACCGGCGCTCAGGATTCAGTGCTGAGCCGCATCTCGTCGATGGGCTCGGACCTGCTTGTCGTGCGGCCGAGCATGGCGAACTTCCGCGGCAGTGCGGGGGGAAGCAACGTCACCCTCATCCCCGCCGACGCGGACGCGATCCTCGATGTCCCGAATGTCGCCTTCGCCGTGCCGGAAATGACGAGCTCCGTCACCCTTCGCCACGGCAACATCGACTACCAGACGACCGCCAACGGCACGGTGCCGCAGTTCACCACCGCCAAATCCTGGAAGATGGCCAAGGGCGAATTCATCAACCAGGACGACATGGACACCTACGCGCCGGTTGCCGTGCTTGGCCAGACGGTGGTCAAAACCCTCTTTCCCGACGGCGACAACCCGATCGGCCAATATGTGCTCGTCAACAAGATCCCCTTCCAGGTGATCGGCATCATGGCGGAAATGGGCGCCACCTCCTTCGGCAACGACCAGGACGACGTGGTGCTGGTGCCTCTGACCACGGGCAGCATCCGCCTCTTCGGCCAGCGCAACATCAAAAACATCACGGTTCAGGTGAAGGACGGCTCGGCGATCGACATCACCCAGCAGGCGATCCAGACGCTGCTCGACCAGCGCCACAAGCGCCAGGACACGCAGATCACCAACATGTCTTCCGTGCGCGAGGCCTTCACCGAGACGTCCAACACGCTGAAGCTGTTCCTGGGCTCGGTCGCGGCGATCTCACTCTTGGTCGGCGGCATCGGCGTCATGAACATCATGCTCGTCTCGGTCAGCGAGCGTACCCGCGAGATCGGCGTTCGCATGGCAACCGGCGCCCGCCAGCGCGACATCCTGCTTCAGTTCATCATTGAGGCGCTGGTCGTTTCCTTGATCGGCGGCACACTCGGTGTTCTCCTCGGCCTTGGCACCGGCGCCCTTGCCGGCCAGTTCGGCATGCCCGTTTCCTTCACCTTCGGCCCCGTGGCGCTTGCCTTCGCCTGCGCCTTCCTGACCGGCCTTGCCTTCGGCTTCCTGCCCGCCCGTAACGCCTCCCGTCTGCAGCCGGCGGTGGCGCTGAGCGCGGATTGAGGCATTGCCTGACAGAGGGCTGGGCGAGCGGGACGGTTTAGCGAGAATGCGAGGGGCGCACATCGTCACCCGGCATAGGCGAAGTAGACTTTGCCTCGCGTCGGATCGACGATCGTGACGCTGCCGCCCCGGCCGTAGGAATAAAACGATCCGCCTGACTGGACCGCCCTGTTGGCTTCGTCAGTCCGCCCTTTTTCGATCGGGATCGCAAAGCCGTATTGCTCCAAATATTCCTCCAGGCTGGAAAGATGCTGCTGAGTGTCACCGACGGGTGTCGCCCGCCAGGCTCCCTTTTCGCCCGAAAGCACCTCGCCAAGCTTGCTCCCCTGTTTCCGCGCCCAGTCTGCGCTTTCGTCAGTCAGCCGATAGACGACGAAACCCGTCTCGTTATCGCCGGGCATGAAGCCCACGCCAAACAATTCCTCCAGGCGGTATTCGATTTCCGCCACTTCGAGTGGCTCGGGAACGCGCGCGAGAACGTGGTTTCGTTCGGCAATTTTGCTCGCAACAGAGGGCCCCATGATCGCCAGCAGACCAACAGCGATGATCAGACGCCGACGAACCACCTGCTCCGGCCCGGTCCGTCGCCAGAGACGGCGCAACCCGAGAAAGAACAGGATAACGACGGTGATTGCCAGCACGGTGCAAATGGCGAGCACGCCCAATACAAAAGCAGCAAAATTCATGCGCACTCACAGACGATTGCGGAGGTGATTGGGATATCGGCGTCGTGCGAGATACTGAAGTTCGAATCATGCCTTTTTCAAGCCTCTCCCCCGGTCCGACAAAGCCCTCTCGCAGACGATCGCCGACGTCGGCGCGCAGGCAGTCAGCTTGGTTTGAACCCCGTCACCTGATACTCGCGAAAAAGTGGACAAAAGCCACGACACCACCCATGATCGCATTCATCTTGCGCTCTGGGACGATTCTTGATGTGGAAAGCATTTGCCGTACTCTATTGTCTGTTTTTGCTGTTTGGTGTGCTGCTGACCGGCTATATGATCTTGCACGGTGTGGTGGCGCAGTCGCCTATCGTCCGTGCGATAATTGTCCCAGCCTTCGTCATTGCGGGCCTCACCGCTGTCGGACTCGTTGCCTACGGCTTCAACCTCAATGCCCCGCTCCCGGCGCTCTGGCGGCCGTTCAGCTGGGTGCTTGGCGTCTGGCAGCTGGCGTTTTCGCTCCTCAACATCAAACGCGCGCTGTCGATAATCTCGGCACTCCCGGCTGGGAGCGACGACGGCGTCAAGACCATGCTCTGGCTCGCACTCATGCTTTTCGTCAACTACATCACTTGGCTCGGCGTCTGGCGCTATGGGCGCCGTGTAGCGCAGCAGCCGGCAGCGGCAAGCTAGAGCTTTGTGCGTTCGTATGAACGCACAAAGGATATTCTAGCGCTCTGATTCCAAAGCATCTTTCTGCCTTGACGTGATCCCGCTTCAAGGCAGGATGCTCTTGACGACGAAGCATTTCGGGACGGCGGGGTCGGCTGGCGTCCCTTGCCACCAGCCGCGGCAACCAAGGAAGCAAGATGGTCAACCTCGTCCTTTACAGCGACCAGCTTTTCCCTGAATGCGCGGCGATCGACCGGAGGCTTGCCGAAATTGTCGCGGCACGTGGAGCCGGCAGGAGGCTCGCCTATGTGGCATCCGGTCCGGAACCCGACCGCGGCTTCTTCCATGCCGCCCGATCCTACTACGGCCGATACGGACTCGACCTCGCGCTCTTCCATGATCTCGACGAACCGCACACCGCCGACGACATCGCAGCACTTTTCGCCTCGGACGCCATTCACCTCTCGGGCGGACATACGGGCGACTTTCTTGCGCGGCTGAAACGAAGCGGCATGCTCGGGCCGCTGCGGGACTGGGCTCTCTCCGGCGGCGTGCTGATCGGCGTCAGCGCCGGCGCCATTCTCATGGGGCCGACGATCGCAACGGATGCCCCCTTTATCGGCCAGAACCCCGAGGACATTACGGACGGCGATGCGCTCGACCTGTTGCCGTTCGAATTCTTCCCGCATCTCAATGACGACGAGGCCTATCTTCCGGCGCTGTTGCGCTACAGCACAAAGACGACGAGGCCGATTGTTGCCTGCAGCGACAGCGACGGTGTCGGGGTGACGGGCGATAGGATCGAATGCCTCGGAAATCCGGTCTGGATTTGGGGTGGAGCCCAACGGCGGTCGGACGAGATCGAACTCAACAATTTTTCGATCGTACGGCCAAAGTAACCCTCGCGGATCGCAGCGGCCAGGCCATAAATGCAACACCGAGAGGTGAAGGCTACACGCACCGAGTTGGCGATGGTTAGAGCGCCCCTGCCCGCACGGCTTCGGCGTGACGCGCAACCATCGCATCCGCCCGCAACAGCGGCTTAATCGCCTTGCGCCGTCCGAAATACGCTTCGCCCTCAGAAATGCCGACGTCTGCGAGACGCTCCGCATCGAGCTCGCGCAGGTCCTGCAACTGCCAGATCCGCGACCGTGGCGAGGCTACGAGATAAAGGCCGATTTCCCTGAACATGTCGAACACCCCGTGTTCCCGTTTCTAATCATGTCCGTATTCTGCGCCTCGACATTTCATAAAAGAAGTTTAGCTTTCAAATCCAACGCATAAGAGAAACTTTTATATGGCAACTCTTGATCTCGACTATCTGAAGACCTTCGCGCTGGTCGCCGAGCTCGGCAGTTTTTCAGCCGCAGCCGAACGCCTTGGGCTGACCCAGCCGGCGATCAGCCTGCAGGTGCGGGCGCTGGAAAAACAGCTCGGCGTGCGGCTCGTCGAGCGCGTTGGACGCACCGCCAGGCCGAGTGCGGCGGGAGTAGAACTGCTCGCGCATGCAGGCCGCATCGAGGCAGCGACAAACCTCGCCGTCGAGGCGGTCGCGCGGCATGCCAAAGGCGTGCTCGGCCGCGTGCGCATCGGCACCGGCGCCACCCCTTGCGCCTTCCTTTTGCCGCCGCTGCTGGCCGATCTCAAGCGCCGCTTTCCCGACCTCGACATCACCGTGACCACGGGCAACAGTGCCGATATCGTGCGGGCGGTCGACGACAACCTCCTCGATATCGGCCTCGTCAGCCTGCCTGTTTCAGGCCGAATTTTCGAGATCACTCCGCTTTTCGACGAGCGTTTTGTGGCGATCGCGCCTTCAGGCACCGCCCTGCCCGACATCGTCACGGCCGACGACCTGGCGCACCGGCCGCTCATCCTCTACGAGCCCGGCGCCAACACGCGCCGGATCACCGATGACTGGCTGGCGACCTCCGGCACCCATGTCAAACCGGTGATGGCGCTCGGGAGCGTCGACGCCATCAAGGAAATGGTCGCCGTCGGCCTTGGTGCCGCACTCGTTCCCGAAATCGCGCTCCGCCCCACCGATCGTGAGCGGCTGGTCGTGCGTCCGGTCGCACCAAAACTGTTCCGCCGCTTCGCCCTCGTGCTTCGAAGCGACAAACGCCTCGACCGGGCGCTGCGCGAAACGCTCTCCACGCTGAAGACGACAGCGGCGCTAGAGGAAAGTTAGGCAGCCTTCAGCGCGCGACAGAGACCGACGATCCTTACCGAAGCACGACGGAGACGAGATCATTGGGTGATCGGGCTTGCCCAGTCGGGCCACTCTGCATTGTCCTTCAGCACGGCCAGACAATCGGAAAGGCCGAAGCCTGACCGTCAGGGTCTGACAGTCAAGCCGGCATCAGGCGCGCCGGATTTCGACCAGCACGAACAGGGCTCACCGACGGCGCCCACGCCATAACTGCATTGACCAACGCGGGTTTCACAGATCCGCGGACGACGAGCGTCTGCGAGAGCCTTGGCCTTGGCCTCATCCGCCGCCTTTTGCTTGCGACTGGTCTTGGCCTTGGGGTTCGCCTTGGCTTTTGTTGTCGAAACTTGAGTCGGAGAGGCCCCGGCCTTGGTTGTTTGTGAGAAGCTCGCGCCACTGGACGACACGAAGAGAAAGACCGATGCGACGGCAACCGCAACTCTGAAAGCGATCTTCAAGGTTCACCCGCTACTTAGACCATGGTGAGCCATTAAATGGATGCTCCAACAAAGTCCATCAAGCGCGGCGAAGACTTGCGGATGAATTTAGCAGCATGCACCCGGGCCTCAAGGGGAACCGCGTCACCGTGACAGCTCCCTTGCAGGACCTCCGTGTCCCTTTCGCCGCTTCCGTGACCGGCCGGACAGTGCCGCCTTTGACGATTGAAAGTCGCCGTCCCTCAACCGGCTTCGAAAACTGAACGGGCGGAAATCGGGTGGGCGCGGTTGTTCCCCGGCAGTAGTCAGGGCGCCTCAACCAAAGAGGAGCCAAGTGCATGTCCATGCTTGAAGACAAGATCGTTATCGTCACCGGCGCTTCGTCGGGTATCGGCCGCGCCGTCGCCGAGCTTTTTGCCGCCGAAGGCGCCAAGGTCGTTCTCAACGCCCGCGCGGAAGCGCCGCTTGCAGCCGTTGTCGAGGCGATCCGCGAGGAAGGCGGCGAAGCGATCGCCGTCAGTGGCGACGTCACCGAGGAAGAAACCCACATCCGGCTGGTGGAAACGGCCGTCCGCCGCTTCGGCGGCCTCGATATCGCCGTCAACAATGCCGGCGCCGTCCACGCCATGAAGCCGATCGCCGAGATCACCGCGGCCGAATGGCAGCAATCGCTTGCCACCAACCTCACCTCCGCCTTCCTCGGCGCCCGCCACCAGATCCCGGCCATGCTTGCCCGCGGCGGCGGGTCGCTGGTCTTCACCTCCACCTTCGTCGGCACCAGCGTCGGCATTCCCGGCATGGCCGCCTATGGCGCCCCCAAGGCCGGGCTGATGGGCCTCGTCAAGGGCATCACCGCGGACTACGGCGCCATGGGGATCCGCGCCAACGCGCTCCTTCCAGGCGGCGTCGACACGCCGGCCGCCGGCAGCAAGGAAAACAAGGAATGGGCCGCAGGCCTGCACGCGATGAAGCGCATCGCCCAGCCGGAAGAGATCGCTCAAGCCGCCCTCTTCCTCGCAAGCCCCATGGCAAGCTTCGTGTCGGGTGCTGCCCTCTTTGCCGATGGGGGAAATGCTGCGGTGAAGTGAGGGCAGCGCGAACGCCGGGGGCAGTGTCCAATTGCGGCCCCCGGTCAACCAACGAAAGGGTCCTGCCGCGCCCGAAACAATCATTGCGAGCATTGTCGAATTGCCTGATCTTCAGCCTTGCAAACGTCAGGTTTCATCGCCAACGAGAGTTGCGGCAAAGGCAGGGTTTTGCAAATGGCCTTCATCCCTTTCAAGGGCGCAAAAATCGCATTGCTCTTTCAGGAGCAATTGCTCGCCTATCAGCGCGATCACAAGCCGGACATTCCCTTTCCCGGCATGTGGGATCTGCCTGGTGGTGGACGGGAAGACGATGAGAGCCCGGTTGAGTGCGCGATCAGGGAGACCCGCGAGGAGTTCGATATCGCAATTGATCCGGAGTGGATCGTGTGGACGCGATATTATCCGGCGCTGATTGCAACCGCCCCTGGAAGTTACTTCCTCGTCGCAAAGCTCGAAGATGGCTTCGGGCCCATAAGGTTTGGCGACGAAGGCCAGCAGTGGGCAACGATGTCAATCGCTGACTTCCTGGACCACCCGGACGTTGTCGAAAGCTTGAAGAGCAGATTGCGCGACTATCTCGCGGAAGACAAATGAGCCGGATCCCGGCGCCGGCCGCAGGCACGCCAGCTCCGCTCGCTTCGGGTCGTCGTCGTGGTTCGGCCACCGCCTCCAAGAGCAAATCCAGGAAAAGTGTAGAACGGTTTTCCGTCCGGAATTTTGTAATATCAGAGAGTTAGATCATTTCGCTGTTTCGATGAAACAATGAAATGATCTAGACCGGTATCTCCGTCGTCTCCTTGCCGGTGCGGATCACGAACGCGGTGTAGTAGCGCGCGACATTGCTCTCCTCCTTGAAAAGCCGCTCCGTCAGCGCGTCGAGCTCGTCCATGTCCTTGAGCCGCAGCATCAACATGGCGTCGGTCTCGCCGCTGACGCTATAGGCCTGCACCACTGCCGGCTCCTTGACCGCCATGTCGAGGAAGCGGCGGATATATTGCTCGCCGTGGCGCTCGAGTTCGACGGTGATGATCGCCTTCATCGTCCGGCCGGCCTTTGCGGGATTGAGCACCGCGACGATCCGGTCGATGACGCCGGCCTCGTGAAGCCGCCTGATGCGGCGCAGGCAACTCGATGGCGAAAGGCCGACTTCGGCCGCAAGCTGCGCATTGGTGCGCGAGGCATCCAGCTGCATCAGCTTCAGTAGTTTCCTGTCGATCTTGTCCACGCCCACCCCCCGTTGCGGTCCCGTGCAATTTTATTGCATGAAAGCGCATATTTTGACCACACCTGCGAACGACCCCGCGTTAGTCCTTGGACAACACCCCAAGGAGAGACCGCCATGACCGTTCTGATCATCCTCTACCGCAAGACACTCGCCACCCTCGAAGTCTACTGGGACCTGGTGCGCATCATCGTGCCGATCACGATCGTTACCCATCTGCTGCAGGAACTTGGCGTCATCCGCGCCGTTGCGCCGGCTTTCGAGCCGCTGATGACGATCGTCGGCCTCCCGCCCGAGTTTGCCTTTGCCTGGCTCACCGGGCTTCTGGTCGGCATCTGGGGTGCCGTGGTGGTGGTCTTCACGCTGGTGCCGGTATCGTCACTGACGACCGCCGACATGACCGTCCTTTCGGCGCTGCTGCTGGTGGCGCATGCCATCCCGATAGAGCAGCGCATCATCCAACGAGCCGGCCCGGGCTTCCTCGTCACCGCAGCCATTCGCATCGGTGGCGGCCTCATCTTCGCAGCCGTCCTGCACCAGGTCTTCGCCCTCACCGGCTGGCTCTCGACCCCGCTCCAGCCCACATGGATGCCGGTCAGCGAAGCGCCCGGCTGGAACGGCTTCGCCTTGAGCATGCTCAAGACACTTGCCACCATGCTCGTCGTGCTGCTGGCCTTGAGCTGGCTGATCGAGATCCTCAAGATGGTGGGCATTCTTGGGCTGTTGAACAGGGGGCTCGCACCGCTTTTCCGCCTCGCGGGCATCCAGTCGCAAACAGTGCCCTTCACCGCCGTCGGCGTGCTCCTGGGCGTCTCCTATGGCGGTGCGCTCCTGATCCGTGAAGCGCGCGAGGCGAATGTAGAGCCACGCCAGGTCTTCCTCGCCTGCGTCTTCATGGGTTTCGGCCATAGCCTCATCGAGGACACGCTGGTTGTGGTGGCGCTCGGCGCCGATTTCACCAGCGTCTTCTTCGGACGGCTGGCCTTTGCCATCATCGCCACCGCGATCATCGCCCGGGTGATCGTCTCGGCGCCGGACGCCGTGTTCTTCCGGTCCTTCTTCCGCAAGGACGGTACGGAGCCTGCCCTGTCGGAGGCCTGAGCACGTCACACAAAAGTGCGCAGCGGTTTTGCGATAACGAAATGCGCAAAATCAAAGCCTTAAAGCGCAAGGAGCGAACCGCGACGCGCTTTAAGCACGTCACACAAAAGTGCGCCGCCGTTTACGACCGTGGCCCACTGTTGATGTTTCCAGAAGCCCCGCCCGCTCTACTGCGCGGCAACCTCGGCGGGCACACCCAGCCCCATCCGCCCGAAGGCGGCGCGATAGGCGGCGGGTGTGGTTGAAAGCTGCTGGCGGAAATGGTGGCGCAGCGTCTGGGTCGAGCCGAAACCCGACGCTTCCGCCACCTGCTCCATGCCAAGTGCGGTTTCCTCCAGCAATTGCCGGGCGCGCGACAGCCGCTCGGACAAGAGCCAGCGCGCCGGCGTCGTCCCTGTCGCCGCCTCGAAGCGACGCAGGAAGGTGCGCTCGCTCATCCCGGCGGCCTTTGCCAATGAGGCGATCGAGAAATCCTCCCCCAGCCGCTCGCGCATCCGGTCAAGCAGCGGCCCGAGCCGGGCGCTCTCGTGCACGTCCGGCACCGCCCGCTCGATGAACTGCGCCTGGCCGCCATCCCGATGCGGCGGCACGACGAGGCGGCGCGCGACACGGTTGGCCGCCTCGCTGCCGAAGTCGCGACGGATCAGGTGCAGGCAGAGATCGATGCCGGCGGCACTGCCGGCCGAAGTCAGCACGTGCCCGCCATCGACATAGAGCACGTCCGGCACCACCTCGATGTCGGGGTAAAGCGCCCCAAGCTTGTCGGTGTAACGCCAGTGGGTCGTTGCCCGCAGGCCCGAAAGCAAGCCCGCCGCGGCGAGCACGAAAACGCCTGAGCAGATCGAAAGCACGCGCGCGCCTCGCGCATGAGCATCCCGCAATGCCTGGCACACCGCCTCCGGCACCGGCTGGTCGGCCCCGCGCCAGCCGGGCACGATGATCGTGCCGGCTTCACCCAGAAGCTCGATGCCGCCATCGGCGACAAACCGCACGCCGCCGGTGGCCCTCAGCTCGCCGGGATCCACAGAGGCGACGGCAAAACGATACCAGCCCTCGCCCATTTCCGGCCGCGGCAGGCCGAACATCTCGACGGCGACGCCGAATTCGAAAGTGCAGAGCCCGTCATAGGCGAGCGCCACGACGAGCGGGTTTTTGAGCGGATTGGCAGCATTGGATGACTTTGGCATGATCTTGAGCATATATGGCAATGTCGCCAACTGCCAGCCCTGATCGCGCGCTGCTACATATCTCCTCGTCAACACGCCAAATCGACCCGAGGAGAGCCCCGATGAGCTACGTTACCGAAACCCCCGCCGCGTCCCCTGAAGTCGCCATTGCCCATTTCGCCGGGCGGCTCAGCGTCGAGACCGATTGCGCCGATGTTGCCCACGCCTTGAAGAGCGGCGAACAGGATTTCGTGCTTCTGCACGTGGTCGGCTCCGACGCAACCTACGCCGGCCGTCACGTCCCGGGCGCCATCCACCTGCCACACCGCCAGATCACCGCCGAGCGCATGGCCGAATGGCCTGAAGACACCCTCTTCGTCGCCTACTGCGCGGGGCCCCATTGCAACGGCGCCGACCAGGCAGCCCTCAAGCTCGCCCGCCTCGGCCGCCGGGTGAAGATCATGATCGGCGGCATCACCGGCTGGGAAGACGAAGGCTTCGCTTTTGCCACCGGGGCTGCGCCAGGTGAGGCACAAGCGCTACTGGCCGCGTAACGGGAAAATCGACCCCATTTCAGCGCAGCGCGCCTTGCCGAACGCGCTGCGCTGCAGCATTTTTGGATCGCGGCTGATTTCACCCTGAAATCGATCGCGATCGCGGCAAATGACGCGGCGCGGACGGCCTGTCACCCGCCCTCCGTAACCCGCGACCGACCGCTAACCCGTTTGCACGAGACACCGAGATGCACGCATCACCCCTCACCATCAGAGCTTTCGAACGTCCTGACGTGGCCGACGTGCTGCGGCTGATGCGCGGCCTGGCGGTGTTCGAGGGCTATATCGACAGGTTCCGCGTGACCGCGGCGGACCTGATCGAGCATGGACTTGGCGACAACCCGCGCTTCGGCGTGCTGGTCGCCGTTGTCGGTGACCGGGTCATCGGCATCGCCGTGCATTACGTTATTCCCTGGACCTACGACCTGAAGCCGACGCTCGTTCTGAAGGAACTTTTCGTCGATGAAACAGCACGTTCCTCCGGCGCCGGCGCCGCGCTGATCGACGCGCTGAAACGTCATGCCGTCGCGATCGGTGCGCCGCGGATCGAATGGTCGGTGCTTGCAAGCAATGAAAATGCGAAGCGCTTTTACCGGCGCCAGGGCGCGGTCGCGGACGCGATCTGGGAGCCCTGGGCGATGCCGATCGACATCGCCGACGACCGTGAGGATGCGCTGGAGGTTTGACGGAACCCTTGGGAGCTACCGGTCAGGAAAAACCTGACCCGATTGGGTGAATAAGTTGGGGATTTTCCCGTAACCCAAATTGACTATTAAAATCCCCTTAAAATCCATTGCTTTCAGGTCACGCTTTTGCCACACTGTACTTGCGATTGCGCACCGCAAGTATGCAATCCCCGGAAGAGTATGGCATGCTTGTGGCTATATTGCGGTGCAGTTGCTTTATTTATTTGATTGCGCGCTTGAGCCTCCGTCCCCACGGGGGCTCAATCATTTTTGGGGCACCCCTGGTTCCGTATCTAACTGATTTCGCAGGGCGCATCGCCGGTGCATTAATACGCGCTCGTCACCAACGGCCTTGCGACGCACCTGCAACATGCGATGGCGCCGCGGATGATGCTCTCGCAACCGGGTGCAACCGGCTCAATCTTGAATACGTCGCGGCCTTACGCGGCAGTGGCGACCGATCGCAAAGACACCTCGGAAGACCCATCTGGGCAGCAGATCGTCGCCTTCACCCTCTTCACCCTGGAGCGGGACGCAGCGGCGCCTCACGACGTGTTTTCATACGCAGGGATGGCACAATCGCAGACGATCGCGACCACGCTTCAGGACTGGTCCGAACGGATCGAAATCGCCCGCATCACGTTCGCGCGCATGGGTCGCCTAACGTTCGCCGCCACGCTCGAGCAAGCGGTCGCCCGGACCAAGGCCTGCTGCAAACAAAAACCGGCCGGGATGGATCCCGGCCGGTTTCTCCAAGCGGAATATCAGTGGCCGCCAAGCACCAGCGTCTGCACCGGCAGCATCAGTGCCTGGATGCGCAGGATTGCGGCGTGGACGAGCCCCACGGCATCGACCCCGTGCAGATAGGCCCATTCGAGCGTGCTGATGCCGGGTCTGTCCAGCTCGTCGTGGTTGCTGGTGTAGGCATTGGCGATACAGCTGCTGCCGGGCGGCACGTCATCCAGCACGCCCGGGTAAAGCGGCTCCATCACCACGGTCAGCGTGCCCGGCTGCGAGATCTGCGCCACGTCGATCAGCTGGTCGCTGGCCCGCACCTGGCCGGCGGCGATCACGTCCTGAACTTCTGTCACGACGAGCGGGATGATGGTGAAGGGCTTGCCGACGCAGGTCGCCTCCCCGATCATGCCCACCTTCATCACCTGCGCCTCGATCTGGCCGAAGCCGGCGACCAGTCGCGCCCGTCCGGCATCTTCAGGCACCAGGACGCCTGCGGGGCGCAGCAGCGGGTTGACGATTTCGCCGACCCGAAGAGTGAACTGCTGCAGCGTACCGGACACGCCGGCACGCACGGTGGTCTTGGTGATGTCGACCTCCGCCTGTTTCAGCGCCGCTTCGGCGCTCGCCTTCTGCGAGGGCAGCAGCGAGGAGAGCTTCGTCTCCAGCGTCTGCTTGCCCGAAAGAGCAGCCGTCACGGCGCCCTTGCGCCCTTCGAGCGCCACCTGACGGCGTTCGATCTCGCGCCGGGCAACGACATTGGGGTTGAGCCTGTTCAGCTCGACCTGCGTGTCGTACTCGTCCTGCGCCTGCTGCAGGGCGGCCTGTGCCTGGACGATCACACCATCGGCAGCGACAAGCTCGGTGCGGGCGACGGTCGTCTCGGCGTCGACCTCGGCGATCTGGCGTCGTGCGACCTCGGCCTTCGCCTCTTCCTCAGAACTGTCGAGCTTGAACAGCGGCTGACCGGCCTTCACCTTCTCGAAGCGCGTGGCGTAAATCTCAACCACACGCCCGTTGGTCTCCGGCAGCACCGCGACCGTGCGGAACGCCGCCGTCACGTTCTTCGTCGACGGGTGGAAGTAGAAGATCAGGGTGATCAGCGAGATCGTCAGCACGACGCAGGCGGTAATGCCCCAGCGCAGTTCGAACCAGACCGAATAGATGGTGATTTCGCGCCCGATGCGCTTTCCCTGGCCGTAACGGCGGAAGAGGTAATCGGGCAGGATGGTCAACATGGAGCAAAGGATAAACTCGAACATGGCTTATGCCTTCCCTTCCGTCGACGGCTCTATGGGCAGCGCGCGTGGCTGGAACTGCGGCTCTGCCGCCGCCGCCTCGGCCTCGGTCACCGCTTTCTCAGCGACGGGCGGCTCGCCAGTCACCTTGCCGGCGATTTTCTCCAGTGATCCGGCAATCGACGACAGCGGCGAGGAGAAATCCGGCAGGTCGATCAGCGCCAGAAGGAGCGCCGCGCCCCACAGAAGATTGTTGTGCGTGAGCAGCGACAAGAGCGCCAGAACCGCCACCAGCTCGAGCTGGATCTTGTTGGTCTTGTGCGCCATCACCTCCGGCAAGGAGTGGAGCCGCAGATAGAGCGTGCCGAGCGCAAAGATCGCGACGATCAGGAAGATGGCAACGGCAGTGAGCAGCCAGTCGGACTGGCCGGGTGCGGTTATGAAGCCCGGTAAGTGATGAATGGCTGCAGGATGGATGGCTTCGGACATTACGCCTCCGCAAATCGAACTGGACCAAGAGAATCGAACATTAGCACACCCCCACAAAACGAAAACAATTGCTTGCGCCCCCGCCTCAACTTGACCTTGCAGGGCCGCACGTCCTATCCAACGGCGCACTGGCGCCTTGAAACGCCGCCGGTTTCGAGCAGGATAAAAGGGCGCAGGCTGTTCCTTCGGGAACGGCAACCCGGCCCCGCCAGCCCTATCGCGCGCGCAGGCATTCGTGCCCCCACAGCTTGCCCAAGGAGACACCGCCATGGCCCAGAACATCTACGATCGTCAGGAGTTTTTCGAAGGCTACAGCCAGCTCGGACGCTCGCTCCACGGCCTTGCCGGTGCTGCCGAATGGCCAGCGATTCGTGCGTTATTGCCCGACCTTTCCGGGCAACGCGTCGTCGATCTCGGCTGCGGCTTCGGCTGGTTTTCGCGTTATGCCCGCGAGGCGGGTGCGGCAGAGGTGCTCGGGCTTGATCTCTCTGAAAAGATGATCGCCCGCGCCAAGGCCGACACGTCGGACCCGGCGATCGAATACGGCATTGCCGATCTCGACCAGCTCGAATTGCCCGGCGACAGCTTCGACTTCGCCTATAGCTCGCTCGCCTTCCACTATGTCGAGGATTTCGCCCGGCTCACCGCCACCATCCACCGCGCGCTTATCCCCGGTGCCCATTTCGTCTTCACCATCGAGCACCCGATCTACATGGCCTCGCACAATCCCGGCTGGCGCATCGTGGACGGCGAACGCACCTGGCCGGTCGACCACTACTCGGTCGAGGGTCCGCGCACGACCGACTGGCTCGCCAAGGGCGTGATCAAGCACCACCGCACCATCGGCACGACGCTCAACACGCTGATCGCCACGGGCTTTGCCATCCGTCACGTCGAGGAATGGCGGCCGACGGAAGAGCAGATCGCCGAGATTCCGGCACTTGCCGAGGAAGTCGACCGCCCGATGATCCTGATCGTCAAGGTGGAGAAGCAGGCAGCCTAGCAGCCTGCACCGGATTGTCAGGAGCCTGAGAGAAACGTCTCCATCGCGGCCGCACGGCAGGCATGAACCATGCCGATCGCGCCGGCCTCGCGACGGCTGACATTCGCCTTGCCCCAATAGGCCTCTCCGGATTTCGCGCTCGGCATGCGCACGGACTTGAGGACGTCGGGCAGTGTTTCATTCACGCAGCCGAGGACGAACGCGCGCACGGCTTGAATGCCGCACTCGGCCCCCTTTGCGTTTAGGCGAGCTTTTGGCAGTTCCCTCAGCCGCTGGTCCACGCCCTCCAGAACGAACGTGCTTTCCGCGCGCGAAAACGCATTTACCCCAAGCAGCTTTTGCAGCCGCGCCCGCTCCGCCGAATAGCTGACCTGCGGACAGGATTGGGCGGCCTCAGCGGCCGGTGCGCCGCAGGCGGCAAGCAGGAAGGCAATGGCAAGGGCGCGGCCCGGGGCCTTGGATTTCGTCACGTGGATTCCCGACTCTCTGTGAATGAAGCCGGGAACTTAATCATGCCGGAGCCAACTAAAAAGTGTATTTCACAATCCTCACCCCTTCTCCTTCAGCGTCTCCTTCTGGGTGATCAGCCGGGCGCTGTGCTGGCCGCTCAGATAGGTCCAGAACCAGCTCCAGGCGACAGCGAAGCGGCTGCGGGTGCCGATCAGGAAGTAAATGTGGGCGATGCCCCAGATCCACCAGGCAAGCGCCCCTTTCAGCTTGAAGCGCCCAAAATCTATGATCGCGGCGCGCCGGCCGATGGTGGCAAGGCTGCCCTGGTGGCGATAGCGAAACGCGTCCGGCGGCGGGTTGCCGGCAAGCCGCGCACGGAGGACCTTGGCGACATAGGCGCCCTGCTGTTTGGCGGCGGGCGCAATGCCCGGCACCGGCTTGCCGCCGTCATAGGTGACGGACGCCGTGTCGCCGATGACGAAGACGTCGGCATGGCCGGGTGCCGTCAGATCCGGGCCGACGATCGCCCGGCCGGCACGGTCGGCGGCAATGCCGAGCCAGCGCGCGGCGGGCGACGCCTGGACGCCGGCCGCCCAGACGAGGGTTCGGCTGGCGACGAATTCGTCACCGATCACCACGCCCTCTTCCGTGCAGGACGTCACCGGCGTGCCGGTCCTGACCTCGACGCCGAGGCGCTGCAGCTCCTTGACCGCATAGGCCGAGAGGTCTTCGCTGAAGGCCGCGAGAATGCGCGGCCCCGCCTCTACCAGGATCACCCGCGCCTGCCGCGTGTCGATGCGGCGGAATTCTTCCGGAAGCGTCTGGTGCGCCATCTCGGCGATGATGCCGGCGAGCTCGACACCCGTCGGCCCGGCGCCGATGACGGTAAAGGTCAGAAGCGCATCACGGGCGGCCGGATCTTCTTCCAGCTCGGCGCGCTCAAAGGCGAGCAGGACGCGGCGGCGGATCGTCGTCGCATCCTCCAGCGTCTTCAGGCCCGGCGCAAACGGCTCCCATTCGTCGTGCCCGAAATAGGCATGCGTCGCGCCGGTCGCCAGCACCAGCGTGTCGTAGGTGATGCGGCTTCCGTCCTTGAGCACGACGGTTTTGTCACCCTCGTCCACATCCGCAACTTCGCCAAGCAGCGTCGTCACCTCGGGCCGGTCGCGCCAGAGGCTGCGGATCGGCCAGGCAATTTCAGACGTCGCGATCAGCGTCGTTGCGACCTGGTAAAGCAAGGGCTGGAAGAGGTGATGGTTGCGCCGGTCGATGAGAGTGATGCGCACCGGCGCACCAGCCAGCTCCTTGACGAGCTGCAGGCCGCCGAACCCACCGCCGACGACGACCACGTGATGCCTGTCCTGCATGTTTTTTTCCAGTCGGCTCCGCAACTGGCCTTCCTGTTGGACATGCCACAACATTGGGGCTGGCGGCTCTCAGGACAAGCGCTGACGCCTCATGTCTCCCTTGCAAAAAATCAAGAACTGCCACCTGTGGTGGCAACGACCATTGCTTTCAGGACCATGCGTCCGTCAACGTTCGCCGGGCGCAAGGTGCCGGATCCGCGCCACGTGAACCCGGATCTCCTCGGCGGTAAAGCGCGTGTGGCGGCGCACGTCGCTGGCCGGATCGAAGCCGAGGCCGAGCCGCTTCTCCGGCCTCCACGATTTTTGCGGCCGGATGGGCCGCGCAGCAAACCCGCCGCCGCAGGTGGGGCAGACATTGTCGAGCACCGTTTCCACGCAGTTGGCGCAATAGGTGCACTCATAGGAACAGATGCGCGCGTCGGCCGAGCCCGGTGGCAGGTCGCAATCGCACAGTTCGCAGTTTGGTCTGAGTTCAAGCATGGTCGGCTCCTGTCGCGGCGGAAAAGATCCCGTCCTTGCTCGCACGAAAGGCTGATGGCATAAATGACAACATGCCCTCGTTTTACGCCAAACCGGAAGAGAAGACGCGAACCGTCGCGATCGTGCTCTTCGACCGTACCAAGCTGATCGACGTGACCGGCCCCTTGCAGGTGTTCAACGACGCTCGCATGCCTTGCGGGCAGCCCGCCTATGCCATCCAGCTCCTCTCCGAGACCGGCGGCCTCGTCGTTACCGACACCGGCGTCGCCCTTGATACCTTGCCCTTTTCGCACGCAGTATCGGCTCCGCCCGACACCCTGCTCGTCTCCGGCGGGCAAAGCGCCTTGCAGGCGGCAAGCTCGCAAGCGCTGCTCGCGTTTCTTGCCGACATGGCCGGAACATGCCGACGCCTGGGCTCCATCTGCCTCGGCGCCTTTATCCTCGCCCGCGGCGGACATCTGGATGGTCGGCGCGCAACCACCCATTGGGAGGACTGCGCACAGTTTCGCGACGCTTTCCCGGCGATCGATGTGCGCGAAGATTCGATCTATGAGCAAGACCGCGGCGTCTGGACATCCGCCGGCGTCACCGCCGGCATCGACATGGCGCTTGCCATGGTCGAAGAGGATCTCGGCCGCAACGAGGCCCTGAGGCTTGCCCGCTCGCTGGTGCTTTATGTCAAGCGAACCGGCGGCCAGCGTCAGTTCAGCGCTGCTCTCGACCAACAGATCAGGAGCAGCAGCGACCGGTTCGACGCGCTCGTCACCGAGATCCGCGCCAACCTCGCCGCCGACCTTTCCGTCCCGCGCCTCGCCGACATGGCACGCATGAGCGAACGCAATTTCTCACGCCTTTTCACCGAGACGATGGGCGCAAGCCCGGCCCAGTTCATCGAGGAACTGCGCGTCGATGCGGCCTGCGACGCCCTTCAGCGCGGCGACGTCTCGGTGGCGCAGGCGCCGTTCCTGTTCGGTTTCGGCAATCCCGAACGTTTGCGCCGTGCCTTTCAGCGCCGCAAGGGCATCTCGCCCTCGGACTACGAGGCCCGCTTCGGCCCGCGCCGCCCGGAGGCGACGTGACGTCGCCGGCCCCGGGTCGGCCGCGCCCTCACACCGCGTAATCGACCGGCACCGCCGTGCCGCTCTTCAGGATCTCCATCGAGATCGAGGCCGAGACGTCGAAGAGTTCGACCTTGCGCACGATCTGCTTGTAGACCACGTCGTAATGCTCGACGCGCGGCAGCACCACCTTGACGATATAGTCGTAGTTGCCGGTCAAGCGATGCGCCTCGACGATCTCGGGGATATCGCTGATCGCCTTGCGGAACGTCTCGATCCACTCGTCCGAGTGATGCGCCGTCTTGATCATCGCAAACACCGTCGTCGGAACACCCATGCGCTCACGGTCGAGCACGACGATGCGCCTGGCAATGTAGCCCGCCTCCTCCAGCCGCTGGATGCGGCGCGAGCAGGCGGACAATGAGAGGTTCACCCGCTCCGCCAGTTCGCCAACCGCAACGCTGGCATCCTGCTGCAGCAGCGAAAGCAGCTTCCTGTCTCTCTCGTCAAGCACGCCGATCCCTCCCATCGTATTCAGAACACTCGCTGCATATTTGCACACTTTCTCAACAATGCACAAATGTATCGCGCGATGGAGCGATTTCTCTCCCATCAAAGCGAACCGTTCCGGCCCATCATGCCGCATAGTTCCTGCCATCGAACAACGGCCGCGGCAGACGCGGCAACATCGGGCAGAGAGGAATGGTTATGCGCAAGATCGGTCTTATCGGCGGCATGAGCTTCGAAAGCTCGGCGGTTTACTACCGCATGGTCAACGAGGCCGTTCGCGAGCGGATGGGTGCGCTGCATTCGGCCGAGGTCCTGCTGCACTCCGTCGACTTCCAGTCGATCGTCGACCTGCAGAAGGCTGGCCGCTGGGACGACGCCGCCAAGCGTCTCGCCGATGTCGCCCGTGGCCTTGAGTCGGCCGGCGCCGACTGCGTGCTGATCTGCACCAACACCATGCACCTGATCGCAGACGCGGTGCAGGCCGCCGTCGATATTCCCGTCATCAACATCATCGACGAGACGGCGCTGCGCCTGAAGGCCGCCGGCAGCCGCAAGCCGCTGCTGCTTGCCACCCGCTACACCATGGAGCACGGCTTTTATGCCGAGCGCATGCGGAGCCACGGCATCGACATCATGGTGCCGGACGCGGAAGGCCGCTCCCTCGTCCACAACGTCATCTTCGACGAACTCTGCGCCGGCCAGATCCTGCGCTCGTCCCGTCGGGCACTGGTCGACCTCATCGACAAGGCCGAAGCCGAAGGTGCAGACAGCGTCATCCTCGGCTGCACCGAGATCTGCCTGACGCTCGACCCGCGCGCCCTGCCGCTGCGGGGCTTCGATTCCACGGCGATCCACGCCGAGGCGGCCGTCGAGTTCGCGCTTGGCCGGCAGGATTTCTGCCGCGCCGCTTGAGGCAAGACTGAAGGCGGCCGACAGCAGCGACGGCAACGATCCCCAAAGATGCATGGCCCGCGACCTTGTCCGCGGGCCATTTTCCGTTCCCGCTGCCAGATTGGCCACGCACTAAGCCGCCCTTAACCCCTTGGCAGCTAAGGAAAAGCTGCAGGGATGGAGGATCGCGCGAAAATGGCAGCGATATCGGGGGCAGAGCGTCAGCCGCAGAAGTTGCGGCTCGCGGAGATCGTCAGCGCGCTCAGTTATGCGCTCGACCTGACGGACGGCCAGCCGGCGGGCCACAGCGTGCGCTGCTGCTGGATCGGCATGCATCTCGGCGAGAGGCTGAAGCTCTCCGACGCCGAAAGGCACGATCTCTACTATACCCTCCTCCTGAAGGATCTGGGCTGCAGCAGCAACGCTGCCCGCATCTGCAAGCTGTTTGCCACCAGCGACCATGATTTCAAGCGAAACGCCAAGCTGATAGACAACAGCTTCACTGAGGTGCTGGGGTTCATTGCGGCCAATACGGCGGTGCGCTCGGGCCTTGCCGTCAAGCTGCGCACCGTTCTCAATCTCGCGATGAGCGGCTGCAAGATCGATCGCGAGCTGATCGAAACCCGTTGCGAACGCGGCGCCGAGATCGCCCGCCGCATGCGTTTTTCCGAGCCGGTCGCCGAAGCGATCCTCGATCTGGACGAACATTGGGACGGCCGCGGCCAGCCGCTTGGGCGCAAGGGCACGGAGATTTCGCTGCTCGCGCGCATCGCACTTCTGGCCCAGGTCGTCGACGTCTTCAACATAACCTCAGGGCGCAAGGCCGCCTGCCGCGAGATCCGCCGCCGGTCCGGAAAGTGGTTCGACCCTGCGCTCGCCGCCGCCTTCGAAGAGATCGCCGCCGATCCCGGTCTCTGGTCCGCACTTGAAGACCCCAAGCTTGACGAGCGGGTCTTCGCGCTCGAGCCGGCCGGGTTCTCCCGCGACGTAGACGACGACCTGCTTGACGATATCGCCGATGGCTTTGCCCAGGTGATCGACGCCAAGAGCCCCTTTACCAGCGGCCACAGCAAGCGCGTGGCGCTCTTTACCGACCTGATCGCCACCGAACTTGGCCTCAGCCGCGCGCGCAAGCGCTGGCTGGTGCGCGGCGCGCTGCTGCACGACATCGGCAAGCTTGGCGTATCGAACGAGGTTCTCGACAAGCCCGCCAAGCTCGACCCCGAGGAATGGTCGGCGATGAAGAACCATCCCGATCTCGGTGCAGCCATCCTTGAACGGATCGACGCCTTTCGCCGGCTCGCG
Organism: Ensifer sp.; assembly: GCF_035999185.1. Classification (GTDB taxonomy): domain Bacteria; phylum Pseudomonadota; class Alphaproteobacteria; order Rhizobiales; family Rhizobiaceae; genus Ensifer. The sequence goes on along the minus strand of NZ_DASYHB010000212.1, from coordinate 36,817 downwards.
GAAATCGCCCGCAACCATCATGAAAAACTCGACGGCAGCGGCTACCCCGGCGGCCTTTCGGGCAGCGAACTCGATCTCGAAACCCGCATCGTCACCATTGCCGACATTTTTGACGCGCTGACCGCCGACCGGCCCTACCGCGCCGCCATGCCGGCAGCAAAGGCACTGGCGATCATGGCCGCCGATGTCGGAAAGGGGCTTGACGCCGCTTGCTTCGACGCACTGACGCGCGCGCTTCAGGGGCTGGAAGCGAAGGCAGCCTGAGCTTACGGGAACATCTCAAAAAAACAGAGAGCTACAGGAGTTTCCGGACTCTTCTTCAGAGCCGCCGGCGCGACCCCGCCTTGATCGACCAAAGGCGACGAAACTTAAGGCGCGCCCCGCCGCTACTGTGCTCGTACCAGCGGCTGCAGGAAAATGCGCTCATAGCTCACGAACGGCGGATCCTCGCCGAAGCGCGTGTTCGCCGCAATGCCGTCGGGATCGGCGGCCACGTTGGTGCGGTACCGACGATACGCCGCCTCGTCGGGAAAGGTGAAGAGAGCGATGGCGATGTCGCCGGCGCCCTCCTGCGCCACACCCGGAAAACTCGCGCCGACGCCTTCCGGCCTTTGACGCGGCAGAAAATAGCCGTGATGCGTGCCGCCATGACGCTCGATGAGCGTGATCCAGGTCTGTGCATAGACGTCGAATTCCGCCATCCGGCTTTCATCGATCCGATAGCGGATTTCGCAGGTGACCGGCGCGTTCGACATCAGGCTTCACGTCCCCGTTTGTTTACCCGCGGCGCCGAGTTGCGTCGCGCGGCTAACGATCTCGTTGATGAAATTGCTCTTTTCAGCAGTGTATCGATCACCGTCATATCGAAACGCTTCGGCGAGCCGCGCCTTGAGTGCCGCATAGGCCTTGGCGCTTTCTTCGTGGCTGCGCAGATAGTCGCGAAAAACCAGACGCTGCCGGTGCGTCTCGTTTTCCGGGAGGCAGAGATACACCCGCTGCTTCGGCTCGACACCATGCAGCATGAACGCCCAGACGTCGTCGTGGTACCGGTTGCCGCGCGGCTGGTATCCGGCGTCGATCAGCGATGCACTGGCAGCAGCAATGTCGGGCATCCCCCTTACCGTGACGTCGATGTCGATGATTGGCTTTGCCGGCATGCCGGGAATGGACGTGCTTCCGATGTGGTCGACCGCGACCACGCGCGCGCCGAGCAATTGTCGCAGCGTCCCTTCGATTTCCAGGTGCCGTCCCGGCCACGTCGGATCATAGGGAACGATTTCCACCAGCGTCGCCATTCAGGGCACCATGACGGAGCTTTGCGCCGGCCTCGGCCCACGAAGGCCGATGCAATTGCCGAAGGGATCACGCACCTGGCACATCCACAGGCCCTCTTGTATCGCCATCGGTCCGCGATAGAGCACGGCACCGAGTGCCTCGAAATGGGCAAGGGAACGGTCGAGATCCTCGACGGACCAATAGACCACCGAGCCGGCCGCACCGCTTGCCAGCTTCTCGTCGGCCTGCACGAGTTCGAGATCGACCGTGCCGACCTTGAGATAGGCAAAGTCGAACGCCTCGAGCCATTGGCGCTCGGCATGCGGAAAGGCACGCTGATACCAGGCAAGCCCCGCCTCGGGATCGGAGACGTGCACCAGAATGGCCGCCACACCGTTGGTCATCGCTTGCTCCCCGTCATACCGCGCTCCGTATTCGCCCATCTCGATCGCGCCTCGCCATCAGATCTCATTACAGGATTCGTCAGTCATCTCACGATTGAAACAACCACAAGGCTCGCGCCTGCCTTGAATTTCGCTCAATAACCCCTCATGCGTGCATTGCACGCAATCGTCCCGCCACAGTCGCCGGCCATCAAGGATCCGACAGTTTGACCACGCAGCACCGCATCTCTGCCACCGTCGCTTCCCTTAGCCTTTGCGCGCTGTTGCTCAGCGCCTGCGGCCCGGCCTATGACACCGATGATCCGGACTATGCCTATTTCGCCGGCCTCTTCGATGCCACGCGAAAAGCGGATCAGGTGGCAGACATGGAGCGCCTCAACGGCGGCGATTGGCAAACTGCCTGCATCTTCGGCGGCTATGTGCACCCGATCGAAGAAATGGAGAAGCTCGGCGCGACCATCGCCGAAGCCGATCGTCAACGCATGCAGGACGCGAAGGACAGCGGTTTCAGGCTCTACGAAGTCGAGGAGTTCGAGATGATGGTTGCCTATATCGACAGGGCCAAAAGGGCGCACTTCATTCACTTCAAAAGCGGGATCGGCGCGCAGGGACAAGGGCACAAGAGCTGCGTCACCCGGCCCGAAACCAAGATTACCCTGTTCGGTCCCTAAACCCTACCAAGGTCAGACCAGAGCGGCACCCTCAGGCGCCTTCGTTGACGCCCACCCGTGGCGGTGCACCGACCCGTGTCAGGGCGCTGGCACGCACGGCATGCCAATCGCATTCGGCAAGCCCCGCTGATCTGAAAGGATCGACCAGCGTGCCAGACACGATCGAGGCAAGCAGCGCCTGCATCGGCGGCGTGCGCGCGACCGTTGCCACCAGCCGGTCGCGCAGCCAGGCAAGCAGCGCCGAATCCGACTGGTAGAAGGGCGTGAAGGCAAGCGACAGCAGCTGGAACAGCTGGACGTGGCTGCGCCGCGCTGTTGCATAGGCGGCGAGCGCCGTTTCGAGATCCTGCGACGTATCCAGCGCATGCGCCAGCGCCGCAACGTCGAGAAGCGCCATGTTCGCCCCCTGCCCGAGCTGCGGGCTGGTCGAATGGGCGCTGTCGCCGACAAAGGCGATCCGTTTCGATATCGGCGGGCGCAGCGTGCGATGGGCATAGCGGGCGAGCGTCAGCTGGTCCCAGTCGCCGATCTCAGCCATAAGCGGCGCGCACTCCGGCCAGTAGTCGAGGATCACCTTCTTCCAGCGGTCGAGCCCCGCCCGGCGCACGGCGTCGGCATCCGCCACCCGAAGGCTCCAGAAGAAGGCGACCCGCTCCTTTTCGCCTGCCCTTGCCTTGCCGGCCGGCAGCACGCCGATCATCACCTTCGCTCGGTCGTAGCGCTGCACCAGCGCGTGGGCGTCATGGGCGAGCCCATCGCTGTCGAGCGTTGCCCAGAAGGCGCCATAGGCGAGTTCGCGCAGCCTGGGCGCTGCGGCCTGGCCGGCGGCAAGCCCCGAGCGTGCGCCGCTGGCATCGATCACCAGGTCATAGGCGCCCGCCTGCCGGCCTTGCGCGTCGAGAAGAACCGCCTTGTCACCCGCCACCCGCACATCGGTCAGTGTCAGGCCGGTACGGATGGCAAGGCCCGCCGCGACGACGGCGTCATGGAGCGTGTTGAACAGCGCGGCCCGCTGCACCGCCAGCCCAAAGCGCCCGCCGGCGAGCGCATCGTAGCGCACGTCGAGCACGGTGCGACCGGACCTCGCGTCGGCTCCGTAAAGGCGGTCGATCCGGCTGCCGAGGGCAAGCATCGGCTGCAACAGGCCGAGGGCGTCGAGCACCGTCAGCCCCGTCGGCTGCAACATCAGCCCGGAACCGACGGGCGAGGCTTCGTCGAAACGCTCGAGCAACTCCACCCGATGGCCACGCCGCGACAGCATGAGCGCTGCCGCAAGCCCCGCCGGCCCCGCGCCGGCAATGCCGATATGCAAAGTCTTCATGGTCCCTCGGTTCGGCGCGCAATCAGGCGAAACGGATTCGCCTCATTGGCAAACTATAGGGAAAATCAAGGCGCTACGGCAAGGCAACCCGCCCGACGCATGGCGTCGCGCGAACGGCGCATGACGTCACGTGATCAAGCGAACGCAGCGGAACTTGCCCCTCATCCGCCTGCCGCTTCTCCCCGGTAGCGGCGCGAAGGGACCTCGTGGCACCCGCTCACATCCGTAGCCGAGGTTCCGGGCACCCCCTTGCGCAACCGCTGTTTGCCGCAACCTAAAGGGGCGCCCTAGAAGGGAGGAACTGCCATGTCGTCAGTTGAGCGTGTCAGAAAGAACGGAATCGGCGAAGAGCTACACCGCCCCTCTTCCAACAGAGATTTGAACGCTGCTCACGCCCCTGCGTCATAGACCTCGCGGGCTGCGCGGATGGCCCCGTGGTTTGCCACCGACCAGTCGACGAAATGCTTGAGCAGGCCGAGCAGCGAGCGGCCGAGATCGGTCAGCGCATATTCGACACTCGGCGGCTGCGTCGGGTAGACGGTGCGATGGATGTAGCCGTCGCGCTGCAGGTCCCGCAGCGTCTGGGTCAGCATGCGCTGGGAAATGTCGGGGATCAGGCGGCGCAGCTGCGAGAAGCGCAAGGGACCGTCCGCCAGCGACAGGATCATCAGCGAGTTCCACTTGCCGCCGATGTTGTCCATGACATCGCGCACCGGGCATTTCTCGACATCCATCGGCACGCCGCAGACGATTGCCACGCGTTTGCCTTCCATCTCGCCCGTCAGCTTGTTCATCGGCGGTACCCTTTTTGTAACCACAGCAGAAAAAACTGCCTCCTTTACAGCTCTACCCAGATTACGAGATAAGAGCAAGTCTCAAAAAGAGACCATATACCGGCGCTTCTCCCAGGTGGCCGGCCAACAAGGCGGGAGAGGAATGTGCCGGGGGCTCCCCGCGCATTCCCGTCTCGGTTTACAGAGGAAAGAGGAAAGACCATGTCCGATACATTGCTCGTCACCGGCGCGACCGGAAAACTCGGCAAGCTCGTGCTCGACCAGCTCCTGGCATCCGGCGTGGCGCCGGCCCACATCATCGCCACCAGCCGCGATACGGCGAAGCTTGCCGAGTACACGGCCAAGGGCGTCCAGACCCGCATCGCCGATTTCGACGACCCGGCCTCGCTCGACAAGGCCTTTGCCGGCGCCGACCGGATCCTGATCATCTCGACCGACGCGCTCGACCAGCCAGGCAAGCGCCTTCGGCAGCATCTTGCAGCCGTCGCAGCTGCAAAGAAGGTCGGCGCAAAGCACATCGTCTACACCTCGATGCCGAACCCCGAGACCTCGGTCATCCCCTTTGCACCCGATCACCTCGGCACCGAAAACGCCATCAAAGCGACCGGCATCGCCTACACGATCCTGCGCAACGGCTGGTACATGGAGAACCTGTTCATGGCGCTGCCGCATGCGCTTGAGACCGGGCAATGGTATTCGTCTTCCGGCGAGGGCCGCATCGCCCACATCGCCCGCGCCGACGCCGCCAAGGCGGCTGCCGCCGCCCTCGCCGCTTCCATCGGCGAGAGCCACACCTATACACTGACCGGAGGCGAACTGCGCACGACCGACGAGATCGCAGCGCTGGTCGTAAAGGCAACCGGCAAGCCGCTCCAGGTGGTGCACATCTCCGACGAGGCGCTCGCCGGCGGGCTGAAGGGCGCGGGCCTGCCCGACTTCCTGATCCCGATCGTCGTCTCCTTCGACGCCAATACCCGAAAGGGCCATATCGACATGGCGACGGATGACCTGACCAAGCTGACCGGCGCTCAGCCGGCGAAGCTCGACGCGTTCCTTGAAGCCAGCAAGAGCGCGCTCGTCGGCTGACGCGGCAAGCGACACGAAACCGGAGCCCGGCCATCTGCGCCGGGCTCTCGGACCCCTTACTCTCGGACCCCGGGCTCTCGGACCAACAACAGGACGGGCGACACGACTGCCTCCTCCGTGCGTCCGACTGCACGAACTGGCTCCCATGTTCGCCCGGTCACGCGCGGCGCATTTGTTCTTGTTATGTTCACGTCACCATGATACCAACTCTCTCGGCTCCGCAACCGGAGAAAGGGGAGAGATCATGAGCGTTTATGTGACCGTGGGTGCATTGGATTCCGCCAAGTCGAACGCCTTCTACGATGCGGCACTGGCGACGATCGGATGGAGCAAACACCTGGAGTTTCCAGACTGGCGCGCCTACTCCGAAGGCGGGACCGGTAAAGGCTTCGTCCTGTGGGTCTGCAAACCCTTCGACGGTGAAGCGGCAAGCAACGGCAACGGTTCCATGGTCGGCTTCATGGTCAAATCCCGCAGCGACGTCGATGCGTTCTACCAGGCCGCCATGGCCAATGGCGGGTCGGATGAAGGCGCGCCGAACCCACGGCCGCATTATGGGCCTGACTGGTACGCCGCCTATATGCGCGATCCCTCAGGAAACAAGATTTCCGTCGTTTACAACGGCTAGCGTTAGAGGTCCCGACCTCGGATCCGACGCCTGCTGGGCAGGCCGCGTGAAAGGCCGATGCCTGTCACCGGCCTGCATCGCTTTCAGGCCGCCAAGCGACTCTCCAGGAAAACCATGGGGCGGTTTTCCGTTCGGAATGGCTTGATATCAAAGAGTGAGGTCATCTCGCCGTTTCGATGAAACAATGAAATGACCTAGCGTATTGCCTCGACCGGCGTCGCATCGGCCCGCAGGGCGAGCTGTGAAAGAACAAGCGCGCTGCCGCCCGCAAGAAAGAAGCCGGCCGACAGATTGAGCGTCGTGCCGTCGTAAAAGGCGCCCACCGCCACGGCAAAGAGCGTCGCGATCAGGCTCGATCCGGAGGCGATCAACGACGCGCCGAGACCCGCAACCTGCCCAAGCGAGCGCATCGCCATGGCGTTGAGATTGCCGAACAGCACCCCAACCGCGAAGAAGGCGGCAAAGCCGAGCACCATCAGCACGGCAAGCGGCGGCCGCCCGCTCCAAAAACCCGATGCCACCAGCATCGCGAGACCCGCCGCCGAAAGGCCGATGAAGCCGTGACGCGCCATTGTCTCGGCTCCGAAGCGCTGCACCAGCCGGGCATTGAGGTAGGAGGCAAGGCCAATGCCCGTCGCCAGCATGGCAAAATACAAGGGGAATGTTTGCCCGATGCCGTAGGCGTCGAGGAAAAGATCGGCCGCGGTGCTGAGATAGAGCAGCTGGGCGCCGAAGACGAGCCCGGTCGCCGCAATCAGCAGCGCCACGCGCCGGTTGGACAGGATGCGCCGCCCGTTCGCCAAAAGAAGCCGCGGACGAAACGGAATGCGCCTCTCGACCGGCAGCGTTTCCGGCTGCCGCATCACCAGCCAGAGCCCGAGAAGCGCCGCCACCACCAGATAGACGGCAAAGACGCTGCGCCAGCCTCCGATCGCGATGATGCCCTGTGCAAGGCCTGGCGCAAGCATTGGCACAAGGATGAACAGCGTGAACATGAACGACATGACGCGCGCCATCTGGTCGCCCTCGAACTGGTCGCGGATCATCGCGCGCGTGGCGATCTTCGGCCCGGAAACGCCGACGCCCTGAAGGAAGCGGCCAAGAATCACCATTTCGAGCGATCCCGCCAGCATGGCAATGACCGTTCCGAGACCATAGACACCAAGGCCGAGAACCAGCGCCCTCTTGCGCCCCAGCGCGTCGGAGAGCGGCCCAAGCAAGAGCTCGCCGAAGGCCATGCCGAAAATGAACAGCGATATGATGTGCTGCGTCGAAAGCGGAGGCTGAACGCCGACGTCGGCGCCGATCTCGCGCAATCCCGGCAAAAGCGCATCGATGCTGATGGAGGTGAGCGAGGTCAGAAGCGCATAGAGGACGATGCGCTCGCGGAAACTGCTTGGAAATGTCATTGGCTGCACACAAGGTAAGGTTGGGCTCGACCTATAGCAGCCCTTCCGCAGAATTGCGCGCGCCACGGGCAAGGGCGTCCGCAAATTTCTTCGCGGATCCTGTCGCGGCGAGCTGGACGCCTCGCCTGCAGCGCAGGCAAGCCTGCGGTCAGGACTTCAAGTGCGAAACATCCGCCAGACTGACAACCGCCCGGTTCCGGAAAAAATCGTCCTGGCGAAGATGCGTGATGCTTCCGGACTTTGCCGGGAAGCTCAAGAACCCGGTGGCCCCGATCGGCACCTTCATCCAGGCGGCCATCACCAGCGTCAGCGTAAAACCGTGGGTAACGATGATCTGCGTCACGCAGGGCCTCGCCACGACAGCGTCGACGAAAGGAAACACACGGCTGGCGACATCGCGGCGGGTTTCCGCGCCGTCGATGCCACAGGGATGATCGAGCCGGTCGTGATCGGGCGCCGGCCGATAGCGCGCGTCAAGCCATGCCTGGGGTTGGCCTCCCGCCTCGCCATAGCTGATCTCGCGCAGGGCGGCGGTTTCCGTTACCGGCTGCGCGAAGCGCCGGGCAATCGCCGCCGCGGTTTCTGACGCGCGGCGAAGGTCGGAACTGTAGATCTCGACGTCGCGGCCGCCGGCAAGGGCAAGCAGCCGTTCCGCGGTCGCCTCGGCGTCTGCGAGGCCCCGCGCCGAAAGCCCGGTATCGTACCAGCCGCCCACCCTGCCCTCCAGGTGATGGACAGACTCCGTATGGGTGACGACGAAGAGGTCCTTCATGGCTGGGACGGCCTCAGACCTCCTGTCCGCAGGCGCGGCGGAAGCGGCGCACAGTCTCGGCCATGCCGTATTCCAGCGCATCGGCCGTCAGCCCGTGGCCGATCGACACTTCGGCAAGGTTGGGAATGTGGCTTGCAAGCAATGGCAGGTTGGCGACCGTCAGGTCGTGGCCGGCATTGACGTCGAGGCCGAGGCTCGCGGCAATCTGCGCGGTGCGTCCGAGTTCGCCGGCGATCTTCTCGGCCTTGTCCGGATCGTCGAAGCAGCCGCCATAGGGGCCGGTATAAAGCTCGATGCGATCGGCACCCGTCTCCTTGGCGATACGCAGCGCTTCTGCATCTTCGTCGCCATCGGCAAACAGCGAGACGCGAAAACCTTGTCTCTTCAGCCGCCCGACGACGTTGCCGAGCAGATTGTGGTTCTTGCGGAAATCCCAGCCGTGGTCGGAGGTCGCCTGCGCCGGATCGTCCGGCACCAGCGTCACCTGTTCCGGCCGGTGCGTTTCCACCAGCACCAGGAACTCCTCGTTCGGATAGCCTTCCATGTTGAATTCCGTCTGCGGAAAGGCGTCGTCGATCAGGTCGCGGATCGGCTGCAGGTCGGAAAAGCGGATGTGGCGCTGGTCGGGACGCGGATGCACGGTGAGACCGGCAGCACCGGCTTCAAGCGCAATGCGTCCAAGGGCCGTAACGGATGGCCAGGGGAGATCGCGCCGGTTGCGCAGCATGGCGACGGCATTCAGATTGACGGACAGTTTTGCAGGCATGTCTGAACTTTCCAGAGGCGGGGCCGAAATCGACCCGGATGCAGGCAATGTGGACGCAATGTTCTACTGCATAATGGCGGAAACCAGAAACGGTTTGAAGTCCGATTATGCAGCAATTCCAAAGAGTACGGACACAAGAACCGCGACGATAGAACGCGGGTCGTTTGCCCGCCTTGCCTTGATCGAATCTTGACAATCGACGTTTCTAATATGCAAGAAAGCTCAATCACTAAGGGCGCAACTCTCGCGCCCTTCACACGCCCACCGCCGGCCAAAAGGCCACAGTCTCGACCTGCCATCGGGGAATGGACGCAATTTTTACGATTACATCAGAAAAAACTCAAATTTGGCGTCTAATACCCCTGACAACTACTTTTTTTGGGCTTAAGTTTCCGAATCAGATCGAATGGCCCTGGCCCGCGCCGCGATCGCTTTTCATAGATTTTTAGATCCCATGACCCTGGAGCAAGCCTTGATGACGACGGTCGAAAGACCCTGCGATGAGACGATACGACGGACGCTCCGCCGCATCCTCGAAAGCAAGTCTTTCGCGCGCTCCGAGCGGCTGCGGGCGTTCCTCGCCTATGTCGTCGAGAAGGAAATGATTGGCGAAGGCCACCAGCTCAAGGGCTATTCGATCGCCATCGACGTCTTCGACCGGCCCCAGGCCTTCAATGCCGACAGCGATCCGCTCGTGCGGGTGCACGCCGGCAAATTGCGCAAGCTGCTGAAGGCCTTCTATGAAGGCGACGGCGCCGACGAGGAATGGCGCATCACCATTCCCAAGGGAACCTACGTTCCTGAATATGTGCCCGTGCGGGCAGAGGTGGAACACACGGCCGCCCCCGTCGCGCGCCAGGCCAAGCCGGCCAAGCGCCGCTTCAGCGGCCATCGTCCCGCCTGGCCGCCGGCACCGCTCTCTTCGCCGCTGTCGGTCCTGACCGTGCTGCCGCTTTTGCTCTTTGCGCCGATGCCCTCGCAGGAAATGACGCTGGACCTCGACGCCCAGGCAAAGCTCTTCAACGTGCGCCATGCCACCGAAAGGGTCTTGCCTTCGGTGAACGTGAAGCTGAGCGGCCCGGAAAACGGCGATGCGAAATCCTTCGCCACGGCGCTCCGCCTTGCCGCCCAGCGCCACAAGACGCTCGCGCGCGCCACGGACGGCGACACGGGCCGGCCGGTCTCGCGCAATTCCGCCCTCTCCTTCACGGTGCAGGTCACCTGGAACGACGCGCCGGCGCAGGGTATCCGCGTCACCCTCTCCCACGATGGCGAGAACGTGCCGCTTCGCCAGGATTTCATCAGCTGGAAGAAGCTGGAGACCGAGCCGGACCTGTTGTTCGAGAGCATGTCGCTTGCCTCCGAGCTGTTCTCGCTCGACGGCGAAATCTACGAGCACGCCCGCGAGGAGCAGATCGAAAGTCCGCTGATGGGCTGCATGGCCTCGACCCAGCGCTATCGCAAGCACCTCACCCGCGACGCCTTCGAGGAAGCCTGGTCCTGCCAGCAGAAACTCTCGCCGCTGCGCGGCGACGAGCCGCTGTTCATCCTGAGCTCCAATAGCCCGCTGAAGGTCATCGGGCACTGATGCCGCGCCCCGGGGCACCTGGCGCGCACGGGACCCGCGCAACGGACGCTCTAGCACACTGATTCTAAAGCAATTTTCCGCCCGCAGGTGATCCCACTTGAGGGCGGATGCCTTGGCGGAGCCGGCAATCGCCGGTCCGTCCAACATGCGCTGCGACCCCCAAGCCCGCCATATTCCCATGCCATATTAAACACTGGTCATATTAGCGATTCGCGTATACGTTACACGCATGCGTTGGGAATGGATGCCTGGTTGCTCGTCAGGCAAGCATCGTTGTTCCTTCAGTCAACCGCGCTGGCGACGCGGGGATGCCCCAACCGAGCAGCAGGTATTGTCGTTGACGATCAACGAGTGCCTCACCGCGCGGACCTGTCCGCACCTTTGAGAGACCCGTCGATCGCCATCCTTTCCGGACGTGGAATGCACGCGCCCTGAATCGATCTCGATTCAGCAAACTTTGCAGACACAGCGTGCCGGATGGACGCGCAGGCTGTAGACCGGGGACCTTCGATATGCCGCGAGACCACTGGAAATACGAGGGCGTGCTGGCAGCGCCCGATCGCGTCGGCTTTCTGCCCAACCTGCCGCTTCCCCACCACGATCCCACGACGCCGCTCGCGATCGCCGATATGGCCGACGCCTTTGGCGTCACCCATCGCACCCTGCACTTTTACGAGGAGAAAGGCCTTCTGACCGCTGCCCGCATGGGGCCGATGCGCGTCTACGGCGAGGAACACATCCGCCGCATGGCCGTCATCAACGCCTGTCGCGAGATCGACATGCCGATCGCCGCGATCCTGGAGCTGTTGACCGCCTTTGCCGGCACCGAAGACCAGATGGACGCCGACCGCCTGTTCCGCGAGGCGCTGCTCGCCCGACGCCGGGAGCTTGCTGCCCAGCAGGCGAACCTGCGCCGCCAGATGCAGCGCATCACCGAGTTGCTCGAGAGTGATGATGTTGGTGAGGCGGGCGCAGAGGAGGATGGTCATGTTCACCTCTCGCCGATCGAAAGCGAATGCCTGACCTTCATGGCCGACGGCTATCCGGCCCCGCGCATCGCCGGGCTGATGGACATGGACGTCTCCGCAGCCCTGACGCTTGAAGCCGGCATCATCCGCAAGTTCGGCGCCAACAACCGCTTCCAGGCGATTGCCAAGGCGGTGCTCGCGGGCATGATTTCGGCGGAATAGGCTCGCGCCACGAAGCAGACATGACCGCGGGCCAGGCCCAAGGTCCCGCAGCCGCGCGGCTTCTCGTTCCCCACCAAGTCCGCACGAACGCGGATCGCGGCGCAAAGCGATGCGCGGCGCGCTGGCGGACCGGCGCCCCTCTCCGTCGCTATGTGGTGTCTTCGGCGCGCGCATGTTACGAGGCGCTGAAACGACATAAGTGAGAGACCCCGATGCTTCCCTGGATAGAGCTAGACCGCGCAACCATTCCCGGCGACCGCGATGAATTGCGCCTGAAGCAGCGCGGCCAGGAATTTTCCATCATGCTCGGCTCGAACGAGCTGATGAACAGCCGGCTGAGCGGCTCGGAAGAGGCACTGGCGACGCTTGCCTACGAGCGCATCGCCGGCCGGAAGAACATGAGCATGCTGATCGGCGGCCTCGGCATGGGGTTCACCTTGCGCGCGGCACTCGGCGTCGTGCCGGATGACGCCCGGGTGGTCGTCGCCGAGCTCGTGCCGGCCGTCGTCGACTGGGCGCGCGGCCCGATGGCCGACCTGCACAAGGGCACGCTCGACGATCCGCGTGTCGACATCCACGTCGGCGACGTCGGCGCGCTGATCCGCTCGAAGACCGCCGCCTACGACGCCATCCTGCTCGATGTCGACAACGGCCCCGACGGGCTGACACGCCCCTCCAATGACAGTCTCTACAACCACACCGGCCTTCGCACCGCCATGGCTGCGTTGCGCCCGAAAGGCGTGCTCGCCGTCTGGTCGTCTGCACCCGACAGCGCCTTTACCCGTCGCCTGCGCGAGGTCGGCTTTACTGCCGACGAGGTCAGCGTGCGCGCCAACGGCAAGCGCGGCGGCGCCCGTCACATGCTGTGGATGGCGACCAAAAGGTAACGCCGTCAGTTCTCGGCCCCGGATGAGGACCGTGAACCCCAAAAATCAGCCCCTGCGAAAGGCGCGGCTGGAGATCGAGATCGGGTTGTCCGACGGATCCTTGGCGTTGGCGAATTGATAGCCGTCGGCCTGGTGGATGGCTCCGAACACCAGCCCTTCGGCAGCGCTGCGTTCACAAAAGGCTTCAACATCGCTGACGTCGAACACCAGTTTCACCAGCGACTGGCCGCGCCGCTGCCCCTTCGCCGCCGGGTGGACCATCAGGCTGGCGCCGCCGTCGGGCGGGGTCAGCTCGACAATGCGATCGCCCGCCTCGCGGCATGCCTGGAAGCCGAAGTGCTTTTCGTAGAAGCGAACGGTCGCCTCGACGTCATGGGCGTAGAGGATGATCCTGTTGATCGGCACCGTCACCCCTCCCCGTCGGGCACTCTTGCCAGCGATCAGCGAACGATGGTCAGCCGCTCCGCCGCGCGAGTGATGGCGGTGTAAAGCCAGCGTTCCCGCGTATCGCGGAAGGCCCAACTCTCGTCGAAGAGCACGACGTTGTTCCACTGCGAGCCCTGCGCCTTGTGCACGGTCAGCGCATAGCCATAGTCGAACTCGTCGTAGCGCTTGCGCGTGGTCCACGGGATTTCGCCCTCGACATCCTCGAAGGCGGCCTTCAAGAGCTTGATCTTGGCGGCCCCCCGATCCATGTCGTCGTCTTCCGGACGGATCATCAAGTTGATGCCCGGCTTCACCGTTTCCTTCGACGAACTCATCACCTGCCAGAGCGAGCCGTTGAGCAGGCCCTTGGCCGGATCGTTCCTGAGGCAGACCAGCTTGTCGCCCGATTGCGGGTATTCGCTGGTAAAGCCTTTCAGCTCGCGAAGCCGCTGGTTGTAGCGGCGCCGGGTCTTGTTGGTGCCGACCAGCACCTGGTCGGCTTCAAGCACCAGCTCCTGGTTCACCTGGTTGCGACCGATCACATGCGTGGTGCCGTAGTCGCCATGCATGATCTCCTTGCCTTCGCGCACCTGCATGGCGAGCTGGATGATCGGGTTGTCGCGCGCCTGGCGATGGATATCGGTCAGCAGATAATCCGGCTCCTGGTTGGTGAAGTAGCCACCACCCGTCACCGGCGGCAGCTGCCCGGGATCGCCGAGCACCAGGATCGGCGTGCCGAAGCTCATCAGGTCCTTGCCGAGCGCCTCGTCCACCATCGAGCATTCGTCGACGATGATCAGCGCCGCCTTGGCGACCGGGCTCTGGCGGTTGATCGAGAACATCGGCGCGATCGAGGTCTTGCCGGTTTCCTCGTCGGAAACCTCCTCTTCGCCGCGCGGCCGGTAGATCAGCGAATGGATGGTCTTGGCGTTGCTCGCGCCCTTGGAGCGCAGCACCTGCGCGGCCTTGCCGGTGAAGGCGGCAAACAGCACGTCGCCATCGACATGCTCGGCAAAGTGCCGGGCAAGCGTGGTCTTGCCGGTGCCGGCGTAACCGAACAGCCGGAAGAGCGGCGAGCGGCCCTCTTTCAGCCATTGCGAAACGGCCTTCAGGGCCTCGTCCTGTTGCGGTGCGAATTGCATGGGGCTGAGTGTCAGGATTCGGGCGGCACACGCAAGCCCGGATTTGCGGGCGGTGATGGCTGCATCGCGGCCGTTGAACTTACCTCGCTTCGGAACGCCGAAAATTACCCCGTAAAATCAACCCTGTTGCCAGTCCCCACGCACATCCGCGCATCAGCCGGCCGGATCGTTTGTTCACGTTTTTTTCTCATCTGTGCTGCGGGCGACACGGCGGGAGAGGCCTCGTCGCTCCTCCTGCCTTCAAAGCACGGCACCCCCGTCGGATTTTGAGGGCACCCTTTCTGTGGCACTTTCTTGCCCTGTCTCCGCCCTGCCCCTTGAATGCAACGCCGCATTGTTGCTAACGAGCGGTAGGCGATGGCGCCACGATCCTCATGGCGAAGACCATCGCTTAAAGCCCGTCGAGAGGCGCGACATGCGCCGCCTCCCCTTACGGGTTCATGCCGGAGAATGCCCGTGAAGACCGACAAGCCCGAAGCGCTGCCCTCGCCGGACAAAGTCGGCATCGGACGGCTGGCGCCCTGGCTGCAATGGTGCATGCTCTCGGCGATCTCGATCGTGCTCGCCTCGATCTTCGAATTCATCGGCCTGCCGGCCGGCCTTTTGATGGGGCCGATGCTGGCCGCCATCCTCGTCGGCATGAATGGCGGCACCATCCGCCTTCCCCGCCAGTTGTTCTTCTGCGTGCAGTTCACTCTGGCGATGATGATCGCCGGCGCGATGACGCCCGGCATGCTGGCGACCTTCTCCGGCAACTGGCCCCTGTTCCTCGGCGTCATTCTCTCGGTCATCGCCGTCAGCACGCTCTGCGGCTGGGTCATTACCCGCATGCGCATCCTGCCCGGTACCACGGCGATTTGGGGCTCGTCGGCGGGGGCCGCCTCGACGATGCTGATGATGGCCGATGCCTACGGCGCCGATGCCCGGCTCGTCGCCTTCATGCAGTATCTGCGCGTGATCTTCGTCGCGAGCACGGCAACCGTCGTCGCCCATATGTGGGTCACGGGCGCCGAGGCCGAGCAGACCACCCACTGGCTTGCCCCGATCGACGGCATCGCCTTCCTGGAGACGATCGCCGTCGGGCTTGCTGCAGCCTTTGCCGGTCGCTTCCTGCGCGTGCCCGCCGGCGCCTTCCTGCTGCCTTTTCTGGTCGGTGCTGCGCTCAACGTCTCCGGCGTCATGACCACCGTGCTGCCGCAATGGCTGCTGGCGCTCTGTTTTGCACTGCTCGGCTGGAACATCGGCCTTGGCTTCACCCGCCAGATCCTCATCCACGCCCGCCGCGCGCTGGTGCCGACGATCATCTCGATCGTCGTCTTGATTTCGTTTTCCGGCCTGCTTGCGCTGCTGCTGATCAAGGTCGTCGGCATCGATCCGCTGACCGCCTATCTCGCCACCAGCCCCGGCGGTCTCGACTCGATCGCCGTCATCGCCGCCTCGAGCAATGTCGATCTCTCCTTCGTCATGGCGCTGCAGACGGCGCGCCTCCTGATCATCACCATGATCGGCCCGGCGCTCGCCCGCTTCGTGGCGGATCGGGCGTGAAGCCGGCGCCTGCCGGGATTGCCGGCCCGACGTTCTGGGAGTTTGCCTCATGACGATACTCAGTGTGTACGGTTCCCCCGGCGCAGCGCTGCCGTTCGATCTGCGCGACGTCCTGCAACTTCTCGCTCCACTTCACCGCCTCGTGGCGCGTTTCGTCGGTCGCAGCGGGATATTCATGGTTCGACGCCACCGGTCCTGGTGGCGACATCCTGGAGAAAATGGCCACATCCGGTGAACCGGTCAGCGGCTGGGACCTGGCCGGAGCGGCGCAGGACACGCTGCAGGTGATTTGGGGAGAGTTTGCCGGCTCCTTGGCCGCCGCCCCGGAGCGGCTCTGGATCCGCATTCGCGCGATTGACAGCACGTTCTACGAGGTCGCGACAGACGATGAGACGGTCATTGAACGGATCGAAGCGGCCTTCGATGACGTCCGCCGCTCTGACCATGCCTGGACGCCGGCTGTGGGCGACGAGGATAGCACCCCGGAGTAAACCTTCGCGGTTCCCGAACGACCACACCTCGAAGCGAGTTTGACCTCGCCAGATTCTCGGCCATAGCCCTTGGCCTCCAACACCACCAGTTTTCCGGGAATAAATCCTGCCTTTGCCGTGTCTCACGGTTGGATCTGCAATTTGCGGCTCTCGCGGAACGGGACGAGGAGGCATTCGTCCGCTTCTGCCGTCAAACCAACTTGAGGCCAGGCCATCTTGAGGCCAAACCAACTTGAGGAAGGACAATTGCCATGAGAACGTTTCCATTGACGATCGCCATGCTGCTTGCGGCCAGCGCCACGGCATTTGCCGCGCCGCCGGTCAAGGAAGTCGAATCGACCAAGGGCAAGGTGCTGGCGGGCGAAAACGGTATGACGCTCTACACCTACAAGGACGATCATGTCGGCATGTCCATGTGCTACGACGACTGCGCCAAGAACTGGCCGCCGTTCATGGCGGAAGCCAGCGCAAAGGCCGATGGCGCCTATACGATCGTCGAGCGCAAGGACGGCACGAAGCAATGGGCCAAGGACGGCATGCCGCTCTATTTCTTCGTCAAGGACAAGAAGATGGGTGACATCACCGGCGACGGTTTGAAGAAGGGCGAATGGAATGTCGCCAAGCCGTAATGGCGGACAAGAGGATGCGGGGGCAGAAAACCCCGCATCCGACCGGTTCGAAGAGGATGTGCTGGCGCTGGTGCCGGCGCTGAGGCGCTATGCGCGCAGTCTCGTGCGTTCGGACCCGGACGGCGAAGACCTGCTGCAGGACTGCGTGGAGAAGGTGCTTTCGCACCGCGCGCAGTGGCGCGGCGTCAACCTGCGTGCCTGGGCCTTCACGATCATGACCAATCTTGGCCGCAACCGGCACCGGTACGTCGCGATGCACCCGCAGGTGGCGCTGGACGAGGACCTCGGGCTTGAGGCCGAGACCCGCGAGAGCGATCCCCTGGAGCGCTCGCGGCTGGAGAGGGCGCTGAACGGGCTTTCGGTGGAAAACCGCTCGGTGCTGATGCTCGTGGTGATCGAGGGATACCGCTATCAGGACGTGGCCGAGATGATGGCCATTCCGATCGGCACGGTCATGTCGCGGCTTTCGCGCGCGCGACGCCAGCTTGCCGAAGCCATGAAGGACGACAATGTGATCAGCATGCGGAGACCGAAATGACGGACGACCACAACACCGTCTCCGAAGACGACCTGCACGCCTATGTCGACGGGTTCCTGACCCCGCGCGAACGGGTGCGGATCGAGCTCTGGCTGGAACAGAACCCCGCGCGCGCCGAAGAGGTGAAAGCATGGCGGGCGCAGGCGGTCGAGCTTCGCACGCTTTTCTCGAGCTATGCCCACAGCGACGCCGGCGACCGCGCGCTGCTTTCGGCAAGCCGCAGCAACGATGGGCCGCACGAAGGCTCTGG
This sequence comes from Ensifer sp., assembly GCF_035999185.1. Classification (GTDB taxonomy): domain Bacteria; phylum Pseudomonadota; class Alphaproteobacteria; order Rhizobiales; family Rhizobiaceae; genus Ensifer. Next base: position 19,005 of record NZ_DASYHB010000212.1, on the reverse strand, counting down.
GAAGAACACACGCTCAACGGCCGCCATCGCGCGCGCCATCGCCGCCGGGCTCGCGCTCTTCGTCGCCGGCGGGCTCACCGGGCTCTATGCCCCCTCCCTGCTGTCTCAGGATCGCGACATCCGGCCGATTGCAACAGCCGACAGTCTGCCCCGGCAAGCCCAATCGGCCTTCCTGGTCTATGCCAGCGAAGTGCGCCACGCCGTCGAGGTCGGCGCCGATGAGCAGACCCACCTTGCCAACTGGCTCGGAAAACGCCTCGACCATCCGCTGACGATCCCCGATCTCTCGACACTCGGCTTCTCGCTGGTCGGCGGCAGGCTGCTGCCGGTCAACGGTAAAGCAGGTGCGATGTTCATGTACGAGGACGGCACCGGGCGGCGGCTGACCGTGCTTCTCGGCCGCAACGACGACAACCGCGAAACCTCCTTCCGCATCGACGAAAGCGACGGAGTAGAGACCTTCTACTGGATCGACGGCCCACTCGGCTACGCCGTCACCGGCGAGGTGCCGCGCGCGCTTTTGCAACAGGTGGCCGACGAGTGCTACCGCCAGTTCGAAAAGTCGGGCGAGACCAAAAGCTGACGGCGCCGGCAAGGCATTTGCGGTTCGGGCTCCGCCGGCAGCCCATGACATATCAAGGCGTTATGGCCGTCTTCGCACCAACCTCACCTTAAGTGATCGCGAGCCTCCCGCGTGCCGGCGCCAAAGGCGCGCAGATAGGCCGAGAACATGTCGGCCATCGCATCGGCATAGGCCGCGATCTCGTCGTCGGTACGCGGCGTTGACGAAAAATCCTTGCCCACCGTGGTCAACGTCGTCATCACCAGGTCACCGGCAAGGTCGCGGCCGCTGGCAGACATTTCTGGAAGAAGTTCCTGCATGAACTGATCGACGAGCGGATCATTGGCCCCCTTCGCTTCATGGGCCTCCGGTGTATCGCGATAAAGGGGGGCCGCGTCGCTCAGGGCGCTTCGAACGGACGCTTCCTCGCACTCGGACCTGAGGAAGGCGTGGACCAGGGAGCGAAGCCGATCAAGCGGCGGCCGGGACCGGTCGCTGAGGATTTCGGCAAGCAGGCCCGACGTCTCCCGCCACTCATCGCTTTGAAGGCGGAACAGGATTGCCGCCTTGTTGGGGAAATACTGGTAGAGCGAGCCGACGCTGACACCCGCCCGCTCCGCCACGCGGGCCGTCGTAAAACGCTGCGCGCCCTCCTCTTCCAAAACCTGAACAGCCGCCTGGAGAATGGCCTTCACCAGCTCGTTCGACCGGGCCTGTTTCGGCGCTTTTCTTGAAGAAATACGGGCACTTGATCTGTCGGTCATGCGGCTCGCCTGTAATGCGATTAGCGAATGCGACGAATTATTCGTATTTTCCTTCTCGAAGGCAAGCCTTGCCTGACTTTCAAGGCCAAACATGAAGGAAATTTCGATGACGACGCTCACCAGCCAGCCTCTCTCAGGCCTTCTCGATCGCCTGTTCGAAGAGGCCGATGCCGCAACCGGTCCCGAAATCGGAAACCTCTCCGCAGACGAGCGCCGAACCTTGCTGCAGAGCAAGACGGAGTATCGCCGCCTCTATGGGCTGATGAAGGATCTGTGGCTTCCGGTGTCACGCGAGACCGGGAACCTTCTTTACATGCTGGCCCGCTCCAGCGGCGCCCGCACGATCGTCGAGTTCGGAACATCCTTCGGCATTTCGACGCTGTACCTGTCGGCGGCGCTCCGCGACAACGGCGGCGGCCAACTGATCACCAGCGAATTCGAGCCGTCCAAGGTGATCCGGGCGGGCCAGAACCTCGCCGACGGCGGCCTGCGCGACCTCGTCGAGATCCGCGAAGGCGACGCGCTGAAAACCTTCGCCGACCTTCCGGACGGGATCGATCTGGTGCTGCTCGATGGTGCGAAATCGATCTACCTCGACGTCTTCAGGCTGCTCGAGCCGCGGCTCAAGCCCGGCGCCCTGATTGTTGCCGACAACGCCGACAAGTGCCCGGAATATCTCGACTACATCCGCGCGGCAGAGGACACCTACCTTTCCACACCGTTCACGAACGACGTCGAAGTGACGATGCGTCTTGCCTGATGAGGCCATCGTTTCGCTTGGCCGACGACCTATGGTCCGCTCACCGCGGGCCACACCAAGGAGAACATCCATGCATGTATTTGTAACCGGCGCGACCGGCTGGGTCGGGTCCGCAGTGGTCAAAGACCTGATCGAAGCGGGACATGAGGTTTCCGGACTTGTCCGTTCCAAGGACAAGGCGCGCGATCTGGCGGCAACCGGCGCCAGCATCGTCGAAGGCGGCCTCGAGGACGCGGCGATCCTGGAAAAGGCTGCACGCGATGCGGACGCCGTCATCCACACGGCCTTCAACCACGACTTCGTCCACGCGGCCCTCGACCAGGACTTTTCGAGCTTCATGGCGAGTGCAGCTCTGGATCAACGCGTCATCGAACGTCTCGGTGCGGTGCTGGCCGGTTCCGATCGGCCGTTGCTCGTCACCTCCGGTCTCGCAGGCCTGCCGCGTGGCGCGACCGAGGCCGATCTTCCAGGCGCCGTCGTCCCGCGCAAATCAGAAGCCGCCGCCCGTGCCCTTGCCGAATGCGGCGTTCGGGCGGCAACCGTCCGGCTCGCGCCGTCGGTTCATGGTCTCGGCGACCGCGGCTTCATACCCGTGCTCGTGCGGCTCGCGCGCCAGACGGGTGTCTCGGCCTATCTCGACGACGGCGAAAACTGCTGGTCGGGCGTCTACCGCCAGGATGCCGCGCGGGTCTACCGCCTTGCGCTCGAAAGTGGGGCGACCGAGAGCGTCTATCACGCCGTGGCGGACGAAGCGGTGCCGTTCCGGCAGATCGCGGACATCATCGGCCGCCATCTCGGCCTGCCCGTCGAGCCCCGCCCGCGCGAGCACTTCGGCTGGTTCGCCAACATGGCGGGCGGCAACATGGCCGTTTCCAGCGCCCGCACCCGCGCTTTGCTCGGCTGGAACCCTGTCGGTCCCGATCTGCTCTCCGACCTCGACCAACCGGCCTATTACGCGTGAAAACGGGGGCTGCTCGAACGGTTGCCTCACGCAAGGTGAAGCTGCTTGGGGGACTGCCCACCCGCAAAGGCATGCGCCCCGCCTTCGCGCCCTCGTTCACACGGTGACGGCACGCCCCTCATCCGGCCTGCCGGCCACCTTCTCCCCGCTCGCGGGGAGAAGGACACGGGTGGCAAACGCACGTGCTACCAACAGACCTTTCCGGGCAGGCTCGCTTTTCGTCAGACATGCGGCGCCACCTCTGTCGCGCGTTGCCAGCTCGCGGGGAGATGAAAACATGTGGCGCACGCCCGCCATCCAGCTAGGCTCGCTTCCGACAGCGACGCCAAGGGATGAGGTGCCGCAGGGCACGTCCCTTCTCCCCGCCTGCGGGGAGAAGGCTAGGATGAGGGGCAAATGCGCTCGCCGCACCGCTACCGCCGCGGATCGTTCTCGATCACGATCGGCTTGCCATGGGGGGTGGCTTCCGCCGCGCGCTGCCAGCTCGCCGTCAGGTCTTCGAGCTCGCGGCCGGAGGCGAGCGAAAGCTCGGTGACGAGGCGCGAAAGGGCTGCCACCCAGCAGTCATAGTAGTCGCTGGCATCGGCCTTGCGGCCGGGCTTGTAGAGTTCGGCCGACAGCGCTTCGGCCCATTCCGGCCAGGAGAACACGCCCCTTTCGTGCAGGCGCACGGTCATGGCGAAGGCGTTGGCCTGCCAGGGCTCGGCAAAGACCGGATCGCCCTCCGGCGATTTCGGCAGCTCGGCCGAGGCGATGAGCGGCGACGTCACCTTACACGTGTTCAAGGTAGCTCTCCCAGGCATCGATCGAGACCGTCAGCGTCGGATCGGCGCCCTCGCCCCAGATCTCGGGCCCGTCGAAGACGACGGTATAGACCCATTGCGGGTTCTCGCCGCGACCATGGGCGTTATCGTCAGGAAAGACGAAGGAGCCCTGCACAGCCTCCACTCGCCCGCGCTTGGCACGGGCGTAGCGCGGCAGACGCGTGTGGGTTTCCGGATTGAAGTTCTTGGTCTTCACCGGGTCGCCGACGGCAAAGCGCGGGGCGGTCTCGACCGGGCGGTCGCAGGGGCCGCCCTTGGCGAGCACGCCCGCCACCATGTCGGCCTTCAGCACCCGCTTCGGGCTCGCGCCCTGTTCCAGCATGCGCCCGCCGTCGAGTTCGGTCTGCGTCACGAAACCGTGGCGCTTCAAGAGCTTTTCCAGCGCCCGCGTCCAGATCTCGTAATAGCTTGCCGACAGATAGGTCGCCGGCGGCAGGCTTTCGCGCGCGTGTCGGCTTTCGTCGATCGTCCAGGCGCCAAACGCGCCGCACGACAGCGTCACGCCGAGCGCCCGCTTTTCCCATTCGCCGTGGAAATAGGGCTCGTCCTTTTCCGGCGCCACCGGGCCTAAGCCATGGGCGCCGCCGAGATCGTGCGGACCGTTCATCGAAGCGTCTCCCTGGAAAGGGCGATCCCGGTGCCGATCATGGCATCGCGCGTCACCAGCGCCGCCAGTTCCTCCTCGCTGAAATCGTCGGTCCCATGCGGGCGCTCGGGGATCACCAGGTAGCGTAGCTCGGCGGTCGAATCCCAGACGCGGATGCGCGTCGTCTCCGGCAGCGTCAGGCCGAATTCCTGGAGCACCCCGCGCGGATCGATGACGGCGCGCGAGCGGTAGGGCGGCGCCTTGTACCAGACAGGCGGCAGGCCGAGCACCGACCAGGGATAACAGGAGCAAAGCGTGCAGACGACGAGGTTATGCGTGTCTGGCGTGTTGAACACGGCGCGCATGTGCTCGCCCTGGCGCCCGGTATAGCTGAGGCTCGCGATCGCCTCGGTCGCGTCGCGCTTCAGCCAGTCGGCAAAATCAGGATCGACCCAGGCCTTGGCCACCACGCGCGCGCCGTTGCGCGGGCCGATCTTCGTCTCATAGGTCTCGACGATGGCGTCGATTGCCGCCGGATCGATCAGCCCCTTCTCGGTCAGCACCGTCTCCAGAGCTTTCACCCGCGCTTCGATGTCGGTGAAATGGTTGTCGTGGTGATGGTGGTGATGGTCGTGATCGTGGTGATCATGGCCGTGCTCGTGGTCGGACATTGCCTGGGCTCCTCGCAGCGCCGCACCCCTCGGGCGCACGATTGGCGCTGCCTCCTCACTCGGGCGATAGTGGTAGCTCATGACACCCGGATTCGAAATCGATTTCATCGGCAGATAGCGGCGAGAATTGTCACCATGACAAGTCCGGATCGCAGCAGAACGCCCGCCCCGTGTCCCGCCGCCGGGACGACAATTGCGCGCACGTGCCAAAACTCTGGCGATACATGCTGCTGGCGCACACAACCGTCTCTATTCTGTCCGTATGAAGATACTGATTCTCGGCGCCACCGGCTTCATCGGCTCGGCCCTCCTCGACCGGCTGGCAGGCGACGGACATAGCGTCACTGGCCTTGGCCGCCATGTCGCGCGCGCCAGGCTGAAGCGGCCGGACGTCGCATGGCTTGCTGCCGACCTCGCCGACATGCGCAGTCCCGGCGACTGGCGGGAGCTGGTCGATTGCCATGACGTCATCGTCAACTGCGCCGGCGCGCTGCAGGATGGGCTTGCCGACGACGTGGCCGCGACGCAGGAGGCAGCGATGCTGGCGCTCTACGCGGCGGCGAAGACGTCCAAAATCCGCATTGTCCAGATCTCCGCGCCAAAGGGTGGCGCCGGCAGCGACAGCACCTTTCTCGCCACCAAGTTCCGCGCCGATGCGGCGCTTTCGGCAAGCGGCGTGGCGCATGTCATCCTGAGGCCGGCGCTGGTGCTCGGCCGCAATGCCCATGGCGGCTCGGCGCTCCTGCGCGCGCTCGCGGCCCTGCCCTTCGTCGTCCCGCTCGTGCATGCCGACGCGCGCGTCGAGACGGTCGCCATGAGCGATGTCGCCGAGGCCGTCAGCGCAGCCGTTGCCGGCCTGATGCCCGAGGGTAGCGATCTCGTGCTCGGCCACCCGCAACCGTCGACCCTTGCCGAACTCGTAGCAGCGCACCGCCAGTGGCTCGGCCTGCCGCCAGTCCGGATCGTCTCTCTGCCGGCCTTGCTCGCCGCGCCCGTTGGGCTTCTTGCCGACGTCGCCGGAAGGCTCGGCTGGCGCTCGCCACTGCGCTCGACGGCGCTTTCGGTCATGGCCGGCGGTGTTTCCGCAGCCGGCGGCACCCAGGCCCCGGGGCCGTTCCTCTCTGCCCGCCAGAGCCTCTCTGCCCATCCATCCGGCGTCCAGGATCTCTGGTTTGCCCGCCTTTACCTGTTGAAGCCGCTGCTGATCGCCGGGCTTTCGGTCTTCTGGCTGCTATCGGGGCTGATCCCGCTCTTTGCCTTCGACGAGGCGCGTCAGCATTTCCTGCGCTTCCTCACACCCGGCCCGGCGACGGTCTTGATGATGCTTGCCTGCCTTGCCGATGTCGTGCTTGGCATCGCCGTGCTCGTCCGCCCCCTTGCCCGGCGCGCGCTTCTCGGCATGCTCGCTCTGACCGTCGCCTATCTCGCCTCCGCCACGGTCTTTGAACCCGAGCTCTGGGCCGATCCGCTCGGACCACTCGTCAAGGTGTTGCCGTCGCTGCTCGCCACGCTTGCGACGTTAGCCATACTGGATGAACGCTGATGCTTCCCGAAGACCTGCTGCGCCTTGCCCATGTGATCGGCGCCGCCGTGCTCTTCGGCACCGGCGCCGGCATCGCCTTCTTCATGGTGATGGCCAGGCGTACGCGTGACACGCGGCTGATCGCCCATGTCGCCGGCACGGTGGTCGTCGCCGATACGGTCTTTACCGCCACCGCGGTGGTGATCCAGCCGATCACCGGCTATCTGCTGGCCACAAGCATCGGCTGGTCGCTGAGCGAAGGCTGGATCGCGCTGTCGCTGATCCTCTACGTGGTGACGGGACTGTTCTGGCTGCCGGTCGTGTGGATCCAGTTGCGGCTGCGCAACCTCGCCCGCCTCGCGACGGTCGAAGGCAAGCCGCTGTCCCAGGAATTCGATCGGCTCTACGCCATCTGGTTTGCCTGCGGCTTCCCCGCCTTTTTTGCTGTGACCGGCATCTTCTGGCTGATGCTGGTGAAGCCGCAGTTCACGTTATTTTAGCATCGGCCAGAGGCTGACGACGAGCAGCACCGCCATGGTGATGTTGAACCATTTGAGGCGCACCGGCTCCGACAGCCATTGCCGAAGCGCCGAGCCGAAGCCGGCCCAGGTGGACACGCTCGGCACATTGACGAGCGCAAAGACGAGGCCGACGACGAGCACGCTCATCAGGTAGCTCTCGCTGCTGGTATAGGTGGCCATGGCCGAAACCGCCATGACCCAGGCCTTGGGATTGACCCACTGGAAGGCGGCAGCGGCCACGAAGCTCATCGGCTTGGCGCCGGCCTTGCCCTCGCCGAGCGAGCGCGAGGTGCCGATCTTCCAGGCGATCCAGATGAGATAGGCACCGCCGGCAAATTTCAGCGCGGTGTAGATGAGCGGCACGGAGTGAAGCAGCGCGCCGAGCCCGAAGCCGACGGCGATCAGAAGAACGAAGAAGCCGACGCCGATGCCGAGCATGTGCGGAATGGTCCGCACGAAACCAAAATTCACACCCGATGCGAACAGCATCATGTTGTTGGGTCCCGGCGTGATCGATGTCGTGAATGCAAACAAAAACAACGCCAGAAGCGTATCGACCTGCATGACTTCCTCCCTCGCAATTAGGTCAGCATAACTGACCTAATATCCGGGACCAGCCACGAACTTGTCATGGTGACAATTGTCAACCGTCCCGCGCGCTCGCAAGTCACACGAAACCGACAAGGCGGCGCAGCAAAGGCCGCGCCGCCCCACTTGTCAATCGATGGCTGAAGGCCTCAGCCCCACTTCATCTCGCCCTTGGCAACCTTGGCGCCAAGCTCCAGCGACGAGACGCCGGGCAGATCCGGGTAGCGCTTGGTCATCGCGGCGATCAGCTCGGCGCTGTCCTTGGCAGAAGCTGCCGCCTCGTTGAAGGCGACCAGATAGTCGCGGGTAAAGCGGATGGCCTCGATGCCCTCGGGACCGCTCGGTGTCTTGTGCGCCGGCACGACGATTTGGGGCTTGCGCGCCGCCATGGCGTCGAGCGCTGCGATCCACCGTTCACGTCCCTCGGCGGTCGCCTCGTCGGCGACCCAGACATGCGAACCGGAATAGACCAGCACGCCGCCGAAGATCGCGTTCAGATCCGGCACGAAGAGATAGCGCCGGTCCTGCATGCCCTCAATCGTCACGATCTCGATATCAGTCCCTTCGAGCGTCAGCGAGGTCCGATCGTCGGCCTCCGGCATCACCACGTCGGCAAGCGTCTGCGGGCCATTGTCCTTCAGCTGCGGCCCCCAGGTTTCAAGCTTGCCCTGGACGTTGGCCTTGATGGCCGCGACGGTCGCAGAAGCCGCGATGACCTTGGCATCCGGGAAGGCTTCGACGACGGGTTTGAGGCTGAAATAGAAGTCCGGGTCGTTGCAGCTGACATAGATGGTCGTCAGCCGCTTGCCCGTCGCCTTGATCGCCTCGGCAACGGCGCGACCATCCGACAGCGTGAAGCCGCCATCGATCAGGATCGCCTCGCTCTCACCGGAAAGCAGCACTGGCGTGCGGTCAAAGCCTGCCTCGTCGGCTTGGAAATAGCGCCATTGCAGCGTTGAGGCAGCCATGACACGCAGGCTGCCCATCGGCTGGATAAGGGCGGCGGCGCCGGCTGCCGCCATCGTCTTGAGTGCGGTGCGCCGGGTCAACTGGATCTGCATGAACTCTCCTTGGGCTGTCTATGGAACAGGCCAGGAAGGATGACGGTCAGCGGCCCCTTGAAAAAGCGTCGCGACGCGAACAAATTGTTCGATACTATCAGACAATCACCGGAAGATGCGCGTGACCGTAAACCTAAATCGCCTCTCATACTTCGTCGCCGTGGTCGAAAGTGGATCCTTTACCGCGGCCGCCGACCGGCTCGGCCTCGCCAAGGCCGCCGTCAGCCATCAGGTCGCCCAGCTGGAGAAGGAACTGGGCACCACCTTGCTCGCGCGCACCACGCGGCGCCTCAGTCCGACCGCCACCGGCCAGCGTTTCTACGAGCGCGCAGCCCTGATCCTGCGTGACGCCGAAGAGGCGGTCGGCGCCGTCTCGGCCGAAACCGACATTCCGAGTGGCACCCTGACGCTGACCGCCCCGCTCGACTACGGCGCCAAGGTGGTGACCGACGCTGTCGCCACGTATCTCGCCGCCTATCCGGGGATGGAGGTCGACCTGCGCTTCAACGACACCGTCTACGACATGATCGAAAAGCGGCTCGACCTTGCCATTCGAGCCGGCTGGCTCGTCGATTCCAGCGAGCGGGCAAAACGCGTCGGCACCTTCGAACAGCTGCTCGTCGCAGCGCCAGCCTATGCCGCAAAGCTTGGTGACACGCTCGCTCTCGATGATCTGGCGAAGGCAGACTGGATTGCCAACGGCGCGCTGAAAGCGCCGCTCGAATGGCGGTTCACCAACAGGGCCGGCGAAGACAGGACGATCACCGGCACCGCCCTGGTGACGGCCGACAGCACCGATGCCGCCCATTGCTGCGCGCTCGCCGGCATCGGCCTGGCGGTGCTGCCGGACTATCAGGTGCGCGCCGACATTGCCGAGGGTCGCCTGGTGCGGCTGCTTTCCCAATGGTCGCTGCCCTCGGGCGGCATCCACGTCGTCTATCCACCGTCGCATTTCCGCCCGGCGCGGGTCCGCGCTTTCGTCGAAATCCTGCAGCGCAAGGAAAAGGAGCGCAGCCGGCTTGCCGGCTGATCGCCCAAGGCTCGAAAGCCTGAGCGGATGCGCTAGATGGACCGGTACCGCGGCTTTCCTGAAAGCGTTTCCGGTTTAGGGATAGGAACATGCGGCACGCCAAGGTGTTATAGCCGTCTTGGCACATCTTGAAGGCTGCGCATGCCGCAGACAGACACGGTCCGAAGGAGAACAGCATGCACGACCCGATCCCGACGACCACGCTCCCCGACGGCCGCGCAATCCCGGTGCTTGGGCAAGGCACCTGGCGCATGGGCGATGCACCGTCGCGTGCCGCCGACGAGGTCAAAAGCCTGCAGCTCGGCCTCGACCTCGGCATGACGCTGATCGATACGGCGGAGATGTACGGCAACGGCGCCTCCGAGCGCGTGGTCGGCCAGGCCGTGCGCGGCCGGCGCGACGAGGCCTTCATCGTCAGCAAGGTGCTACCGTCGAACGCCAGTCGCGTCGGCACCGAGGCCGCCTGCGAACGCAGCCTGCGCCACCTCGGCGTCGACCATATCGATCTCTACCTCCTGCACTGGCGCGGCGGTTATCCGCTTTCCGAAACGGTTGCAGCCTTTGAAGCCTTGAAGAAGGCCGGCAAGATCGGCGCCTGGGGCGTTTCCAATTTCGATGTCGACGACATGGAGGAGCTGTTCTCGGTGCCGGACGGAAAAAACGTCGCGGTCAACCAGGTGCTCTACAATCTCTCGCGCCGCGGCATCGAGTTCGACCTCTTGCCCTGGTGCCAGAGCCAGGGCATCGCCGTCATGGCCTATTCGCCGCTCGACGAGGGCCGGCTGTTGCGCCATCCGGACCTCATCCACATCGCCAAGGCACACCAGGCAACGCCATCGCAGATCGCGCTTGCCTTCCTGAAAACGCAGCCCGGCGTCATCTCCATCCCGAAAACCGGCTCGGCCGACCGCGCCCGCGAAAACCGCGACGCAATGGACCTGCACCTGACGGCCGAAAATCTCGCCGACCTCGACCGCGCCTTCCCGCCGCCGAGGCGCAAGCGGTCGCTGGAGATGATCTGAGAGCGGATTGCCGATAGCATGACCGCGCCTCAGCCGCCCGGCCCGATTGCGCGCCAAACGCGCAATCGGTGCAGTATCGGCAAGGTATTCGCCCGAGCGCCTCGCAGCGATGGCATCGCCGCACCGCTAGACCAGCAACATCCCGCCGTCGACGTGGAGCTCGATACCGTTGACGAAGCGACCGGCATCTGACGCGAGGAACAGTGCGGCACTGGCAAGCTCGTCAGACGTGCCCAGCCGTCCCGCCGGGATCGTCTCGGCCATGTGCTCAAGAAATGGCCCGCGTTCGGCCTCGGAGATTCCGAGCTTCCCGAGGATTTCCGTGTCCGTCGGTCCCGGACTGAGAACGTTCACGCGAATGCGACGCGACTTGAATTCGATCGCCCAGTTTCTGGCGAATGCCGCAGCTGCAGCTTTGGAACCGGCATAGGCGGCATGGTTCGGCAGAACCTTGGTTGCCGCCAGCGAACTGGTGATGATGATGCTCCCGCCCTCGTTCATGATGGGAGCAATGGCTTGAACGCCGAAGAACACGCCCTTCGTGTTGATGGAAAAATGCCGGTCATAGGCTTCTTCGGTGATGGCGTCGGTCGGCTTCAGGTCGATCACGCCTGCATTGGCAAGGTAGATATCGACCGCGCCAAAGCGTTCTGCCACCGTGCGCGCGACTACCCGGTGATGCGCAAGATCCGCCACGTCGCCCTGGATGCCGATCGCGCCGAAACCGATTTCCTCGACGGCTTGATCGAGAAGGTCCTGGCGTCGGGCCGTGACGATGACCTGGGCACCCTCTTCGGCAAAGCGCTTGGCAGTCGCCTTGCCGATGCCGCTGTTGCCGCCGGTGATGACGGCAACCTTTCCTTGAAGTGTTTTCATTTTCGTCTCCATGTTAGGTGTCATGGAGATAGGGGTGCTTTGGACGGCGCATTAGCGGGTTCACGAGCACATGACATGTGCCTGCGAGGTGTAGATGCCCAATCTGCTGAACGAGACGCCCGGCTTGATCGCGTTCGTGAGGACCGTGGAGACCGGTTCGTTCAGCGCTGCAGCCAAGGTCCTGAGGACATCGCCGTCTGCCGTGTCGAAGAGCGTCGGACGATTGGAGGTCCTGGTCAGGGCCCGCCTGTTCTTGAGATCGACGCGCGCGCTGGTTCTGACCGTCGAAGGGCAATCCTTGTTCGACAAGGTTTCTCCACTCCTGCGCCAGCTCGATACGTCGGACGAGATCGCCGGCGATGAGGAAGCGCTCGCCGGACGAATTCGGTTCAGCATGCCAAGCGAACTTGCCCGCTTCTTCATGACCCCGATATTTCGAGATTTCGCACCGTCCTTCCCGGCCATCAAGCTGGAGGTGGGACTGACGGACCGGCAGGTCGATTTGATCCGCGAGGACTATGACGTGGCTTTTCGCGTGGGCACCGGCGGGCAAGGCGAACTGCGGGTGCGAAAGCTCGCGGACGTCAAGATGGTGATCGTTGCGTCCCCGGCCTACGTCGAAAAACACGGCAGGCCGCGCACGACGGACGACGCTGTGGCCCTTCCCTTCGCCCGCTACACCGTCCATGGCCATCCAAGCCCCGTCGTCCTTGCAGGCGGCAAGCACTTCACGCCTCAAGGCCGCGTGGACTGCGACACCGGGCAAGCGCTGCGCGCCGCAGCGCTCCACGGGCTGGGCGCGGCATTGCTGATGCGGTGCGTGGTCGCGGACGAATTGAACAACGGGCAACTGATCGACATTTCAACCGAGCTGGATTTGCCGCCGCAGCCTCTCAACATCGTGCACGCCTTCGGCCCGATGATGCCGCTTCGCGTTCGACGATTCTGCGACTTCGTTGCCCAGCAAACCGGGAGCATTCCGGGTCTTTGAGGGCATCGGGCGGAATACCCAGTCGGGTCATCCGCGCCCCTAACGCAGAAGCGTGCGCAGGACCGGACAGGCCCTTCGCCGAGGACCGGGGCGCGCTACCACTGCGGCGACACGCCTGAGACCGGCGCGCCGTTGCGTATTGGCGGGCAGCTTGATCTCTGAGGCTAGGCCAAGGCGCGATAGCAGACGAATGAACCACCATCCGAGGTCCACCTGCCCGGGCTCGATGCCAAGCCGGGCGGAGCCCGGAAAGGCGTGGTGATTGCCGTGATAGGCCTCGCCGAAGGTGACGAGCCCGAAGCGCGGCAGGTTGTAGCCCTGCACGGCGACGCCATCGACCCGCCATCCCTGCTCGCCGCCGCGGTGGGCGAAGTGACCGACCAGCCAGTGACCTGTCAGCGAAACGGCAACGCGCACCGCCACGCCCCAGACCACATAGGCGATCCCTCCAAGAGCAAAGAGCAACAAGGCCAACGGCACCTGCTGCAGCATCCACGTCGCTTCAAGAAAGCGATAGAACCGGTCGCGCGCAACCCGATCCTCGATGACGAAGCGCGGCGGGTGATCGAGGTGAACGGCGCAATGCATCTGCCAGAAGGCATCGGTGAGGAACGGGCGGCGATGCGCATAGAGATCGTGGCACGCCTCCTGGCGCTGCGCCCAGTCGCGAATGTCATGGGCATGGACCATGCCGAACGGCCCGGCCATGCCGACGAGCACGCCGAGATAGACGAGCGTCCGTTCAAGCCAGAGCGGCGCCGCGAACGAGCGGTGGATCAGCAGGCGGTGCATCCCGACCGAATGGCCAAGGCAGATGGTCAAAGCCGTCAGAATGATGAAGACCACGAAAGCGTCGAGTGAAAAGGTCAATGGCGCGCCGATGATGGCCACCAGTGTCATGCCAGTGATCCAGAGCGATTTCCCCGGGATCCAGACGACCTTGCCACGCACCGGATCGCTGCCCGGCCCCGCAATCATCCTGTCAGTCGAAACGACATCCATGACACCCTCCCCTCTGAAACCGGTCAGATTTCAGGCAACACTGAAGGACCCGGTTGAAAATCACCGGCGCAGACGTTAATTAGGAAATAAACTAATTACATATTTACCTGCAGATAAGTATTTAGGCAATATCCTAATTATCTATCTGCTGCTTCGACGGCGCGAAGACCAGGGAGACGGTTGGTGAACGAAGAGACAGGCGAAACAGGCGGATCGGCCCAGCGGATCTTCAACGCGCTGTCCTCGCTGCATCGGCGCAAGATTCTCGCCTACCTCTCGGCCTCGAGCCTGACGGCGGGCGAGATCGCCGAAAAATTCAACATGAGCAAGCCATCGGTGTCGCAACACCTGACGGTGCTGGAAAACGCCGGCCTGATCGCCAAGGAAAAGCGCGGCCAGTTCGTGCACTACACGATCGTGACCAACAACCTGATCAACACGCTCAACGGTTTTGCCCAGGAGGTCTGCCCCGTCAGCCGCCCGCTCAAGCGGGAAAGCGAAGCCAAGGCGAAGGGCAGCTAGCGCCCATTGCATCTCTCCTCAGGGCGGCGAGCATGCAACGCGGGCGGCGCAAGGCGCCCGTTGCGACCATCGCGACTGCCTGCCTTGGTGCTCTCCGGCTATGCGCGTTTGGACAAAACAACGGCCGCCATATAGGGCTCGTGACGTCTGGGGCGCTCAGACAGCCGTTGCTCGAAGCGGGCAAACAGTTCCGCTAGAAATGCGGTCGGTTCGCGAAACGGCGCAACCAGGCTTGCAATCATCGGCGCACACCAGGCCTGCGTCATATCCGCATAACGTTTGGCGAAGGCCGACGCATCGCCACTCCGCTCGAAATCCTCCCAGCACGGATCAGCGAGCTTGACGAGCTCGAGATGATCGAGCGCAAGGCCTGCAAACACTCCAGCCTCTGCAAATGGCCGCTCAATTTCTGCCAGGGTTCGAAGGCCGATCGGTATCGTCAGGCGCTTGCGCTCGGGCTCGGAAAGCCAGCCCTCCGTCGCCATGTCGCAGACAGCCGCCCACAGCTCGCCGAGCAGCCATTCCCAGCCGGTGGCGTTTGCTGTGCGGGCGGTAAATCCTGCCAGGAGTTTTGCGCCGGGACGCATCTCCCTTGACCGGAGCGTCAGAAACAGCTCCCAATCCTTCGCCTGTTGTTCCCTTACCGCCGCAACCACCGACGCCTCGCTGCTCATCCCGGCCAGAATATGGTCAGGCGCCTCGATCGTGCTGACGCTCATCCACTGCAGTGCCCAGGTCGTCCAGGCCAGACCGACGCGTTGGGGCGGAAACAGCGCTTCGAAATAGGACCTGCCGATCGCCGACGGAAAAACCTCGGAAGCGTCGTTCATGTAGCTGTTCAGATCTGAGGCGAGCACCTCGAACAGGGCCGAAAAATCGTTCGACGGAAGGTCGGTGTGGACCACCTCGATCGGCACGCCTGATCGTAGCCGCAGCGCCTCGATTGCGACGCGCATGGGGATCATCGAGTTGCGGCCCTGCGAGCATCCATAATCGACGATGGTCATTGGACCTTCGCCAACCACAACGGTCCGGCAGGCGGCTTCCCACAACGGAAGCAGCGCGGCAATGCCGGTCGTCTGCATCGCCGAATGACGGTTGTAGAAGCCGTCTCCCTTCATTGCTGCCAGATGGGTTGGCTCTTGATCGCTTGGCATGGCATCGCCTCGCACGGCATGGCGCAAGCTTATCAAAGCGTGCGCTTTTTGGCGAGCAACGCCCGGGTGTCGCGCGAGGCACGCCCCCCGATGGACGCCCCGCTTGCACCAGAAAATCGCGTCTTCTTCGTGCCCGACTTCCGTCGCGACCGCTTTACCCCAACCCCGCTTCACCCCGGCCTCGCTTCAACCCGGCGAATGCCGGTGTCGCGGCGCCGATCAGCCAGAACCGCCCGCGATCTCCACCACCACCTTGCCCTTGGCGCGGCCAGTTTCCAGGTAGTCAAAGGCCGCGGCGACATCCCGAAAAGGAAACGTCCGGTCAATGACAAGCCTGATCGTTCCTGCGTCGATCAGATCGGCGAGTTCGGCAAGCTCGGGTCCGCTCGGATGCATGAAGAGATAACGGTAGGCGACACCGTGCTTGCGGGCGACGGAGCGGATCCGGTAGGACGCAAACCAGAACAGCGTGCTTAAGAACAGGCCGCGGCCGAGGTCCTTGCGCGCCGTTTCCGGTTCCGGCATGCCGGCAATGGAAACCACCTTTCCGCCGCGCTTGACCACGCTGAACGACTTCAGAAGCGTTTCGCCGCCCAGCAGGTCGAACGCGCCGTCCATGCCGCGCAACTGCTCCTCGAACTTTTGCGTCGTATAGTCGATCACCACGTCCGCGCCGAGGTCCTCGACCAGCGCACGGCCGCGCGGCGATGCTGTGGTCGTCACCTCCGCGCCCAGCCACTTCGCCAGCTGGATGGCAAAGGTGCCGACACCGCCGGCACCTCCGGGTATGAAGATCCGGCTGCCCTGGCCCACGCGAAGCTCGTCGCGCAGCGCCTGCAATGCGGTGAGACCCGCAAGCGGCACTCCGGCAGCGGTGTTGAAGTCGGTCGATGCGGGCATCCTTGCCAGGAATTTTTCAGGCACGACGGCATATTCGGCAAGAGCGCCCATGGCGCCCTTCGGCATGCGGGCAAAGACCCGGTCTCCCGACTTGAAGGCGGCAACGCCGTCGCCTGGCGCCTCGACGACGCCTGCAAGCTCGTTGCCCATGACGGCCGGCAGCGGATAGCGCTGCACGACCTTGAGCATGCCCTCCCGCGTCTTGTAGTCGACCGGATTGAGGCCGGCGGCATGCACGCGCACCAGCACCTCGCCTCGCGCAGGCCGCGGGCGCGGCACCTCGCGCAGCTCGGCAGCGTCGGTTCCGCCGTATCGCGTGAGGACAAATGCCTGCATCGTCGTCGAACTCATCCGGCACCTGCTATCTTGCACAATTCCTTGCGGAATTAGTCGGCGAGAAGTGGTGACGAAGTCAACAGCTCGGCGCCCGGCAACTCTTGCGTAGGCCTGCCCCTCGTCTGCGTAATGTGCCCCGCATCACCCGGTGAGGCCTGTGCCTCATCCGGCCTGCCGGCCACCTTCTCGCCGCTTGCGGGGAGAAGGAAACGCGCGGCGGCTGCCTGACACAAAGCACCGGCGTTGCCAGCAGTTTTGGCTTTTGGCGATCGCTGGAGGCGCAGCAAGCTCGGCGCAGTCCCCTCTCCGCGCCTGCGGGGAGAGGGTTAGTCCTCGGGTTAAACCCGAGGAGAGGGGCAAACCCAGCGCAAGCCCGTCGTGAGGTGAAGGCACGAAGCGAAAGGGGCGGCCTTATGAGCCGCCCCTCAAAAATCACATGCCCTGCGGGCCGCGGTTCATGGCCGCAATCCCGGTGCGGCAGACTTCGATGAGACCGAGCGGCTTCATGATGGCGATGAACTGTTCGATCTTCGACGGCTTGCCGGTGATCTCGAAGACGAAGTGGTCGATGTTGGCGTCGATGACCGAGGCTCGGAAGGCATCGGCAAGGCGGAGCGCCTCGACCCGGTGGTCGCCCGAGCCGTGTACCTTGACGAGCGCCAGTTCGCGCTCGACCGGACGATCATGGCCGAGCGAGCCGGCGCGCACCGTGAGGTCGACGACGCGATGAACCGGAACCAGCCGTTCGAGCTGGTTCTTGATCTGGTCGAGCACGTGCGGCGTGCCGCGCGTCACAATGGTGATGCGCGACAGGTGCGCCTCGTGTTCGGTTTCCGAAACCGTGAGGCTCTCGATGTTGTAGCCGCGGCCCGAGAACAGGCCGATGACGCGGGCAAGGACGCCCGGCTCGTTGTCGACGAGAACCGAAAGCGTGTGGGTTTCGGCGACTTCGGTCTCCTTGGCGATGAAGTAGGCGGAGCCGGTCGGTTGAAGGTGTGCGTTCATTTCGATTGATTCCTCTACCTGTCTCAGACCAGCTGACGGCCCTTGGCGTCGATCGCGTTGGCGACCGCTTCGTCCGTGGCTTCGTCGGGCAACAGCATCTCGTTATGGGCCTTGCCCGAGGGGATCATCGGGAAGCAGTTGGCAAGGTTGGCGACGCGGCAGTCGAAGATGACAGGCGCCGGCGTGTCGATCATCTGGCGGATCGCAGCGTCGAGTTCACCAGGCTTGTCGCAGCGGATGCCGACGCCGCCATAGGCTTCCGCTAGCTTGACGAAGTCAGGCATGGCTTCCGTGTAGGAATGCGACAGGCGGTTGCCGTGCAGCAGCTGCTGCCATTGGCGCACCATGCCCATGTACTGGTTGTTGAGGATGAAGATCTTGACCGGCAGGCCGTACTGGACGGCGCAGGACATTTCCTGGATGCACATCTGGATCGAGGCGTCGCCGGCGATATCGACGACGAGGCTGTTCGGATGCGCGACCTGGACGCCGATCGCCGCCGGGAAGCCGTAACCCATGGTGCCGAGGCCGCCCGAGGTCATCCAGCGGTTCGGCTGCTCGAAGCCGAAGAACTGGGCAGCCCACATCTGGTGCTGGCCGACTTCGGTGGTGATGTAGGTGTCGCGGTCCTTGCTGAGCTCATAGAGGCGCTGGATCGCGTATTGCGGCATGATGACGTCGTCGTTCGGCGCATAGGCGAGCGAATTGCGGGCGCGCCATTTGGCGATCGTCTCCCACCAGTTCGACAGGCGTGCCTTGTCGACCGACTTGGAGGCGGCGCGCCACAGGCGGACCATGTCTTCCAGAACCGTGCCGACATCGCGGAGGATCGGCACGTCGACGCGTACGTTCTTGTTGATCGACGACGGATCGATGTCGATGTGGATCTTCTTCGAGCCCGGCGAAAACGCATCGGTGCGCCCGGTGATGCGGTCGTCGAAGCGCGCGCCGACGCACAGCATCACGTCGCAATCGTGCATCGCCATGTTGGCTTCGTAAGTGCCGTGCATGCCGAGCATGCCGAGCCAGTTGGTGCCGGATGCGGGATACGCGCCGAGCCCCATCAGCGTGGAGGTGATCGGGAAGCCCGTCACCGACACCAGCTCGCGCAACAGCTTGGAGGCTTCGGGTCCGGAATTGATCACGCCGCCGCCGGAATAGATCACCGGGCGCTTGGCGCCGGCCAGCAGCGCCACCGCTTTGCGGATTTGCGTTGCGTCGCCCTTCACGCGCGGCGAATACGACACGTGCACGTCGGACTTGCGCGGCGGGTGATAGGTGCCAGTGGCGAACTGCACGTCCTTCGGCACGTCGACGACGACCGGACCGGGACGGCCCGTGGTC
>NZ_DASYHB010000210.1:0-32065 GCF_035999185.1 Ensifer sp. | reverse complement strand
CAGCCGAGATGGGTGCAGGAACCGATCATGACGATCCAGTTTTCCTTGCCTTCGCCGGCGGAGCGATCGAGGTCGCTTGCCGATGCGTCGGCCGGAAGGTTGGCGTTGCGCGCAACCTGGTCCTTCAGCTCGTCGAGCTTGACGGCCTTGGCCTCCTCGACTTCCTTCTCCGTACGGTTGCGGATGAAGATCGGCTTGCCGCGCCATTTCGCCGTCAGCGACATGCCGGGCTGCAGGCTCGAAACGTCCACCTCGATCGAGGCGAGCGCGAGCGTCGATGCGTCCGGGCGCATCTGGTCGATGAATGGCCAAGCGACAGCCCCGGCGCCAACGACGCCTGCCATGCCGGTAGCCAGATAAAGGAAGTCGCGGCGAGTGGGCTCGCCCAAGGCCTCGCTTGAATTGTCGTGTTCGCTCACGGCTAAACCATCCTCTCACGCAATATTGCGGAAACCGCATCCGCCCCCGGCGAAATTCCTGCCCCTTGCGGTTTGATCCAGGTCAAGGAACCACGCCCTATTCATAGTGCTGTCGCCCCCGTCGCCTTGCAGCTGCAAATACGACATCGGCACCAGAATCCGAAAAGAATCGGCGCGCACACGGCACGCAGAATCCCCGTCAATCCGGCGCGTTCTATGCTTGATCGCAAATTATGTCCAGCCTTGACAAGGGGATGTGGGCAGATTGTCGCGGGGAAAAGCGCGGCCAATTGGCACAAGGACTTGACGGTCACCAGTTCGACGGAATTTCATCACTTCGGGCCACAATTGGCCCTGTGCGAAACGGCCCTATTCGGCCGCCTCGTCCCGCGCCAGAAAGCCGCCGGACTGGCGTGACCAGAGGCTGGCATAGAGCCCGCCGCGGGCGACGAGTTCGGCGTGCGTTCCCTCCTCGACGATCCGCCCCTTGTCCATGACGACAAGCCTGTCGAGCGCTGCAATCGTCGACAGCCGATGGGCGATTGCGAGCACCGTCTTGCCCTGCATCAGGCGGTCGAGATTGGACTGGATCGCCGCTTCCACTTCCGAATCGAGCGCCGAAGTCGCCTCGTCGAGCACCAGGATCGGTGCATCCTTCAGCATCACCCGCGCAATGGCGATGCGCTGACGCTGGCCACCCGAAAGCTTGACGCCGCGCTCGCCGACATGGGCATCGAAACCGGCACAGCCGCGCTGATCCTGGAGGTCGACGATGAAATCGTAGGCTTCGGCCTTGCGTGCCGCGGCAATCAGCTGCTCTTCGTCGGCATCCGGCCTTCCAAAGAGAATGTTGTCGCGGATCGAGCGGTGCAAAAGCGAGGTATCCTGGCTGACCATGCCGACCTGGGCGCGCAGGCTTTCCTGCCGGACCGACGCGATGTCCTGCCCGTCGATCTTTATGCGGCCGCTCTCCAGATCGTAGAACCGCAACAGCAGGTTGACGAGCGTCGATTTGCCGGCGCCGGAGCGGCCGACGATGCCGACCTTTTCTCCCGGCCGGATGACGAGTGAAAAGTCGTCGATGACCCGTTCGCCCTTGCCATAGTGGAAGCGGACATCCTCGAAGCGGATTTCCGGCTTGCTGACGGCAAGCTCGGTGGCATCAGGCCAGTCAACGAGACCGATCGGCTGGGAGACGAGCTCGGCCGAGTTCTGGATCGTGCCGATATTGCGCATGATCGAGTTGAACTGGGTCATCATGCGCCCGAGCAGCATGTTGAGCCGCAGGATAAGCGCCAGCGTGAAGGCAACCGCGCCGGAACTGATGGACCCACCGAGCCAGAGGTGGATCGCATAGACGGCGATTGCCGCAATCATCAGCCCGGACAAAAGGGCGAGCGAAGCGCGGACGGCCGTCAGCAACCGGGTGAACGGGATCACTGCCCGCTGAAACCGATCGAAGCCGGCGCGAATATAGCGGTCGTTCTCCTCGTCGCGGCCGAACAGCTTCAGCGTCTGGATGTTGGAATAGGCGTCGACCATGCGGCCGTTCAGCATCGAGGCCATCTCCGCCGTGTCGCGCGCGTGCTTGCGGATCCGCGGAACGAAGTAGCGCGCGAGCGAAAGGAAGATGACGATCCAGAAGCCGACCATCACCGCCAACCGCCAGTCGAGCTGCGCCACCAGCGCCATGGTGGACGCCGTGTAGATGACGATGAACCAGACGACCTGCAGCAGCGATACGAGCAGATCGCTGGTCGCCTGCGCACCGGACCAGACCTTGGTGACGATGCGGCCGGAAAAGTCGTTCTGGAAGAAGGTCAGCGATTGCCGGGCGACATGTACATAGGATTGCCAGCGCACGAGATTGAGGAAGCCGGTGATGATCGACTGCTCTTCGACGAGCGCGGCCAGCGACACCGCAACGAAGCGGAACACCAGCACCGTCAACAGCATGAACAGCAGTTCCGGCCCATTGGCGGCGATCAGGCCGCTCCAGCCGGCTTCGGGCTTGACCGTATCGAGGAGGTCGACCAGCCGCCCGACGAAGTAGAAGAGCCCTGCCTCGAGCATGGCGACAAGGCCGCCGAGCACCGCCATCGCAATGAACGGCCCCTTCGCCTGGCTGGCATAGAACCAGGCAAAGCCCCAGAGCGATTTCGGCGGCTGCAAACGCTCGCGCGGCGCGAAAGGCTTGATCCAGTTCTCGAAGAGGCTGACGATGGCGCTGAGCATGGTTCCGATATAGGCCGTTCGGCGGGAACAGCAATCGGTTTCCGCACAATTGCAGATTACAAATGCGTAACCTCTAAAATCATCAGGCCCGCCGCTCTTTCGAACGACGGGCCCGTGAACGTTTATTCCGCCGCCTCTTCCTTCTCGACGTCATCGGCGATGAAGCCACCGGACTGGCGCGACCAGAGGTCGGCATAGAGCCCGCCCTTGGCGACGAGCTCGCCATGCGAGCCGGTCTCGACGATCCGGCCGGCCTCGAGGATAACCAACCGGTCCATCTCCGTCAGCGTCGACAGGCGGTGGGCGATCGCGATCACCGTCTTGCCTGCCATCAGCGCGAAGAGGTTTTCCTGGATCGCCTGCTCCACTTCGGAATCAAGCGCCGAGGTCGCCTCGTCGAGGATCAGGATCGGCGCGTCCTTGAGGAAGACGCGGGCGATCGCGATGCGCTGGCGCTGGCCGCCGGACAGCTTCACACCCCGCTCGCCGACCTGTGCATCCAGGCCCTTGCGGCCCTGGTTGTCCTCGAGCCCCTGGACGAAGTCCCAGGCATTGGCCCTCTTGGCCGCCGCAATGATCGCTTCGTCGTCGGCTTCCGGATGTCCATAGGCGATGTTGTCGCGAATGGAGCGATGCAGGAGCGAGGTATCCTGGGTGACGACGCCGATCTGGGAACGCAGGCTGTCCTGCGTCACGGTCGCGATGTCCTTGCCGTCGATCCGGATCGCGCCGTCCTCCAGGTCATAGAAGCGCAACAGCAGGTTCATCAGCGTCGTCTTGCCGGCGCCTGAGCGACCGACGAGACCGATCTTTTCGCCGGGCTTGATGTCGAGCGACAGGTGATCGATGACGCCCTTCGCCTTGCCATAGTGGAAGCGGATATTGTCAAAGGCGATTGCCCCCTTTTCCGCCGTCAGTGGCTTGGCGTCCGGCTCGTCGACGATGTCTTGCGCCTTCGTCATCATGCCGATGCCGTCATAGACCGTGCCGATGTTCTCGAACAGAGCCGAGACTTCCCACATGATCCACTGCGACATGCCGTTGATGCGCATCGCCAGACCCACGGCGATCGCGATCGCACCGACCGAGATCGCGCTCGTCAGCCAGAGATGGATGCCAAGGGCGGCGATCGCAAAGAGCGCGATGCTGTTGTTGGCATAAACGAGGATGTGGAACAGCGTGACCTTGCGCATCTGGCGATGCACGGTGTCAAGGAAGCTGTCCATGCCTTCGCGCGCATAGCCTTCCTCGCGACCGGCGTGCGAGAAGAGCTTGACCGTGCCGATGTTGGTGTAGCTGTCGACGATCCGGCCCGTCATCATCGAGCGCGCGTCCGCCTGCTCCTTGGAGATCTTCTGCAGCCGCGGCACGAAGTAGCTGACGATGCAGATGTAGATCGCCAGCCAGATGCCAAGCGGAATGACGAGCCGCCAGTCGGCGGTCGCGACGACGGCGAGCATGGTGACGAAATAGCTGACGACATAGACGAAGACGTCGAGGATCTTCATCACCGTTTCGCGCACCGCAAGCGACGTCTGCATCACCTTCGTCGCAACGCGTCCGGCGAACTCGTTGGCAAAGAAGGTCATGCTCTGGCGAAGCAGGTAGCGGTGCATCTGCCAGCGGGCGATCATCGGATAATTGCCGAGCAGCACCTGGTGCATGATGAACGAGTCGATCGCAACCAGGCCAGGCAGGCCGATCAGAACAAGCGCCCCCATCCAGAATAGCCTGCCGCCCTCGGCTGCAAGGAAGGTCTCGCGGTCGGCGCTCGACAGCCAGTCGACCATGTTGCCGAGGAACTGGAACAGCGCCACTTCGCCGACGGCAATCAGCATCGTGCAGACCGACATGATGATCAGCCACGGCGCCGCCGGCTTGGAATAGTGCCAGCAGAAGCCGAAGAGGCTTTTCGGCGGGAGCGTGGGCTCCTCGGCCGGATAGGGATTGAGGCGGGATTCAAACCAGCCAAACATTGCATTGCTCCTTCAGAGTATTTTGAAGGAAAGCGGGATAGCGCCCCGCATTCTTATGATGAAAAATTCAGTCCGGAAATGCTGCCCGCAAAGGGGCTTCGTCTTCCGGAGTACCGGAAGCGCGTCGATCTCTTTGTAAAAGATAGGTCGCGGAACCGGTCAGGCCAAACGGTGGCCCACTACTCCTGGAAGGCGTGTCAACATCCATACAGTCATGTTTGCCTCCGTCGGTTCGCGTTGAAGAGGCCTGATGTCTACCCTTATTCGCGCCGACATGCCAGATTGTCGCAGCCACTTTCTTGCCTATTTTTTCACCGCACAATCCTCTGTTGCCGTTCAGGCACAGATTAGCATGGGCGAAATGAGCGATCCGCAATTGGCCGAGGCTCTCGATGTTTGAGAGTGGATCGATCCGGCATTCAATGCCATAGGAGCCGCACCCGCCCCTGGCACCGCCATCACCTTTCGGAGCAGCCGCAGCCCATGAGCAACCTGCGCATCGCCCTTTATCAGCCCGACATTCCCGGCAATACCGGCACGATCCTGCGCATGGCCGCCTGCCTCGGGCTGGGCGTCGATATCATCGAGCCGGCCGGCTTCGACCTTTCCGACCGCAACCTGAAGCGGGCCGGCATGGACTACATCGCGTCCGTCGCACTCACCCGCCATGTCAACTGGGAGCGCTTCGAAGAGTGGCGCGCAGGCAGCGGTCGACGGCTTGTGCTCGCCTCGACCAAGGCGGCCCTGCCCTATACCCGCTACGAGTACCTCCCCGACGACATCCTGCTCTTCGGACGGGAGAGCGCCGGTGTGCCGGATCACGTGCACGAGCGCGCCGACGGCCGCATCCTCATTCCGATGGCCGAGGGCCAGCGCTCGCTGAACCTCGCCATCTCGGCGGCGATGATCGCCGGCGAAGCGATCCGACAGGTCTCTCCAGGCTGACAGCGTAAACATCGCCACCTCCATGGCCGCCGGTTGCAGACATCGTCCCCGGCAGGCGCGCTACGCCGCCACCTCGTTGTAGGGCGCTGCCTTGCGCGCCTGCTTCAGGGTTCGCGCCCACCAGGTCAGCCGGTCCATCATCACAAACAATGGCGCGCGCAGTTCCTCGGGCTTGTAGAGGTTGCCGGCCGCGTCGAACTTCGACCAGGCCTTGGGGAACGAAACACCGTCGCGCAGCGTCACCGCATGCAGTTCACCGAAGACCTGGCGCAGCTGCTCGACCGCCCGAATGCCGCCGGAGGCGCCGCCATAGGAGACGAAGGCGACGGGCTTGGCGTGCCAGGGCTCGTAGACCGAATCGATCAGTTCCTTCAACGCCGCCGGATAGCCGTGATTGTATTCCGGCGTGACGATGATGAACGCGTCGGCTTCGGCGATCTTGCGCTCCAGCCATTCGCCGGGATTGACGGCGGCGCCAAGCCCCCGCGATGTCCTGATCCGGGCCGGATCGATGATCGTCAGCGTGAAAACCTCGGAAGCCGAAAGCTCCCGGATCAGCCAGTTGGCGACGGTGTCGCAGAAGCGGCCCTGGCGCGCGCTGCCATAGATCACGGCAAGGGTCATTTTCTCAGTCATCGAGGCAAGCTCCTGTTGTCGCATTCATCGGTTGTCGAATACATGGAGCCAATGCTATAGAACCTCAACAATAGTTGAGGTCAATAGCCGTCGTGACAGTTGTAAGAAACACCGAGCTGCGTCGTGAACTGACAGTGGGAGAAGTGGCCGAACGCAGCGGCGTTGCGGTCTCCACCCTGCACTTCTACGAGGCCAAGGGGCTAATCCGCAGCAACCGCACCCGTGGCAACCAGCGCCGCTATCCGCGTGGCGTGCTCCGGCGCATTGCGGTGATCAAGGTCGCCCAGCGCACTGGCATCCCTTTGTCAGAAATCCAGGACGCTTTGTCGGTTCTGCCGGACGATCGTCCGCTGACGGTGGAAGATTGGGGCAGATTGTCCGAAAGCTGGCGCGAACAGTTGAATGAGCGCATCACCAGCCTGATGGCGCTGCGCGACCATCTGACGGGCTGCATCGGTTGCGGCTGCCTGTCGTTGCGCGAATGTCCGCTGCGCAACCCGCACGATGTGCTATCGATGGAAGGCGCCGGGCCGAGGCTGATGGATGACGATGGCCACCCGTGATTGCGATCGGGTCAATCGGCGGTCGGAAGGCGGCGCATGGTGAACTCGATTTCGTCGCCGTCGAGCTGACGCCAACTCTCAACCTCGGTCCAATAGGCGGCCTTCGGCCAGGTGTCGAACCATTCGCGCGCCTTGGCGCGGGCGGCACCTCGGTCGAGCCGAAAGGTTTCCCGCACGAAAAGGCCATCGCCTCGTGTCGGATTGTCCCGGCGATGCCGGGCGATCTGTCGCCGCAATCCATCGAGCGGCGGACCTGCAGGTATTCTTGCCATGGGCTATACCTCTGAACGCTAAGATAGTGACGGCAATCGCGCTTTGCCAGAGCTTTGTGAGGTCAGAGTTTTCCTTGCAGCCACGGCTCGCCGTGCGACAGACTGGCCGATACGGTAAACCGCCGTTGCCATCGGCGTGAAAGTGTGACCTTTGGCGAACTCAATCGGAATCGGGCGCTTTTCACCGGCAAAAGCTGCCAACAGGACGTAATTTTCATGGAACGACCGCACCTTCCCCAGGGCCTCCCCGCAGACATCGAAGTGAAGAAAGCTGAGGCACGCGCTTGGTTCGAGGGATTGCGCGATACCATCTGCTCTGCCTTCGAGGCGATCGAGGACGAGCTGACCGGTCCGCTCTCGGATCGCGCGCCCGGCCGCTTCGTTGCCAAGGATTGGAGCCGTGAGGGCGGCAAGGGCGGCGGTGGCCGCATGTCGATGATGGAGGGCCGCGTCTTCGAGAAGGTCGGCGTGCATACTTCGACCGTCTATGGCGAATTTTCGCCTGAGTTCCGCAACCAGATCCCGGGTGCCGCCGAAGATCCGCGCTTCTGGGCGTCGGGCATTTCGCTGATTGCCCATCCCGTCAATCCCAACGTGCCGGCGGTTCACATGAACACCCGCATGGTCGTCACGACCAGCAACTGGTTCGGCGGCGGCGCCGATCTGACGCCGGTCCTCGACCGCCGCCGCGTCATGACCGATGCGGACACGCAGCTGTTCCACCGCGCCATGGAAATCACCTGCAGCCGACACGGCGTTGCCGACCATGCCAAGTTCAAGAAGTGGTGCGACGACTATTTCTTCCTGCCGCACCGCAACGAGCCGCGCGGAACCGGCGGCATCTTCTATGACTGGCTGCACTCGGCTGAGGAACAGGGTGGCTGGCAAGCGGATTTCGCCTTCACCCGCGATGTCGGCAAGGCCTTCGCCCTCGTCTATCCGAAGATCGTGCGCTCCAACTTCAACACGCCGTGGACCGAAGACGACCGCGACGAGCAGCTGGTGCGTCGCGGCCGCTATGTCGAGTTCAACCTGCTTTACGATCGCGGCACGATCTTCGGCCTGAAGACCGGCGGCAACGTCGAGTCCATCCTCTCGTCCCTGCCCCCGGTCGTACGCTGGCCCTGAGGGCATTTCCTGGCCTGACCGGATATCGAGGAGCTTCGCGTCGGGTCGGTTCTCCTCTTTCAGCCTGCCGGCCGATTGGGCACCGGCAGCTGACGTACGCGATCGGGCCGCGCCGATCCCGCGCGCCACGTGTCGTCGGACGAAGCTCCGATCTCGCCCATTTGCGCCCGCCGCACGCCTGAATCTCTAAATTCGCCTCCCCTCTTGTGCTCTTCCCGGTGCGTCAACATCTACCAGGGGTGGCGCCGCGAAATTTTCACGCCCGCCTCAACGATGCGCCAGCTTATCCAAATCCGTATCACGATCCATCCGCCCTCGCCGGGTTCCGCTGCAATGCCTGGATCTTGAAGGATCATGGTCGCAGCACCGGTCCCGACGTGGAAGCCACCGAACGAGAAGGACGAGTGCATGACGAAGGGGAATACGGTTCTCGATAACGACCGACGCAAAAGGCCCTTGCCGAGGTGGTTCAAGATATCGGCGATCGCGCTCGCGCTGGTGATCATCCTGGTTCTCGCACCGCTCGCCGTCCTTCTTTATCCAACCCTGAAATCCTATCCGAATGCTCCCGATCAGACTTCCGTTTCACTGCTCGAAGCCAATCGGCAGGACATCGCTCATTTGCGGCATCTGCCGAATTATGAAAGGAGTTTCACGCCCGAGGCCAAAGCAGAATTCGCACGCGCCCTCAGCGCGATGGAGGAGCGCGCCGCGGATATGGACCGCGCCGACCTGGCTATGGCTGCCGCCAAGGCGGTGGCACTGGCCGACAACGGTCACAGCAACGTCGCCGGGCTTGTTGGCGGTCAAAGCTTCAATGCCGTGCCCGTTCGTCTCGGCTGGTTTGCCGACGGCTTGTTCGTCGTCGCCGCTGCCAGGGACCAAAGCCACCTGCTCGGGGCACAGGTCCTCGGCGCAAACGGCAAAACGACGGATGCTTTGCTGGCGGCACTGCGGCCCTATGTTGGGGGGCCGGCCAACCTTGCCAAGGAGTTCGCGCCAAACTTCATGACTTCACCGGAGCTTCTGCATGCGGCAGGTCTCGCGGAAACGTCGGGCAAAAGCACCTACGACATGCGCCTTTCGGACGGCAGCTCCGTGTCAACCGAACTCGCAGCCCTTCCTGGCACTGACGAACCGCTGAGAGCCAATTTCTGGCCCGCCCGAGACTTGAGCCCTGTCGCCCACGCCAACCGCCCCACGGGGTGGCGACATGTGCTGGAGGACGTCGCGTTGCCGGACTATCTCGCCCAGCTCGATCGTAACTATTGGCACGCCTACCCCGCAGCCGACCTACTCTACGTCCAGATCAACCGCGTCCGGGACCAGGCGCCGGTCGATCTATCGCAGTATCTTTCTGACGTGCTTGATGAGTTGAGCAACAAGCCAATTCGCAACGCCATCGTCGACCTGCGCTTCAATGCCGGCGGCAACTACACGCTTTCCGCTGATTTCGCCCGACGTTTGCCCGAGCTTTTGCCACCGACCGGGCGCCTGTTCATTCTGACCACGGGCAATACGTTCTCGGCTGCGATCAGCACCGCCGCGTGGCTCAAATACTATGGCGGGGAGCGCGTCACCATCGTCGGTGAGGCCGTGGGCGACCGCATGCAGTTCTGGGGCGAAGGCGGCCTCACCGTTCTCCCGCATTCGAAACTCGCAGTCCGCTACACCACCGGCTTTCACGACTGGGAGAATGGCTGCAGCCTGTCGCAACTCAGGACGTGTTTCCTGCTGAACTACATCTATGACGTTCCGGCAGGCAGCCTTGAACCGGACGTCATTGCCCAACCGACCTTTGCGGACTATGTGGCCGGCAAGGATCGGGCAATGTCTGTTGTTTTGGAGAGGCTCGCAGCCGTGGGGTCGCAGGACAAGTCCGCCGATCAGGCCGCACTTGCAGGCCGCCGGTAACGGCTGCTCCAAGCGCTGCACCATATCGGACGCGCACGGGTCGATCTGACGCCTTGCTGCATGTCTCCACAGAGCGACGCCGATTGTCGAGACATGCCGGCAATCGCAACAAACCGAAGGTGCGCAGGCACTATTTGCAGATGCGCATCTTCTTGATCACCACCCTGCCGTATGCACCATAGGTTTTGACCGTCTTGACGACACAGTTCTGCTGGCCGCCATAACTGTAATTTGCCGCCTGAACCGGTGCGGTGAAGGCGAGTGCGATCGTCATCGCCAGAGCCATGGCGAATGTGGTGCCGCGCATTGAATGTGTCCCCTGCCTGCTTGTCCAACTGCGACGAACCCGTCGCTTGCAACACCCTTCGCACGGCTGCAGATCCGGCGCTGTTTCAAACGAAACATCCGACCCAGCCTCACGTATCGAGCCTTCGTCTCAGAGGTTTATGCCATGGCGCTTGCGCAGCACTTTTCGCAACGAAAGGCCCTGGCGCACACATGGGGCCAGCAGGTCGATCCATTGCGGTGTCGATGACAGGATCGGGCGCAAGCCGTCAGATCGAGCCGAGCGTCCAGCTGACGATCTCGGCGGAAACGTTGGCGAAGGCCTGGTCCATCGCCTTGATGAAGGCCGGGTTGCCCGCGCCCTTCACGCCAGCGACGGCACGAAACGCTTTCTGCACCCGAACCGTGCCGTTGCGATCGTTGAGGATCTTTGCGAAGATTTCGACGACGGCAGTATCGGCACCTTCCGTCGAGATCTCGAAGGCGCGGATCTCGGTGATGACCTGGTAGTCGATCGCCAGCCCCTGGCCCGGCTTGCCGACACCGCCGATTTTTCCGGTGTCTTCAAAAGCCTGCACGAGCTTCGATTGCACCAGCTTTGGCAGCCGGTCGCTCCACTGAGCCTTGGAGAGATACTGCAGTTCCGATCCGGACAGGCGAATGACGACCTGGTCGCTGTCGAGCGCCTTCAAGGCCGTCGGCTCGGGAACGAGGATCTGTTTTCCGCTGGAGGCCCGGCCTTCGACGACAGGTGCCGCCGAGAGGCTGAACGTGTCATTGACGGCCTTGGTACCGCAGCCGGCAACTCCGGCCGCCAGCATAAAAATCAGGGCGGAGCGACACGCTCCCGCTACTCGCATACCAACCCGCCCCTGAAAATTCATACTGCCAATACCCTTGTCCCACACACCTTGGCGCGCTCGAAAACGAAACCACGCCGACCGGCCCCACGCCGGAGTGCCCACCCGACTCAGCGTCGGGTGCGGCCATCATATTGTTTTACCGTTTCGCCGCCAAAGAGAAGACGTTGCGGGTCCTTGTCGAAGGTGGAGATCGTGTTCTCCAGGCTTTGCACCGTGCGGCGCGTGTCCGTGACGAGTGCTTCGACGTCGCGCAGGCCAGAGCCTGAGAACCGCTTGAGGTTTTCGGCAATCGGGCCGATCTTCGCGTTGAGATTGTCAGCCATCTTGCGGAACGACGCGAGCGTCGCACGGGCGTCAGCCGAAAGCGACGGCGCGTCCGCATCGCCGAGGAAGCCATCGACCTTGACGAGAATGCTGTCCACCCGGCTCGAAGCGGCGTTCAGCTTGCTCGCAAGCTCGGTCACATTGGTAATCGTGTGGTCGATGTCCTGCTGGCGCGCGGTGATCTTGTCGGCAAACGCGGAGATGTTGGCGACCGTCTTGCGTGCATCGGCCGTCGCCGCGGAAATATCGTTGACGACCAGTTCGACCTTCTGCTTGTCGACGGAGGCCACCAGCGTATCGACCCGCTCCAGCGTCTTCTGCGCGTTCTTGCCGAACTGATCGTAGGTTTCGACGGTGCGCCGGAATGTCGCCAGCGTCTCCGTGACGCCACCCGAAGCTGCCTTCAGGTCGTTGCTGATCTGCTCGACGTTGGAGACAATATGGTCGATCTTCTTCGGATCGACCGATTTCACCAGCGTCTCAGCCGATGCGAGCGTCGAATCGAGCTTCTTGGAGGCAGCGTTGATCGACCCGGAAAGCTCGGTCACGCTCTTCAGGAAGTCGTCGATCGCGCCGGAGTTCTTTGCCAGCGCGTCGGAAAACGTCTCGGCGTTGTTGATCGTCTTGGTCAGCGGCCCGCGCACGT
The DNA here is from genome assembly GCF_035999185.1 of Ensifer sp. Lineage (GTDB taxonomy): Bacteria > Pseudomonadota > Alphaproteobacteria > Rhizobiales > Rhizobiaceae > Ensifer. Next base: position 19,859 of record NZ_DASYHB010000210.1, on the reverse strand, counting down.
CCGTCACGAAGCCCTGAATGTCGGTGATCGCGTCGTTGGCGCGATCCATGATCTGGTCGGCGGTTGCAAGCAGGCTGGTGACGCTCGACTGGTCGGCCAGAATGCGCGCCTGGGTGCCCTTCTCGATCGCGGTTTTCAGGATGTTCTCGTCGCCCTTGTGCCCGCCACTGAGCTCGATATAGGCAGCACCCGTCAGGCCCTGGACTTCCAGCGTCGCCTTGGTCGACTTCAGCACCGGCGCATCCACCGAAACTTCCGTCAGCGCCAGCGAATAGCGCGGATCATTGGCGTCGATCGCCAGATTGCGGACCGTGCCGACGGCGATGCCGTTGAAGCGCACCGGCGAACCGACGGAAAGGCCGTTGGCGGAACCGGGAATATTGACCACCAGCTCGACCATCTCGCCGCTGCGGCCATACTGCGACATCCAGTAGACGAAGCCGAAAGCGGCCGCGATCACGAACACCGTGAAGAAACCGACAATGGCGTAGTTCGCTTTCGTTTCCATTCGTACCGACTACCTTCGTGGCCGCTTCACCGGCTCTTCATCAATCTTGACGCCAAGGCATCAGGATCGCATCCACCAGAGCGCTTCTTCCGCTTCGAGCGACCGTGCTCGATGCGGGACGCGCTCGTCACTGATCGTTGCGCACGATCGAACGTGCCCGCTTGCCGCGGAAATAGGCCTGCACCCAGGGGTCGTCACAGGCCAGCATGTCTTCCACAGTGCCTTCGACCAGTACCTTCTTCTTGCCGAGCACCGCGATGCGGTCGCAGACGGAAAACAGGCTGTCGAGGTCGTGAGTCACCATATACACGGTCAATCCCAGCGTGTCGCGCAGCTTGGCGATCAACTCGTCGAACTCGGCAGCACCGATCGGGTCAAGCCCCGAGGTCGGTTCGTCGAGAAAAACCAGATCGGGATCGAGCGCCAAGGCGCGCGCCAGTGCTGCGCGCTTGATCATGCCGCCGGAAAGCTCGGACGGGTATTTTTCCGCCGCTTCCGGGGCCAGGCCCACAAGCTCGATCTTCACCCGCGCCAGCTCGTCCATCAGGCTTTGCGGCAGGTCGAGATATTCACGCATCGGCACCTGGATGTTCTCGCGCACCGTCAGCGCCGAAAAGAGCGCGCCATGCTGGAAGAGAACACCGAGGCGCATGTCGAGCGCGATACGCTCGGCCTCGGTTATGTTGTCGTAGTCGGCGCCGAGAATCTCGATCTTGCCGGAACGCTTTGCGAGAAGCCTGAGCACGGTGCGCATCAACACCGACTTGCCGGTGCCCGAGGCGCCGACGAAGCCGAGGATCTCGCCGCGGTAGATCTCGAGGTTCAATTTGTCGAGCACGATGTTGGAGCCGAAACCGACCGTCAGGTCGCGCACGGACAGGACGGACTCGCGTCCGTTCGCCTCGGTCTCCAGGTATTCTTCGTGCCGCTTTTCCAATGGGTTCACGCCGTTCTCCGCATTAGAAATCGATTGACGCGTAGAACATGGCGAAGAGCCCGTCGATCAGGATCACGACGAAGATCGACTTGACCACCGACGACGTCACGTGGCGGCCAAGCGATTCCGCGCTGCCGCCGACCTTCAGCCCTTCGACCGCCGCCACCACGCCGATAATCAACGCCATGAACGGGGCTTTGATCATGCCGGCCGCAACCGACGAGAAATCGACCGCTTCCTGCAGCCGGGCAAGAAAGGTCGGGATCGTGATCCCTGAATAGCCCCAGGCCACAAGCGCCGCACCGACGAGGGCCGCGAAATTCGCGATGATGGTCAGGAGCGGCAGCGCGACGGTGAGCGCGACCAGGCGCGGAAAGACGAGAACGCCAATCGGGCTCAGCCCCATCACCTTCAGCGCATCCACCTCCTCGCGCATCTTCATCGAACCGATTTCGGCCGTGATCGCGCTGCCGGAGCGGCCAGCGATCATGATCGCGGTCAAGAGCACGCCGATTTCGCGCAATTGCAGAATGCCGACGAGATCGACGACGAAGACCTCGGCGCCGAAGTAGCGCAGCTGGAACGCGCCCTGCTGCGCGATGATCGCGCCGATCAGAAACGACATCAGCGTGATGATCGGCACCGCCATTACGCCCATGCGGTCGATCTGGTGTACGATCGCAGCGGGCGAGACACCGCTGTGCCGGCCGAGCTTCAGTTGCGCGCCGCGTACCGCAGAGCCCAGAATGTACATCGCAGCGACGATATCGTCCCAGGTCGCGATCATCGCCTCGCCGATCGGCGCGAAGATGCGCTGGAACAGCGGCATCCGCTCCTTGCCTTCATCGGGCGAACGCAGCTCGGCCGGCAAGGCGTCGATCAACTCGACATAACGTTGCCCGCCATCGGCAAAATGCACGTCGTCGCGCGCGGGGCCGGCCACCTTGGTCATGAAACGCCGGATGATCCAGGCCCCGGCGGTATCCATCGCCGTCACGCCGGAAAGGTCGAACTGCCTGACGCCATCGTCCTTGCGGGCGAGCTGATCCAGTTTTGCCGCCATGGCTTCGGCCGTCTCGTGCCGCCATGCGCCGGTGAAGACATAGCTTTGCCCGCCGGCACTTTCGGCCAGCGCCACATCGGCAGTCATCTTGCGGGCGGCTTGCGACACGTGGCTTCTGTTTTCCCGATTTTCTACTGCATAATTCCGTTAGATCGGGTTCGATTTAAGGACAAAATTATGCAGCAGACCTAAAGTGTTACTGTGGCCCGTGCGCGTCTGACGATGCGCTGCGCCGTAAAGATTCGTAAAACCTTACCCCGTAATAACGGCTCGCACCGTTGCTGTCACCCGAACGTTCGGCCGGTAACGACGCCATGCCCTTAGTTTGCACGCCGGAGACGCTTTCATGTCACTTACCCTCGACGCAACGCTGGAACATTTCCCGATCGCAGGTGCGTTCACGATCTCGCGCGGCTCCAAAACGACGGCAAGCGTGGTCACCTGCCGAATCACGGACGGCACCCATTCTGGCTCCGCAGAATGCGTTCCCTACGGCCGCTACGGCGAAACGATCGATTCGGTTCTGGCCGAGATCACCGCCATCCGCCCGCGTATCGAGGCCGGCCTCTCCCGCGCAGAACTGCAAGACGAGATGAAGCCGGGTGCTGCCCGCAATGCCGTCGACTGCGCCCTTTGGGACCTCGAGGCAAAGCAGAAAAATACGCCGGTTCATATCCTTGCCGGAATTGCTTCACCTGAAGCATTGACCACTGCCTACACGCTGTCTCTGGCTGAGCCCGAGGCCATGCGCGAACAGGCGTCCCGATACGCCCACCGCGCGCTCCTCAAGGTCAAGGTGGGCACGCCGGATGATGCCGCCCGCATCCGCGCCGTCAGGGCCGGCGCGCCCGAAAGCCGCATCATTCTCGACGCCAACGAAGGCTGGACACCCGAAACTCTCGCTTATCATTTCGCGATCTGCGCCGAAGAGCGGATCGACCTCATCGAGCAACCGCTGCCGGCCGGGCGCGACGAGGCTCTCGCAACGATCGCTCGTCCTGTCCCGATCTGCGCGGATGAAAGCGTGCATGCGACCGGCGATCTCTCGGCGCTGGTCGGCCGCTACGATGCGGTCAACATCAAGCTCGACAAGACCGGCGGCCTCACCGAGGCGCTGCGCATGCGCGCCCAGGCAGATGCGCTCGGCCTCAAGGTCATGGTCGGCTGCATGGTCGGCACTTCGCTGGGCATGGCGCCGGCGATCCTGGTGGCCCAGGGCGCCGACTTCGTCGATCTCGACGGTCCTCTCCTCCTTGCACAGGACCGGACGCCGGGCCTGCGCTACGAGGCTTCGCTCGTCTTCCCCCCGGAGCCGCGCCTCTGGGGCTGAAGGTACCAGGCAGCAACAGCGAAACAGCAGCCGGCAAAGGCGACGACCGACATCGAGTAGAAGCCGTTCACCCCATACCAAGCGTAAAAATAGCCCGACAGGAACGTCAGGATCGCGGTGAAGATGCCGGTATAGAAGAAGTAGAGGCCCTGGGCCGACGCTTCCTGGGACTCGACCACGCGCTCGACCAGCTTGTGCTGCATGCCCGTGTGCATGATCGCATAGGTAAAGGCGTGGAAGCACTGCAGAATGAAGTAGCCGCCAAAGCCAAGATCCATCGGGAAGATGATCCAGCGCACCACGGCGAGGACGCAGCCCGAGAGGATCATGACCCAGACGCTGAAGCGGCGGCTGATCGCCTTGGCAAAGACGAACATCGTCACTTCAGCAGCAACCCCCGCGCTCCAGAGCAGTCCGATCTCGGTGCCGCTGTAGCCGATGTGCTGCCAGTAGATTGCCGAGAAGGCAAAGAGCATCGCATGACTGGCGTTGACCAGGGTCACGCCGATCAGCAGCAGTTGCAGGTCGAGTTGCCTGAGTGATTTTGGCGGCGGCTCGGTAAGTGCGGTGATCGGCGAAGGCCGGCGCGGCTTGCCGACGCGGGGCGCCGCATAGGCCATCGCGATCGTCAGCCCGAACCCGATCGCCATCGCCGGCAGCACCATGTCTGTGCCGACAAGGCCGACCATCCAGCCGCCGAGCATGGTGGCGCCGATGAAGGCGACCGAACCCCAAAGCCGCATATGCGCGTAATCGAAGCCCCAGCGGCGGACACCCGAAAGCGCGATCGCCTCGACGATCGGCACGTATGGCGAATAGACGGCCGACTGCAGCGTGTAGATGATCAGCACCGGCCAGAAATCGCGAAAGTAAAACAGCACCAGAGCGGTTGCGAGCGACAGGAAGCCGGACCAGATGAGCACGATCGCCCGCTCCCCGAGCCGGTCGGCGATCACGCCCGCAATCGGTGCGGTGATGACACGCACGAACATCGGCAGCGCCAGTACCACGCCGATCTCGAAATCGGTCATGGAGAGCGTGCTCAGCCACATCGGGAAATACGGCATCGCGAAGCCGTTGACGATCAACGGCGCGCAGAAGAGCAAAGCGATGCGAAGCGCGAAATGGCGCGGCGGAGGGCCCACATATGCGGGCGCTGGGGAGGGAATCATCGGCTGACCTGATGGCTGTAGCCTATGTCTAGCATGAGCCGAGCGCGCCTTGCCATATCCTAGATTTCGCGACAGCAAGATCGCTCGGCCGGCAATGCGCGATCAGCCCGGTGTACGATCCGAGTCCACCGCGTCGACAGGACCGTCCTTTGTGCCGTCCGCGTCATAGAGATAAAGGGTTACCGGACTTGGCTGCCGGTTGCCCCATTCGATCGCCTCGCACACGGAAATGCCGTCGCGGCGGGCATGATCGACGGCCTCTGCGGCTTCGTCCGCCTGATTGGCATCGAGGCAGCTGTTGTCGTGCTCGATCGCCTCGACCACGGCGTTGACGCGCTTCCAGCGATAGGGACGGGAGCGATTGTCGACTACATTCCAGATCATTGGCGCATTTCGGGTTGGCTGGACTTCGATCCTCAAGCCTCTGGCTTGGGTCTGCGGATCCTAACGTTTCCGAATGGCGTTTGACAGACTAGGCGGCGCGCTGCGTCAGCAACTGCGCAAGCAGCTTGTCGGCCTCGGTCGACGCTTCCGCTTCGCTTGCGCCACCGCGCATTTGGTGCCAGGTGAGCAACTCCATCGTGCCGTCGTGATGCTCGGCAATCGCCGTGCAGCTTTCGACCCAATCGCCGGTATTGATGTAGCGGATATCGTCAATGTCCTCGATGACTGCGTGGTGGATATGGCCGCAGATGACACCCTGGGCATCGTGCCGGCGGGCCTCTTCGGCAACCACCTTCTGGAATTCGCCGATGAAGTTGACCGCGTGTTTGACCTGGAGTTTCGCCCAGGAGGAAAATGACCAGTATGGCATTCCGAGACGACGCCTGACCGCTGCAAGGCCAATGTTGATCGCGATCGCCGTGTCATAGGCCCAGTCGCCGAGATAGGCGAGCACGCGGGCATTGCGCACCACCACGTCGAATTCGTCGCCGTGCAACACGAGGTACCTGCGCCCGTCCGCGCCCTCGTGCATGTAGCGCTGCGCCACCTCGATACCGCCGAAATGCACGCCCGGGAAATCACGCAGAAACTCGTCGTGATTGCCCGGAATGTAGACGATCCGCGTCCCCTTGCGCGCCTTGCGCAACAGCTTCTGAACGACGTCGTTGCAGTTCTGCGGCCAGTACCAGCTGCGTTTCAGCCGCCAGCCGTCGACGATGTCGCCCACCAGAACGATGGTTTCCGCTTCATGGTGTCGCAGGAAATCAAGGAGATAATCGGTCTTGGCGGCCTTCGAGCCAAGGTGGACGTCGGAAATGAACAACGTCCTGAGTTTCCTTACGGAGTTGTCTTGCTGCGCCGCCATCATGCCAGCCTCGTCATCGTTACGCTTTCTGATCCCGTGAAAACCAGACTCGTGTTTCAGGAAGATGACATCAGCATTGCGACGGCCACGCCCACCACCAGAATTCAGTGCCGCAAAAACTGTACCTCGCTCGCAATTCATGCCAAAAGGCACGACCACGAATGAGGAATGTGAGAGCATGAACACGGGCGACAAGACGAAATCCCAAACAGGTCCGGCAAGCGGCGACATCGACCAGCAGGCCCTTTTCTTCCACCGTTACCCGCGCCCGGGGAAGCTCGAAATCCAGCCCACCAAGCCGCTCGGCAACCAGCGTGACCTGGCGCTCGCCTATTCGCCAGGCGTTGCAGCACCGTGCATCGCAATCCGTGACAATCCGGAGCAGGCGGCCGATTTTACCGCGCGCGCCAACCTGGTCGCGGTCATCTCCAACGGCACGGCCGTGCTTGGCCTCGGCAACATCGGCCCGCTGGCGTCCAAGCCGGTCATGGAAGGCAAGGCCGTCCTCTTCAAGAAGTTTGCCGGTATCGACGTCTTCGACATCGAGATCGACGCCTCCAGCATCGAACGCATGGTCGACGTGATCTCGGCGCTGGAGCCGACCTTCGGCGGCATCAATCTCGAGGACATCAAGGCGCCCGAATGTTTCGAGGTCGAGCGTCGCCTGCGCGAGAAAATGCAGATCCCGGTCTTCCATGACGACCAGCACGGAACCGCGATCATCGTTGCCGCCGCCATCCTCAACGGGCTCGAGCTCGCCGGCAAGGATATCGCCAAGGCAAAGATCGTCACGTCAGGTGCAGGTGCCGCCGCCCTTGCCTGCCTCAACCTGCTCGTCACGCTTGGCGCCAAGCGCGAAAACATCTGGGTCCACGACCTCGAGGGTCTCGTCTACAAGGGCCGCGAAGTGCTGATGGACGAGTGGAAGTCCATCTATGCGCAGGAGAGCGACAACCGCGTTCTTGCCGACAGCATCGGCGGCGCCGACGTCTTCCTCGGCCTGTCGGCGGCCGGCGTCCTGAAGCCCGAACTGCTGGCGCAGATGGCCGAAAAGCCGCTGATCATGGCGCTTGCCAACCCGACGCCGGAAATCATGCCGGAAGAAGCCCGCGCCGCCCGCCCAGACGCGATGATCTGCACCGGTCGCTCGGACTTCCCGAACCAGGTCAACAACGTTCTCTGCTTCCCGCACATCTTCCGCGGCGCGCTCGACTGCGGCGCAAGCACGATCAACGAAGAGATGAAGATGGCGGCCGTGCGCGCCATCGCGGGCCTCGCCCGCGAGGAGCCGTCCGACGTTGCCGCCCGCGCCTATTCCGGCGAGACCCCGGTCTTCGGCCCTGATTATCTGATCCCCTCGCCGTTCGATCAGCGCCTGATCCTCCGCATCGCGCCGGCGGTTGCCAAAGCGGCCGAGGAAAGCGGTGTCGCCACCCGTCCGATCCAGGACTACGACGCCTATCTCGACAAGCTGAACCGCTTCGTCTTCCGCTCGGGCTTCATCATGAAGCCAGTGTTTGCGGCCGCAAAGAACGCCCAGAAGAACCGCGTGATCTTTGCAGAAGGCGAAGACGAGCGCGTGCTGCGCGCAGCCCAGGTGCTTCTGGAAGACGGCACCGCGCGACCGATCCTGATCGGCCGTCCGCAGATCATCGAGACTCGCCTTCGCCGTTATGGCCTGCGCATTCGTCCGGACGTCGATTTCGAAGTCGTCAATCCGGAAGGCGACCCGCGCTATCGCGACTATGTCGAGGACTATTTCGCGCTCGTCGGCCGCCTCGGCGTCATCCCGGAAGCTGCCCGCACCATCGTGCGCACCAACACGACCGTCATCGGTGCGCTTGCCGTCAAGCGTGGCGAAGCCGATGCGCTGATCTGCGGCGTTGAAGGCCGCTATTCCAGGCATATGCGCGACGTGTCGCAGATCATCGGCAAGCGCGAAGGCGTGCTCGACTTCTCCGCACTCAGCCTGCTGATCTCCCAGCGCGGCGCCACCTTCTTCACCGACACCTATGTGAGCTACTGCCCGAGCGCGGAAGAGATCGCCCAGACGACGGTGATGGCGGCACAGGAAATCCGCCGCTTCGGCATCACGCCCCGCGCCGCTCTCGTATCGCACTCCAACTTCGGTTCGCGCGAATCGGAGAGCGCGACGAAGATGCGCAAGGCGCTCCAGCTCGTGCGGGAGCTCGCCCCCGAGCTCGAAGTCGACGGCGAAATGCATGGCGATTCGGCGATCTCCGAAGCGCTGCGTCACCGGGTCATGCCGGACAGCAGCCTGTCGGGCGAAGCCAACCTTCTGGTCTTCCCCAATCTCGATGCGGCCAACATCACGCTTGGCGTCGTCAAGACCATGACCGACAGCCTGCATGTCGGCCCGATCCTGCTCGGCTCGGCGCTCCCGGCCCATATTCTCTCGCCGTCGGTCACCTCGCGCGGCGTCGTCAACATGGCGGCACTCGCAGTGGTCGAAGCCAGCCATCCGGGCTGAGATGGACGCACGGAGATCGCCATCGGTCTTCGCTGCAGTCGGGCGCCGCACCGGCGCCGGTGGAGCCATATCCAAACGTCGTCGCGCCTGCCCCGGGCGCGACGTTTTGCGGTCTGAAGATCATTTTTCCCACCCCTCGGCCGCCCTCCCGTGTGTTATCGGCCCGCAGACACAATCAAGACTTGCAGAATTGGTATTACACACCAATCTGGAAAGTTTGCGCTGGACAAAAGGTGAACCTCTAACCATGCTGGAACCTCGGACGAGATTCGGTGTTGTGGCATGACTGAGCAGCAAGCTGTCCTCGACATGCTGGAAATCCTGGAATGCGGGGGCTGTGTCGAGCCCGCTCATTTCTTTACCCTGATGCGCCGCACCTTCCGTATCGCCCACCTTCTCTACCTCGAGGCCGAGCCCTACGCCGACGAACTCAAGGTCTGTCGGCTGCATCACACGTTCGGCGCCTACGCCGCCGAAATCTATCGCGCACGCGCCCTGCATCGGATCGACCCTATCCTGAAACTCGCCCTTGGCGGCGTGCGCCCGGTGGAATGGACGATGGCGCGGCATCGGTTCCCGGAATGCGAGCCCTTGTTCGAGGCAGCCCAGGAGATCGGCCTCTCCACGGAGGGCGTGGCCCTGCCGCTGCCGTCGCCCGCCGGCCGCATGGCGCTCTTGGCCATCAACGTCAACATGCCGGCCGACGAGTGGTCGACCTATCGTCGCCATCACCTGCGCGACTTCCAGCTGGCGGCCAACCTCTTTCATGCCGCCATGCTCGAACACGGGGCGATGGCCGGAGCCCTCTCGGTGCGCGACATGCGGCTGACCAGTCGCGAAACGGAAGTCCTGACCTGGGCCGCCGCCGGCAAGAGCTATTGGGAAATCGCCACGATCCTCGGCATATCCGAGCGAACCGTCCGCTTTTTCATGACCAATACAAGGCGTAAGCTCAACGTCGTCTCCAACACGCAGGCCGTTGCACAGGCTGTGCGCCACGCGCTGATCCCGACCGTCTGACATAGCTGCGCCGACCCTCCCTCAAAACCCCTCGAAATTTACTGGCAATTTAATCGCTTTTGAACTGTCACTACCGACAGTTACGTGACCGTCTGGAGCCTGACAGCATCCGCCCATCCCCAAACAAGGATGGAGTAAAACGATGATCAGGATCCTGAACGGAAAGACCCGCGCACAGCACCCTCAGGCCGTCGACGACATGTTCCGGCTGCGCAAGCGCGTCTTTCACGATTTCCTGAAATGGGACGTGCAGACCGACGGCGAGTGGGAAATCGACAACTACGACCAGTCCAACCCGCTCTACGTGCTGTCCTACGCCCCCGATACCGGCCGCCTGCGCGGCTCGCTGAGATTGCTGCCGACGCTTGGTCCCAACATGCTGGACGACACCTTCCCGATCCTGCTCGGCGACAATCCGGAAATCCGCAGCGCCTCCGTCTGGGAATCGAGCCGCTTCTGCATCGAGCCCGACATCTCGCAGGACCGCGCCTCGAACCAGGTGACGGTCGCGGCCGCCGAATTGATGTGCGGTGTCGGCGAACTGGGACTGGCCTCGGGCATCAGCCATATCGTCACGGTCACCGACGTCTTCCTGGAACGCATGTTCCGGCGCATGGGATGCCCCGGCGAGCGCATCGCCGAACCGCATCGCATCGGCTCGGTCTTTGCAGTTGCCGTCGCCTGGGAAGTCACCCGCGACCTGCTCGAACGGATGAAGGCCGTCGCGGCCATCGAAGGCACCGTGCTCGATCGTCCGATGTCCCTGGAAACGGCCCGCGCCGCTTGATCGCCACTGTCATTCAAGCCCGTTAACGCAAACCGCGGCTTGTCGTTGCACGATCACCGACAAGCTTTATGATGGAGGCGAAACAGGACATGCCGCTGGCAGCCACCCGCGACAGAGGTTGGCGCCAACCTGGCAACAGGAAGAAACCTTCACCCGTGTTCGCGCGCTTGAAATACGTCGCTGCGGCCCTCGTGCCTCTTGCCCTGATCGGTACCGCTCCGGCCCTGGCATCGCCCGTCTGTGACCGGCTGAACACGCGGCTTGCGCAACTGCCGGATTTCGTCGCCACCAACGCCGACGCCCGCGACTATGCAAGCGCAATCTCGCGGCAGAACATCGAACTGCGCCGCGCCAAGAACGACCGACGCCGCGCCGGCTGCAATGCCGGCGGCGGCAGCGCCGTTGTCTATGACGGTGATGACGCTGAAAACTGCAGTGAAATCAACAGCCTGATTGCCGAAATGGAAGGCAATCTGCGGATCCTCAAGTCTGAACGCGAGCAGATTGTCGCCGGTGACAGCGAAGACTCCCGCCGCCGGATCCTGGCCGCGCTCGAGATCAACGGGTGCTATGGCGACCGCGAAGAGTTCGCAAGCGTCGAGCCGGAAGAGCCCGAAACCCACCGCAACATCATAGCCGACCTGCCCGCGGATGACGCCTATGGCCCGGCTCTTCGACATGACGACGATGAGTATGGGTCAAGCAACGGCTACTACAGCGGCACGCTTCGCACCATGTGCGTGCGCACCTGCGATGGCGCCTTCTTCCCGATTTCCTCGGACGCGACACCGGCCGACTTCCCGCGCGACGAACAGGCTTGCCGTGCGCGCTGTCCGGGCGCCGAGACGGAACTCTATTTCCACGATATCAACACGGAAGAGAGCGACCAGATGGTCTCGGCTGCAACCGGCCGTGCCTATACGGAAATGCCGAACGCCTTCGCCTACCGCACCCGCGGCGTCAACAAGCCCGGCACATGCGGCTGCCAGATACCGCAGACCGCCGCGACCGACCCGAAGCCAAGCGGCACGATGAAGGGCAGCGATCAGTCGTCGATCGTGGTGATCGAGACCAAGAAGCCGGCAGCAGAAACCGAGGCTGCAAAGGTGCCCGCCGAAGAACGCCCCTACGATCCGGCAAAGAGCAAGGTTCGCGTCGTCGGCCCGACCTTCCTGCCACAGCAGGAAACATCGATCGACCTCAAGCACCCGAAAGGGCCGGCCTATCAGCCGACGCAGAGCAACTGAAGCAACGCCCGCGGAAGCGTCCCACGGCTTCGAACCCTGAGCTACGCAAAGGCATTGGCCTTTCACGGGTCCTGCCTGTTTCTGCCCCACCCCTCGTCGAACACCAGGTCTTCGAGCGGCAGGCGTTGGCGCCATCCCTTCACGGCCAGTTCCGGCTGCTGATAGAGCCGGTCGACATAGCCGAGACACAGCCAGGCAACGATCTCGATGTGGTCGGGAATGCCAAGAACGGCCTTGATCTCGGCCTCATGAAAGATGCTGACCCAGCCGACCCCCACGCCTTCGGCGCGCGCGGCGAGCCAGAGGTTCTGCACGGCGCAGACCGTCGAATAGACGTCCATCTGCGGATTGTGCGTGCGCCCGAGCACGACCGCGCCGCCACGGGTGCGGTCGCAGGTCACGCAGATGCTGAGCGGCGCCTTGCGAATGCCTTCCAGTTTCAAGGAGCGGTACTTCGCTTGCTGCTCGCCCGCAAACATCAATGCCGCCTCGTCGTTGGCGCGCTGGAATGCCTGCCAGACGCGCGAACGCGTCTCTGGCGCTCGCACCAGCACGAAGTTCCAGGGCTGCATGAAGCCGACCGACGGCGCGCTGTGGGCCGCACCAAGCAAGCGCTTGACGAGATCGTCGGGCAAGGGGTCGCAGAGGAACTCGTCGCGCACGTCACGGCGCGTTTCGATGGCACGGTAGACTGCCTCCCGCTCTTGAAGCGAAAAGGCACCGGCAGCCGCAAGGCCGCCCTTCGGTTCGGTCAGCATCGTTCGATCCCCAACAATGCGAAACCTCCCGCCGTCCGCGCGGGGTGGGTCTATCTTGCCAGGCCGGTCTTCTGACTCCGGTTCAACCGGCCGCCTCACCTTCCCGGATCGGTTGAAGATCCAGTGGCAAAGCCTTGAGATTATTCAAGGCTATCGAAACAGCCGTCCCCGTCACAGCGTTGGGCACGTTCCGGAGTGTCACCGGATTCCCGATTCTCCCGCCGACGCGGGCACCTGACGGTGTCATAAGGACACGGCGCCTGCGGAAAGACAAGCGCCGCATCAGGCGGAAAAAGGACCGTGCGGCGGTTATCCATCCGCATACTGCACCGGAGGATCGACATGGCCCACGTTTGCGGCCCACCGTCGATCCGATCCTCAATCCCTGTCACATTGGCGCGGCGGGGTGCGGCGAGCCATCATAAGCACCCCAGATCGACTGGTCGAAGCAGATGACCGATCCGGTCATCAGCCCCGATTCGGCCGACGACAGATAGGCGCAGGCGCGTGCCACTTCCGCCGGATCGACGAGCCGGCCAAACGGCTGGCTGGCGGCAGCCTTTTCCAGCCAGTCGGCGGCAGCGCCGTGAAACTCCCGCTGGATCCGGTCTTCGCCTTCCGATGCCATCCAGCCGATGTTCAGTCCGTTGACGCGAATGCGGTTGCGAAGCAGGGCGTAAGCCGTGTTCTTGGTCAGCGTTTCGAGGGCCCCTTTCGACGAACAATAGGCGGCGATAAACGGTTGACCGGCCATCGCCGACATCGAGCCGATGTTGACGATGGTGCCTTCGGTCTTTTCGCGCCGCATCACCTTCACCGCTTCCTGCATCAGGAAGAACGGCGCCCTGACATTGATCGCAAACATCCGGTCAAAAAGCTCGGGTGTGGTGTCGAGGATCGTGCCGCGGTCGGTGATTGCAGCGGCGTTCACCAGCGCATCGACACGGCCGAACTCGGCGTCGCAGGCGGCAACGACCTTGCGGGCGTCCTCCACTTTTTCGAGATCGGCCTCGACATAAACCACCTTCGCGCCGCTGGCGCTGCCGATCTGCTCCGCCTTGGCGCGCCCCTTGGCGGCGTTGCGCCCGCAGATGACGATGCCGGCCGCACCGCGTTCGGCGAAAAGTCCGGCAATCGTCGCACCCAGCCCTTGCGTACCGCCGGTCACGATCGCGATCTTGCCATCCAATTGTCCGCTCATCGAAGTCCTCCCTTTGAGAATGGAACAGGTAAAACAGCATGGGCTCCGGGCACCATGTGCCCGGAGCCGGTCAGATATGAGACAAAGCCGTCAGCTCAGTTTGCGGCGGGCCTGCTCGTCAAGCGCTGCGCGAAATTCGGCTTTGCCGGTTCCTGCGGCCAGCGCCTCGCGCATCAGCTGCGCCTGCGTCTTCGGCGCGAGCCCGCCGATCGGCGGATCGCGATCGAGATTGGTCGGGAAGGAATAGCCTTCGGCGCAGGACGCGATGGCGTTGTCGGCTTCCGTCTCCGTCAACTTGCCCTCCGCCAGAAGCGTCTTCAAGGCCGGGTAGAGCGTCGCGCTCATCGTTAGGCGGTCCACGGTCTCCATCGCCCGGCCAAAGGCCGACGAGACCTGGAGGAGGTTGGCGACCCGGCGAATATCCGTCGAGCGGTTGTTGCCCGCCGCATGGAAAAGCGCCGGATTGAAGAAGACGACATCACCCTTCTCAAGCGGAAGCTGGATGTGATGCTCGTCGAAATAGGCGCGGAACTCAGGCCGCTTGAGCGCCAGGTAACCAGGCACATAGGTCTGGCTGTAGGGCAGGAACAGCGTCGGCCCGCTTTCAAGCGGCATGTCGCAATGGGCGACGGCTCCCTGGAGGGTCAGGACCGGCGACAGCCTGTGCACGTGCGCGGGATATTGCTCGATCACGGCGGAGGTCTGGAAGCCGAGATGGTAGTCCCGATGCGCCGATTGGGCCGCACCGCCCGGATTGACCCGATTGACCTGCGCCGTCATCTGGTAGTTCGGCCCAAGCCACGCCTCGCTGACCAGCGCAATGATGGCGTTGGCGTAATAGGCGGCGAAATTCTCCGGTGCCTTCAGGCAGTGCTTCTCCAGCGAATTCCAGATGCGGTCGTTGGCGCCGGGCTTGGCAAAGTGGTCGCCACCGCCAGTGTTGCTGCGATGCTGTTCTTCGATGATCCCGTCAAAGACGTGGCTCGCGGCATCGATAACGTGCGTGTCGGGAAAGGCCCGCTTGAAGACGGCGACGCCAGGACCTGTCGCGAGCGCTTCACAGATTTCCGCAAGAACCGCACGTCTTCCCTCGGCATCGCCAGAAGCGGCGATCAGATCGCCGCTGTCGTAGATCAGGACGTTTTTCTCGCAACCGACGGCGTGGGGGTAGTCGGCAAGCCTCGTCTGACGTTCGACCTCGGCTCTGAAAGCCTCGATGTCGCAAGCCTCCTCCGTAAGCCACACCCGCTCGATCCGTTGCCGCGCGCCGTTGTCCGTCTTCATCCGCGTGTCCTCCTCCAAAGCATCCGATGGAAACGACTATAGGCGGCGCCAATTCATGATATAGGGCAGAAACCCATCAAAAAACCATCAGGGAGGCGGCCGTTGGCCCATCCGTTTCTGGTCAAGGATATCGCCTTTCAGGCTGGGCTCAGCACCGCGACCGTCGACCGCGTTCTGAATGAGCGCCCGGGTGTACGGCGGCAGACCGTTCAGCGCGTGCGCGCGGCAATCGAGGAACTGGAAAAACAGCAGGCAGGCCTCGACGCTCAGGGCCGCAAATTCGCGATCGATATCGTCATGGAAGCGCCGGAACGATTTACCGATGCGGTGCGGCGGGCTTTCGAGAGCGAGGCCCTCACCTTCGTCCCGACGACGTTTCGCTGCCGGTTCCACTTCGCCGAGACGATGCGCCCGCAGGACATCGTCCAGCTGCTCGACCGTATCCGGCTCAGGGGAACCGACGGGCTCGTATTGAAGGCCCCCGATGTACCGGAGATTGTCGCTGCCGTGGCCCGCTTCGAGGCGGGCGGCATTCCCGTCGTTACGCTGGTGACCGATCTGCCCAACTCACCGCGAACCGCCTATGCCGGCGCCGACAACCGCGCAGCGGGCGAAACTGCCGCCTACCTGATCGGCGAACGCTTTTCAGGCACGTCGGCGACGGTGCTTGTGACCCTTTCGAGCGGTCGCTTTCGCGGTGAGGAAGAGCGGGAGATCGGCTTTCGCCGGCTGCTGCGCGAACGCTACCCGGCGATCCGGATCGTGGAGATCAGCGAGGGGCATGGCCGCGACCGCGAAACCGGCGCACTGGCCGATGCGGCACTTGCAGCCAACCTCGATATCAACGCCGCCTACTCTATCGGTGGCGGCAATCGTTCGGTCCTGGCGGCTTTCGATCGCCTCGACCGGCATTGCGCGCTGTACATTGCCCACGATCTTGACGAGGACAATCTGGCTCTGCTGCGCAAGCGCCGCATCCACTTCGTGCTGCATCACGATCTGAGGACAGACGCACGCACGGCCTTCCGCACCATCATGCTGCATGGCCGGCCGCTCTCGGCAACCACCGGCTCCCAGCTTTCGCCAGTCGTTGTCATCACACCCTACAACGTGCCCGAATAGGTTAGGCGGCAGAGCGTCGGCGCGACGTCAGGCGGCGGATTGGTCGCCGCTCTTTTCGCTCGGACGCACCATGTCATCGGCCGTTTCGACGCGATTGCGGCCGCGCCGTTTGGCGAGATAGAGCGCCTCGTCTGCCGCCAGAAGCAACTCGCGCGCCGTCAGTCCGTGCCGCGGCGCAAAAGCGATTCCCGCGCTGCCGCCGACGACAAGCATCTGTCCGTCAAAGGCGATGGGTGTCTGCGCGTCGGCGATCAGGCCGGCGGTGAGACCGCGGGCCTCGCTCTCGCTGCAATCACCGAGAATGATCGCAAACTCGTCGCCCCCGAGCCGGGCAACGGTACCTTTCGTCCCCGCCCGGTGGCGGAACCGTGCAGCGAGCGCGACCAGAACGGCGTCGCCTGCGGCGTGACCATGGCGATCGTTGACCGCCTTGAATTCATCGAGGTCGGCATAAACAAGCGTGAACGGATGCGTCTTCGCATTGAGCAGCGCCGCCGCCAGCATGTCGTCGAAACCGCTGCGGTTGAGCAGCCCCGTCAATCGGTCGTGCTTGGCCAGGTGCCGGTTCAATGCCTCGCTCTGCTGCAGGGCGGCAAAGAGCGTCGAAAAGCGGAAGGCGACGAACGCCATCAGCAGCGCCGCGACGATCGCCATGATGATGACGCTGGGCAGCAGCTCGGCGCGCACGAATCCGCCGGGTGATTTCGGCATCCAGGCGGCGACGAGACAGGAAGCGTCGGAACAGCGGCCAACCGATGCGTAGGCGCTGCCTTCCGGCAGCTCCGTCAGAGGCACGAAGGCGAGCCCCTGGACGCCCAGCCGCGCCGCAATCTCGCGCGTCATCTTGGGCGTGACCGGCCGCACCGAAACCATGAGGACCGGCGCGCGACGCGACGCCGGCACCATAAGGGTCTCCGGGATCACCGCCTGCACGACCGCCACACTCATGCGTCCGTCGATCTCGCGCAGATCCACCGCGTGAATGCCAGGAACCGCCGGCATGACCGACTGTGGATCGGGCTTCACGACGTCGAGGCGATAGGAGCCGCTGATGTTTCTGAGCGCACTGTCGTAACGGCGCTTGGCTTCGTCAATCAGGTCGTCGACTTCGTCGAGCGGCACACGCGCCGCATCGGCCGAAACCACGACGCCGTCCTTCAAGGCCGTCGAAGCGTGGCGCTCGGCATCCGTCAGGATCAGCCAGGAAAAGCCGTAGTCTTCCCACAGCCAGCCGGACATTTCGTCCGCGACGAAGCTGTCGCTGACGCGTCCTCTTTCCAGTTCCAGGTAGGTCTTGTCCCAGAAGGAGAGTTGCGCCTGAAATTGCACGACGGCGTCCATCTGGTGGCGCAATTCGTTCGTGACCAACCGACGCTCACCCGAAAGACCGAAGCGATCGGCCTCCGTTACCGAGCGGTCGAGGACATAGAGAAGGCTTACAATGATCAGGACCGCGACCAAGGTGCAGGCCGCATGGATGGCCCATACCGTCTTGTCCCGCTTCGCCAGCCGCAACGTCTTGTCCACCACGCCAGTCCCCCCTCGTGCGCACCGGCCACCGCGTCGCATTTTAGCACTTTTTGGAAGTGCTCGGCGCGACCATGGCAACCGATACTGACGGCACCCTAGCGATCAAAATCGAAGTTTGGCTTAAATAAGCTGGTGTTGAAATACTTAACGATTTCAACCGACTGAAATGCGGACAATCAGCAGTCGCAGGCCATTGAGAAAGGAAGCGCCAAGCGTAAGCCGGCGCTCCCCTTCAGGCATCGTTTCGCTCGGCTATTGCGGCACGGCCATAGCGCGCAGCAAGCCGAGGATCTGCTCGTCGCCCTTGTCGCGCGCGAGATCGCGAATGGAGGGCCCGGCTGCGCCGTCGCGCAGGGCCGTGTTCGCGCCCCTGTCGACAAGCAGCCGCACGACCTCGGCCTGGCCGTTGATCACCGCAAAGGCGAGCGGCGTCATCCAATCATGACGCGGCTCGGGTCGACCGCGTGCACGAAACGTGCCGAACGGCATCTCGATAAGCTCCGGCTGCTGGTCGACGATTTCGCCAACGCGCGCAACCACTCCGAAGGACGCGGCAGCAAAGATGTCCAGCGTCTGCGTCTTCAGGAAGTCCACCATCTCCATCCTGCCGTTGTACTCGGCCCATCCGATCGGCGGCGCATGGTGGTAGGGGTCACGCGCCGTTGAATTCGCGCCGTGCTCGAGCAGCAGCTTCGCCATTTCGAGGTTGCCGTGCAGTGCGGCCTCGTGCAGCGGTGTGCGTGACGTCATGCGGTTGACGTCGAAGCCGAGGGCCAGCATCAGTGCGGCAGCCGCTCGCCTGTCGTCACCCGCCGCCTCGTGCAGCAACGCCGGGTGTGCGGACTGCGCGCGCGCGACCAATGTCGCATCCCTATCGACAAGCGCCCTCGCATCATCGGACCGGCCTTCCGATATGGCCCTCGCCAGCTGATCCACGTCTTCGAGTGGCGCTGCTGCTGCACCGCGCGACACGAGGTAACGGGCGAGTTCAGCGTCACCGCCAAGCTCCGCCCATTGATACGGCGTGCGGCCCTTGATGGCGCGGTTCACATCGGCCCCGTGCTCGACCAGCAGCCGTACGCGCTCGGCCATGCGCTTCTCCAACGCCCAGGCCAGCTGATAGTCGAAGACGCGCTCGCCGTTCTCGACCAGCCCGCCATCGTTGCGCACCAGCCAGTTGTTGCGGTCGTTGGCGTTG
This sequence comes from Ensifer sp., assembly GCF_035999185.1. GTDB lineage: Bacteria > Pseudomonadota > Alphaproteobacteria > Rhizobiales > Rhizobiaceae > Ensifer. Next base: position 902 of record NZ_DASYHB010000210.1, on the reverse strand, counting down.
AGACCATAGTCGAGCAGCAGGGAGAGGCAGGTATTGTCCGGCTCGAACATCCGGTTGTAGAGCGCTTGGCTGTCGTTGGCGGTCGCACCGGCATCGAGAAGAAGACGCGCGAAGGCAAGGCCATCCGGATGCGGCGGCTGCCGTTCGCGTCCGGCCTCGCCCTCGCCGAAGACCCCCGTGAGCGCCGTGAAACGATACTGGCCGTCATCGAGCCAATAGGCGTTCGGGTCGGCGCCACGTGCGATCAGACGCGCGCCGGCAGGCAGCGACGAGCGGCCGGGAACGCGGGCATAGGCCGCATAGAGCAAAGGCTCCCAATCGTATGGCCCGGCCCGCTTCTGCGCGAGCTTCGGATCCTGATCGAGCCATCGGTCGATCGCCTCCGCGTCGCCAAGTGCAGCGGCAACGTGGATGCTGTCCGCTGCGATTTCAGGATGTTCCTGAAGGAGTGCGAGCGCCTGGGCAAACCGCTCGGGATCGGCCGCTATGTCGCCGAAATAGGAGACGGTTGCGAGCGAGAGAAAACGGCTCGCGAGCTGCTCTGTCGCCGGCGCTTGGCTCCCAACCTTTTCGAAATGCCGCTTCAGCCGCGTCCAGCTCGCAAAGCCGAGTTCACGGGAAAGCACGAGTTGGGCATCCTGAAGGCCCATCGCGGCAGGATCGGAGAAGTAGGGAAGCGCCCGCTGCCTTGCACTGGCATCGCCAGCCTTCACGGCTTTCAGAAAAGCCTTGGCCTGTTTGCGGACCGTATCGAGGGTAATGTTCGCGGAAAGATCGCGCGTGATCATGAAAGACCTCCTTTCATTCACGTCCGGTATCCGCGCCCACAGACTGAAAAGAGGTGTGGCAACCAAGTTCAGTGAGACAGGTGGGCCTTGCCCTTCCCGCGGATCGGATGCGCC
>NZ_DASYHB010000208.1:0-119023 GCF_035999185.1 Ensifer sp. | reverse complement strand
ACTCGACGCGATCAGATGCCGCGTATTGCCAAGCACCTGCCAGTCGGCGCGGATGCGACCGGACTTGTCGAGTTCGTCACTTGCGAGCCGGAGCGTGTCGACGAAAAGGGCGAAGGCCGAAAGGGTGAACGACCGGGCGAGGACGAAACCGATCTTCAGGCGGTTCGTCGCCGGCGCTTCGTGGGATTTCATATTCGTCGTCATCGAGGGCTACCTGGTTGCCGGGGCCGTGATTGGCGCGCGGGCCACTTGTCGTGGTCAAGGGGTTGCGCAGGAACGAATCTGGGCCTTCACCTTGCCTATGCGCCAGTTGAGCGCCAACTGGAACGCATCTTATCTCAAAACCGCGTCCAAGGCGTTGCGATCGTTGACAAGGATCGCTCTGATCCACATCCCAGTCTGTCCGAAGCCGATCGCTTGTTTTCGCATTTCCAGTCGCCGTTTCCGAACGCCAGACTACATCGGCTCCGACGGAGGCAGAAATTAGGATCTCAAATGCGGGCATTAGAATAGGCTTTTCAGGACGGATCGATCAGGGCTTTCCGGATCCCTTATGACCGCATTGGAACTTCTAATTTTCCTGATGCGGAGAACGTTCCTACCCTGCGCTGGTCAAACAGTGCGGCTGGCCGCCGGGAAGGAGTTTTCTTATGAACATGTATGCGCGAGGGATGCCGAACCAGCTTCTGCGGCTGCAGGAGATGCACAACGGCGAGAAGGTGACGCCGACATTCTCGGCCGGCGAAATGGAGCGGCGGCAGAACGCCATGCGCCGGATCCTTGAGGAGCTGAAGCTCGACGCGGCGATCCTCACCTCCTACCACAACATCTGCTATTTCTCAGACTTCCTCTACTGCTCCTTCGGTCGTCGTTACGCCTTCGTCATCACGCCGGAAAAGGCGACGTCCGTTTCTGCGGGCATCGATGCCGGTCAGCCATGGCGCCGGACGTTTGGCGACAACATCACCTATACGGACTGGCAGCGCGACAACTTCTTCCATGGCCTGCAAACGCTTCTGCCGAAGGTTTCGCGCATCGGCATCGAGTTCGACCAGGTAAATCTCGACCTGCGCCGGCTCTTGGAGGAAGCCTTTCCGAATGTTGAATTCGTCGACATCGGCGCGCCGACCATGTGGCTGCGCACGATCAAGTCGGCGGAAGAGATCGTCCTCATCAAGGAGGGTGCTGCGACCGCCGACATCGGCGGCGAAGCCGTGGCAAAGGCGGTGCGCGAAAACGTTCCGGAATACGAAGTGGCGCTTGCCGGCACGCAGGCGATGGTGCGCCATATCGCCAGCCGTTTCCCCCATGCCGAGCTGATGGACACCTGGGTCTGGTTCCAATCCGGCATCAACACGGACGGTGCCCACAACCCGGTCACCTCGCGCCGTGTTCAAAAGGGCGACATTCTCTCGCTCAATTGCTTCCCGATGATCGCAGGCTACTACACGGCGCTCGAACGCACGCTCTTCCTCGATCACGTGAGCGACGAGCACCTGCGCATATGGGAGATCAACTGCGCCGTCCATCGCCGCGGCCTCGAACTTTTGAAGCCCGGCGCGCGCTGCGGCGACGTCGCGACGGAGCTCAACGAGATTTATCGCCAGCACGGCCTGCTCGGCTATCGTTCCTTCGGCTACGGCCACTCCTTCGGCGTGCTGTCGCATTATTACGGCCGCGAGGCGGGCGTGGAGCTGCGCGAGGACATCAACACCGTGCTCCAGCCTGGCATGGTCGTCTCCATGGAGCCGATGCTGACCATTCCGGACGGCATGCCGGGGGCAGGCGGTTACCGCGAGCACGACATCCTTGTCATGACCGAGACCGGCAGCGAGAACATTACCGGCTTCCCCTTCGGTCCGCAGCATAATATCCTTCCCGCCTGACCCGTCCGCGGGCAACTTGAAACGGGCCGTCTGATCGGCCCGTTTCCTTTTGGAGCGGTGCCACTGACGTGAGAAATATACCGACTGACCTTCTTCGCACGTTCCTCGCGGTTATCGACCTGCGCAGTCATACGCGCGCCGCCGAACAGCTCGGCCGCACCCAGCCGGCCATCAGCCTGCAGATGAAGAAACTGCAGGAATTGCTCAACGTTTCTCTCTTTGCCAAGGATGCGAGCGCCCAGCCGACCGAGGCCGGTGAGCTTGTCGCAAGCTATGCCCGGCAGATGCTGGCGCTGAACGACGAGATGATGCTGCGCCTCTCGCGGCGCGACCAGCACGGCAAGATCCGCCTCGGCATCCCGAACGACTACGCCGACCATTTCCTGCCGAAACTCATGCCGCGCCTTGCCAGCACCGGTCACGACTTCCGCTTCGAGGTGGTCTGTGACCTCTCGCATGTCCTTTTGCAGGGCCTGCGCAACGGTCTTTATGACATCGTGGTTGCGATGACACCGGACGGACCGGCGGAAGGCGCGTTCATGACCTGGAAGGAGCCGCTCGCCTGGGTGGGCGACAGTGCGACGTCGGTGGTCACGGACGAGAACGCCAATCTGCGCATTGTCTGCTATCCGGAAGGCTGTCTCTATCGACGGGCCATGCTGACCGCCTTGCAGCGCGACGGTCGCGGCTACGATCTTGTCTACACGAGCCCCAGCCTTTCGGGCCTCGAGGCGGCCGTCGGCTCCGGCTTCGGCAACACGGTGCTGGCTCGCCGCATCGTGCCGCCGAAACTGGTGCGCCTTGACGATACCCTCGGCCTGCCGAGGCTCGCCGATGTCGTTGTCGGCATCTATCTCAGTTCCGATCGCAAGCGCTCTCCGGTGGCAGAGAGCTTCGCTGCGCATTTCGCCGACGCTTTCCTCGCCGATACGCGGATAGACTAAAGCGTTTCTCGGCTCCTTTTAAAACGACAAGGCGGGCATCCTCGGGATGCCCGCCTTACGCATTTTTCTGAAGCCCGTAACTTCAGGTCCGCCGGAGCCGTCGGGCAAGGTTCAGGACAAGGAACAATGCGATAGAGACGGTGGTCAGCAGGCTCGCCGCCGCCATGATCGTCGGGTTGATCTGGTCGCGGACGCCAGAAAACATCTGCACCGGCAATGTGCGCTGTTCGGCACCCGTCAGGAAGAGTGCGACGATCACTTCGTCGAAAGAGACGGCGAAGGCCAGCAACGCACCCGAGACGATGCCTGGCAGGATAAGCGGCAGCGTGACGGTGAAGAAGACGCTGACCGGTCCAGCACCGAGGCTTGCGCCCGCCCGGGTCAGATTTGTGTCGTAGGTCGAAAGCGCCGAAAGTACGGTGACGACGACGAAGGGTATGGAAAGTGCCGCGTGGGCAAGCACCAGGCCCAGGCGCGTGTTGGTGAGGCCGAGCGAGCCGAAGAACATATAGGCACCGACGGCGATGATGACGACGGGCATGATCATCGGTGAAATCATCAACGCCATCACCGCCTTTCTGGCGGGAAAGCCGGGCCGGCTGATGCCAAGTGCCGCGAGCGTGCCGAGCAGTGTCGCAAGTGTCGTGCTGAAGAACGCCGCAACGAGGCTGTTTAGTAGGCTTTCAGTCCAGCGGGTGTTCTCGAAGAAGTCGGCATACCAGCGCCAGGAAAACTCCCGGATTGGAAAGGTGAAGAACGGATCCTTCGCGACCGAGAGCGGAAAGACGACGAAAAGCGGCCCGATCAGGAAGGCGAGCACGGCGAAGGCAAAGGTGACGACGGCGAAGCGGCAAAGCCGTTCGCTGCGGGTCGCGTAAGCGGGAAGCCACATGGTTCTCATCCGAGCTTGATGCGGTCCGCGCCGACGAGGCGCAGGAACACGAGGTAGATGGAAAGCGTCATGACGAGGAGCAGGCAGGCAAGTGCTGCGGCCATGCCCCAGTTCAGGTCGCGATTGATGTAGGTGGCGATGAAGTTCGACATCATCTGGTCGCGTGGGCCGCCAACCAGCGCCGGCGTGATGTAGTAGCCGAGCGACAGGATGAAGGTCATCAGGCAGCCGGCGGCGACCCCTGGTAGTGTCTGCGGCGCATAAACGCGCCAGAAGGCAAGGAGCGGCGGTGCGCCGAGCGAGCGTGCGGCCCGCATCTGTCCTTCCGGAATGGCCTTCATCACACTCAAGATAGGCAGGATGGTGAAGGGCAGCTGGATATGGGTCATCGCCGTGACCGTTCCGAAGCGGGTGAGGATGAGCTGAAGCTTCTCCGTCGTCAGACCAAGTGCAAGAAGTGCCTGGTTGATCACGCCGTCCGTCTGCAGCAACACGACCCATGCGGTGGTGCGCACCAAAAGCGAGGTCCAGAGCGGCAAAAGCACCAGCAGGAGCAGGAAGCTGGCAGTGCGTGACGGCGCCAGCGAGATGACATAGGCCGTGGGGAAGCCGAGAGCCAGCGTTGCGATGGTGACGAGCCCGGCAATCCAGAGCGTGCGGCCAAGAATATCGAGAAAGACCGCCTGGCTTTCTTCCACCCGCCCGATACTGCCGGCAGCATCCTGGCCGAGATCGACTGACGTCAGGAGGTAATAGGGCGTGACGGGGCTCGCGTTGCGCTTGATGATTGCCCAGAGATCGGGACTTGCCCAAGCGGGATCAAGCGCTGCGAATTGCGGGGCGAGGGGGCCTTGCTTGAAATTGCCGAGGTGGCGGACGACGGACATGATGCGGCTGCGCATGCCAGCACTTTCGTAGTTCAGCCGCTTGCCGAGTGCCGCTGCCGTGTTGTCTTCCTTTGCGCGCGCAAGGTCGGCGACAAGTGCTGCGAAGACGTCCTCGCCGGGCGTTGAGCTTCCGTCCCAGCCGTCAAGTGCGGCGATGGTCTGTGGCAGCACGGCGTGAACCTCCGGATTGCGCACGGCGGAGGTCAGGAACAGGCCGATCGGCGCGGCGAAGGTGACAATGAGAAAGATGAGTGCCGGCAGCGCCAGTGCAAAGGCCCGCAGGCGGTTCGGACGCTCGGCCCGGCGCAGCGCCGCGCCGAGGCCGCTGGTGCGTGTGGCGGAGGTGGCGAGGGATAGGGTCTGTGTCATGGTTACCTCGCCAATGTCAGGCAATCGGCGGCAAAGCAGGCCATGCCGATGCGGCTGCCGGGCAGGATTGCCGCACCTTCGGCTGCCGGCAGGCAGGCGACGAGGCGCTCGCTGCCGAAGGCCTCCAGCGTCAGCCGTACCCGGTCGCCGAGGAAGGTGCGGTCGAGCACGCGCGCCATGATGCGGTTTTCAGCGCTCCTGCTCGCGGGACCCTCCAGGGTCAATCGCTCGGGGCGAACCGATACCGTGAGGTTCGATCGTGCCTGGCCGGTAGGTCCAGTCGTGAAGAGCCGCGTGCCATCGGCCATCCGCACAACGCCAAGTCCGTTCTCGGTGCCGGCGAATTCGCAGGTGAGCGTGTTGTTGTCGCCAATGAAGCCGGCGACGAAGCGGTTTTCCGGCCGGTCGTAGAGCGTCACCGGATCGGAGAGTTGCTGGATGCGGCCCTCGTGGAAAACGGCGATGCGGTCCGACATAGTGAGGGCTTCCGACTGGTCGTGCGTCACATAGACCATGGTAATGCCGAGGCGCTGCTGGATCCGCCGGATCTCGACCTGCATGTGCTCGCGCAGTTGTTTGTCGAGGGCACCAAGTGGCTCGTCCATCAGGATGAGTTTCGGGTTGAAGACCATGGCGCGGGCAAGCGCCACGCGTTGCTGCTGGCCGCCGGACAGCTGCGCCGGGCGGCGTTCGCCAAGGCCGGCCAGCTTGACGAGCTGCAGCGCGTCTTCCGTCCGGCGCTTCGCTTCAGCACCCCGGATGCCACGATAGCGCAAGGGAAAGCCGACGTTCTCGGCAACCGTCATATGCGGAAAGAGCGCATAGTTCTGGAAGACAAATCCGATGTCGCGGCGCTCCGGCGGCAATCGTTCCACGGCCTTTCCTTCAAGCAGGATCCGCCCGCTTGTCGGCTGCTCGAAGCCGCCGAGCATCATCAGCGTCGTTGTCTTGCCGGATCCTGAAGGTCCCAGCATCGTGAGGAATTCGCCGCGCCGCACGTTGAGGTTCAGGTCCTCGACCACGAGCGTGCGCCCGTCATAGGTCTTCTGCACGCGCTCGAAGGCGACCATCGTTTCCGTCGCCGGGATGGTCGGCGGCGCCTCGTCGAGGCGCCGCCTTTCCAGTGTGATGGTGTTCATGGGCGCGCTCCTCAGTTGGAAAGCCAGGTGGTGAAGCGCTTGCGGATCTCATCACCGTGATCGGCCCAGAACGCGTTGTCGAGCGTCAGCGAGGTCGTCAGGTTTGCGGGGCTGGTCGGCAGATTCTTGGCGTCTTCCGGCGCCACTTCCGCCGCGGCTGTCGTGCGGACCGGGCCGTAGGGAATGTACTTGGCAATGCCGGCGAGGACCTTCGGTTCAACGGCGAAGCGGATGAAGGCCAGCGAGCTTTCCAGGTCCTTGGCGCCCTTGGGAATGACCCAGTAGTTGGAATCGAGTATCTGGTTGTCCCAGACGATGCCGAAGTGACGGCCCTCCTTGTTGGCGTTGAAAATGCGGCCGTTCCACGCCGTCGTCATGGTCACCTCGCCCGAGGCGAGCAGTTGCGGCGCTTGTGCGCCGGCTTCCCACCAGACGATTTCCTTCTTGATCGTGTCGAGCTTGGCGAAGGCGCGATCGAGCCCTTCGGGCGTTGCAAGTGTCGCATAGACGTCCTGCGGCGCGACGCCGTCGGCAAGGAGAGCAAATTCGAGATTGGTCGCCGGGTTCTTCCAGAGCCCGCGCTTTCCGGGGAAGCCCGAGAGATCGAACAGGTCGGCGAGCTTCGTCGGCGGCGTCGCAAGCTTGTCGCCATCATAGGAAAGGATCGTCGCATAGACGATCGTACCAACCCCGCAGTCGGACGTGGTGCCGGAAAGCCAGTCCGATTTCGCTCCGATCTTCTCCCAGTCGATCGTCTCGAAAATGCCCTCGTCGCAGCCTTGGAGCAGGGTCGGCGCATCCACGTCGACGACGTCGATCGTCGTGTTGCCGCTGTCGATCATCGCCTTGATCTTGGCGATCTCACCACCGTACTCCTGCTCGGAGACCTGCCGGCCGGTTTCTTCCGCATAGGCGCTGAACACGGCCTTGCGCTGCGCTTCCTGATAGGCCCCGCCGAAACTCATCACAGATAGCGGTTCGGCGGCGATGGCCGCACCCGCCGCCAAACCACAGGCAAGCGTCGTCGCTGCCAGAAACATGCGTTGTCTGAACATGGAAATTCCTCTCTGGAGACAGATTTGACGTACCCGTCGCAGTGCCCGTCTTGCTTGCGGGCTATGAGGAAAGCCTATGGCGCGACATGCTGCGGCGCAAATAAGTAGGTGTCATGCGGGCATGAGCGGTGCTTATCGGCGTCCGGACCATGCTTCCGTGACCCTTCTTTTTTGGGCCGCTGACGCGCTTTTTAGAAAAGCGAGTGCGGTGGTTTGATGTCGCGTTCGGCGTAGCGCGACAGGCGCAGGTCGTGGAGGTTGATCCCCGGCTGTCCAGTGATGAGCCAGTCCGCCAAGGTCTTGCCGACGATCGGACCGAGCGCGAAACCGTGACCGCAAAAGCCGGTCGCAATCATCAGTCCGCTTGGCGTCGCCGGGGCGTCGAGCACCGGGATGCCGTCCGGCAGGACATCGATGCCGCCAGCCCACCGCTCGACGATCTCAACGTTTCGCTGAGAAGGCAGTGCCTTCTTCAGTCTTGCGAGGCAAGCCTGGATGTCGGCATCGTTGGCCGGGAGCAGGGGGTCACGAACACCGACCAGGTGGCCATTCCTTCGCGCTTCCGACCCCGGCAGGCGTTGGCCAATATCGTCGAGCAAAGCGCCGTTGAGCTTGAAATTGAAAGACCGGTAATGCTGCAACAGCGGCCCCATGTACCACTCGAGCGCGCGCAGATGGCCAAGGGTGACATCGACATCCACACGCGCGTCGTTGGCCAGGTTGAAGCTACCGTCGCTGCGCTGGCGCCAGCCAATACCCCCGCCGATGCAGGCGACGGCGCCGACGGGCGATCCCGACGAGGTCCGAGCGACCGTTCCGCGCACCTGATGCTGCGGCAAGGCGATGCCGAGCGAACGCAGGACACGCCAGCTCGCGGCACCTGCAGTGCAGATGATGTGGTCGCTGCGGATCTCGCCGTGTTCGGTGCGCGCGGCAACGACCTTGCTACCGGCCACTTCGATGCCCGTCAGGCCGCAGCCTTCGATGAACCTCGCTCCGAGTTCGGCAGCCCTGCGGGCAAAGGCCGCCGCGACGACACGAGGCTCGGCCTGGCCGTCGCTTGGTGTGAACAATCCCCCGACTTGATTTGCAGTGAAGCCTGGCACCAGCGCGCGCACCTCGTCCGGCGACAGAAGACGCGTATCGACGCCGTATTGCCTGGACGTTTCCAGGCAGGCTTCATAATGCGCCATTTGCCTGGCGTCGTGGCCGACATATAGGCAGCCGCCCTGCCTCCACCCCAGATCCGTCTGCAGTTCTTGCTGCAAGTCCAGCCACAGGCGGTTGCTGGCAATTGCTAGCGGCATCTCCGACGGGTCGCGCCCCTGCTGGCGCACGAAGCCCCATGCGCGGGTCGACTGCTGGCCGGCGATCCGCGATTTGTCGAGAACGACGGCCTTGATCCCCGCCTTGGCAAGATAATAGGCCGTGGCACAGCCCATGATGCCGGCGCCGACAATCACGACATCGGCGCGCTGCGGCAAGGCAAAGGAAGGGTGTTCCGGCCGGTTGCCGGTTTCAGAAATGATACGCATGGCAAGCCTTTTGTCCTGATTGTCGCTGCTGAAGGGAGGTTGGTCGCCGAGCCAACGCAGCAACTATGGCAAGCGGTCGCTGGACAATCCAATGCTCATTGTGCGACTGATTTATTTGGAAAACGAATAAATGAGATCGGCAGATGTCCAGACGATTTCCCCCTCTTGGCGGCTTGCAGGCGTTCCTCGCGGTGACGCGAACCTTGTCGTTCAGTGAGGCGTCGGAGATCCTCCACATTAGCCAGAGCTCGATCAGCCGGCAGATCCTGCAACTGGAAAATCACTTTCGTTGCGCGCTTTTCCTGCGCAGCACGCGGCGTGTTGTCCTGACCGACGCCGGGCAAAGGCTGCTGCCATACATCGAGCAGCTGATCGCTTTGCTGATCGAAGCGGACCAGGCCGTGACGCAGCCGCCGCAGACCGTCACATTGCGCGTCCATCCTTCGCTTGCCATTCGCTGGCTGCTGCCGCGTCTTCCCGATTTTTACCGCGAGCATCCACATGTGCGCGTCGATATCGATACCGCCTGGGTTCGACGGCCCGACTTCGAGCTCGAGGGGATCGACGGAATGATCGAATACGGGGTCGGGCCGTGGCCCGGCTTGACCGAAGACCGTTTGTGGGAAGAGCAATTGGCGCCGGTCTGTCGGCCTGGGCTGTTCGGAGACCTCGATGACCGGACGAGTTTTGACGGCCTTGTGCTTCTGCACATGGATCGGACCTATGAGACCTGGCAGCGCTGGGCCGAGCAGGCGCAGATCTCCCTTGCAGGCGCACGCCATCTGGTCTTCGACACGCTGGACCTCGCAGTGACGGCGGCCCAACAGGGGCAGGGGCTCGCCCTTGCCGACCTCGCGCTTGTCGGTGCTGCGGTTCGCGACGGATTGCTGGTGCAGGCGCATCCCGTCCAACTCGACGTCGGCATGGGATACAGTCTCATTGCACCAAAGACCTCAAGCAGGCTCCGCGGGTTTTCTCTGCTGCGCGAATGGCTGCGGCAGCAGGCGGACACCACACGTCGCGAGCTGTCCGCGATGGTGGGCAGTAAAGCCGATGTCGCAGAGCTGAACTAGATTGGGTCTGCGGCGACCGCGTCGGAGCATGCCGCGAAAGCGCCTGTGCGAACCACCTTTCCCGGGTTCAGCAGGGTCGCAGCGTCGAGCGTGTCCTTGATCCGATGCATCAGCGCCAGCTTCACAGCGTCGGAAACAGCCGAGAGGGACCCCACTCTCTTGAGGCCAATCCCATGCTCGGCAGAGAAGGATCCGCCGATCGCGGCGATGTCCCTGTAGAGCACCTCTTCGACGGCCCTTGCCTTGCTGCCTGACACTTCGGTCCCTGCCGCATTGAGAACGATGTGGAGGTTCCCATCGGCGAGGTGGCCGAAGACATAGGGGGCAAACGCGGCATCCAACGTCTTCAGGCCGGCAACTGAGCGCGCGACATAGGTCTCGACTTCCGAAAGAGGGACCGAGACGTCGTAGGATGGCGCGCCCGGGTGCTTCCGGTAGATGAGGTCGGTGTCTTCGCGCAACCGCCAGAGATCCGCTTCCTGAGCAACGGAGGAGGCAATCACGGCCGATGCGTCGGGATGGTCCTCGATGAGACCTTCATAGATGCGTCCAAGTTCCGTTTGCAACTCGTCCTCGTCGGCGCCGCCGAGCGAGATCAGCAGGTTCACCGGATGATCAGGATCGAAGTCCGTTGCCGACCAACGATGATGGCCTGTCGTCAGGCGGAAATAGGCGTTCCATATCGCCTCCGCAGCACGAAGTTGACCGTGCCGTGCGTCGAGCCCACGGCGGACCGCCTCAAGTGCTGCGTCCACGGAAGGCAGGCCGAAAAGGACCGTGGCCGTCGCCAATGGCAGGGGTTCAAGCTTGACGACAAGGCGCGTGATAATGCCGAGCGTGCCTTCGGCTCCCACGAACAGATGCTTCAGATCGTAGCCGGCGGCATTTTTCACCACGCGTGTGAGGTCCGAGTAGATCGAACCATCCGCAAGCACGGCTTCCAGGCCCAGAATACGGTGCCGCATGACCCCGTAGCGAAAGGCGGCGATACCCCCGGCATTCGTCGATGCCATGCCGCCGATCGTTGCCGACCCGCGCGACGGCAGATCGATCCCCGTCTCAAGCCGATGCTCGGCGGCCGCCGTCTGCAGCGCTTGCAGCGTCACGCCGGCCTCCACCACCGCCACGCGCTCTACCGGCGAGACACTCAGGATGCGATTGAGGCGGGCGGTCGAAAGCACGAGTTCACCCGGTTCGGAGATCGCACCGCCGACGAGGCCGGTTCGTCCTCCGTGGGTAACCAGAGGGACCCCATTGGTTAGGCAACATTTTACGACCGAGGCGACCTCCTCGGTCGTTCTTGGGAAGACCACGGCGCGCGCCCCGAGATTTTCCGGTGTTACGCCGTGGTCGATCGAAGAAAGGGCCTCGCCGTCCTTGAGATTTCCGTCACCGACAATCTTGCGAATTTCGTCTTTGAACTCAGGCTGTAGGTGATCCATGCGATGTAACCTGCTGGTGATGTCGAGAACGGTGAGGCGTTTGAGGCGGGCTGTTCAGGCCGTGGCCGTCTTGAGCGCACCGCTTTTCTTGGCCGCCCAGGTGGCGATAACGTCCATCAGGACGGGGTTCAGGCAATCATAGGGTTCCAGACCCAGCTCACGCAGCCGACCGCGCACGCCATCAATCTTTGCCGGATCATACCCGCTCTCGATGATCGATGAGACGAAGGCGGCAAAGCCCGGCTTAGCCCACCCCGTTTCCTGGAACCGTTCCGGATGCAGGAAGGAAAGCCCCTTGAAGGCGTGGTCGCGTTCGACCGGGCCGTACATGTGCACGCCGCAGTCCTTGCAGGCATGGCGCTGGATCAGCGCGTTGGGATCGACGATTGCAAGCTTGTCACCGTTCTCCAGCACCTCGACATCGGCGGTCGGTGCGACCGCGACGACCGAGAAGACAGCACCGTCGGGTTTCCAGCATTTCGTGCAGCCGCAGGCGTGGTTGTGGGCAATGTCGCTTTTGACCCGAACTTTTACGGGCTTGCTTGCGCAATTGCAGACGAGCGTGCCTCCCGAAAAGGCAGCGTTCGTCGCCTTGAACCCACTGTCGAGGGATGGATGGATGGCAATGCTTGGCATGGGTTTCTCCTCCTTCATCGCCGGCGCTTGATGCGCGGCCGATTATGGGCGCCGTCGGCTGAACGCTGACGACGCGATGCACGAATTGCATTTTTGATGCGGTCTTGAACCCGCGCTCAGTATACCACGACCGAGCGGATGCTTTCGCCCGAATGCATCAGCTCGAAGCCCTTGTTGATGTCTTCGAGGGCCAAGGTGTGGGTGATCATCGGATCGATCTCGATCTTGCCCTCCATGTACCAGTCGACAATCTTCGGCACGTCGGTGCGGCCGCGGGCGCCACCGAAGGCCGTGCCCATCCAGCTGCGGCCGGTGACCAGCTGGAACGGCCGCGTGGAGATCTCCTGACCGGCGCCGGCAACGCCGATGACGACCGACTTGCCCCAGCCGCGATGCGAGGCCTCGAGCGCCTGGCGCATCACCTTGGTGTTGCCGGTGCAGTCGAAGGTGTAGTCGGCGCCGCCGATCTGGTCGGCCCCGCGCTTGGTCATGTTGACGAGATAGGGCACGATGTCGTCGCCGACCTCCTTCGGGTTGACGAAGTGGGTCATGCCGAAGCGCTCGCCCCAGGCCTTCTTGTCGTTGTTGAGATCAACGCCGATGATCATGTCGGCGCCGGCAAGGCGCAGGCCCTGGATGACGTTGAGCCCGATGCCGCCGAGACCGAAGACGATCGCGGTTGCGCCCATCTCCACCTTGGCCGTGTTGATGACCGCGCCGATGCCGGTCGTCACGCCGCAGCCGATGTAGCAGATCTTGTCGAAGGGCGCGTCCGGGTTGACCTTGGCAACGGCGATCTCCGGCAGAACCGTGTAGTTGGCAAAGGTCGAGCAGCCCATGTAGTGATGGATCTTGTCCTTGCCGATCGAGAAGCGCGAGGTGCCGTCGGGCATCAGGCCTTGCCCTTGGGTCGAGCGGATGGCGGTGCAGAGATTGGTCTTGCGCGACAGGCACGACGGGCAGGAGCGGCACTCGGGCGTATAGAGCGGAATGACGTGGTCGCCCTTCTTCACCGAGGTGACACCCGGGCCGACATCGACGACGATGCCGGCGCCTTCATGGCCGAGGATCGCCGGAAACAGGCCTTCCGGGTCAGCACCCGACAGCGTGAAGTCGTCGGTGTGGCAGATGCCGGTCGCCTTGACCTCGATCAGCACTTCGCCGGCCCGCGGGCCTTCGAGCTGAACCGTCATGACCTCGAGCGGCTTGCCTGCCTGAACGGCAACGGCGGCGCGTACATCCATGGACATTTCATATTTCCTTTTGAAGTTTTCCAGCCGGTTCAGGCGATCGCCTACCGGGGCAGGTAGCGTGTCAGATGGGCCTCGAGCAGCCGGACAAGCGTGATCAGGATCAGGTTGATCAAGAGGTAGAGAACGCCGGCGATGGCGAAGATTTCGAGGATTGCATAGGTCTGGCTCATCAGCCGCTTTGCATGGCCGGTGATCTCCAGAACGGTGATCGTGGAGGCAAGGCTCGTTCCCTTGACGACGAGGACCAGCTCGTTGCCATAGGCTGGTAGCGCCTGCCGGATGGCGAGGGGGAAGGTGATCCGGCGGAAGCGCAGCAGCCGGGACATGCCGCAGGCCTGTGCCGCCTCGACCAGTCCGCCCGGAATGGACATGAGGCCACCGCGCAGGATTTCCGAGGTATAGGCAGCCGTATTGAGCGCCAGCGCCAGGACTGCGCAATGGGCGCCGTCACCTATGACCCACCAGAGGACAGGGTTGTCCCGTACGAAGGAAAGCTGGCCAAGGCCGTAGTAAATGAGAAACAGCTGCACCAGGAGCGGCGTGCCGCGAAAGACGGTGCTGTATCCCTTGGCAAAGCTGCTCATCGCCCTGTTTTTCGACAGCCGCATGACCGCAAGCGCGAGACCGAGGGTAAAGCCGATGGCGACCGAAGTGACCGTCAGGAGGGCGGTGAGCCATAGCCCCTTGGCAAGGGTCGGAACCGCGAGGAAAACGAGTTCGAGATCCATGGTCTATTTCCTCGTACGGGGGCGCAGAAGGCGTTCGATCCAGTCGAAACCACCCTGGCTGACCAGCGTGATCGCAAGGTAGACGAGGGCGGCGATGAAATAGAAGATGAAGGGATTGCGGGTGGAACCCGCACCGACGAAGGCGGCACGCATCAACTCCTGCAGGCCGACCACGGAGACCAGGGCAGTATCCTTGATCGTGGTCTGCCAGACGTTGTTCATGCCCGGCACGGCAATCCTGAGCATCTGGGGGGCGATGATGCGCCGGAAGATGCGTCTGCCGGGGATCCCGAGCGCCCGCGCCGCCTCGATATGTCCATTGGGAATGGCGGCGAGGGCCCCGCGCACGACCTCCGTCGAATAGGCTCCTGATATCGCAGCAATCGCGACGACCGCGATGGTGAAGGCGTAACCGTTGCCGGCCAGTCCTTCGTAGCCGAACGCCGCGGCGACCTTTGCCACGAACTCGACAGAGGAGAAAAAGAGGAGATAGATGATGAGAAGTTCCGGCACGCCGCGCACGATCGACGTGTAGAAGTCCACGACAAGTGTGAGCGGGAAAACCCGCGCCCATTTAATCAGGCCGCAGCCGACGCCGATGACGGCTCCAAAGACCATGCTCGCCATGCCAAGTGCAATGGTGATTGCCGCCCCGCGCAGGATCGCCGAGATCCAGCCGCCTTCCCATACCTGCCAAAATCCAAGATCCATCGAACCCGCCCAATTCTCGCATTGACCTGTCGGAGGAGGCCTCCCGGGAAACGACGGCCTTGAGGCCATGTTCTCGGGAGGCGTCGTTTTGTTATTGGCAGGGACGGGAGATGTCCGTCTTGAACCAGGTCTGGCTTGCCTTGCCGATCGAGCCGTCGGCGACCAGTTCGCAGAGCGCCTTGTCGATGCGGGCCTTCAGTTCGGTATTTTCCTGGGCGATGCCGACGCCGATGCCCTCGCCGAGCGTCGGGTCGAAGGTGCTCAGCACCTTGACGTCGACGAACTGGAAGTCCTTGCCGTCAGGGCGTCCGAGGAAGTCCTGGAGCGCGGAAGAGTCGGCAAATGCCGCCTCGACGCGTCCGCTCGCAAGATCGATCTGCATCTGGTCGAGCGTGTCATAGGTCTTCAGGACGGCGGAGGAGGCGCGCTTTTCCATGAAATGCGCATGGGTCGTGCCGGCCTGGACGCCGACCGTGCGGCCGTCGAGCGATGTCAGCAGCGTGTCGATATCCTTGACGCCGGCGAGATCGGAATCCTTCTTCACCACGAACATGTTGGCAAGTTCGGCGTAGCCCACCGAGAAGTTGATCTGCTTCTTGCGCTCGGCGGTGATCGACATGCCGGAAATGATGATGTCGAAACGCTTGGCCTTCAACGCCGGGATGAGACCGTCGAATGCCTGCACGACGAAGTGACACTTCATCTCCAGCTTGGCGCAGAGCAGGTTACCGACATCGGCGTCGAACCCGGTGACGTTGCCAGCGGCATCGGCCATGCTCCATGGCGGATACTCGCCTTCCGTGCCGATCGACAATTCACCCTCGGCAGCCTGGGCTGCAGAGACGCCGGCGATAAAGAACGTGGCGAGCAATAGACTTTTCAGCTTCATGTTTTGGTTCCCCTTGCTGAGCATTCTTGTTGGCTCTCGTCCGGAGGAAGCCCGGACGGGTGGTAATGGCTGGATGTCAGAGCGTTCGAGCCAGGAACTGGCGCATGCGCTCGGAGCGCGGGTTGGTAAAGACATCCGCCGGGGTACCCTCTTCCTCCACCTTTCCCTGGTGGAGGAAGAGGATCTTGTGCGACACCTCGCGCGCGAACTGCATTTCGTGCGTCACGAGGATCATCGTGTTTCCTTCTTCGGCCAGCTGTCGAATGACGCGCAGCACTTCACCGACCAGCTCCGGGTCGAGCGCCGAGGTCGGCTCATCCAGAAGGATAAGCTTCGGGCGCATGGCGAGTGTGCGGGCAATCGCGGCACGCTGTTGCTGGCCGCCGGATAATTGTCCGGGATATTGGGCGTGTTTGTCGGAGAGGCCGACTTTCTTTAACAGCGCGTGGGCATGGTCGACGGCCGCTTGCCGCCCTTCCTTCAGCACGTGCAGCGGCGCCTCGATGATGTTTTCGAGGACCGTCATGTGCGGCCAGAGGTTGAAGTTCTGAAACACCATGCCAACGCGCGAGCGGATACGCTCCACCTGCCGGATGTCGGCGGCTACAGCACCACCGTCGGGCGTCTTCTTCAGGCGGATTTCTTCACCGTCGATGATGATACGCCCGTCATTCGGTTGTTCGAGGAGGTTGATACAGCGCAGGAACGTGCTTTTTCCGGAACCCGAAGAGCCGATCATCGACACGACCTCGCCCGGCTGCGCGGAGACGCTGACACCGTTGAGCACGGCGAGGGGACCGAAGCGTTTGTGGATGTCGTGCACTTCGATCGCGGATCTATCGTCGAGCCTCGGGCCGCCGGCCTCCGGATGGGCGACGACGATGACAGCGGCTGCGGCGGGCACGGACTTTTCGGGTTGCGCGCCGCCAACGGCCTTGAGATCGGCAAAGGCGCGATCGAAATGACGCAGCGACGCCTCGAGACAGGCGCGCTGCCAGTCGACGTCGTCTGGGATGAAGGCTGAGCAGAGCTCCTTCTTGATCCTGTCGCCGAGCGGCGTATCGATCTTGCCGAACAGGTGAAGCCAATTGTCCGCCTGGACGGCGTCCGAGACCGTGGCGCCGTCCAGAGTGCCGCATTCGACGACAAGCGGCAGCACGCGCGCCTCCGGCAGGGCGTTGCGCACGGCCGCCGAGACATAGCCGGTGGCGGTCGCGGCGATGCCTGTGTCTGTCGTCGCACTCTCGCCGGTGACGACGACCGAGAGCGCGGGGCCGAAGATGCGCCGACCCCATTCCAGCCCGGGGTGCTCGCCCTCGGCGACCGAGAGCAGAGCCGGATAGCCGTAAGGCCCGGCGCCTGTGTGCAGGTCGAAGACGACGACTTCGCTGGCTTTCTGCGCGAATGTCGACAGGATCTCGATCAGGGTGCGGTTGGACCAGACCGGGCCATCGCCGCCATAAAACAAACCGTCCGGATAGTCGTACTGGCCAGCCTCCACGATCGGTGCGATGCCGGCGTAGCCGCCGAGCCGCCGCTTGGCCTCTTCATATGCCTCGATGGCTGCGTCACGCTCCGGGCCGTCCCAGGCGCGACAGACGAGGGCGCCGTGCAATTCGGCATAGCGCTTGTTCGTCGGCGGCGCCGTGTTCCAGTCGATGAAATTGCGGTTGAGGTCGACATTGTCCTCGTTGACCCGGCGCGCCCAGGCCGTGCCCCAGGGGTTGATGAGGTGGATCGCCAGAACCGCGGTATCATCGGGGAGTTTCCAGGGGGAGTTTTGCGAAAGCCAGGCGGTCTGGCAGGCCGAGCCGAACGGACCTTCGACGCCATGCGTTCCGGAAATCAGCACCAGGAGCTTTTCGGCATCGTTGCGCCCAAGATAGGCAACATCGGTCGCCAGGCGCTCTCCCTTCGGTCCGTGCAACGGGTGCAGATATTCGACCAGGCTGGCGCCCGCAGTGCGCGCGGCGGCGAGAAAACGAGCGCGCAAGGCGGAAAAATCACCGGCGAATAGACCGGATGGCACTGAAGGGGACATGCGATGGGGCTCCCGGTTTACTCTGTGCAGGCTTGCGTTTCCGCTCATGTGATCGTTCCCGTCGGGCCGTGCTTCGACCCCTCTTTGTGTTTGGCTTGCAGGGCGGCACGCGCCGTCACGTCCTAACGAGGTCGCGAAGCGCGTCGAGAAAACGGTCGTTTTCCAAGGGGGTGCCGATCGTGACGCGGATGAAGGTGCCGTAGCCCTCCTCCTTCCACGGCTTGACGATGATCCCCCTGGACAGGAAATGATCGAACGCGCTCCGGCTCTCCCGCCCGACATCGATGAACAGGAAGTTCGTTTGCGACCGGGCCGCCGAAAGCCCCATTGCGGCGACGGTGTCTGCAACGCGCTCGCGCTCGCGCTTCAGTCTTGCGACCGAAGACTGCATCCAGGCGTCGTCGTCGAGCGCGGCGACGGCTGCCACCTGGGCTGCGGCATTGACGTTGAAAGGAGTTTTGGCTGCACTCATGGCCCGCGCCAGACGGGCATCGGAGGTCACCGCATAGCCGACGCGCAGGCCCGCAAGCCCATAGGCTTTTGAAAAGGTTCGCAGAACCACCCAGGAAAGGTTCGTCGCCGAGAGCGCGGCAAGCCCATCGGGCATGTCTTCGTCCGTGAACTCGAAATAGGCCTCGTCGAGCACCAGAAGCGTTTCATGCCTGACGGCCGCGAGAATGCGCGCCAACCCGCCGGGATCGAGCGCCGGACCGACCGGATTGGAAGGGGAGGAGAGGAAGAAAATCGCCGGGTTGCGCTCGAGCATGGCGACAATCGCCGGAATGTCGAAATTTAGATCGGCACGCATGGCGACCTTCTCGACGCTGGCGCCATTGGCAAGCGCCTCGATCTCGTGCAGGCCGAAACCTGGACAGACAGTCGCGACGAACGCGCCGGGACGCAGCACCGCCCGACAGATCGCGGCGATCATCTCCTCCGAGCCGTTGCCGGCGACGATGCGTTCGGTGGAAACGCCAAGCCGTTGGCCGAGTGCCGCGCGCAGCACCGTGCAGGCCGGGTCCGAATAGCGCGAGGGCTCAAGGTTTGCGAGCGCGGCTGTGACCTGCGGCGAACAACCGTCCGGGTTCTCGTTGCTGGCAAGGGCGGCGATGTCCTGCCGACCGCTCTGCTGCCGTGCGGCAGCAATGTTCATGCCGGCATTGTAAGCTGGCAGGGCGGCCACATGCGGGTTGAGCGGGATCTCGGTATGAAGCGGTTTCGTCACGGAGCTTCCTTCAAGGCTTGGACATCGGGTTGAGACGGCACCCTCTTGAGTGGTCAGAGATCGAGAACGATCGAGGATTTCGGCTTGGTGCAGCACAAGAGCACCCGGTCGGGCGGCACCTCGTCGAGGGGCTCCTCGAAATAGTCGACCTCGCCGGAGACGAGCCCCTGTTCACAGGTTCCGCAAACCCCGGCCCGGCAGGAAAATTCAGGCTCGATGCCCTGCGCCTCCAGGAAGGCGAGGATGGAATCGCTTGTTCCATCCCAGGCGAGGCTGCGCCCCGACTTCTTCAGAACGATGCGCGGGCCGTCGGTATCTGCCGTGGGCTGCGCGACGGCAGCCGTCATGGGGCGCGCCGCCGTTTGCCCGGCCTCCGACAACAGGCTCGCGGGCCCGAAGAACTCATAGGCGATGCGCTCCTTGCGCACCCCAAGACCGGTGAGAATGCCGAAAAGCGCCTGCATGAAGGGCGGCGGCCCGCACATATAGATCTCGTAGTCGTCGAGCGGCAGGAGGCTCTGAAGCGTGTCGCGCGTCAGAAATCCTGCGGAGTGGCAGCGGGCAGCTTCCAGATCTGCGCCTTCGGCAAAGCGATAGCAGAAATGGATCGCGATGCCGGGGCGCAGCGCCGCGAGACTTTCGACCTCTTCGCGCAGCGCATGGACGGCCGCATTGTCGCAGGCGTGAATGAACCAGACCGGGCGGTCGCTTTCCCGCGCCAGGATATTGAGCATCGAAACTGTCGGTGTCAGGCCGACACCGCCGGAAAGAAGGACGACGGGGCGGGTGCTGGCGCCGTCGAGCTTGAAGGCACCGCGCGGCAGGTCGATGTCGATGACGGCGCCAGGCTCGATCTCGTCATGTAGCCAGCAGGAACTCAGGCCATCAGGTACATCCTGCGACGGTGCCGCCTCACGCTTCACGGTTATCCGGTAGGTTCCCTCTTCGCGCGGGGAAGAGGAGACCGTGTAGTTGCGCAGGACATGTCCGCCCTTGCGGTCGGGAACGCGCATCGTCAGGAACTGACCCGCCTCGAATGGCCGCCAATGCTGGGGTTCAATCGGCGCGAGCCGGAATGACGTGATCGTGGCGCTTTCCTGCGTCTTCGAGATGACTTCGAAGGGGCGGAAGCGCGAGGCCGCTGCATCGAGCATCGGAAATGCTCCCTATTCCGCGGCCACGCTTGCGGCATCGGTCTTGGTCTCGGCGGCGATCAGCTGGGCCAGCTTGCGCCGAAAGCGCATCGGACCGACGTCGATCTTCAGGTCGAGGTTCGGTGTCTGCTGGTTGGCCATGCCGTGATGGACAGCTTCAAGGACCACGCGGTCCTCCTCGAAGGCGCCGCGCACGGATTTGGCAAAACTCTCGGAAACCTTGACGTCATCGGGCGCGAAGTTGCGCATCTGGAACCAGTAGTACTTCGTCCGGTTTTCATCGACCGGCGTCATGAAGTTGTAGCTGTCCATCAGGAAGGTGTTGTCCGGCAGTGGCCGGCCCTCGCCGCCGGTGTGGGCGGGCGCGAAGATCGCCTTGATGATTGCGTTGCTCGGATAGCGCACTTCGTAGTGCTGCTTGCGGTCTGTATTACCCTCAAATTGCAGGAAGGGCGCATAGAACGGCGCCGGTTCGGAATCGATCATCCAGCGCCAGACGGTGACGCCGTCGTCCTTCACGGTCGTCTCGAGCGGCGTTTCCTCACAAGCCGAGCTTGCGAAAGACGACTGGTGGACCCAGGCGACATGGGACGGGTCGAGCAGGTTGTCGGTCATGTAGAGGTAGTTGCAGTTGAGCGTCATCGACTCGCCGCGATTGACGCCCCAGCTGGGGTCGCCGAAATGCTCGACTTCGAAGATGTCCTTCGGGTCGGCCTTCTCGGCGTCGCCCATCCACACCCAAAGCAGGCCGTAGCGCTCATGGACCGGGTAGGAACGTACCTTGGCCACATGGGGAATGCGCTCGGCGCCGGGCACGCGGGTGCAGGTGCCGGAACAGTCGAAGGTAAGGCCATGGTAGCCGCATTCGACGTCGTCGCCCTTGATCCGCCCCATGGAGAGCGGCAGCTTGCGATGGGGACAGGCATCCTCGAGTGCCGCGACCTTGCCGTCCTGCTTGCGGTAGAGGACGATGTTTTCGCCGAGCATCGTGACGGGTTTCAACTCGCGGTCGACCTCGTGATCCCAGGCTGCGACATACCAGGCATTCTTGAGAAACATTTCGCTCTCCTTGCGTTTTGTTAAGCGAATGTTCGACGTTTTTTCGGTGCCAACAAGTTGCCAGCGCCTGCGTTCTTTTTTAGATTTTCTAAATAGCGATTTGCTGGGCTGAAGGAGTGCTTTGCGATGCCGAACCCGTCCTTGCGCGGCTTGCAGGCCTTTGAGGCGATCGGGCGATGTGGTTCTGTCAGCGCCGCTGCGGAGGACCTCGGCGTTTCTCCGGGGGCCGTGAGCCAGCTGGTGCGCAACCTCGAGCAATGTCTCGGCTTGACGCTGCTGGAGAGGCGCGGGCGGCGGGTGGAACTGTCTTCCTGGGGACGCTTGTATTATCGGGAAGTCGCGAAAGGCTTCCAGCAGCTTTCGCATGCCGCCAACGTTCTCACCCGTGCGCGCAACGAGACGGGGATCGTCCTAAGCGCCCTGACATCTGTCGCCAACAAGTGGGTCAATCGCAAGATTTTCGATTGGCAGACGCTCTGTCCGGAATCGAGCGTGCGAATTCTCGGGCAGGAGCAAGAGCCCCGCATCGGTGCCGAGCAGGTGGATTTCCGCATCACCTACGGTCGGCGCTCCTATGTCCATGAACACGTGGCCAATCTATTCACCGACTGGATCGTGCCTGCCTGTTCGCCCACGCTGATCGCCGGCCGTAATCTCGAAACGCCGCGCGATATCCTCGCCTTTCCACTGCTCAACGTGGAGTGGGAGGCTGACTACAAGGCCTCGCCGCAATGGAATGACTGGGCGACATTGGTCAATGCCGATGGTGGCCAGAAGTTTTCGGGCCTCTCCTTCACCCTGTCGAGCAGTGCCATCGACGCGGCCGTCAACGGCCGAGGATTCGTTCTCGCCCAAGTTTCGATGATCAGCGACGAGGTTGCCTCGGGCACCTTGGTCGTCCCCTTCGATATTCGCATGAGATTACCCGAGAGCTATTACTTGGCTTGGGATCGGGCTGCGCTCGAAAAGCCGTTTGGACAGAAATTCCACAAATGGTTGCTTGGGGTTGCGAGACAACAGGACCAGATGTCGGCGCCAAGCCCGGATCAGACGGTAGCTTGAGGTCAGATCTCGCTCTCGCGCACAGTCGTTTCGCAACGCTGGCGATGAAGGCCGCTTTCGGAACCGAAGAAGCATGGTCGCCAGGTCCGGGATGCACGTGTATTGTTCAAGTCCGTTGTGTAGTCTTCACCGAGAGAGATTCACATGGCCGAAGACTCGGGAATCAACAAGACGCAGGTTTGGATAGCGGTCATCACAGTCGTTGGCAGTTTGTTGACCGCCGTAATCGTCAACTTCGACAAACTGACCTTCCGCGACGAGAAGACTAATGTCGCGGCGTCGCCCGCGGTTGTAACAAAGACCCAGCCTGATCCAGTGACGCCAATACCGTCCACGTCAACAGTCGACATCGGCGGGGAGTGGCGCAGTGACGACGGCTCGCGTTTTATTTTCACGCAATCCGGCTCAGAGTACGAATACACGCACACGGCGCTCAACGGCACTTTCCAATCGATTGGCAAGGGTAAGATTTCCGGCCGCGATCTTTCGCACACATTCGAAACGGCGACTGGCGAAACCGGAACATGCACAGCTTTCCTCAACGCTGGGGCCACCAAGATCAATGGCAATTGTGTGACCCAGGATGGAGCGTGGAGTTTTGTCATTGAACGCTGATTGCTTGAATGCGTGATGGGCGCATAACGCGGGGTCATTCGCATTCGCAGCAAGGCCGGAGGGCCGAACGATTACGGATCTCCGCTGCCTTCCAACCGGACCAGCCAGTCAAGGCCGGTCTGGTAGCGCCGCAGAACGGCGGCGGGATCCTCGGCATCGAGACGAGAACAGATCCGGTAGACTTCGAGCGTCTCGGCATCCATCAGGCCCTGCTGGTAGAAGAACATGGCGGCAGCGTAGCGAGCGCGGCCGGACCACTCGGTGCCGACCGGCAGCTTGATCATCTCCCAGTGCCGTTTCGTCTCGTCGTCCATAGCGGTGATCTCAGAACCGTCCCGGCGGGTTGGCCGAACGGCGGTCGAGCTTGACGAAGGGCCGGGCGACGATGCGGGCCCGTTTCATGAGTTTCTGATACTGAAGTTCCCGCAGCGCATAGATCTCGACCCAGAGATCGTCGACGATGCGTGTGCCGTAAGGCCGTGAAAGAGTGGCGATCGCAATGTTGCGTTTGGCAAGCGGTGACCAGATCGCCGCGGTGACAAGGCCGACTTCCTTCTTGCCGCGGTGATAGACAATTGCCCCCTCAGCCGGGATGTTGCCTTCGATCTCAAGGCCGACGAGCACATGCTTCAGCGTGGTCCTTTCGCGCGCGCGGAAGATGGCGTCGCGTCCGTTGAAGAAAGGCTTCTCCGCATCCACCAGCCAGTCGAGACCGATTTCGTCAGGCATCCGTTCGCGGTCGGCCCGAAGCGCGGCCTCGGCCGTGATGAAATCGGCATTGGCGACGATGAAGCCCGCTTCGATGCGAGCCCGGTTGAGTGCGTCATAACCGATCGCCTTCAAGCCGAAACCGGTGCCAGCCGTCCACAGACGATCCCAGAGGCTCAGCGCTTCTCTGGCATCGACGAAGAGTTCATAGCCGAGATCGCCGGTAAAGCCGGTGCGCGAAATGGTCACAGTGCCATCGAGGTGAGGGAAGTCCGCGAGCTGGAACGGCTTTAGCGCTTCGACGCCGGCAAAACCCGCGGCTTCGAGGACCGCAAAGGACGTCGGGCCCTGAAGCGCGACGGCGGCGATCTCGCTCGTCTCCTCGACGATCTCGGCGGAAAATCCGCCGGCGCTGTCGAGAAGCCAGGGAAGATGCCGCTCCTGGCAGCAGAGGCGAAAATCGTCCGATCCCAGACGAAATAGCGTTCCATCGTCGAGCACATGGCCATGGTCATCGCACCAGGCGGTGTAGTGCACGCGGCCGATGCCGAGCCTGGCGACGTTGCGCAGCGTCAGCCGGTTGAGATAGCGCTCGGCGTCCGCGCCACGAATGCGGTATTTCACCATCGGCGAGATGTCGAACAGCGCCGCGGTCGAGCGGATCGCGAAATATTCGAGTTCGGTATCGAAGATGGAATGCGGCGCCTTGTAGCCCGCCCAGCTGTACCAGTCGTTGGTTTCGCTGAGGGCTGCGAGGCGTTCATGAAACGGGGTTTCCAGGCGGGGCGTTAGGATGTGGCCCTGGGCGGCGCGGCGAAGGGCTGTCAAATGCATCATCATGCGCGTTTCTCCGAAAGGACCTGGCGGGCGGCAAGCAGGCCTGGCAGGCCGGAAATCCCTCCACCCGGATGCGAGCCGGCACTGGCGAGATAGAGACCGCGAAGCGGTGTCGCGTAGCCCGACGCTGCGTTGACCGGGCGGTTGACGAGCAGCTGGTCGGCCTGGAGCTCGCCGTGATGCCAGTGCCCGCCCGGCAGGTTATAGCGCTCCTCGATGTCGACGGGGGTTAGCAGGCTTGTCGCCACGATACTGCTGCCAAGGCCGGGCGCATAACTTTCCAGAGTATCGAGCACGATCTTCTGGAAAGCGGGCTTGCCCTTGTCCCAGCCGTCGGCGAGTGCGTAAGGCGCAAATTCGACGAGGGCGGACAGGGTGCAGCCGCCGGAAGGCGCGAGCGACGGATCACTGAGGCTCGGCAAGGTGATTTCCATCACCGGATCGGTGGAGAACTGGCCGTACTTCGCCGGATTGAACGCCTCTTCGACATGGTCGACCGACCGCGCGATCACCAGCCGGCCACGCAGGTCGGCCGCCGTTACGCCGGGAAAATCCGGTATGCGGTCGAGGGCCAGATCGAGCTTTGCGACGTTGCCCTTTGAGCGGATGTTGCCGACGGCGCGACGGAAGCCGGTGCCGATCTCGGCGGCATCGGCAAGTGTCAGGAAGGTGGCCTTCGGGTGGATCGCCGACACGATTGCCGCGGCCCCAAGCGTTTCTCCAGTGGAGAGCACGACGGCGGTGGCGTGGCCTCGATCGGCAACGATGCGCTCGACCCTGATGCCGGTTCTGACAGTGACACCTGCCCGGGTCGCCGCCGTTTCGAAGGCAGCAGCCGTCGAACGCCCGCCGCTGCCGGCGACATGCTGCGCGCCGGTCACTCCCTGCATCTCGCCGGTCAGTCGATAGTAGAGGCCGAGCAGCGAGGTTGGAGAGCGTGGCCCGAGATGGATGCCGAGCGTGGCGTCGAAGGCAAGCAGCGCCTTCAGCCGGTCGTCGGTCAGATACTCGTCGGCGGTATCGGCGACGTTCATCAGCAGCATGCGCAGAAAATCGCGGCTCTCCTCGCGCCCCTTGCGCAGGAGCCCGAGGCCGGCGCCGACAAGCGTCGCAAAATCCGCGAGCGCCATCTCGCCGACCTCAGGCGGGCGGCGCCTGAGGAACCGCTTCAGGATGCCGGCCTGGAAGATCAGCTTGCCGCGCATCTCCTGGAAGCGCTTCGCTTCGTCTTCGGAAACGCCATCGATCGTCTCGCCGTAGCCGCCGCGCAGCACCGCGTGGCGCCCGGCCGGCGACAGGACGACGGTCGGCGCCGGCGCGCTGGGTTTGTCGTCGAGCGAGAGGGCGACAGCCACCTCGGGATCGAGCCGGTTGACGATGTGGGCAAGGCCCGGGCTCGAATAGCCCGGGTGAAAGGCATAGCCGCGCGCAGCCCCGCCGAGCGTGTCGCTGGCTTCCACCAGCAGGACCTTGCGGCCGGAGCGGGCGAGGAAGGTGGCGGCGGTCAGGCCATTGTGGCCGCCGCCGATGACGATGGCATCAAATGACGTCATGGGCCGGGCTCATCTTGTTTGAGGAAGTGTGGCGCAGGTCGCGCAGGATCTCGGCAGCGGCGTTGCGGCCGGGGGCCCCCATGACGCCACCACCCGGGTGGGTCGACGAGCCGCAGATATAAAGACCGCGCACGGGGCTGCGATATTGCGCGTAGCCCGGAACCGGCCGATTGAACAGCAACTGGTCGAAGGTGAGTTCGCCCTGGAAGATGTTGCCTTCCGTCAGCCCCACTTCCTGCTCGATCTCGCGCGGCGTGCGCACTTCCATGTGCAGGATGCGCTCGCGAAAACCCGGCGAATAGTCGCTGATCTGTTTGATCACGGTTTCGGCGAAGGCGTCACGGTCGGCGTCGGTCCAGTCGTTGCCTCCAACCTTTGGCGGACAGTACTGCACGAAGCAGGAGACGAAGTGCTTTCCGGGGGGTGCCATCGTCGGATCGAGCGTCGTCGGGATCATCATGTCGACGAAGGGATCGGCCGACCAGCGGCCCGCCTTCCAGTCGTCATAGGCGCGTTCCATGCGGGTGACGCTGTCGGTGAAGTGCAGGTCGCCGCGGATGCAGGAAGAACCGGCCGGCAGTGCCGGGAATTCCGGCAGGCTGTCGAGTGCGATGTTCACCTTGCCGGAGGAACCGCGCATCTTGAAGTGGCGGACCCGGTGAACGAAGCGCTCGGGCAGGGCATCCTCGTCGACGAGCTTCAGGAAGGTGCGTTTGAAGTCGGCATTGGAGACGACGAGATTGCCGAGCACCTCCTCGCCATCGGCAAGCAGCGCACCATAGGCGCGGCCGCTGCGGGTCAGCACCTTGGCGACATCGGCGCCGGTGCGGATGGTGCCGCCCGACGCCTGGAACGAGGAGGCGAGCGCCTTGGTAACGGCGCCCATGCCGCCACGGGCATAGCCCCAGGCGCCGACCGAACCGTCGACCTCGCCCATATAGTGGTGCAGCAGCACGTAGGCCGTACCCGGCGACATCGGCCCGAGTGCGGTGCCGATGATGCCCGAAAGCGCCAGATAGGCCTTGATCACGTCGGTCTCGAAATACTCGTCGAGGAAGTCTGATATCGACATGGTCCAGAAGCGCAAGGTCGCAGCCATCTCGGCCGTCGAGAACTCACCGAACTTCTTGGCGAGATAGATGAGTTCGGAGATGTCGCGCGGCTTGAAGCTGAACGGGTCCGGCGCCGTGCGCATCAGGAGCGGCTGGATGAATCGGCACTGGCGGGTAACGTCGCGGGCATAGCGCTCATAGGCCTCGGCGTCTCGCTTGGAATAGCGGGCGAACTCGCGGCGATGGGAATCGTGGTCGCGATAGGAGGCGAGATAGTCTCCGTCGCGAGTCAGGACCGCGCCGCCTTCGTAGGAGATCACCTGCAGCCCATGTTTCGGCAGCTCGAGGTCACGCATGATTTCCGGCCGGAACAGCGAGCAGACGTAGGAACAGTTGGAATAAAGGAAGCCGGGCGTCAGCTCTCGACTGGTCGCCGCACCTCCGACCCAGTCGTTCTTTTCGAGGACGACGACATTCAGCCCGGCGCGCTGCAAATAGCAGGCGGCGACCAGGCCGTTGTGCCCCCCTCCGATCATCACCACGTCGTATTTTTTCATGTG
This sequence comes from Ensifer sp., assembly GCF_035999185.1. Taxonomy (GTDB): domain Bacteria; phylum Pseudomonadota; class Alphaproteobacteria; order Rhizobiales; family Rhizobiaceae; genus Ensifer. The sequence continues at coordinate 91,718 of NZ_DASYHB010000208.1, read as the reverse complement.
GCTCCCCTTGTCGTTGATCAAAAAATGACACGGAAAGCAGAATGTTGTCCATCCATTTTGAATGAGCGTTCAGCAAATATGTTGCAATCCTCTGATAATGCGATAGGATTTTTAGCAAGGGTTGATATGGCAAGGAGCTTGGATGTCATCGGTCGATCGAGAAGCGGGGCACGCCGTCGAATACGACGATACGGCGATCCGTTTTCTTCAGGTACTGTGGGGGGAGGGCTACCTCTCGCCCGGCGGTCCCGAGGAGGTCGACCGCGTGCTCGACGGCGTCGAACTGGCAGGCAAGCGCGTCCTGGACCTCGGTTGCGGCGCCGGTGGCGTGACGCTGCATATCGCTCGAACCTATCGGCCGGCGGCGATTGCGGGCTTCGATGTCGAGGCGCCGGTGATCGCGCATGCGCGGCAGGCTGCTGACCGCGCCGGTCTCGCCGGTGTCTCCTTCATCCAGGCGCCGCCCGGCAGGCTGCCCTTCGTCGACGGCAGTTTCGACGTGGTCTTTTCCAAGGACGCGCTGGTTCACGTGCCCGACAAACGGGAGATGTTTTCCGAGATCTTTCGCGTGCTTTCGCCGGGCGGCACCTTTGCGGCCTCCGACTGGTTGATCGCCCACGATGGCGAACCCTCAGGCGACATGAAGGCCTATCTCGCGGCCGAGGGCTTGAGTTTCGGCATGGCGTCCGCCGCAACCTATCTCGCGGCCATGAAGGATGCAGGCTTCGGGGAGACGCGGGCCGAAAGCCGCAATGATTGGTATCGCGACGTGGCGCGGCAGGAGCTTTCACGCCTTAAGGGAACTCTGCATTCGGCCGCCGTGGCGGCGGTCGGCGAGGCCTATGTCGCCAAGAATATCCGGACCTGGACGGCCATGCAGAAGGTGCTTGACAGTGGTGAGCATTGTCCCACTCATCTGCGTGGCATCAAGCCGATGCCGCGCGGGGCATGACATGCATCTGCGTCTGAAGAAGAACGAGACGGCGGTACGGATGAAACTCAGCCCAGAAGTGCGGGAAGCGGCGGACACGGAAAAGCGTGGGCGCAAGGCCTCGAAGGAGACGCGGCGGCAGCAGCTGATCGAGGCGACGATCGATTCGCTGGCAAAGCGCGGCTATTCGGAAACGACGCTCGCCGATGTCGCCGATGGCGCAGGCCTGTCGCGCGGCATCGTCAACTTCCATTTCGAGAGCAAGGAAAAGTTGCTGATCGCCACGCTGCAGTTCATGGCGGACGAGTATGCGGCCAATTGGGGCGCGGCGCTGGAAAAGGCGGGCGACAAGGCAGCGGCGCAACTCTGGGCGCTCGTCGCCTGTGATTTCGACCGCAAGATCTGCACCAAGCGCAAGCTGGCGGCCTGGTGCGCCTTCTGGGGCGAGGCCAAGTCGCGGCCGACCTATCAGGCGCTCTGCGGTGCGCGCGACGTCAAGTATCAGGATATTTTCCTGGCGCTCTGCCAGACGCTGAAGGACGAAGGCGACTATGCCTATGAGCCCGACGGCATGACGCTGGCGCTCTGCGCATCGATGGAAGGGCTGTGGCTGCGGCTGATGATGGGCGACGGGCTGACGCGCGAAAAGGCGTTTTCGGCGGCTGTCGAGTATCTGCTCGTCGCCTTTCCGAAGCATTTCACCCGGGAAGGGCCGAAATAGGGAACGACAACGCCGGAACGGCCGGATAGAGGAGGTTGGCAATGACATTGGTGAACGCGTGCAGGCACATCTTGGGAGGCGCCTTCATCGCCTCGCTTGTCGGAACCACCGCCCTGCCGGCGCTTGCTGCCGAAAACCTCACGATCTTCGACTGGTCCGGCTACGAGGATCCGGCTTTCCATCCCTCCTACACCGCCAAACATGGGGACGAGCCCGACTTCAGTTTCTTCGGCGACGAGGAGGAGGCGTTCCAGAAGCTGCGCTCCGGTTTCAAGGCCGACCTTGCCCATCCCTGTTCGCAGAGCGTGGCGAAATGGCGTGAAGCCGGGCTGATCGAGCCGCTCGACACCTCCAAGCTCACCTATTGGAACGACATCGATCCGGCGATCGCCGCGATGAAGGGGCTGGTGACGACGCCTGATGGAAAGGCCTGGTTGCTGCCCTTCGAATGGGGCAACACAGTGCTCACCTACCGGACCGACACGGTGAAGGAGGATGAGGTCAAGTCGCTCAAGGCTTTTGCCGACCCGAAGTTCAAGGACCGGGTCTCGATCGGCGATAATGTCGACGACGCCTATGCGCTGGCGAGCCTCGCCATCGGCGTCAAGGACTGGACGACGATGACCGACGAGCAGTTCAAGCAGGCCTCCGATTTCCTGCGCGAAGTGCACAAGAACGTGCGCCTCTACTGGACCGACAACACCGACTTGAGCCAGGCGATCGCTAGCGGCGAGGTCGATCTCGCCTGGGCCTGGAACGAGACAGCGACGACCTTGCAGGCCGACGGCGTTCCGGCGGCGATCAAGAAGGACACGACCGAGGGGCTGTCGACCTGGGTTTGCGGCTACGTCCGGCTCAAGGGGGCGCAAGCGCCTGTCGACGAGCAGTATGACTACCTCAATTCGATCTCCGATCCGGCAATCACGTCCTATATGGTCGAGTCCTGGGGTTACGGTCATGCGAACGCTCGCGGCATGGCGCAGGTCGATCAGAAGATCCTTGCCGACAAGGGTTATGCGGATGTCTCGAAGTTCCTCGCCAACACGCTGTTCCAGTCGCCGATGCCGATAGAACTGCGTCAGCGCATGATCGCGGAATTCGAGAAGATCAAGTCGGGCTATTAGCCCGCTAATCTGCGGGCCGTGTCGCACGGCCCGCGGTCGCAACTCCGTCAGTCGGCGACTGCGACCAGCGCATCCGGATCGTAGGCAAGCCGCACGGTATCGCCGACCGGGATGTCGTCAGCGCCGAAATTGTTGGTTTCCGAAACTGAGAGCGGCTGTTCGAGGCCCGGGATATCGACGATCAGGTGGGTGATTTCCCCGAAATAGTGTCGATCGACGACTTTGCCCGCAACCTCGAAGTCCGAGCGGGCATCGTCCCAGAGAACTCTTAGCCGCTCCGGCCTTATGCCGATCGTCGCTGCGCCGTTGCGGGCGACGAAGCCGAGTGGCTTGTCGACCGTGACGCCGCCGAAGCGCGGGGTCTCGACGGAGATACGGGTCGCCGTCTCGTTGGTGACGCGGGCCTTCATGAAATTCATGCCGCCGAGGAAGTCGGCGACCTGGCGGGTGTTCGGGCGCTGGTAGATTTCCTTCGGTGTCGCAACCTGGGCGATCCGGCCCCCGAACATCACGGCGATGCGGTCGGAAAGCGCCAGCGCCTCGTACTGATCGTGGGTGACGAGGATGAAGGTGATGCCGACGGCGCGCTGCAGCGTGCGCAGCTCCACCTGCATCTCCTCGCGCAGCTTCTTGTCGAGCGCAGACAGCGGCTCGTCGAGCAAAAGCACTTTCGGGCGCATCACCAGCGCGCGCGCCAGCGCCACGCGCTGGCGCTGGCCGCCCGACAGTTCATGCGCCCGGCGCTTGCCGAGATGACCGAGCCGCACCTGTTCAAGCGCTGCGGTGACGCGCCGGCGCTCGTCGGCGGCATCGAGCTTCAGCCGCTTCAGCCCGTAGGCGACATTTTCCTCGACGTCGAGATGCGGGAAAATCGCATAGTTTTGGAAGACCATGTTGGTCGGCCTCCGGTTCGGCGGCACGCCGATCACCGATTGCCCATCGATGCGGATATCGCCCTCGGTCGGCGTGTCGAAGCCGGCGATCGAGCGCAGCAGCGTGGTCTTGCCGCAGCCCGACGGCCCGAGCAGCGAGAAGAACTCGCCGGCTGCAATGTCGAGTGAGACGTTGTCGAGCGCCTTGTAGATGCCGTAGAACTTGTTGACGCCGTCGATCGCGATCATGGGTTTATCAAGCATGCTGCGCTCCCTGTGCCCTGAGCCTGTGTTCGGCGCGGCGGCGGATGATTTCAGAAAGAGTAAGAAGCAGGATCGATATCAGCAGCATCAGGCTGCCAAGCGCCAGCACGCCCGGAAGCTTGGCGGCAAAGCGCAACTGCCCCCAGATATAGACCGGCAGCGTCGGCTCGGTGCCTGAGAGGAAGAAGGCAAGGATGAACTCGTCGAGCGATACGGTGAAGGAGACCAACAGGCTCGAGACGATCGCTGGCGCAACCACGGGCAGCGTCACCCGGCGGAAGGTGCCGATCGCCGTTTCTCCGAGATCGAGCGAGGCTTCCTCCAGCGACCGGTCGAAGCCGTCGAAGCCGGAGATCAGGACCGACATCGCATAGGGCAGGCAGAAGATCACCTGGCCGAGGATGACGGTGACGAGCGAGAGTTCAAGCCCGAGCTGCAACAGCACCATCAGCAGCGATACCGCAACGATGATTTCAGGCAGAAACAGAGGCGCCATGATGAGACCCGTCGCCGGCTTCTTGCCGCGGAAACGGTAGCGGGTCAGCGCGCGCGCTGCGCAGATGCCGAGGACGGTGCTGAGGATCGCAACCGATATGCCGACGATCAGGCTGTTGCGGGCCGCTTCGAGCATGGCAGAATTGCCCCAGAGCGAGACGTACCATTTGGTGGTGAAGCCCGCGAGCGGGAAGGTCGTGGTCGAGGCGTTGTTGAACGAGAAGATCGGCAGAAGCAGGATCGGGAAATAGAGAAAGAGCAGGTAGAGGCCGACATAGGCGGGCAACCAGCGAGACTTCGGAATGCCGTGACGACCGCTCATTTGGTTACCCTCACCAGAAGCTTGAGCAGCAGGACGACGAGCCCCGCCATCGCCGAGACGACGACCATCGTTGTGACCGAAAGGGCGGCGCCGAGCGGCCAGTTGGCGCCCTTGCCGAATTGCGCCTGGATGGCGGTCGCGATCATCACTCCGTCCTTGCCGCCGACCAGCTTCGGCGTGACGTAATCGCCGACGGTCGGGATCATCACGATCAGGAAGGCGGAGATGACACCCGGCAACGACAGCGGCAGCGTGACGCGCAGGAAGCTCATCAGCTTGTTGTCGCCGAGATCGTGCGCCGCCTCGATCAGCGACCGGTCGACTTTTTCGAGCGACACGTAGATTGGCAGGATCGCAAAGGCCGCCCAGCTGTGGACGAGGGTGATGACCACCGCATTGGAATTGTAGAGCAGCGTCGTCAGCGGCTTGTCGATCAGGCCGACCGAAAGAAGCCCGGTGTTCATGACGCCGCCATAGCCGAGGATGACCTTCCAGGACATCACGCGCAGCAGGTAGCTCGTCCAGCAGGGCACGGTGATCAGGAACAGCCAGAGGTTCTTGTGGACCCCGCCGTGGAAGGAGATGAACCAGGCGATCGGGTAGGAAACGGTGACGGTCACCACGCTCACGACCAGCGAAATGACCAGCGAGCGAAGGAGCAGATCCTGGTAGATCGGCTCGCCGAGCGCAGTGCGGTAATTCTGAAGAGTGAAGGTGCGGTCGATCGTCAGATAGTCCTGGGTCCAGAAACTGTAGGCGATGACAATCAGGACGGGCAGGAAGAGCAGGGCAAGCGCGTAAAGCAGTGTCGGCGATATGAGAGCGAGGCCGCTCGCCTCTTCGCTGGCGATCCAGCGCGTCCGGCTTTTCAACGGGGCCGAGGGCCGGTGTTTCACTTCGATGCCCGGCAATACCGCCATCAGCGTGCCCTCGCGCAGTGCGTCGAGCGTGGACACTGGAAATGCAGCGATCGCGTCATTCAATCCATCCCGTGGCGGTATCCGCCTTCTGGTGTTCCCTTGATTAGCAAAACGCAAATCGGGATTGAACGCAAGCGGAATTTCTGCAATATTGATTGAACAGCCATTCAATAAAAGAAAGTTTATCGATTAATATCATGCGATTGAGTGGCTTTTGTCGTCATATTAATGGGAGATTTCGTGATGGCTGCGAAGCGCGATCCGGCAGATATGCACAATGAAGGGGCCGACGAAATCTCTGAACTCGCCGCACGGCATCTCGTCCAGCCCTGGCCGGTGGCCGGCAGCATCGGCGCCGAATCCCGCGGCGCGATTAAGAGCGGCGAGGGGATCTATGTGACGGATGGCGAAGGCCGCCGCCTGATCGACGGCCCTGCGGGCATGTGGTGCGTCAACGTCGGTCATCGCCGCGCGGAACTCGCTCAGGTTCTGCACGACCAGGCGCTGGCGCTCTCCTACAATTCGCCCTGGTACACGACGAGCACGCCCTCGGTAGAGCTCGCCGAAAGGCTTGCCGGTCACGCGCCCGGCGATCTCGGCCATGTGTTCTATACGACCGGCGGGTCCTCGGCGGTCGAGACGGCGCTGCGGTTCATGCAGTTCATGAACAACGTGCGCGGCCGGCCGGAAAAGAAGCTGATCGTCTCGCGCCAGGGCGGCTATCACGGCTCGACCTATCTCTCGGCCTCGCTCAACGGTCGTCCGCGAGATCACGACTGGATGGACAGCGCTTCGGATCAGGTGATCAAGCTTACCTGTCCGAACCCGTTCCGCCGCCCGGCTGGCCAGTCCGAACAAGAGTTCTGCGATTTTCTCGTGGCCGAGTTCCGCGCGGTTATCGAAGAGCGCGGCGCCGAGAAGATCGGTGCCTTCATCGCCGAGCCTGTCATGGCGTCGGGAGGCGTCATCGTGCCGCCGGCGGGCTATCTCCAGCGCATGCGGGCGCTCTGCACGGACAACGACATCCTCTTCATTGCCGACGAGGTGGTGACGGCCTTCGGCCGGCTCGGCGAGGTCTTTGCCTCGAAGGCCGCGTTTTCGATCGAGCCTGATATGATCACCTTCGCCAAAGGGGTCACTTCGGGCTATTTCCCGCTTGGCGGGGTGATGATCTCGTCGCGGCTTCTCGAAGCGTTGCGCCAGTCGAACCATTCCGACGCGATGTTCGCCCACGGTCTCACCTATTCCAGCCACCCGATCGGCTGTGCGGTGGCGCTCAAGAATCTCGATATTCTGGAAGACGGGCTGCTCGACCATGCCCGAGCGATCTCCGGCCATTTCCAAGGGGCGCTGAAGCGGCTCGAGGCGTTGCCGCTCGTTGGAGAGGTGCGCGGGCTCGGGCTGATGGCCTGCGTCGAATGTGTCGCGGACCGGGTCAGCAACAACCCGCTGACGCTCGATCTCGAAGTGGGAAAACGCATCGACCGGCACTGCCAGGAGCTCGGGCTGCTGGTTAGGCCGCTGATCAATATGTGCGTGATGTCGCCGCCACTGACGATCACCACAGGCCAGATCGACGACATGGCCGAGATCCTCGATGTCAGCATTCGCCGGACGATGGACGAGCTCGTGCGCGAGGGGCTCTGGAAGGGCTGAGCGGGCGAACGTCATAAGCACATCCAGAAATGCCTCGGCCCTGCCAGCATTCCCCGGCAGGGCCGATTTCAGGGGCCGGATAATCTCCGGCCCTTCTTTTTTTGGTTTGTTCAGCGGGCGGTCAATGCCGCGTTGAGCGTCGCCATTTCATCCTCGCGTGGCGCCTGCTCCATTGTCATGACAGGCAGAACCGCCCGCAGATGGTCATGGTGGGTGCGCACGCCATATTCGAGATCCGACAGATAGAAACCGCCAAATGCTTTCGAGGTCATCGACTCATTTGACCATATCGTCAGCTGCACGTCCTCGGACTGTGTGTCGCGATCGATGCGGAAGGCGAGGTAGCGGGCGAGCCGCTGCTGACGCGTTTCGTTCGGGTAGCGATATATCGCACCGCGCAACAGCGTCTTGCCGGTCGACAGCGGAAACTCCTGATAGAACTGCACGCTCTCCGGCGTCACGGCGATGACGGCATTTGGGAAGAGGCCGAAATAGATCCAGGCCTTGCGCAGCCCCTCCGGCAGGTGTGATGCTTCCGGCGCGATGTTTACGTATTGGCGGACACTCCAGCGTCGGCCCGCATGCGGATTGTAGGTCGCAAAGGAGCGGCAGAGGCCGTTGACGAACGGCTCGTCATAGTAGGTTGAGCCGTAGAGGTCCTGCAGCGCCGGATGCGCCATGGCGACATGGTAGCCTTCGTTGTCGACGTCGCGCACCGATTTCCAATTGACGGGGCTCTCATGGGTCCAGATGCCCTCCGTCGGTACCATCGCTTCGGTTCCATACTGGCCGAGTTCCTCGGCGAAAGGCCGCATGAGCTCGGCGACGGAAGGCTGCGGACCCGGCCGGAAGCGGATGAAGACGAAGCCCATCCACACTTCGAGTTCAAGCGGGATCAACCCGAAGGCCTGTTTGTCGAGCGGCGGGAACGAGCGCGGCCGCGCCGCACCCCGCAGCGTCCCGTCGAGATTGTAGACCCAGCCGTGGAACGGACAGACGAGCGCATTGCGGCAGGTGCCCTTGTCGTCCGCCACGACGCGGGAGCCGCGGTGCCGGCAGATGTTGTGGAAGCCGCGGATCGTGCCGTCCTGGCCGCGCAGAATCAGCGCCCGCTCGCCAACGACGTCCATGGTGACGTAGTTGCCCGGTTCCGGCACGTCGGAGACGTGACAGGCGATCTGCCAATGCTGCCTGAAGACGTGTTCCTTCTCCAGTTCGAGCAGGGCGTCGCTGTGGTAGCACCATCCAGGCAGCCCACGGCGATCCCAGTCGTTCGGAACGGCAATGTCGCGGAACAGTTCGTTCATCACGGTCTCCATTTTTGCTGAACGTTCATTCAATATAGCCGGATTTTGCGATGAGGGGAATACCGGCACGTCACGACGCGGAGGAATGAAGGGGGCCTGTTCATGCGGGATCATGGACAAGTGAAGCGACAGCGCCTGTATCTGGCTGCTGGTATCATCCTTGACCAGGTGGGGGCGCGGCATCTCTGGCCTCGCGCAGGCTCGATGACATGAGGCCAAAGGCGGCGTTCAACATTTGTCTGAATTCCAGGTTTCGAAATGAAACCGTTGGCGTCTCGCAGACGTATTTGCTCCAGAGGTCCACAATCTTCCGGGAAGCGATGAACGTCCGTCCGATAGCCTTGATTGCCGGGTTCTGGTTGTTTTTGCTCGGGGCGCTTTTGAGTGCGGCGCGCTCGATGGCGGGCGACGAAGAGGCGGTTCGCATTGATGTCGGTGGCGGTGTCATGCTCAACAGCGTGCTGTTGAGGCCGCACAAGACGGTTGACTTGCCGCCGGTCCTGTTCATCCACGGAGCGAGCGCCAGTCTGTACGACCCCATGTATTCGTTTCGAGACAAGCTTGAAGGACGAGCGGCGCTCCTGTTCGTTGACCGCCCGGGACATGGCGATTCCGATGTCGGCGGACCTGAAAACATCCTGCCCGACGGACAGGCGGATGCCATCGCAAGCCTGATGGAAAGGCGTGGAATTCGTAAGGCGATCGTCGTCAGCCACTCTTTCGGCGGGGCAATCGCGGCAGCTCTTGCCGTGCGGCATCCAGACAGAGTTGTCGGCCTCGTTTTCCTTTCACCGGCAGTCTATCCCTGGAAAGGCGGTATCGCCTGGTACTATGACGCGGCAGCCGTTCCTGTCACGGGCGCGCTCTTCAGCAGCCTGATCGCGCCGCCAATCGGGCTGCTTGCGATCCGAAGCGCGACCTCGGCGACGTTTTCGCCCAACAGAATGCCGCAAGACTATATCCGCGAGGCTCGAACTCTGCAGGTCCTCAGGCCGGGCACCTTCCGGCACAATGCGCAGGAAGTGGCCGCGCTCAACGGCTGGGCCCGGACGGCAAGTCGCGGGTACCGCAAGATCAGGGTGCCGACGGTGATCATCACGGGGGATGCCGACAGCATCGTTTCGCCTGTTGTGCATGCGCGGCACCTCGCGCGCGACATCCGCGGCGCCCGTCTCTTCGTCGTCCGCAATCTTGGCCACAAGTCAGACTACGTCGCGCGCGATCTGGCGATTGCGGCGATCGAAAGTGTCGGCGGACGAAGAGTGGACCTGAACGCCGAGGCGAGGACGATCGAACTGCGGATCGCGGCAGATGACGAACGTTGACGTCTGGCGCAGCAGATGCAGGGCTGGCTTGTTCGCGCTCTATGCGACGGCGGGCGTCCTGCACGTGACCTTTCCGGCGCCGTTCCTCGCCATCACGCCCCTTTGGGTGCCGAGCGCGCCAGACGTCGTCCTGCTGACGGGCTTCTGCGAGATCGCCGGCGCCATCGGCCTTTTCGTGCCGTCTCTTCGAAAATATGCCGGTATCGCCCTTGCGCTTTATGCGGTCCTGGTCTTCCCGGCCAACATCAAGCACGCATTCGACAGCCTGAGCGCACCGGACGTTTCTCCATGGCAGTGGCTCTATCATGGCGTCAGGCTGCCGCTTCAGCCTTTCGTTGTTTGGCTTGCTTTGTTTGCGGGGGATGCTGTGACCTGGCCGGTTCAGAAGACGAGCGCCGAGCTTTAGAAAAAGGGGGCGGGACATGGCACCCCGCCCCGTCCATGTGCTTCACATTGCCGGAAGCACCGTAATGTCGCGCACGTCCGTTTCCAGCCCGGTGATCGTGCCGACCTCGGTTGCCGCCCCGGTCTCCAGATCGATGGTATAGAGCGCCTTGTTGGCGACGAGATAGGCACTGTTCCTGCCGTCCGCCATGCCTTGAATGTCGAAGGCGTAGGTCGCCGGCATGTCCTTGAGGCCGAGCTTGCCGATCGCCTTTAGCGTGCCGTCGTTCGGCTTGGTCTGCTGGATGAGCGCGCCGATCGTGGCGTCGATATTGTACATCGCCGTCTTTTCCGGCTTGCCGATCGAATTGGTGTAGCCGGCCGCAACGATGTTCGGGGTCTCTCCCTTGTGCATGTCGCTTTCCTCGAAGGCGAGCGTACCATCGACGGTAACTGCGCCGGTGTCTGGATGAACGCGGTGGTTGGTCGTACCGGTCATGAAGCGAAGGCGATCGGCCGCAGGGTTGAAATCGACGACGACCGGAGCCTCTGACATCGCCAGCATCTTGTCCATCTTTGCGACTTGCGTGGCTGCGCCCGTCTGAAGGTCGATCGAGACGATCGCGTGATCCGGCGTGACGCCAATCACGGTCTTGGTACCCGGGCGGTAATCGATGCCGACCAGCTTGTCGACGCCGGTCACATCCATCGTCTTGGTGGCACTCGGCTTTTCCGTATCGAACATCACGAGCGTCTTGTCGCCGGTCAGGCCCAGGACCGGGGCGGCGAGGGTGATGCTCGAGGTCGTCGCAATTGTTGTCGATGCGATCAGGGCGAAGCAAATGGGTTTCATGTCTTTCTCCCGTTGCGGTGACGCGTTTGAAAGTCGTCCGGCTGCTTGCGCCGCGACTTCCTCTCATGAAGACCCCGCGCCGGGTGCGCCTGGATGCAGTGACGCGAAAAAAATTCTCCGCCTGCATCTAAGGGGCTGGTCGGCGCGTATAGAGATTGAGTGCTCGCGCTCGACGTTCTTGAGGGGAGAGTTCTGTATGTTGATGACACCCGGTGCAGACGATCTCGCCAGCGCACTTGCCGGCTGTGCCAAAGGCGACAAGACGGCGCTGCGATTGATCTTCGACCGGGAGGCCGGACGGATGGTCGCGATTGCCGAGCGCATTGTCCGGCGACGGGATCTTGCAGAGGAGGTGGTGCAAGAGAGTTTCATCCGACTCTGGACGCATGCGCATCAGTACCAGCCAGATCGCGGATCTGCACGCGGCTGGATTTATGCGATTGTCCGCAACCGCGCCCTCAATCTGCTGCGCGATAGCAGTCGCGAGCTAACCATTGAGGAAGTGGACGCATTGCGTGAGCGTGAGCAGGCGCATCAAGTCATCGCCGCCTGGTACCAGCTAGATCAAAGCTCCCGTCTTTACCACTGCCTGGGTGCGCTTGACGAAACGAAGCGGCGCGGCATCCTCATGGCCTATGTGCACGGCTATTCCCACGGCGAGATCGCCGGTCGTCTGCGCGTACCGCTCGGGACCGCGAAGTCCTGGATCAGGCGCGGGCTTTCGGCGCTCCGGGAGTGTATGGCATGACCGGTGAGCGAGATTATGCGGCTCTCGCCGACGAGTACGTGCTGGGCCTGCTCGACGCAGCCGAAGCGGTAACGATCGAGGCCGATATGGAGCGCGAGCCTCTGTTGGTGGCGGCAATCGCTGCCAGCCGCGAGCGCTTCCTGCCGCTGGACGCTGGAGCCGAGGCTGTGCCCGTTCGTGACGATCTGTGGGGCCGCATCGAGGCCTCCCTGCCACCACAGGCAGGACCAGCCGCCATCGACCCGGCACTGCCGGCCAACGACAACCGCACAAACGGCTGGCGAAAAATCGCGGTCGCCGCCATCGCCGCAACGGTAATCCTGGCCGTCGGACTTTCCTTCAGCCTGATGAGAACGATCGACCCGGTGGTCGTTGCCGTCCTGGTCAATGACCGTGGGGAGGTGCAGGCGATCGTCGAAGATTTCGGAAACGAAAGCGCGACGGTCCGAATGCTGGTGGATTTTGACGTTCCGCCGGGCAAGACCATCCAGGCCTGGACGCTGCCGTCTCGCGAAATCGGGCCGGTATCGCTGGGCCTCGTCGACACAGCAAGGTCAGTGCGCTTGGAAGGACCAGTCTTGCAACCGCCCCGTGACGGTCAGCTTTACGAGTTGACGCTGGAGCAGGCAGGGGGCTCGCCGACCGGGCGGCCGACCGGGCGGATCCTCGCCAAGGGCTTGGCCAAGCTTGCGCGGTAGCGCGCCGGCCAATCGTCGCCTTCGGTTTTTTGCTCTGAAGATCAGGGCGACCTTAAGGCATTGCGGCAGCAATCAGAATCCCAATCCCGATTCTGGTCAAGCTTGAGAAGCGCGCAAGCATTCTTGGTCGAAGCACGTAGCAGGGTGCTGGCAGTGCCGCCCGAAGCTTCATCGCGAACGCGTGCAGGGCAGATGAATCCCGTGCACTTCCTTGCCCAGGGAACGGCATTGATTTGTAAAATCAATCTCAAAAAACATTGACATTTCAATGTTTGATGTGGTTATAAAGATAACAACAAATTTACGGGCTTCTACCATGTTGGCCATTGTCGCTGATGATTTGACGGGAGCGCTCGACGCCGCCGCGCCGTTTGCCGCACGAGGCATGCATGTCGAGGTCGCCCTGGTGGGCGAGGCCATTGACAGCGCGCTCCGGCTAAAGCCCGATGTTCTTTCAATCAATCTCGGCTCGCGTGAACTGAGCGGCGAAGCTGCAGGCCAGCGCGCGGCGGCAGCCCTTGCCGGTCTGCCGCCTGAAGCGCGGCTCTTCAAGAAGGTCGACTCGCGCCTGAAGGGCCATATAGCCGCCGAACTTGACGCCGTGACGTTCCGTTCCGCCTTGGTGGCTCCGGCCATTCCGGCATTTGGTCGATACGTGACAGACGGTTGCGTTCGTGGTTTTGGGGTCGACGCGCCCATTTCCGTTCGAGAAAGGCTAGGTCGGCATGCGGCCCGGTCCATCATTCCGGATACGTCCACCGCGGCAGAGATGCGCGCGGCGCTTGAGCATGCCGAGCGGACTGGCGTCGACCTGTTGGTGGGGGCGCGTGGCCTTGCCGAGGCGCTTGCCCAACACATGACCGGCGACGCGGCCGCGCACGCCGCCGAAATTTCTGGCGGTCCAGCCCTGTTCGTCATCGGATCTCGCGACCCCATCACACTTGCCCAGATCGACGCACTGCGCCACTCGGTTGCGATACGCTATCTGGCGGCGCCCAACGGGCGTCTTGTCGACCCGAAAGACGATGGCAGCGCGATCACCCTGGTCCAGGCTGTCGCAGGCGAAGCGGAAGTTTCGTCCGAAGAGGTTTCCGAGGCGCTTGCCGAAAGTATCTGTCCGAACCTCGCTCGATCGGTCGGTACAATGCTCTTGTCCGGCGGTGCTACGGCGGAGGCGGTCTTGAGGAAGATGAATATCCAGCGTTTCCGCCTGCTCGGTGAATGCCTGCCGGGCCTGGGCTTGGCTGAAGTCGAAGGACGTTGCATCATTGCCAAATCCGGTGGATTCGGTTCGCCGGACACGCTGAAGCAGGTCGCCGAGGCGTCTCTCCGCAAGATGGGATCGTAAATGGGACTGGAGACCGGAACTGCACGCAAGAGCCTTGGCGATGTCGTCTTTGAGCGCATGCATCGTGCGATCAAATCCGGCGCATACAAGCCTGACGAGCGCCTGCCGACCGAACACGATCTCGCCAGCGAATTCGAGGTCTCCCGCCCGATCATTCGCGAAGCGCTGCAGCGGCTGCGCGAACAGGGCTTCATCTATTCGCGCCGGGGCGCAGGCAGCTTCGTACGCGCCGTCGGCATGCGCGAGCCGCTTGGCTTCGGTCAACTCGAGAACGTCGCCGATCTTCTCAATTGCTACGAGTTTCGCCTGACCGTCGAGCCGGCGGCGGCGGCGGCCGCAGCGGAGCGTCACGACGCGGGCACCTTGGCGGCCATTCGCCGGGCGCTTGAACTGATGCGGGACGCGACCAACCGCCAGTCGCACCGCGAGGATGCGGATTTCCAGTTTCATCTCGCGATCGCGCGCGCCGCGCAGAACAGCTATTTCTTCACGGCCATGGAAGCGCTCAAGGACCACATCGCCGTCGGGATGCGGTTTCATGGCGCCTCCGTCAAGCGCGAGACCACGGGGCTGACACGGGTCTTTGCCGAGCACGAGGCGATTGCCGAGGCCATCGCTTCACGCGAGGCAGCGAAGGCAAAGCAACTCATGCATGATCATCTCTCGGGTTCGCGCGAACGCCTCTTCCTGGCGACCAAATAGCACCGCAAACGGCAAATACTAACCCCGGCGCTTGGCCGGGGCTCTGGTTCTGTGTCGATGGTGGGGTGGGCTAGAAGGCTGACCTGTAAACGGCCAGCACGTCCTCGACGCTCATGTCGATCGGATTGTTGTCCATGAGACGACGGTTGGCGTGGGCCTCGCTCGCATAGAGCGGCAGGTCATCCGGTTTCGCGCCATGGGCGGCAAGGGACATTTCGATGCCGAGATCGTGGCAGAAGCCACGGGCCGCGGAAAGCAGTTCGCGCGCTGCGAGGTTGTCGCCAAGGCCGAGCGCCTGTGCGACTTCCGCGGTCTTGTCGACGGTAACAGTCTGGTTGAACGCCAGCACATGCGGGAAGATGATGGCGTTGGCCAGGCCATGTGGCAGGCGAAGCCTTGTGCCGAGCGGATAGGCGATTGCGTGGCCGGCTGCCGTATTGACCGGCCCAAGGCAGATGCCGCCGTAATAGGAGGCAAGCATCATGCCTTCGCGCGCCTCGGTATCGGTGCCATCCTTGACGGCGCGCGCCAGGTATTTGCCGACAAGCCTGAAGCCCATGCGGGCAAAACCGTCGATCATCGGATGGGCACGGCGATTGGTGAAGGCCTCGACGCAGTGCGCCATGGCGTCCACCCCCGTCGCTGCAGTTACCGCCGGTGGCACCGAATAGGTGAGTTCCGGATCGAGGATGGCGAGATCGGCGATCATGTGCGGGCTTTCGACCGCGATCTTGTTGCCTTTTTCCGGATCGGTGATCAGCGATCGGATCCCTGCTTCCGAGCCCGTCCCGGCCGTGGTGGCGACCTGGACGAGCCGCGTGCTGCGGCCGGCGACCCTGTTGGGTCCGGCCACATCGGCAAGCGTTTGCACGGAATTCCAAAGCACGGCGACCAGTTTGGCCACATCGAGAACCGAGCCGCCGCCCAGCCCGACGATCAGGTCCGGCTTTTGTTGGCGTGCAGTCTCAAGGGCGGCGTTCAGCGTTGCGATATCGGGTTCGCCGGGGATGGCGTCGAATACTGCGACGCGGCCCTTGAGTTTCATGCGGTCGACGAAGCTGGCGGTGATCGGCGTCGCGATCACGAGGATCGATTGGGCATCGGCGGCCCAGGCGCCGACCTGCGCGATCGTGCCTGCGCCGACGACGAGGCGGCGAGGCTGGTGAAGCGTGATCTGAGTGGTGGTCATGGCGTCATCCTCGCTTGGCTGCGCCAGACACCAGCTTGCGGGCATAGGCGATGGCGGAGTTCATGTTGCCGTGGTTGGCGATGCCCTTGCCGGCGATGTCGAAAGCCGTGCCGTGGTCGACCGAGGTGCGGTCGATCGGCAGGTCCACCGAGACGTTGACGGCGGTGTCGAAGGCGACGAGCTTGACCGGGATGTGTCCCTGGTCATGATACTGGGCGACGACAAGGTCGAAGCCACCGGAATAGGCGCGGTGGAACACGGTGTCGGCCGAGATCGGACCATAGGCATCGATGCCTTCCGCCCGTGCCGCTTCGACCGCAGGTGCGATCTGTTCGTCATCCTCGGTGCCGAAAAGGCCGTTCTCGCCGCAATGGGGATTGACGCCGGCGACCGCGATCCTGGGCGCCGCATATCCGATGCGTTTCAGATGTGCGTCGCCAGCCTTGATGGTGGCAAGTACCCGCTCGGTCGTGGAGCGCCGGATCGCCTCCTGGAGCGAGACGTGCGTCGAGACATGGATGACCTTGAGACGTTCGGAGGCGAGCAGCATGTAAGCAGCCTTCGAGCCCGTCAGGCTGCGCAGCATTCCGGTGTGGCCGTCGTAGTGATGGCCGGCAAGGTTCAGCGCTTCCTTGTTGATCGGTGCGGTGACGATGCAACCGATGGCGCCGGCTTCCGCATCCCGCACCGCCTTTTCGATGAAGCGGAATGCGGCGTCACCGGCAACCGGGCTGAGCTTGCCCCAGGGAAGCGGTGCGCCTTCGACCGGCAGGTCCACGACGAAGGGCTCAAGGTCAACCGCGAGGTCCAGCGCCGTACGGGCCGCTTCAAGGGTCGCAAGGTTGCCGTAGATGCGGGTTGTCTCGCGGTCCTGTGGCGACATTTCCGCAAGCGCGCGGACTGAAATCTCCGGGCCGACGCCGCACGGGTCGCCCATGGTGATGCCGATGATAGTGCTCATGAAAGTCTCCGTGCGTCGGCGCGATCCCAGCCAGGGGCCAGGCGGACATATTTGATGGCGCGCCGGTGATAGGTGTAGGCGAGGTGCATGGTCCCGTCCGGGGCCTCGAGCAGCCAGGGATAGGACATTTCCTTGTTGCGACCGTCGGTCGAGTCGTTGGAGAGGCAGGTTCCGGGGCCGTCTTCGATCGTGAGGCGGACAGGAAAGGTCTTGCCGCCGTCCTCGGACAGGCAAAGTGCGACAGGCGCCCGCGGCACGCCCCAGACCGGTTCGCAGCCGCCTTCAGGGTCGGCATCCGGGCGGCCATCGTCCTCGCCGAGTTCGTCGTAGAGAGAGGCGCGCCGCTCGGTGAATTCGGCGGCGCTCACCGGATTGCAGATGGTCGCGATCCGGCCGTCTGCGAGACGTATGGCGGCGATCGAGGAGTTGTTGTTGGGTATGTCGGTCGCCGCAGGCGCAGACCAGGTGCGTCCGCCGTCCAGGCTTTCGGTTCTGTAGATCCAGTCGGCCTGCCGCCGGCGGAAGAGAGCGGCAAGGCGCTCGTCTCCGATCGAAACGGGCGACATGTGCACGCAGCCGATCGACTGCTCCAACTCGTTCAGTTGCCAGGTTTCCCCCTGGTCGAGCGAAATGCCGATGGCCGCGGTGTCATGGCTGCCGTTCCATTTCTGGCCGGGCCGCTGGACGCAGCGGAAGATCGGCAACAGCCACGCGCCGTCTTCGCGCACCACCAGGGGCGCGCGGACGAAGCAGCCGCGCGGCAGATCGAGATAGCGCCCCTCGTCGGCAGTCAGCGTCAACGGGTCGGACGGGTTGCGTCGGATCTCGGCCATGCGGATCCGGCACTCATCCTGGTTTCCGGAAGGCTGGGAGGTATGAAAGAGCCAAAGCCTGCCGTCAGGAGCCGTGAACAGCACCGGGTTCTGTTCCGAATGAGCGGGGTCGAAGCTCAGGCGTTGGGGTGGCCCCCACGTGGCCGCATTCGTTGGAAGCACCGAGGCAAAGATCGAAATGTCGGACTTGCCTTCAAGGCTTCCTCCGAACCACGTGCAGGCAAGCGCGCCATCTGACAGCAGATGCAGGAATGCGGCGTGGTTCTGCACCATGGGCGAAGGCAGCAAAGCCTCGTGGCGCGTTGGCGAGATCGCTTTCAGCGCGCCATTCATGCTGCGGGCTATTTCCTCTGGGGTCATCGGCTCCTCCTGCTTGCTCTTGAAAATCGCCGAAATTACAAAGTTGTCAAGTTCTATTATGTTATTACTGGCTCAAATGTGTGCGGATATATTTTGTAAAGTGTTGAAATTAAACGGATAAAAAAATCAAAAAACGAGCAGTAATTTTTACATGACAAAACTGTTTGACAAATTTGTTTGAAAAGGAGATTGTCATGTCAAGCCGGCAAGAGGATGCCGGGAGGAGGTTTTCATGCCGGGAAGCGTCGGCGCTCAAGAGGCCAGGATGGCTGTGATCTTTGCGGTAGGCGCTGCGATGCTTGCTGCAGCCGACGCAGTAATCGTTCGTGCCTTGAATGGCGCGGTGCATCCCTTCGTCATCGGCTTCTTCCGCGCCTTCTTTGGCGCCGTCATTCTTTTGCCTTGGGTGGCTCTGCGTCCGTCGGTGCTGCGTTCAAGCCATCCGCTGCGCCAGCATGCGGTGCGGGCCGGCTTCAAGCTGCTCGCCATGGTCGCTTTCTTTGCTGCTTTCAGCTGGGGGCCGCTCGCCGATGTGACGGCGATCGCCTTTACGTCGCCGATCTTCGTCCTGCTGGGCGCTGCGTTGACACTGGGCGAGCGGCCAGGTCCTGTCATGATTGGTGCCGTGGCGCTCGGCTTTGCCGGCGCAATGCTGATCGTCGGTCCGTCCGGCGCCGGTTTCAGCCTGGCCATCCTGCTCGCCCTCGTCGGCGCGGTGCTGCAGTCGGCCATTCAACTGATCCTCAAGTCGATGTCGAGGGGTGACAGGACTGCAACGCTCGTTGTCTGGAACCTTCTCCTGACCGTTCCGATCGCGCTTCTCTTCGCGCTTCCGTTCTGGAGCATGCCGGGCGCGCGGGAGTTGTCGCTGCTGGCGCTGCAGGGCGTCGTTGGCACGGCCTGCATGGGCATGATGACGCATGCCTTCTCGCTTGCCCCCGCAACGATTGTCGCGCCGGTCGATTTCCTGCGCTTGCCATTGGTGGCGCTCGGCGGCTTTGCGCTCTTTGGCGAGAATATCGCCCTGACCACGCTCTGCGGCGGCGGGCTCATCGGTTTTGCGGCACTGATCGCCGCGCGGTCCGGACAAGCAAAGTCTGGCTGAACATTTCACTAGGGAGGAAATGCCGTGAAGAAACTGTTTGTCTTGAGTGCACTCATGCTGAGTTCTGCCCTGTCTCCGGCTTTTGCAGGGTCAGGTCCGATCAAGATCGTGCTGGCCGAAGAGGCTGACCTGCTTGAACCGTGCATGGCCACGCGCTCGAACATCGGCCGCGTCATCATGCAGAACGTCAGCGAAACGCTGACGGAGCTCGATGTCCGTGACAAAAAGGGCGTCATGCCGCGGCTTGCCGAGAAATGGGAACAGAATGAGGACGGCAGCTGGCGCTTCCATCTGCGCCACGGTGTCAAGTTCTCGGACGGCACCACCTTCGACGCCAAGGATGTCAAGCACAGCTTCGACCGCATCATGAGCGACAAGAACACCTGCGAGTCGCGTCGCTACTTCGGCGGCATCAAGGTGACGCCAACTGTCGTCGACGACTACACGATCGACTTCAGCGCCGATCCGGTTCAGCCGATCCTGCCGCTGTTGATGTCGCTCGTCACCATTGTGCCCGAGGAAACACCGCTTGAGTTCATCCGCGAGCCGGTCGGCACGGGACCCTACAAGCTTACCAACTGGACGCCGGGCCAGCAGATCGTGCTGACCAGCCGTGACGATTATTGGGGCACGAAGCCCGAGGTCACGGAAGCGACCTATCTGTTCCGCGCCGATCCGTCGGTGCGCGCCGCCATGGTGCAGACCGGCGAAGCCGATCTGTCGCCGTCGATCTCGCAGCTCGACGCCACCAACCCGGCAACGGACTTCTCCTACCTCGACAGCGAAACCGTCTATCTGCGCATCGACCACAACATAGAGCCGCTGAACGACGTTCGCGTGCGCCGTGCGCTGAACATTGCCATCGACCGGCAGGCCTTCCTCGGCACGCTTGTTCCCGACAGTGCACTGCTCGCCACCGCGATCGTGCCACCGCCGACGCTCGGCTGGAACCCCGACGTCAAGGTATTCCCATACGACCCGGAAGGCGCAAAGAAGCTGATCGAGGAAGCCAAGGCCGATGGCGTCAAGGTCGAGACGCCGATCACCATCATCGCGCGCTCGGCCAACTTCCCGAACGTGACCGAGATCATAGAGGCCATCCAGGCGCAGCTCCAGGACGTGGGCTTCAAGGTCGATCTGAAGTTCGTCGAGGTTGCCGAGCACGAACAGTACTATTCGAAGCCCTTTAAGGAAGGCCGCGGCCCGCAGATCGTTGCCGCCATGCACGACAACTCCAAGGGTGATCCGTCGTTCTCGATGTTCTTCAAGTATGCGACCGACGGCACGCAATCCGGTTTCTCGGATCCGAAGGTTGACGATCTGATCAAGCGCGCCTCGGGTGCCGTCGGTGAGGAACGCGCCAAGCTCTGGTCCGAACTGATCGCCTATCTGCACGACGATGTCGTCGCCGACGTCCTGTTGTTCCACATGGTCGGCTTCTCCCGCGTCTCCGAGCGGCTGGACTTCAAGCCGACCATGGCGACCAACGGAACGCTGCAGCTGTCTGAGATCAAGATCAAGTAAACTACTCTGGCGAACCCGGTTCGCCAGACCAACAGCAATCAAGGCGGTGGGATGAGCCCACCGCCGGATTTCGAGGGCGCCATGCTGAAATTCGTTCGAACACGCGCCGTGGCCAGTCTGATCTCGCTCGTCGGGCTGCTCGTCATGGTCTTCTTCCTGTCGCGGTTGACGGGAGATCCGGCGGCCCTGTTCCTGCCGGTCGAGGCTTCCGCCGAAATGAAGGAGCAGTTCCGCGAGCTGCACGGGCTGAACGATCCGCTCCTCGTCCAGTTCACGCGCTATGTCGGCGACGTCGTCACCGGCGATTTCGGCGAATCCCTGCGCAAGGCCCGCCCGGCGCTCGACGTGGTGCTCGAAGCCTTCACCTGGACACTCTGGCTTGCCGTCATCACGATGACGCTCGTTGCCGGTGCCGCAATCGTCGTCGGTTCGCTTGCGGCATTCCGCGCCGGCGGCTTCTTCGACCGGCTGGCCTCGATCATTTCGCTGATCGGCGCGTCTGTCCCCGATTTCTGGATCGCCATCGTCGCGATCGTCGTCTTCTCGGTCAATCTCGCCTGGCTACCGACCTCGGGAACGGGATCGCTGCTCCATTGGATCCTGCCGATCGCCGTGCTGTTCATCCGCCCCTTCGGCATCATCGTGCAGGTGGTGCGCGGCTCGATGATCGGCGCGCTGTCCTCGGCCTATGTGAAGACGGCGCGCGCCAAGGGCGTCAAATCCGGCCCGATCATCTTCGTGCACGCCTTGCGCAACGCCATGCTGCCGGTGATCACCGTGCTCGGCGATCAGGCGGCGAGCCTGTTGAATGGCGCTGTCATTGTCGAAACCATCTTCGGCTTTCCCGGCGTCGGCAAGCTGATGATCGATTCCATTCTGCAGCGCGATTTCAACGTCGTGCTTGCCGCCATCCTCGTCACGGCGCTGGCGATCTTCGTCATGAACCTGCTGATCGACCTTGCCTATGCGCTGCTCGATCCGCGCATCCGGCATTGAGGAGGCGACCATGACACTCGTGACCAACGACAGCGTCATCCTCGAAGAGCCTTCCTTCGCCAGGCGGATGTGGCGCATGCTGCTTGCCGACAAGTTTGCCCTTTGCGCGGTGATCTTCCTCGTCTTCGTCCTGATCCTTGCGATCATCGGACCGAGCTGGCTCGGCGATCTCGCGACCAAGCAGAACCTGCGCGGCCGCAATGCGGCGCCCTTCGACTGGGAACGCGGATGGGTCTGGTGGATGGGGGCGGATGCGCTCGGTCGGCCTCTGCTTGCCCGCATCATCGTCGCCACGCAGAACACGCTGATGGTCGCGGCCGGTGCCGTCGCCCTTTCGGCGGTTACCGGCACATTCCTCGGCCTCATCGCCGGCTTTTCCTCGCCGCGCGTCAACCAGGTGATCATGCGGCTTGCCGACGTGATCATGTCGTTCCCGTCGCTGCTCATTGCCGTGATCGTCCTTTACATTCTCGGCTCGTCGGTCCTGAACCTGATGCTGGTGCTCGCGATCACCCGCATCCCTGTCTATCTGCGCACGACGCGGGCCGAGGTTCTGGAAATCCGCGAACGCATGTTCGTCCAGGCCGCGCGCGTGATGGGTGCATCCAGGAACCGCATCCTCTTTCGTCACATCCTGCCGGTGGTGCTGCCGACCTTGACGACGCTTGCGACGCTCGACTTCGCCTATGTCATGCTCGCCGAAAGTGCTTTGTCCTTCCTCGGTATCGGCATCCAGCCGCCGGAGATCACCTGGGGCCTGATGATCTCGCAAGGGCGGCAATACCTCACCAATGCTTGGTGGCTGTCCTTCTGGCCGGGCCTTGCGATCATTCTCACCACCATGTCGCTCAATCTGCTTTCCAACTGGCTGCGCATCGCGCTCGATCCGGTGCAGCGTTGGCGCCTCGAAATGAAGGGTCGCAAGAATGGCTGACCATCTGCTGGAAGTCCGCAACCTCTCGGTCGAGTTCCACACCGCCGTCGGCGTGGTCAAGGCGGTGCGCAACATCTCCTATCACCTCGATCGCGGCGAGACGCTGGCGATCCTCGGCGAAAGCGGGTCGGGCAAGTCGGTCTCCTCCTCGGCGATCATGAACCTGATCGACATGCCGCCGGGACGCATCAGCTCGGGAGAGATCCTGCTCGACGGCGTCGACCTGCTGACGATGCCGGCGCAGGAGCGGCGCAAGGTCAATGGGCGGCGGGTCGCGATGATCTTCCAGGATCCGCTGAGCCACCTCAACCCGGTCTATACGGTCGGATGGCAGATCCGCGAAGCGCTCACCACCCATGGGACGGATGCTGCAAAGGCCGCCTCCGAGGCGCTGCGGCTTCTGACCCGGGTTGGCATCCCCGACCCGGAAGGCTCAGCGAACAAGTATCCGCACGAGTTCTCTGGCGGCCAGCGACAACGTGTGATGATCGCCATGGCGCTGGCGCTGCGTCCGGACCTGCTGATTGCCGACGAGCCGACGACGGCGCTCGACGTGACCGTGCAGGCCGAGGTCCTGGCACTGCTTGAGGAACTGCAGCGAGAAACCGGGATGGCGATCCTCATCATCACCCATGACCTCGGTGTCGTCGCAGAGGTCGCCGACCGGGTCGTGGTGATGGAAAAGGGCGTGCTGGTCGAAACCGGTACCGTGCGTGAGGTCTACAAGAACCCGCAACATCCTTACACGAAGAAGCTGATCGCCGCCGCGCCTGGCAAGGGCGACATGCATGCGCCGGCCGCCCGGGCAGAGCCGGTTCTGTCGGTTCACGACGTGCGCAAGCGCTATGGTTCCTTCGAGGCGCTGAAGGGTGTTTCCTTTGACCTCATGCCCGGCGAGACGATGGCTGTCGTCGGCGAAAGCGGCTCCGGCAAGTCGACGCTTGCCCGCATCCTGTTGCGTCTCGACGAGCCGGACAGCGGCAAGGCCCTGTGGAAGGGCCGCGACCTCTTCACCATGTCGCCGGCCGAACTCTACAAGCTGCGGCGCGACCTGCAGATGGTGTTCCAGGATCCGACGCAGTCGCTCAATCCGCGCATGACCGTCTATCAGCTGATCTCCGAGGCCTGGATGATTCATCCGGATATCCTGCCCAAGGCCAAGTGGCGCGAGCGCGTGGCCGAGCTTCTGGTGCAGGTCGGGCTTGGTCCGGAACATATGGGACGCTACCCCCACCAGTTCTCAGGCGGTCAGCGCCAGCGCATCGCGATCGCTCGCGCACTCGCGCTCGAACCGCAACTGATCATCTGCGACGAGGCCGTCTCGGCACTCGACGTCTCGGTTCAGGCTCAGGTGATCGCGCTGCTCGACAAGCTGCGCAAGGAAATGGGCATCGCGTTCATTTTCATTGCCCATGATCTGCCGGTGGTCCGCGATTTCGCCGATCACGTGATGGTCATGCAGAAAGGCAATGTCGTGGAACTCGGAACGGTGCGAGAGGTGTTCGACGCACCAAGGCAAGACTATACCCGCGCGCTGCTTGCGGCCGGCCTCAACCCAGATCCCGACGTTCAGGCGGCCCAGCGCGCCGCCCGTCTCCGGCGCGCCTCCTAAGACGCCACATTTCAGAGGAACATCGAATGACCAAGCAAGCCTATGTCGCCCTCGTGACCTGCTTCAACGAGGACGAGACGATCAACTACAAGGCGACGCGCGCCCAGGTCAGCCGGCAGGTTGAGGCAGGCAACAACATCATGTGCGCCGGCACCAACGGTGATTTCACCGCGCTCACCTTCGAGGAAAAGGTGCGTCTCACGCAAGAGGTGGTGGACGAAGTGGCTGGCCGTGTGAAGGTGATCGTCAACGCCGGCATGCCGGCGACCTTCGAGACGGTGAAGCTCGCTCGCGAGTTCGACCGTATCGGCGTCGACGGCATCGCCGTGATCACGCCGTTCTTCATCGCCTGCACGCAGGACGGACTTGTGCGCCACTTCTCCACGGTTGCCGATGCGGTGAAGACGCCGGTCTACCTTTACGATATCCCGGCTCGCACCCAGAACCATATCGAGCCTGAAACCGCCCGCGCGCTTGCCGGCCACGGCAACATTGCCGGCATCAAGGATTCGGGCGGCGCGAAGGAAACGCTTGAAGCCTATTTGCAGGTTGCCAAAGAGGTTGACGGGTTCGAAGTCTACTCCGGCCCCGACCACCTGGTGCTCTGGGCGCTGCAGAACGGCGCTGCCGGCTGCATCTCAGGCCTCGGCAACGCCATGCCGCAGGTGCTCGCAGGCATCCTTGGAGCCTTCAATGCCTGCGACATGGCGGAGGCGGAGAAGCAGCAGGCGACGTTCGCTGCATTTCGAACAGACCTCTACGCATTGGGCTTTGCTCCGGCCATGGTGAAACGGGCGTTGTTCCTTCAGGACGCCAGCGTCGGCGCGAGCCGCCAGCCGGCGCTGCTACCGAACAAGGAACAGGACAGTCAGATCGCGGAAATCCTTGGGCGCTACCGCCTTCTCTAAGAGATCAGCCATGCGGGGCCGCCGCAGTTATGACGCCAGTGCCGGGAGCCTTTAGGGGTAGCCACGTTGCGTCACGCGCTGAGGTTGGGGCGGCCCTCTCGCTGCCATGCTTGATGCTTGCCGGTATCGTCGCGCCGAAAGGCCAATTCGGGCGGCTTGGGCGGAATAAGTGGCGGCCGGTCGCGTTCTTCCAGAACCATCAATCTGGAGGTTTCCCGATGCTGTCCCTGATCCGCCGACCCGCGCACACACTCTCTTTTGTCTGCCAGCCCCAGGATTACGGCGTGATCGCCGCGCCGCAACTGGCGAAGTCCGTTCTCCCCGACTGGTATCGCAAGCTGCCGCCCATCGACAGACAGCACCTCACGGTCGCCAACAACGGGCTGACGGTGAAGCGGTGCATGCCCTTTCTTGACGCGATGACGACCGGCTGGCTCCTGCCGCTCGCCGCCACTGTTCGCCTCGAGATCAAGGACGAAGGCCGAACCGTCACCGCCGGCTGGGAGTTCGACCGCGTTATGGTCAGCAACCACGGAGCGCACCAGGTCGCGGGCAACCCAAAGGAGCCGAGCCCGCCGTGCAAGTTCCACAATTACTGGTCGCTCCGCACGCCGAAAGGTTGGAGCTGCCTGTTCGTGCCGCCCCTCAATCGACCGGCACAGCCGTTCGAATGCGTGGCGGGCGTCGTCGACACGGACACCTACGCCGCCCACGTCCATTTTCCATTCTTCGCGACCCAGTCGGACGGCATCTATGTCATCGAGAAGGGAACGCCGCTGGTTCAGGTCATCCCCTTTTGCCGCGACGATGCGGCAATTCCGGCGGAGGTCCGGCCGGAGACCGGAAAGGAAGCGATGGAGCGGGAGGCGGTCCACAGAAACACGATTGCCGGGCAGGGCTGGTACCGCAAATGGGCGCGCGCCGCCCGTTGATCTTGTTTCAGGTCGGGAGACAGCAACGGGGGCCGGATGATCCGGCCCCCGCGCTCTTAAGCGAAGTCAGCGGCGCGCACGCCAACCGATTCCCCGATAGTACGACCGGTCGGAGCCGTTCGAACTCGAGTTTGAGGAACTGTTCGACGAGGAGTTGGAACTCGAATTGCTCGACGAATTCAGCTTGAGTTCGAGGAGCTGTTCGACGACGAGTTCGAGCTCGAGTTGCTTGACGAGTTGGAGCTCGAATTGGACGAGCTGTTGCCGGCGACGATGATGACGCCGTCATCATCGTCTATCGGTGCATGCGATGACCGATCAACGTCGAGCGGTGCAACCGGATGTTCCCTGGCGTGTGCCGCAGTGCTCACGAGTGCGGCCATGCCTGCGACGAGAGCGGACTTCAATCTCCAGTGTCTTGTCATGGTGTTACTCCTTTTCCCAGATGGGACCGGCCGTTCCGGTCCGGGGGAGTAACGGGCGAGATTGAACCTTATTCCGCGTTTTGCCGCTGGCGTTGCTAGACGGATTCTCGTTTGTCGGCGTTTTTTCTATCCGGCAGCAAGTGCTGCGCGATGAGGCGGACTCGCCGCGAGCATCCCATGCCGAATTGCAAGCTGAAACGCGGGTAGCTCGTGCTTGCGAGCGATATCGGCGGCGAGACTAGGCTCGCCTTTCCCGCGCAACCGTTTTCAGGCGGCCAAGGTCTGCAAGATGTCGCGCCATGAAGCGCGAGGCTTCCTCGTTCTTGCCGGCGAGGATCAGGTCAAGCAACTCGATGTGCTCGCGGCAGCGTTCGCGGGCGCTGTCGCGATCCAGCATTTGGCGATAGTCGATCAGGCGGCGCAGACGGTCGAGGCGGTTCAGTGCGTCAATGAAGAAGCTGTTCTGGCAGCATTCGATGATCGCCTCGTGCATGCCGCTGTTCAATCCGAAGAGCTTTGCATCCGACACCGTCCAGATGCCGCCGTTGACGAGCCATTCCTGTTCCTCCCGGCAGCGAAGAAGTGCGGGGCGGTTGAGCTTGAAAGTTGGCTCCAGCAGGGCGGCGGGTTCGATCAACAGGCGAAACCGAAAGCTATCCTCATAGGCCTGCAGCGAGGTCAGGACTGGCAGGAAGGCCCAGCCATGGCCCGGCAGTCTCTCGATCCAGCCTTCATTGGCCATGCGCAAAAGGATTTTGGACAGTCGACCCTTGGTCAGATCATACCGGCGCAGGAACTCGCTCTCCGTGATCTTTTCGGGCAGGCGGCCGTGTAGACGGTCGTCCGCGATCGTCAGGTAGATCTGTTCGTCGTCTTCCGCGGAAGGGGATTCGAGCGACAGTTTTTCGGCCGCCTTTACGTCGGCGATCATGTAGCCGCCGCCTTCACCCTGCTTCAGCACGCCCGCCTCATGCAGCAGCTTCATGGCGTTGCGCACCGGCGAACGCGAGACCCGGAACTGTTCCGCGAGCTTTCGTTCGACCAGGCGATCACCCTCGGTGAGCTTGTCGGTGCGGATGTAGGCGACGATCTGGTCGGCAAGGTTGGCGATCAGGGGGGTGGTCTGCACGGCTAAGCTCCCGATTTTGCTCATCTATGCCACAAGGCTGTCGCATCGCCAAGCATTTTTGGTTTTTCTCTATTGCAAAATACCAATCCTTGGCGTATTTGGTATTTTAGAGGAGAAAAAGACCAATACGGTCTGGAGGATCCCAATTCGATAATGGCTTGTTTGGCGCCGGCGCGAAGCCGGCGAACGATCTTGCTTGGCCTCCGCGATCTCCTGAAACGGTGAGGAAGACATGACCATAAAACTTCTCGTATTGCCTGGAGACGGGATCGGGCCGGAAATAACCGCCGCGACTCTGGAGGTGCTCAAGGCCGTCGACGCCGAAACCGGTGTCGGTTTCGAATTCGAGTTCAAGGATATCGGTCTGAAATCCCTTGCCGAGCAGGGCACGACGCTGACAGACGCGGTGATGACGCGCGTATCCGAGGTGGACGGTGTCATCCTCGGACCCGTCTCGCATTACGAGTATCCGCCACGAGACAAGGGCGGCATCAATCCGTCGGGCGAACTCAGAACCAGGTTCGAACTTTACGCCAATATTCGCCCATGCCGCTCGCGCGAGGGGTTGACCATCCTGCGCAAGCCCATGGACCTCGTTCTGGTTCGCGAGAATACCGAAGGCTTTTACTCCGACCGCAATATGTACGCCGGCGCAGGCGAATTCATGCCGGACCCGGACATGGCGTTTTCGATCCGCAAGGTGACCGCCAAGGCATCCGCGCGCGTGGCGAAGACGGCATTTGAGCTCGCCCGTTACCGCCGCAAGAAGGTGACGGCGGTGCACAAGGCCAATGTCGTCAAGCTGTCCGACGGTCTGTTCCTGCGTGAGGTGCGCAAGGTCGCCGAGACGTATCCCGATGTTCAGCTGGAAGAACTGATTGTCGATGCGACGGCCGCGCATCTCATTCGCACCCCCGAACGCTTCGACGTGATCGTCACCACCAACATGTTCGGCGACATTCTTTCGGATGAGGCCTCGGAACTGTCAGGCAGCCTCGGTCTGGGCGGCTCCATCAACGTCGGCGACGACATCTGTGTCGCTCAGGCGCAGCATGGCTCGGCACCCGACATTGCCGGCAGAAATCTGGCGAACCCGACCTCTCTTATCCTTTCCGCCGGTATGCTGCTCGACTGGCTCGGACGCCGGCGCAGCGACATGCGGCTGACGCGTGCAGCGGCTCTCATCGAGGCGGCAACTGAAACAGTGCTTCAGCAACCGCAATTGCGCACACGCGACATCGGTGGGGTTCTGGATACCGACGCATTCGCCGTGAGGGTGGTGGAAGCCATCCGTGCCGCCGGCGCTTCGACGTCTGCGGCCTGAGCCGGCCAGCAATCCCCGCAAGGGCAAGCCGGGATTGTGTTCCGGCGATCCTGGAGGAGGGGGCCGACTGGCGGCTCCTGGGATCGAACAACACAGACACGTGGATGGAGGAGTTTCCATGAAGAAGATCACGCGACGCGCCTTTTCAACGCTGTTGGCAGCTGCTGCCACAGTCGTGCTGGTTCACCAGACGGCTGTTCCCGCTTTCGCGGACGAACAGCTTAAATCCCTGCACATCATGGCTCCGAGCAGCCCGGGCAGCGGCTACGATCAGTTGGCCAGAACCATTCAGACGATCCTGCAAGAAGACAAGCTCACGGGACCTGTCGAGGTTCAGAACGTCGCGGGCGGTGGCGGAACGGTCGGTCTCTCGCAGTTTGTCACCACCAAGCCGCGGCATCCGTCGGCCATGGTCATCGGCTTTGCGCTGGTCGGCGGTGTGCTGACGACGAAGTCGCCCGTGACGCTGGAACAAACCGTCCCGGTCGCCCGCCTTATGGGCGAGGCCGATGCGATCGTCGTGCCGGCAAGCTCCGACATCAAGACGTTGGACGACTTGGTTGCACGTTTGAAGGCGGATCCGGCAAAGGTCTCCTGGGCCGGGGGCTCGATCGGCGGCATCGATCACGTCGCTGCCGGCTTGATCGCCAAGACCATTGGCGTCGATCCGAAGACGATCAACTACGTGGTGCATGCCGGCGGCGGCGAGGTGCTGGCCTCCACACTTGGCGGCCATGCGACCGTTGGCATCAGCGGCTACGAGGAGTTTCGCGCACAGGTCGAGGCAGGCCAGCTTCGTGCGCTGGCAGTCACCGGCGACACGCGTATTCCCGGTGTCGACGTGCCGACCCTGAAGGAGGCGGGTGTCGATCTCGCCGTGATGAACTGGCGCGGGATCATGGCGCACCCGAAGCTCGCCGAGAAAGACCGCGAAGGGCTCGAAAAGGCCATCGCCGCTCTCGTCAAGACGCCCGAGTGGCAGGCTGCGCTCAAGAAGCGCGGCTGGATCGATACGTACCTGCCGGCCGACGACTTCGGTGCGTTTCTGGCCGACGAGCAGAAGCGCGTCGAAGGGGCGTTGAAGGAAGTCGGACTGCTCTGACCGGCGGCGAATTTGGGAGGTGTCATCATGTTGAAGTCGGCCAATCTGCGTATCGGGGAGACAATCCTCGGTCTTGCTTCACTCGGTCTCGGCCTGTTCATCGGCGCCGAGACCTGGCTGACGCCTCCCATCGTGGCACAGACCGTGATCGGGCCGGGACTGTTTCCCGCGCTCATCGCCACGGGACTGG
Organism: Ensifer sp.; assembly: GCF_035999185.1. Taxonomy (GTDB): domain Bacteria; phylum Pseudomonadota; class Alphaproteobacteria; order Rhizobiales; family Rhizobiaceae; genus Ensifer. The sequence goes on along the minus strand of NZ_DASYHB010000208.1, from coordinate 61,524 downwards.
TCCTTGTCGGCCTGCAACTGCTTTACGAAGCTTTCCTTTATCGCCTGCAGGCCGAGGATTTTCCCGAGCTCGACTGGAAGTCTGTCGTTCTCGTGGCCTCCGCCTTCGCCTCGCAGCTCGTGCTTTTGGAAAGGCTCGGCTGGGTCATCTCCGGAACCTTCCTCTTCGTCATTTCGGCCATGGCCTTCGGCAGCCGGACCCATCTGCGCAACCTCGCGATCGGGCTGTTGCTCACCGCGCTGACCTACCTGGTGTTCGACTATGGGCTCGATCTCGATCTGCCGACCGGCAGCTACCTCGAAGACCTGATCGCTCTGGCCGGTGGCCCCGTTTGAGGTGGCGCCTGGTTCGAATGCTGAAACCAGAGACCTGGCCGATTTCTCCTAGCCCAAGGGCGGAATGAACATGGATACCCTAGCAGCACTCTTTCACGGCTTTGCCGTCGCCGCCACGCCGTACAACCTGTTCTGGTCGCTGGTCGGCGTGACGCTCGGCACGGCAATCGGCGTCCTGCCCGGCATCGGGCCAGCGCTGACAGTTGCCTTGCTCCTGCCGGTGACCTACGGCATGGAACCAACCAGCGCCTTCATCATGTTCGCCGGCATCTACTACGGCGCCATGTACGGCGGATCGACCACCTCGATCCTGCTCAATACACCAGGCGAATCCGCGTCCATCGTGACCGCGCTCGATGGCCACGCCATGGCGCGCAAGGGGCGCGGCGCGCAAGCCCTGGCAACGGCTGCAATCGGCTCTTTCGTCGCGGGCACCATCGCCACGATCGCGCTGACGTTCGTTGCGCCCCTGATGGTGAAGATAGCGCTGCTCTTCGGGCCGACCGAATACTTCGCGCTGATGGTGCTGGCGCTGACCACCGTCACGGCCGTGCTTGGCGATTCACTGTCGCGGGGTCTTGCGAGCCTGCTGTTCGGTCTTGCGCTCGGGCTCGTCGGGATCGATCTGCAGACGGGTCAGGCACGCTTCACGCTTGGCATCTCGGAGCTGCTCGACGGTATCGACGTCGTTGTCGTGGCTGTCGGCCTCTTCGCCGTCGGCGAAACGCTGTTTACCGTCGCGCGGCACTGTTTCGAGACCGAAGAGCTTTATCAGCTGAAAGGCTCCAAGTGGCTGAGCCGCGAGGACTGGCGCCGCTCCTGGAAGCCGTGGCTGCGCGGGACCGCGCTAGGCTTTCCGATCGGAGCTCTGCCGGCCGGTGGCAGCGAAATCCCGACCTTTCTGTCCTATCTCACGGAAAAGCGCCTGTCGAAGAACCCGGAAGAGTTCGGCCACGGTGCGATCGAGGCGGTGGCGGGGCCGGAGGCTGCCAACAATGCCTCGGCGGCGGGTGTTCTGGCTCCGCTACTGGCGCTCGGCCTGCCGACGTCGGCGACGGCGGCGATCATGCTCGCCGCCTTCCAGCAATACGGTATCCAGCCGGGACCGCTGCTCTTCGACAACAATCCCGAGCTCGTCTGGGGTCTGATCGCCAGCCTGTACATCGGCAACGTCATGCTGCTTCTGCTCAACCTGCCGCTTGCCGGCGTCTGGGTGAAGCTTCTCGCCATCCCGCGTCCGTGGCTCTACTCGGGCATCCTGCTGTTTGCGACGATGGGTGCCTATACGCTCAACAACAACATCGTCGATGTGGCGCTGCTCTGGATTATCGGTCTCATCGGTTTTGGTATGCGCGTGCTCAACGTGCCGGTTGCCCCGTGCATCGTCGGTTTGATCCTCGGGCCGCTGGCAGAGCAGCAGTTCCGCCGTGCGCTGACGATCAGCCAGGGCGATGCGACCGTCTTCTTCACCCATCCGATCTCGCTCGCGCTGATCGTCATCGCACTGACGCTCGTCATTGTGCCGACCCTGTTGCGCTGGCGCGCTCAACGCCAGGCCAGTGGAGCCGCAAACCACATCTGAAGCCCGTCGGTTATCGATCAACCAGGAACATCGCCATGTCGAAAGTCACATATTTTTCCGCCGACGAACTGACCGCCTTTGCGACCGAGATCTTCCTTGGCGCTCAAATGACGGAAGCCGATGCGTCGACGATTGCCCGCGACCTGGTCAAGGCCAATCTGCGTGGCATCGACTCCCACGGGGTGTCGCGGATCCCGATGTATGTCGAACGCTTGCAGCGGGGGCTGGTAAACCCCCGACCCGAGATCACCGTCCAGAAGGTCGCAGGCGCGGTTTCGCTCGTCGATGGCGACAACGGCATGGGATTTCTTGCCTCGCACAGGGCGACCGAAGAAGCGGTTGCGCTCGCAAAAGCCAATGGCATCGGCCTCGTCGGCGTACACCGCAGCACCCATTTCGGCATGGGCGCGCTTTACGCGCTGCAGGCGATCAAGGCCGGTTACATCTCGATGATCTTCACGAACTCGTCGCCGGCGATCCCGATGTGGGGCGGGCGCACGACCTTCCTCGGGGCAAGCCCGATTGCGGCGGGCATTCCGGGTGGCAAGTACGCCCCTTACGTCATGGACATGGCGATGACCGTGATCGCCCGCGGAAAGATCCGCCTTGCGGCCATGAAGGGAGAAGCGATTGCGGAGGGACTGGCTCTGGACATCGACGGCAACCCGACGACGGACGCGGCGAAGGCGTTCGAGGGCGTTTGCCTGCCGTTCGGCGGCGTCAAGGGCTCGGTGCTTGCGACACTGATGGACCTGATGTCCGGCGCGCTCACCGGCGCGAACTTCGGCGGTGACGTGAAGAGCCTCTATTTCGATCACAGCGAGCCGCAGAACGTCGGCCACCTGTTCTTCGCCATCAAACCTGATCTCTTCATTTCGCTTGAGAATTTCGACGCGCGCATGGACGCGTTCTACGAGCGCATCAAGACGCTGCCGAAGGCAGCTGGCGTCGAGGAAATCATGATGCCCGGCGAGCCGGAACAGCGTCGCGAGGACGAGCGGCTGAAAACCGGATTGCCGATCACGGACAACGTGGTGGCGGACCTGACAAGGGAAGGCGAGCGCATCGGCGTCCGCTTCCCCGTCGGCCGCACATCCGACGAGGCCGCCTGATGAACCGCCTCTCCGCCCACATCGGCTACCTCTTCACCGAACTCCCGTTGTTGGAACGGGTTGAAGCGGCAGCCTCAGCCGGGTTCACGGCGATCGAGCACCCGAGCCCATGGGAGATACCCGTCACCGAAATGCGATCGCGCCTTGCCGCGACCGGCCTTTCGTTCACGCAACTCTCTGCGGCAGCCGGTGACGCCGGCAAAGGAGAGAAAGGTCTCGCCGCAATACCCGGTAGGGAAGCGGACTTCCGCGAGGGCCTCAACCGGGCGCTCGATTATGCGGTCACCTTGGACTGCCCGTTCGTCCATCCGATGGCCGGCGTACCCGGAAACGCCGACGTCGCTGCCGCAGCGGAGACCTATCACCGCAATCTGAGCTATGCCGTAGAGCGGACCGCAGGCACCAGCGTCAAGATCCTCATCGAGGCGATCAGCGAGGTCGCGGTGCCGGGATACTTTCTGTCCACGCTCGATCACGCGAGCCGGATACTGGACATCTTCGGACCCGGCAATGTCTCGCTGCTGGTCGACACATTCCATGCCCGGGCAAATGGCGTCGATCTGGCGCAGTGGATAGGGGTCAATGCCCATCGGATCGGTCATGTCCATATCGCCGATCATCCGGGCCGGCATGAGCCCGGGACAGGTACGATCGATTTCGAAGCGCTTCTCGATGCTCTCTGCGAACAGACCTACGAAGGCGCAATCGGCTTCGAATACGTCCCATCCAAAACGACAATCGACAGCGCCACCTTCCTGCTCCGCTGGAAGCACGTGATCGGCGCCAAGCAACAGCAGATGCGGCAAGACAGGAGGCTCGCATGATCACAACAATCAATCCGGCAACCGGCAAGGAACTCGCGCGCTTCGAGGCGCATGCCGATGCCGATGTCGATGCGGCGCTTTTCGCGGCGGTCATTGCCCAGAAGGCATGGCGCAAGGTGCCGGTCGAAGAGCGAGTGGGACTGCTTTCCGGCATGGCGAAGGCGTTGCGCGCCGGCAAGTCCCGGTACGCCGAAATGATCACACTCGAGATGGGCAAGCCGATCGTCGAGGCCGAAGCCGAGATCGAGAAATGCGCTTACAATTGCGATTTCTACGCCGAACATGCGCCTGTGTATCTCGCGGACGAACCGGTCGCCTCAAGCGCGTCCGAGAGCGTCGTCGCCTTCGATCCGCTCGGTGTCGTTCTCGCCATCATGCCGTGGAACTATCCGTTCTGGCAGTTCTTCCGCTTCGCGGCACCCGCCTTTGCCGCCGGCAATGGCGCGATCCTCAAACATGCCAACAACGTGCCGCAATGCGCACTGGCGATCGAAGAGGTCATGAGGGAGGCGGGGTGCCCGGAGGGGCTGTTCCGCACGCTGCTGATCGAGCCTCAGAAGGTCGCCGGCATCATTGCTGACGACCGCATCGCCGCAGTGACGCTGACAGGTTCCACCGAGGTCGGCGCGATTGTCGCCGCGCAGGCCGGCAAGGCGCTGAAGAAGCAGGTGCTCGAGCTCGGCGGCTCCGATCCCTTCATCGTGCTTGCCGACGCCGATCTCGAGGAGGCTGCCAAAGTGGCCGTCAAGGCGCGCTACATCAATGTCGGCCAGTCCTGCGTCAACGCCAAGCGGTTCATCGTCGAGACGGCCGTTGCCGAGCGCTTCGTCGAACTCTTCTGCGCCGAGGTCGCCAAGCTGAAGATCGGTGATCCCCTTGAGCGCGATACCAATATCGGGCCGATGGCGCGCGCCAATCTGCTGAGCGGCCTGCATGCACAGGTGGAAAGGACGCTTGCGGCCGGTGCGACACTCAAGATGGGCGGCAAGCCGATCGATGGCCACGGTTTCTACTACCCCCCGACCGTGCTCGACAACGTGACGGAGGAGATGACGGCGTTCCGAGAGGAAACCTTCGGGCCGGCTGCCGCGATCGTTCGGGCCAAGGATGCCGAGGACGCGATCCGCCTTGCGAACCAGACCGAATTTGGCCTCGGTTCGGCGATCTGGAGCCGCGATGTCGCGCAGGCACGTAAACTCGCCCGCGATCTCGATGCGGGTGCCGTGTTCATCAACGGCATGGTCGCATCCGATCCGCGCTATCCCTTCGGCGGCATCAAACGCTCCGGCTATGGTCGCGAACTCGGGGTCTATGGCATTCGCGAGTTCGTCAACATCAAGACCGTCTGGATCGGTCCCGCCGTGGCGCCAAAGTGAGGAATGGATTTGATGACCCAACCAGCAATACTTCGCCCGCGCGAGCTTCCGAGGAACGAACGTGGCGGCGGCGCGCGCACCACGCCTCTGGTCACGCGCAAGTGCGGATCGACCAGCATGATCAACGGCATCACCGCCTTTGATCCGGGCGCTTCGATCGGGCTGCACAAGCACAATTGCGAGGAAAGCGTCATGGTGCTGGACGGCCACGCGATCGCCGAGATCGACGGTGTCCAGCACCATCTCGAAGCGAATGACACGACCTGGATTCCGGCAAATGTGCCGCACCGCTTCATCAACGCATCGGCAACCGCCCCGATGCGTATCTTCTGGACCTACGCGTCGATCGACGCAACGCGAACCATGATTGCGACCGGCGAGGAACGGACGATCGATGCCGAGCACGGGCCGCGTTCAGGCGAGGGAGGCGACAATTGATCCTGGAGGTCGCGGAAATCAGCATCAAGCCGGGCAGCGAACGTGCCTTCGAAGACGGCGTTCGGCAGGCCGCGCCGCTGTTCCTGAGGGCCAGGGGCTGTCACGGCCTGTCTCTGCATCGCGTGGTCGACATGCCCTTGACCTATCGGTTGGTGGTCAAATGGGAGACGGTTGACGATCACATGGTCGGATTCCGAAAGTCGGAGGACTTCCAGGAGTGGCGACGGCTTGTCAGCCGCTGCTTCGATGGCGCCCCAAAGGTTAGCCATTCAGAGGCGGTTGCGTCGTATGGCTGACGATGCATGACAAGGCGGGGGCGGGCCTCTTCTATGTGATGCCGCCCTTGAAGCCATCGCCAGCACTCCGGCTTGCTGCTCATCGGGCGCATGGGCGCCGGGCGCGTTCGGTATCGGTGCGACACTGGACGCCAGCGAAGGCTTTTATCGCTCTCGGCGGAAACTTCGCAGATGCCGCAGCATGGGCGGCCACCCCTTGATCAATGAAACTTGAATTCAAAATACTACTTTTTTACGCAATTGCAGTATCTTGTCAGCAGGCGTTAGTTGACATAGTCGAGGCGCATATAAACCTGGACCAGCAAGAAGCTGTTTGACGAACGGCGCTGCGTTCTGGCGCCATACACCTCTAGACGTTGGGATTGCGATGAACCTTTATCTGGATTACCTGGCCGAAATCAAAAGCAGAGAAAATCAAAAGCTCGCGCCCAAACCGATTGATGACGGCAAACTGGTCGCGGAAATCATCGCGCTCATCGAAGATGCCGGCAACGAGCACCGGGCCGACGCCCTGAAGTTCTTCATCTACAACACGCTGCCCGGCACGACGAGTGCGGCCGGCGTCAAGGCCGCACTCCTGAAGAAGATCATCCTCGGCACGACGGTCGTCCCGGAGATCTCCCCTGAATTTGCGCTCGAACTGCTGTCGCACATGAAGGGCGGCCCCTCCGTCGAGGTGCTGCTGGACGTCGCCCTCGGCGACGATGCGGCGATCGCCAAGCAGGCAGGCGAAGTCCTGAAGACGCAGGTCTTCCTTTACGACGCCGACATGTTCCGCCTGCGCGACGCCTACAAGGCCGGCAACGCCGTCGCGAAGGACGTTCTCGAAAGCTATGCCAAGGCAGAGTTCTTCACCAAACTCCCGGATGTCGAGGACGAGATCAAGGTCGTGACCTTCATCGCCGCCGAAGGCGACATCTCGACCGACCTCTTGTCGCCTGGCAACCAGGCGCACTCGCGCTCGGATCGCCAGCTGCACGGCCAATGTATGATCACGCCTGAAGCGCAGCAGGAGATCGTCGCGCTGCAGCAGCAGCACCCGGAAAAGCGGGTGATGATGATCGCCGAAAAGGGCACGATGGGCGTTGGCTCGTCGCGCATGTCGGGCGTCAACAATGTGGCGCTCTGGACGGGCAAGCAGGCCAGCCCCTACGTGCCCTTCGTCAACTACGCTCCTGTCGTCGCCGGCACCAACGGCATCTCGCCGATCTTTGCGACGACCGTAGACGTGACCGGCGGCATCGGCGTCAACCTCAAGAACTGGGTCAAGAAGACAGGCGAAGACGGCAAGCCGATCCTCAACAACGACGGCAACCCGATCCTGGAGCAGAAGTTCTCCGTCGAGACCGGGACCGTTCTCACGCTCGACGTGAAGAACAAGAAGCTGCGTGACGAGGCCGGCCAGGAACTGGTCGATGTCGCCGCCGCCTTCACGCCGCAGAAGATGGAGTTCATGAAGGCCGGCAGCTCTTACGCCATCGTCTTCGGCAAGAAGCTCCAGACGTTTGCGGCGCAGACCCTCGGCATCGAGGCGACCCCGGTCTTTGCCCCGAACAAGGAAATCTCCGTCGAGGGCCAGGGCCTGACCGCGGTCGAAAAGATCTTCAACCGCAACGCCGTCGGCGTGACGCCGGGCAAGGTCCTGCACGCAGGCTCCGACGTCCGCGTCAAGGTGAACATCGTCGGTTCGCAGGACACGACCGGCCTCATGACCGCCCAGGAACTCGAGGCGATGGCGGCCACCGTCATTTCGCCGCTCGTTGACGGCGCTTATCAGTCGGGCTGCCACACGGCATCCGTCTGGGACAAGAAGGCGCAGGCGAACATTCCGAAGCTCATGTCCTTCATGAACAATTTCGGCCTGATCACCGCCCGCGACCCGAAGGGCGTCTATCATTCGATGACGGACGTGATCCACAAGGTGCTGAACGACATCACCGTGGATGACTGGGCGATCATCATCGGCGGCGACAGCCATACCCGCATGTCCAAGGGCGTGGCATTCGGCGCGGACTCCGGCACGGTTGCGCTGGCGCTGGCCACCGGTGAGGCGACCATGCCGATCCCGCAGTCGGTCAAGGTGACCTTCAAGGGCACGATGCAGCCCTATATGGACTTCCGCGACGTCGTGCATGCGACCCAGGCGCAGATGCTCAAGCAGTGCGGCGACAACGTCTTCCAGGGCCGCATCATCGAAGTCCACATCGGCACGCTGCTCGCCGACCAGGCCTTTACCTTCACCGACTGGACGGCCGAGATGAAGGCCAAGGCCTCGATCTGCATTTCGCAGGACGAGACCTTGATCGAGTCCTTGGAAATCGCCAAGTCGCGCATCCAGATCATGATCGACAAGGGCATGGAAAATGCCGCAGGCACGCTGAAGGGTCTGATCGCCAAGGCGGATGCGCGCATTGCCGAGATCCGCTCGGGCGAGAAGCCGGCGCTCGCCCCCGACGACAACGCGAAGTACTTCGCCGAAGTCGTCGTGGATCTGGATGTCATCGACGAGCCGATGATCGCCGACCCCGACGTCAACAACGCGGACGTCTCCAAGCGCTACACCCACGACACGATCCGCCCGGTCTCCTACTACGGTGGCACCAAGAAGGTGGATCTGGGCTTCGTCGGCTCGTGCATGGTGCACAAGGGCGACATGAAGATCGTCGCGCAGATGCTCAAGAACATTGAGAAATCAGAGGGCAAGGTCGAGTTCAAGGCACCGTTGGTCGTCGCTGCTCCGACATACAACATCATCGATGAGCTGAAGGCCGAAGGCGATTGGGAAATCCTGCAGAAGTATTCGGGCTTCGAGTTCGATGATCTGAAGCCGAAGACCACCAACCGGACCGAATACGAAAACATCCTCTATCTCGAGCGCCCGGGCTGCAACCTGTGCATGGGCAACCAGGAAAAGGCGGAGAAGGGCGATACGGTTCTGGCGACCTCGACCCGCCTGTTCCAGGGCCGCGTCGTGGAAGACACGGCGGAGAAGAAGGGTGAATCGCTGCTGGCCTCGACCCCGGTCGTGGTGCTGTCGGCGATCCTTGGCCGCACGCCGAGCATGGACGAGTATCGCAGCGCGGTTGACGGAATTGACCTGACGAAGTTCGCTCCGCCGAAGACTTCGCCAATCGATTCCTTGTCTGTCCACTACTAGGGTTCTCACCACCGCGGGAGGCAAGGTCGCGAAGACGACCTTGCCTCCCGCGTCTTACTTCGTTGTGAGTTCGTTCCGGGCAAGGCGCCGCGGCGATGAACCCGCGACAAGGATGTCCGCACTGCCTTTTTGATCAGTGCAGGGACAGCAGCGGCATCGGCCATGTCTGCTCAAGCAGCGCAATCGAAACGGCGGCGCATCGCGACCTCAACTTGAGGCAGCCCGGCCTGTGAAATCACAAAGTGCGCGGCACAGCTCGGCGATTTCTTCGAAGAATGCGCCGTTATAGTCGTTGCGGTAGGTGATGAAATATTCGAGCTTTGGCAGCTCGATTGCCGTTTTCATGATCCTCAGGCGTCCATCACTGACATATTTGCTGAAGAAAGCCTTCGGCAGGATGGTGATCCCGAGGCCGAAAGCCGCAAGCTCGGCGAGCGCTGCCATGTTGTTGCAGGAAATGGTTTTGGCGAATGGCAGTTTTGGATTGTCGATGACGTCGTGGAGGATCGGCCGCAGGATCGACCCAGTCGACTGGATCAGCAGCGGAAACCGCAGCAGTTCGTCGTTGCTGAGCACCCGATCGTCGCCATAAATCTTCGGGCTCGCCATCCAGACGAGTTCGATCTCGCCGAGCCGCATGTTGATGAACTGCGGATGCTGGGTAATCCGCGGGCAGATGACAAAATCGATCTTGCGGTCGGTCAGGCGCTCCATGAGCCCCGCAGTAAGGTCGATCTCCGGCTCCAGGCTGATATCCGGGTAGCGCTCAATGATGGTCGCCAGCAACTCCGGCAGCCATGACAGCGCGACAAGGTCGGTGACGCCGAGCCGGAAGCGCATGGGGGGCGCGACAGACGCCCGTGCGGTCAGAACCAGCCGGTCGTTCAGCCGAAGCATCTGCTCTGCGATTTCCCGGATATCGCTGCCTTTCGACGTCAGCACCGATTGTCGGGCCGACCGGTCGAAGAGCGGGACGGAGAAGCGGCTTTCCAATTCTCCGATCCGTTTCGAGATCGTCGATTGGGTGACGTTGAGGTAGGACGCCGCGGCCTCGAAACTGCCGAGCGTCGCGACCCAGTAGAGGGCTTCCATCTGCTTCAGGGTGAACATCGACGTTCCATGAAGAAAAGCGATTTATATAGGACAAAATTTATCGCTTTTTTGCGCCATCTGGCAAGTTTAGATTTTCTTCATGAAGGAAGGGCCGTGGGATGGCCTTCATCGGAGGAAACATGTCAGTCGAAGAATTTCCGTTACCCGTGCCCGTCGGCGCCGAACTCCTGGCGCAGTTCCGTGGCGTGCCCACGTCCATCATCAGCGACAACATGGAGCGTCTTCCGGGGGCGACGGGGATTTTGCCCTATCACCGCAGCGGCCAGCTCATCGGCACTGCGCTGACGGTCAAGACCCGTCACGGCGACAACCTCGCCATCCATGCGGCCTTGAAGGTTGCCCGCCGGGGCGACGTTATCGTGGTCGACGGTGGCGGCGATATCAGCCAGGCGCTGATCGGCGAGATCATCATGACCCATGCGGAATCGCTTGGCGTTGCCGGCTTTGTCATCGACGGTGCGATCCGCGACGTCGCCGCCATCCGGGCGTCGGATCTGCCCTGTTTTGCTCGAGGCGTCACCCATAAGGGTCCTTACAAGAATGGCCCGGGCGCGATCAACGTTGCCGTTTCGATCGGCGGCCTGGTGGTCAATCCCGGCGACCTGATTGTTGGCGACGACGACGGGATCGTCGCCGTCGCACCGGAAATCGCCGCCGGCCTCATACCCGGCATCCGCACTCAGGAGGAACGGGAGCGCGACAAGATTGCAAAATTCAGGGAGGCGCGGCTTCAGCTGGTCAAGGGCTGAAACGCGCGGCATGACATAAGGCAAGAGGAGGATACGCCTTTGAAACTTTGGAAATCGTTTGCGGTCGCGCTGGCGACAACGATGGCGCTGCCGGTCGGGATGGCACTGGCTGGGGAGAAGACGTCGGTCACGATCGTGCTTCCCGCTGGACCCGATAGGCTCGACCCGTGCGAAACGCCGCGGTCCGTCATCGGCCGCATCATCAAGCAGAATGTCGTCGAAACGCTGGTTGAACTCGACTACGACAAGAACACGACCCTGCCGCGACTGGCCGAGAGCTGGGAGCAGACCTCGCCCACCGAGTGGGTCTTCAAGCTTCGCCAGGGCATCAAGTTTCACGATGGTGCTCCGTTCGACGCCAAGTCCGTGATCCATTCGGTGGAGCGCACCGTCGACCCGAAGCTGACCTGCATCACCCGCACCAAATATTTCGACGGCACGGACGTGACGGCGAGCGAAGTGGACGCCCACACGGTCAAATTCACCACCAAGGCGCCTGTTCCGATCCTGCCGACGCTTCTGGCGCAGCTCGCGATTTCCTCGCCCAACACACCGATGGGCGAATACACCGCAAAGCCTGTAGGCACCGGCCCCTACCGCTTCGACCACTGGACGCAGGGCGAAAACGTCGTGCTCGTGCGCGACGACGCCTATTGGGGCAAGAAGCCGGTCATTGAAAAGGCAACCTATGTCTGGCGCACCGAGTCCTCGGTGGCGGCCGCCATGGTCGAGACGGGCGAAGCGGATCTCGCATTCTCCATCGCGCCTCAGGATGCGACCAATCCGGAGACGGACAAGGTTTACCCAAACTCGGACAGCGCCATGTTCCGTCTTTCGGTCGACATTCCGCCGCTCAACGACCTACGCGTCCGCAAGGCGATCAACCTCGCCATCGACCGGCAGGCCTTCCTCGGCAGCATCGTCAGCGACAAGGCAAAGCTTGCCATGCAGCAGGTCGGCCCGAACGTGCTCGGCTTCAATCCGAACCTGAAACCCTGGGCATATGATCCGGCGGAGGCCGAGAAGCTGCTGGCCGACGCCAAAGCCGACGGCGTCGACGTGACGCGCGAGATCCGCATGATCGGGCGCCCGGCGATGTTTGCTAACAGCAACGAATTCGTCGAAGCCGCGGCCGAAATGCTCCGGCAGGTCGGGTTCAACGTCAAGCTCGACAACCTCGAAATGTCGCAATGGCTGCAGATGGCCAACAAGCCGTTCGCTGCGGATCGCCAGCCCAACATCTTCCTGACGATGCACGACAACAACAGCGGAGACGCAGCGTTCACGGCCTTCTTCAAGTATCATTCGAACGGTCGCCAGAGTGAACTGCACGACCCCGAACTCGACGATCTGATCGTGCTTGCCGGAACCGAGCAGGGCGACAAGCGGGCCCAGACCTATCAGGAAGTGTTCCGCAGGATCTATGAGGACAAGGTCGCCGACGTGCCGCTGTTCCACATGGTCAACTACATGCGGGTCGGCAGCAGGCTCGACTTCCAGCCGACCATTGCCAACGCAGTCGAACTGCAGCTCGCAAAGCTGACCCTGAAATAGCGACGTGCGCGGCGCCGGCCGATATGCTCCGGCGCCGCAGGTTTCCGTCCGGTTTCGGGCAGTTCGTCAATCCACATCCGGCGGAGGAGCTGATATGGGTTCATTCATCTTCAAGCGATCGTTGCAGAGCCTGTTCTCGCTCATCGTCCTGATCATTCTCGTGTTCTTCCTGGCGCGCATGACCGGCTCGCCCGCCGACCTCTATCTGCCGCAGGACGCGTCCGCCGAGATCCGGCACGAGTTCAACGAGCGCCTCGGCTTCAACGATCCGCTGTATCTCCAGTTCGGCCGGTTCATGGCCGGCCTGATGCATCTCGACATGGGGCAATCGCTGCAGTTCTCGCGGCCGGCGCTCGACGTCGTTCTTCAGGCCTTTCCGACGACCCTTATGCTTGCGGCCGTCACCATGCCGCTGGTCATAACACTGGCTGTCGTCATCGGCTCGCTGGCTGCCTTCAAGCCGGGCGGGCTTTTTGACCGGCTTGCCAGCTTCGTGTCGCTTCTGGGCGCCAGCACTCCCAATTTCTGGGTCGCGATCGTCGGCGTGTTGATATTTGCAGTAACACTGCGCCTGCTGCCGACATCGGGAACGGGAACCGTTTTGCACTGGATCCTGCCGGTGGCTGTCCTGACGCTGCGCCCGACCGGAGTGCTCGTCCAGGTCGTGCGAACGTCAATGATGACGGCCCTGTCGTCGACCTACATCAAGACTGCGCGGGCAAAGGGCGTCGGATCGCGATCGATCGTCTTCGTTCATGCGCTGCGCAACGGGCTTCTGCCCGTGATCACGGTTGCCAGCGACCAGGCGGCCGGCATCGTCAACGGCGCGGTCATCGTCGAGACTGTGTTCGGCTTTCCCGGCATCGGCAAGCTGATGATCGATTCCGTCATGCTCCGCGACTTCGCCGTCATCCAGGCCGCCGTGCTCGTCACCGCGCTTGCCGTCTTCATCATCAACATCCTTGTGGACATCACCTATGCCCTCGTCGACCCGCGCATCCGGTATAACTGAGATGGCCGCCCCACGGGTGGCCAAGGCGAAACCTGCGGCCCGATCGGCCGCTGCGAGGCAGATCGCCGCGCTCCTCTGGCAGGACAAGGTTGCCTTCGTATCGGCCGTCCTGCTGCTGGTCGTCATCTTCTGCACGATCTTCGGGCCGTGGCTGATGGCCGACCAGGCCCGCGCGGTCAATCTGATGGCGCACAACGCGCCGCCTTTCTCGCTGAGCAAAGGCTGGATGTTCGTTCTCGGCGCGGATGCGCTTGGGCGCAGCCTGCTTGCCCGCATCATCGTTGCCAGCCAGAACACCATCCTGATTGCCAGCAGCGCCGTCCTTCTGTCGATGACGATCGGCGGCGCGCTCGGGCTCGTCGCCGGCTACAAGGGCGGGTGGATCAGCGCGACCCTTCTGCGCCTGGCGGACGCGATCATGAGCTTCCCTTCGATGCTGCTCGCCGTCATCGTGCTGTTCGTCTTCGATCCGGGCGTGCAGAACGTCATTCTGGTTCTGGCGGTGTCGCGCATTCCGATCTTCCTCAGAACCGTCAGGGCCGAGGTACTCGAAATCAAGGAGCGGATGTTCGTCACGGCGGCGCTCGCCATGGGCGCCAACACCAACCGCATCCTCTTCCGGCACATCGCCCCCATGGTGATGCCGACGGTCATCAATCTCGCCGCGCTCGAAATGGCCTTCGTCATGCTGGTCGAATCCGGCCTGAGCTTCCTCGGTATCGGCATCCAGCCACCCGAAGTGACCTGGGGGCTGATGGTGGCAGACGGCCGCAACTACCTTGGGTCCGCCTGGTGGCTCTCCTTCTGGCCGGGCGTCGCAATCATGACGGTGACGATGGCATTGAACCTCCTTTCGAATTGGCTCCGGCTGGTGACCGACCCGGTCGAACGCTGGCGCTTCCAGACTTCAGCAGGTGCACGATGACTGAGCAGGCCCTTCTCGAAATCCGCAATCTGAGCATCGAGTTCCCGAGCCGCGCGGGGACCGTGCATGCGGTCAATGATGTCAGCTGGTCGGTCAATCCAGGCGAGACGCTGGCCATTCTGGGCGAGAGTGGCTCGGGAAAGAGCGTCAGTGCGTCCGCCGTGCTCGACCTCATCGATACGCCGCCGGCAGTGATCTCGCGTGGCGAGATCCTCTATCGCGGCCGCGACCTCCTGAAGACCTCGCGCGAGGATCGCAGGGCGATCAACGGCAAGAAGATCTCGATGATCTTCCAGGACCCGCTCGCGGCACTCAACCCCGTGTATCCGATTGGCTGGCAGATCGCCGAGACCCTGCGGGTGCACGGCGTCGACAAGGCGACAGCCCATGCCCGCGTCATCGACCTCCTTGCCAAGGTCGGCATCGACGATCCGGAGCGCCGGGCGCGGCAGTATCCGCACCAGTTCTCCGGCGGGCAGCGACAGCGCATCATGATCGCGTCGGCCATCGCGCTCGCACCGGAACTGTTGATCGCAGACGAACCGACGAGCGCGCTCGACGTCACCGTTCAGGCGCAGGTGCTGGCGCTGTTGAAGAAACTGCAGGCCGAAAGCGGCATGGGCATGGTGCTGATCACCCATGATCTCGGAGTCGTCGAGAAGGTCGCAGACCGGGTCGTTGTCATGCAGGGCGGGCGGATCGTCGAGGCGGGCACCGCCGATCAGATCATGAACGCGCCGCAGCATCCCTATACGCGCAAGCTTCTGGACGCCATGCCCGGCCGGCACGGATTCGAAGCGAATACGGCTGAAGCGAAGGGCAGGGTGCTGCTCGACGTCGACGGCGTTTCCCGGATCTACGGCGTCGAGCCAGGCAAGGCGGCGCAAGCCGGGCCGAAAGCGATCAGAGCCGTCGATGACGCAAGCTTCAAGCTGCGCAGCGGCGAAACGCTGGGGATCGTCGGCGAATCCGGCTCCGGTAAATCGACACTGGCGAGGATGCTGCTCGGCCTCGACAGGCCGACCCTCGGTACGATCCGCTTCGATGGGCGCGACCTGCATGGCATGAGCCCGACTGAGACCTTCCAGGTCCGCCGTCGCATGCAGTTCGTGTTCCAGGATCCGACGGCCTCGCTCAACCCGCGCATGACGATCGCCGAGATCGTCTCCGAGCCCTGGGCGATCCATTCCGACGTGTTGCCCAGGAGCGAATGGCGCGACGGCGTGGTCGGTCTTCTCGAACGTGTCGGCCTGAACGCCGATCACATCGATCGGCATCCGCATCAGTTTTCCGGCGGCCAGCGCCAGCGCATCGCGATCGCCCGCGCGCTTGCTCTTAAACCCGAAATCATTGTCTGCGACGAGGCGGTCTCCGCCCTCGATGTCTCTGTTCAGGCGCAGGTGATCGACCTGTTGAAAGAGCTGCGCAGCGAGCTCGGGCTCTCCTACATTTTCATCGCCCACGATCTGGCGCTCGTGCGCGATTTCGCGACCGAGGTCGTGGTGATGTATCGCGGCCGCATCGTTGAGCAGGGGAGAACCGACGCGGTCTATGGTGATCCGCAGCACGACTATACGAAACGGCTCCTCTCCGCGAGCATGGCACAGCTTCCGAATGCGGCCTGACGACGAAGGGCAACACGGCCGAGCGGCCAGGCGCGCCAGCCTGCCGGCACTCTTTGCCGTGTGCCTGAAGATTGGCGTGCTGAGCTTCGGCGGCGGCCTGTCCGCCTGGCTGCATCAGGAATTCGTGGAGCGGCATTGCTGGATCAGCGAAGACGACTTCGCCAGCAGCCTGGCGATCTCTCAGATGCTGCCCGGGGCCAACGTCGTCAACCTGGTGGTCTGCATGGGGGAGCAGTTGCGTGGTCCCCTTGGCGCGATCGCGGCTGCTTTCGGCTTCCTCGTCGGCCCTTTCTTCGCCGTGATCGGCATGAGCGCCTTGGTCGACCGGGTGCACGACCTGGCCGAGCTCGAGGGCGTGCTGACCGGTGTCGCGGCAAGTGCCAGCGGCCTGCTTCTCGTCATCTGCTGGAGGGGCACGCGACGGGCGGCCCGACATGCATCCGGTCTTGCCATCGTCGCAGCCACGGCGATCGGCGTCGCGGTCCTGAAGCTGCCGTTGCTGCTGGTCGCAGCCATAATCGCGCCGATCAGCGTTGCGCTCAGCTGGAGGCGTGTCAAATCCGATGCGTGACGATGCCTATCTCGGATTGCTCGCCGTCTTCGTTCCGTTCTCACTGATCTCCATCGGCGGCGGCGCGAGCATCATCTCCGGCATGGAAGGCGAGGTGGTGCGGGCACGGGCATGGCTCACTTCGCGGGAATTCGTCGAACTGTTTGCGATTTCGCGCGCCGCTCCCGGCCCTGGAACCATGCTCGCCACCCTGGTCGGCTGGAAGATTGCCGGCTGGGGAGGGGCGGTGGTCGCGTCGCTTGCGCTCTTCGTTCCGTCCTCGCTGCTTTGTTATGCTGTGTTCAGACTGACGAACGCCCACCGCGAGAAGGCCTGGCATCGTGCGATGCGCGAGGGCCTGGCGCCGGTCGGGACCGGCCTGATCATCGCCGGCGTCCTGTCGATCCTGCAGCTCTCCGGTGCGGTGGGGCTCACCGCCACGGTCGCCTTCGCATCGGCAGTTTTGGTGATGGGGTTGCCGCGCATTCCAGTGCTGATGATCATCGCGCTCGGCGGAGCGACCGGATGGCTGGTCGGTTAATGGCAACGAGCCGGTTTGAGCGTCCTGCCGACCGCCCATGCGAAATCAGCGGGAGGTCCATTCGTCCTCTATTACCGCCACTTCGGTGAACGTTGCGCGTTGTTCAGGAGCTCGCGAGATGTCGCGAACGGGCCAAACAGCCTCGTGAGGCGGCGTTCCTCTTCCTCGCAAAGGCGGTGCCGTTTGCAGAAATCTTGAACAGACCAGACTTTCGTGGCGGCGTCGGTTTCGAGCTTGTCGGCTTCTATGCGTTCCATACTTGCCTCCCTGCGCACCCCACCGGATTATTCTACGAAAATCTAATGCAATCGTGAATAAACCAGGACATAGCCCATTCGAGCCATATCCATCCGCGATGCGGTGGAACGGTTACGAAGTCCGTCCATGGGGGCATTGGGATCAATGGCGCGCCCGGCAAAACAAGCGCTCGAAACAGCCGTCAAGTCCTCCGAGAATGCGTAGTTTAGACCGCAAAGTGTCGGGCTCCCGCCGGACACGATCAGGTGCCCCTTCCGGAAAGGCGCCGGCGGTGATGTCGCCGCCGACGCTTATTGCGCGGCTAGAAGTTTCGCTGGAAGCGTACGACGCCGCCGAAGCTGTCTTCGTGTCCGCGGAAGCCGCGGAAAGCGGTGTAGTCAAGTTCCGGCGTGATCTTGAAACCGGGTACGACCTCGTAAGCGACGTTGAGCGCCGCGTTCCAGGTGCCGTCCTGCTCGAAGGAAATCTGGCTGTTTATCGTTGCCTTCTCGCTGACATCTGCCGAAAAGCCACCCCACATCGCAAAGTCACCATACCAGCTGCCATAATAGTTCGGCTGGCTCGGGTCGGATTGGTAGGCGCCCATGACGAACAGCGAGAACGCATCTGTGACCTCGAGATTGACGCGTGCCTTCAGGGCCCAGGCGTCGTAACGGGTGTCATAGGCCGCCATGCCGAAGAGCGTGACCCGATCCTGTTCGTATTTGACGCCGCCGAGGAGGTGGGGAATGCTGTCGGCCCTAAGGTCAAACCACTCACGGCTTGTCACGCCGGATGCGTCGGCCGTCTCCAGTTCCCAGGCGCCGTTGCCTTCCTCGGCGCCGACCATGGCGGAAAAGCCGTTGCCGAAGTCGTGGGTGTAGCTCGCCTGCATCGTGCGGTCGCCGGAGTAGTAGATGACGTCGTCGTAGATGACGTTGCCGGCACCCCAGGTCCAGTTGGCAAAAAGGGAGTCGGCAATGCCGACCGAGAAGCCGGCAAGCTCGATGACGGCCTCCGAAATATAGATGCGCTCTCCCGATGCCTTGTGCTCGAAACGCGTCTCCAGGTAGGAGCGCAGCGTTCCTAATTCGGTCTCGTTGCGGGCGTCGAAGCGCAACGTCGCCCGCGCCTTGCCGGGCAAGCCATCGAGCGAGCCGCCCCAGTAGACATCGTCGCCGGCCGCAACCTCGTGGCGTAGATAGCCGCTGATCTTCAGGCAGGTTTCGGTTCCCGGCACGTAGAAGAAGCCGGTGCCATAGGCATCGCAGACGCGGACATATTCGACCGGTTCTGCTTCTGCGGCCGCAGCCGGCTCGGCGACGGCCATCAGGCAGAGCGCCGCTGCGGCACCTTTCAAGAGGAGAGGTGGCGCAGCACTGGTTGGTTTGTACATATCGAGTTCGTTCCCTTGTCGGTTCTGGAATTTTGGCAAAGCTTCGCCGGCTCGGTCCGCGGCATGCGAAACAAGCGGGTGCTGAGCGGGGCTGTGTGGAATGAGAGAAAAAAGGGCCGGTATCGGTCGCGATGCCGGCCCAGTCGGGGGTTACCCGCGCGGCGGCCAGACCTCGCCGGCAAGGCCGGTCTTCGGTTCACCGAGAAGAGGCGTCTTCAGGGCGCGGATGCCGTCGATGCTGATCAGCCAGATGATGTTGCGGTCGTATTCGGTAAACACCGCGAAGCTGGCATTTTCATAGGTGTATTCGGGCATTTGCTCAGGCTTGGGGAAGCGCGGCACGTAGTAGCCGGCGATCTTCGGATCCTTCGGGTCCTTGACGTCGAAGATCTGCAGGCCGGCATTGTAGAAGGCATAGGGCAGGATGCCGTCGCGGCTGTGCCCGGGCTGGTGTGTCGTGCCGGAGCGCTTCGGACCAAAGCTGCCGCGCCGCTGGCAATAGTCGGTGAATTCGGCCTCGGCCGGCGGCGTCGGTCGCGGGAAGGTGGCGACCACCTTCGGGTCCTTCGGATCCTTGGCGTCGATGACCAGCACGTCCTTGTAGGGCTCGTAGCAGTTGGAGTTCATCGGGTAGCCGTTGGCAAAGACATAGCCGGTGCGCTCGTACTGGCTGGTATCGGCATTGTCGAATTCGGTGCCTGCAAAGCTCGGCGGAATGCTTAAGTGGCCCATCATTTCCGGCGTGCCGGGATTGGTGAGGTCGAATGTGTAAAAGCCGAGGCCGCCCATCGCGCCGAATCCGATCTTGCCACCCTTTTCCACCGGCTTGGGGAGGAACAGCGGCATGCGCGAGCCCATCCAGGACGTGCGGTTGCCGGCCCGCGGGTTCATCAGGTAGGCATCCTCACTCGCCTTGTCGCCGACGACCTGGCCCGGAACCGTGACCTGGCTGACAAAGACGGGATTGGCCGGGTCGGTCATATCCCATGCCTGGTAGCCCGGCGAATGCAGATAGTCCGGGTACTCGGTCAAGGCGTAGCTGTCGTCGGGCGCCGACGAGAGATACATGTACTTGCCGCCGAACCAGGCGGGTGCGTCGAGCGAACCTGAGCCCTGCTGCTTGCCGACAGGCGCGTCGGGGTTGTTGATGTCGGTCGTGCGGGTGGCGATCAGCGTCCAGTCGCTCGGCAACGGCCCGTTCATCTCGTAGACCTTGAAGCCCTTGAGCGAATTGTAGTGGCGCAGCGTCTCGACGATGTCGGGCTGCGTGCGCTTGTTGTCGAGGATGCCGAAGCGGCCGATCTCGTAGGAGGCAACGACGACGTTCTTCTGGAGTTTTTCGCTCCAGGCAATCGTCATGCCGCCGAAATAGTCCTGAACGGTCTTGGCGTCCCAGTCCTCGCTGGACCCTTCCGGTCCCCAGACGCCGCCCTTGGAATAGACGACTTTGGCTTTTGCGGGGTCCGTGATGTCGAGCACGCGCATGTAGTCGCGGTCATGCAGGTACATGTAGCGCTTGCCGCCAAAATCCGCGACGTCGGGCCAGGCGTGCCATGGCGACGTGATGTGCGGATAGAAGGCGATTTCCTCGACATTGCTCTTATAGGTCTTGTCGTCCCAATGGGTGAGCTGGCCGGGGAAGTTCGGCGATGCGCCGAGTGCGGTGGCGCGCGGGGCGGTGAACTTGCCCGTCGCCGGATCCATGCCGTAGTCCTCGCCCGGCGTCAGCGCCGGCGGCTGCTTGTCATAGGTCAGTTCCGACCAGCGCTTGAGATGCGGATCCTGGATGTTGATCTCCGTCGGCACTTCCTTTTCCCAACCGGCGGCAAGGGCTGTACCCGCGGCCAGACACAAAATTGAGCATGTGATGATCAGCCTTCTCGGCATGTCGGTCTCCTCCTGCAACATCGGTGAACGCCCCGCGTCCAAGGCGGCAGCGGCGCAAGGCAAACGACAGGACGACGGCGAACACCCCTCAGCGTCGCGCTTCGAATTGCTTCGTTCTGTCAGTGGATTGATTGCGCAGGCCTCCTCACGCCCGAGCAAATCATGTCGCTCCCGTTTGCTTGAGCGATATGAAACAGGGTCGCTTTCCCTATAACAATCGCCTTAATCAGCATTAATTCATGCGGATTTCTTATGAGTGCGACCGCGCGCTGATGGCTTGCGGGATGCAGGTGCTTCCCCTTCCTCAACGGCGTAGACCTCCAGCGGATAGCCGAAATGCTCGTCCATCAGGAGACGGGCGCGTTCGGCGTTGCGGTCGAGAACGGCCTCCATCAGTTCCGTATGCGGACCGATCGACTGCGCCTTGTGCAGCGCGGCCATCGCCTCCTCATAACCGGCAGTCTCCCCAGCCGCTGCGCGAAGCGCGGGGGCGAAGGCCAGGAACCGGTAGTGGCGCTGGAGCTGGTCGGAAATCGTCGAGCGGAAATGCATCAGCCAGCTCGATTGCGCTGCACTCAAGAGGGCGGCGTGAAACGCCTCGTGCCGCTCCATCCAGGCATCGACGGCAAGGTCGGAGGAATCTTCGACAATCGTCTTGCAGCGCGACAGCCGGTAGTGCGCGGTCACGATGGCCGATTCCCATTCGGCGCCGCCGCGCTCCATCGCTTCCAATAGCAGTGGGATTTCGACGACCGCGCGTGCCTTGGTCAGATCCTCGAGCCCCGTGCGCGACACGGGGGCGACGGTGAAGCCGCGATTGGAGATCGCCACCACCAGCCGCTCGGCCTCCAGCCGCGACAGGGCCTCGCGCAACGGTGTGCGTCCGACATCGTAGGTCTTGCTGAGGAGGTCGACCCGCAACGGTGCGCCCGGCTGCAGACGGGCCATAAGGATTTCCGTCCGCATGATCCGGTAGGCGATCTCCGTTTTGGTGCTGCTTTCCTGCTCGTCGGTCAAAGGTACCCCCCAAATCTACCGCCCGGATATTCGGCCATCATATATGCGAGAATAATATATGATAATCGCCAATTGCTATAATTGTATACTATATCGTTGACTTTGCCACTCGGCTGCGCTTCCTCATCCCTCGTGCTGTCACTGCGACAGTTGGAGGAGGAACACATGGCCAAGACAAAATCGAAACTCATCACAGGCCTGATGGCAGCCGGCCTTGTGCTTGCCGGCATCGGCTCGGCCGCAGCCGATCCGATTCGAATCGGCATCGCCAATTTCGGCGAACACCCGCCACTCAATGCCGCCATCGCCGGGTTCAAGAAAGCGCTGGCGGAAAACGGCTTCGTCGAGGGCAAGGACGTCGTCTACACCGAGAGCCACACCAATTTCGACGCTTCGCTTGTGCCGCAGATGATTGCCAAGCTGCAGGCCGAACAGCCAAAGCTCGTCTACACCGTCACCACGCCGGTCTCGCAGATCGCCAAGAAGGCGCTCGCGGGCTCCGGCATTCCGGTGATCTTCACCGCCGTGACCGATCCGGTCGCCGCCAAGCTCGTCCCGTCCAAGGAAAACGGCGACGACGGCATCACGGGCGCGACCGATAGCCAGGACATGGCGGCGGTGCTCGCCTTTACCAAGAAGCTTCTGCCGAACGCCAAGCGCCTCGGTCTTCCCTATAATCCGGGCGAAGCCAATGACGTTGCGCTGCTTGAGACCGTGCGCAAGATCGCGCCGGAACAGGGCTTCGAAGTCGTCGAAGTCGGCGTCGACAACCTCAACGACATCCAGCAGCGCATCACCTCGCTCTCCGGCAAGGTCGACGTCATCTACGGTCCGACGTCCAACATGATCCAGCCGGCGATCGCAGCCGTTGCATCGGCTGCGCGCCAGGCGGGCATCCCGGTCGTCAATGCCGTCGATACCGCCGTCCAGGAGGGTTTCGTGCCGGCAAGCTTTGCCGTCAACTACGAGCAGGTCGGCGAGAATGCCGGCAAGATCGCGGCTGAGGTTTTGAAGGGCAAGGACCCGAAGTCCATCGCTCCCGTCTTCCCCGCCTATGAAGATCACCAGGCGCTGATCTCGAAGAAGGCCATGGCCGCATTCGGCGTCGAGATCCCGGCTTCGTTCGCCGACTGCAACTGCATCGTCGAGTAACCTTTAAGCCAGCGACGGACGGTGGCTTTGACGCCGCCGTCCGTAAATGCGCAGCGCGCCCCATCCATTTGTTTTTACATGAATTCCGAACGCAAAGCCGCCGAACCGGCTTTTAGGAATTGCTCGCAGGAGGAACGGATGCTCGAAATCCGATCTGCACGTAAGGTCTTCTACAAGGGGCAGCCCGACGAGAAGATTGCCCTCAACGATCTCACCCTAACGCTTCCGACCGGCAACTTCGCCATCGTCATCGGATCGAACGGCGCCGGCAAGAGCAGCATGCTGAACGCCATTTCCGGCGCGCTGATGCTCGACAGCGGCAAGATCCTCATCAACGGTGACGATGTCACGGCACTGCCGGTGCACAAGCGCGCAAGCCGCGTCGCCCGGGTCTTTCAGGACCCGATGAAGGGCACCGCCGCCTCGATGACGGTCGCGGAAAACATGCTGCTTGCAGAATTGCGCGGCAAGAAGCTCGGCCTCAGCCGTGGCCTGAACGCAAAGCGGCTTGCGAGCTATCGCGAACGCCTTTCTCCCTTGAACCTCGGGCTCGAAAACCGGCTGGATACGCGCGTCGAACTGCTTTCGGGCGGCCAGCGGCAATCGCTGTCGCTGATCATGGCGACCTGCGACCAGCCGGATCTGCTGCTTCTCGACGAGCACACCGCAGCCCTCGATCCCCGCACGGCCGACATCGTCATGCAGGCGACGGTGCGGGCGGTCGAAGCCTTCAACCTCACCACGCTGATGGTGACGCACAACATGCAGCACGCCGTCGATTTCGGCCATAGCGTGGTGATGCTCGATGCCGGCCAAATCCGGCTCGAAATCACCGGCGCGGAAAAGGCCGAGGTCACGATCCCGAAACTCATCGGTCACTTCGGCATGAAGACCGACCGGATGCTGCTCGCAAGCTGAGACGGACATGGAAACAGTATCTACGATCATTTCGAACTTCATCACGCTCGTGCCGGTTACGCTGGCGCAGAGCCTCATCCTGTCCTTCATCGTTCTCGGCATCATGCTGCCGTTCCGCACGTTGAACTTTCCGGACCTGACCAGCGAAGGCGCGTTCCCGCTCGGCGGCTGTGTCTGCGCCCTGTCGCTGGCCGGCGGCGCACCGGGTTGGCTGGCGATCCTCGTGGCAATGGCCGCCGGGTTCCTGGCCGGAAGCTGCACGGCCTACGTGCACCTGCGCTTCCGCATCCATACGCTGCTTGCCGGCATCCTGATGATGACCATGCTCTATTCGATCAATCTGCGGCTGATGGGCAAGTCCAACCTCTCGGTCTACGGCACGCCGACCATTTTTGACGGCGTACCCTTTGCCGAACCGGGTTTCCCGATCAGCAAGATCGTCGTTGCGGGCCTGCTTGGCATCGCCGTCTATTGCCTGCTGAACCTCTATTTCCGCACCGAACGCGGCACGGCCATGCGCGCCGTCGGCTCCAACCCGGACATGGCGGAGGCCCAAGGCATCAGCATCTGGGCCGCCACTATTGGCGGCGTCGGTCTCGCCGGCGCATTCTCGGCGACCAGCGGCGCGCTGATGGTGCAGTCGCAGGGATTTGCCGACGTCAACATGGGTATCGGTACCCTGATTAACGGCCTAGCCGCCCTGATGATCGGCGAGGCCATCGTCGGCAAGCAGACGATCCGGCGCCAGCTTGCGGCCCCCTTTGTCGGTGCCATCGTCTACTACCAGCTCGTTTCGCTCTGCCTTGCCGCCGGCATGCCGCCGACAGACCTGAAGCTCGCGACCGGCCTCTTCGTGCTCGCCATGCTGGCCCTGCCAACCCTCAAGCGCTCGCGCGGGCCGATGCCCGCCCGCGAAACCGTTCGTGAATAGAAGGACTGCCCGATGAACATCGATATCCATGCCGTCGAGGCGCTCGACCGCGACGACCCGCTTGCGAGCTTCAAGAGCCGCTTCGACCTGCCCGAGGGCGTCACCTATCTCGATGGCAATTCGCTCGGCGCCGCACTTCACGCCTCCTATGCCGAGATCGAGAAGGCGGCGAAGCTCGAATGGGGTCGCGACCTCATCCGCAGCTGGAACACGGCCGGCTGGTTCGCCCTGCCACTGACGCTCGGCGACCGTGTCGGCCGTCTCATCGGCGCCGGACCCGGCCAGACCGCCGTGACCGACCACACCTCGGCCAACGTCTACAAGGCGCTGCACGCAGCCCTTGGCCTCAATGCCGATCGCAAGGTCATTGTTGCGGAAAGCGAGAGCTTCCCGACCGACCTCTATATGGCCGAGGGCGTGATCGCGACGCGCCCGGGAACGATCATGCGGCTCGAGGGCGTCGATGGCCCCCGGATAGAGGACCTGATCGATGAGAGCGTCGCCGTGGTTCTCGTCAACCACGTCAACTACAAGACCGGCGCGTTGCGCGACATGGCGGCGTTGACGAAGCGCGCTCACGCGGCGGGGGCTCTCGTCGTCTGGGATCTCTGCCATTCAGCCGGTGCGCTGCCGGTCGAGCTCGACCGTTGCGATGTCGATTTCGCCGTCGGCTGCACCTACAAGTACCTCAATGGCGGCCCCGGCGCCCCGGCCTTCATCTACGTGGCCAAGCGCCATCAGGAGATGGCCAGCCAGCCACTCAGCGGCTGGTGGGGGCATTCCCGCCCGTTCGCCTTCGAACGCAACTATGACGGCGGTGCGGGCATCCTGCGTTTCCTCTCGGGCACGCAGCCGATCCTGTCGCTGCGCACGCTTTCGGCAGCACTCGATCTCTGGGACGAGGTGGACATGGCGGCTATCCGCAGGAAGAGCATCGCGCTGACCGATCTCTTCATCAAGCTCGTCGAGGCGCGCTGCGGCGCCTTTGGCCTGAAGCTGGTCGGTCCGAGGGACGGCTCCGTTCGGGGCAGCCAGGTCTCCTTCGAACATGAAGGCGCCTACGAGATCATGCAGGCCCTGATCGAGCGGAGTGTCATCGGCGACTTCCGCGCGCCAGCCACCATCCGCTTCGGCTTCACCCCGCTCTACACGAGCTTCAGGGATGTCTGGAACGCCGTCGACGTGCTGCACGTGGTGATGGAGACAGGCGCCTGGCGCAATGCGCGCTATGCGGTGCGCAGTGCCGTGACCTGATCCCCTCTCGATCTGCGAAACGATGAAGGCGCTTTCCCGCTTGGGAAGGCGCCTTTTCGCGTCTGCGGCCTGCTCGAAGACTTATCACTTCTCGATATCAATTCATTCAACCTATGTGGATTGTCATATTAGACCGCTGATTGCATCCATTGCTGGACAGGAAGGCTCGGCCTTCGAAGGAATGGCAAAAAGGCAATCTCATGGCTCTGGATACGCATGCTCAGCTCTATATTGGCGGCAAGTGGAGGGCGACCTCCGAGACGCTCGCCGTCATCAACCCTGCCAACGAGAACGTCATCGGTAAGGTCGCGGTCGCCCGCGAGGCGGATCTCGCCGATGCGACCGATGCCGCCTGGCAGGGGTTTCAGGTCTGGAGCCGGACATCCCCGGCCGCCCGTGCGGCGATCATCCTGAGGGCCTCCCAGCTCTTGCGTGAGCGATCCGAGGAAATCGCCCGCTCGATCACGCTTGAAAACGGCAAGCCGCTCTCCGAGGCCCGGTCCGAGGTCATTCGCGGTTGCGAGTTCTTCGAATGGGACGCCGGCGAGTGCGTGCGCCTTTACGGCCGGGTCATCCCGAGCGCGCCGGGTATCCGCTATATCGTGCTGCATGAGCCGATCGGCCCGGTCGCGGCGTTTTCGCCCTGGAATTTTCCGATGAGCCAGCCGGCGCGCAAGATCGGCGGGGCGCTTGCCGCCGGCTGCTCGATCATCATGAAGGCGTCCGAGGAAACGCCGACGGGCGTCGTGCACATCGCCCGCGCCTTCCATGATGCCGGACTGCCAGCTGGCGTCCTCAACCTCGTCTTCGGCCATCCCGCCGAAATATCAGGCTATCTCATCCCGCAGGACCGCATCCGCATGGTCGCCTTCACTGGCTCGACCGCCGTCGGCAAGCACCTGACGACGCTCGCTTCGCAGGTGATGAAGCCGGCGCTGATGGAGCTTGGCGGCCACGCGCCCGTCATCGTCTGCGAGGATGCCGATCCGGTTGCGGCCGGCATTGCCTGCGCCACACGCAAATACCGCAATTCCGGCCAGGTCTGCACCTCGCCGACGCGCTTCTTCGTGCACGAGACGCTCTACAGGCGCTTCACGGATGCCTTCCTGGAGAAGGCGCGGTCGATCAAGGTCGGCGACGGCCTCGATGCGGCGACGCAGATGGGGCCGGTCGCCAACGACCGCCGCATAGCGGCACTCCAGGAGCTGGTGGACGATGCCCGCTCCAAGGGCGCCCGCATCCTGTGCGGCGGCGGGCGTCTGGAAGGCAAGGGCTACTTCTTCGCGCCGACCGCGATTGCCGATCTGCCCAACGATGCCCGGGCGCTCTCCGAAGAGCCTTTCGGCCCGCTCGCCCTGATCAATCCGGTTGCCTCGGTGGACGAGGCGCTTACCAAAGCGAATGCGCTTCCCTTCGGTCTTGCCGCCTATGGCTTCACGAACTCGGCGGCCAATATCGATCGCCTGATGCAGGGCGTCGAGGCCGGCAATCTCTCGATCAACACGCTGGAGGCCTCGGTTGCCGAGACGCCGTTCGGCGGTGTCAAGGAGAGCGGCCTCGGTCGCGAGGGTGGCGCGGAAGGCCTGCATCACTATACGGTCGTGAAGAACGTCTCGCTTCGCGTTGCCTGACGCCGTCATAGGCGACGCAACCATACGATGATGGGGCCGAAACCGTTCCTGTAGCGGTTTCGGCCTTCTTGCGTTGCGTCAGCCGACGACCGGCACCATGTCGCGCAGCACCTTGCGCAGCAGCGTTCTGACCGCAAGCGTTGCGGGGGAGGGTGTGCGCTCGCGGGCGGTGATGACCGAGACGTCACGGGCAATCGACGGTTCGACCAGCGGCCGCGCCGAAATCTTCCGACCGTTGAGGCCGGTAAAGGCATAGGTCGGCAGGATGGCAACCCCCGCCTCCCGCTCGACGAGCGAAAGGGCGGTGTTGATCTGGTGCACTTCGAGAGAAGGACGCAGCGGCACGCCAGCGCTTTCGAAGCCGACTTCGGTCAAAAGGCGGATATTGCTCTCGCGCGTCAGCGTGATGATCGGCTGGTCGGAAAGTGCTGACCAGGCCACTTCGGCCTTGGCGCAGATCGCGTGGCCCTCGGGCGCAAAAACCATCAACTGGTCGCGCAAGACGCGCTGGATCTCAAGCCCGTCTTCGTCGCTTGCAAAGGTGCCGACGCCGAGATCGCAGAGGCCGCTGCGCACCCGAGGCGCAATCATATCCGTCACGACGTCCTCGATCCTGAGCTTGAGGTTCGGATGGCTTGCCGCGACCTCCTGCAGCAGGCGCGGCAACACGGTTGCGCCGAGGAAGGGGGGCGCGGCGATGCGCACCAGGCCCGTTCTCAATTGCCCGAGATCGTGAACCGCATCGACGGCGCGCTCGATTTCCGCAAGGCCGGGCAATGCTGCCGCCGCAAAGACGCGGCCGGCTTCGGTCAGTTCGACGCGTCGGGTCGTACGGTCGAAGAGCCGCGCGCCGAGCAGCGCCTCGAGATCGCGGATCGCGTGGGAGATGCCGGCCTGGCTGGTGCGCAACCGCTCGGCCGCGCGGGAGAAATTGCCGAGTTCGACCACGGCCTGGAAACACTTGATCTGACGGAGATTGAGCATCGGGGCATCCATACTGATTTCGGCATGAATATATACAGACTATGCATCTTTTTGAATAAAAATTTCCTGCGCTAAATGGCGGCAACGAAGACCGGGGCGGCTTGCTTCACGCGCCGCCCGACGGACATGCGACAGGGAGTGCCATGAAATATCAGCGTAAAGATGCAAAGGCCCATTCCCGCGCCACCATGCGCGGCATTTGGGCGGCGGCGAACACGCCTTTCACCGCCGACGGGGCGATCGACGAGGAGGGCTACCGCCGCAATGTCGAGCATTGGATTTCCGACCTCGGCATCGACGGCCTCTTCATCGCCGGCAAGCAGGGCGAGTTTTTTGCGATGTCGGTCGACGAGCGCAAACGCATGTTCGATCTCTCGGTGAATGCGGCCGACGGCCGGGCGCAGACCATCATGTCCTGCTCGGATCAGAACATGGACGTCGTGATCGATCTCGCCCGCCATGCGCAGGCCTGCGGCGCCGACTACATCGTCGTGCATGCGCCGATCCTGCATTTTTTCAAGCAGCAGGACGAGACGCTGCTGCGCTACTACGAGACCATCGCCTCCAAGGTCGACATCGGCATGGCGCTGTGGTCGCATCCCGACAGCGGCTACCTGATGAGCCCTGAGCTGTGCAACCGGCTCGCCGATATCGAGACTGTGGTGGCGATCAAATATTCCGTGCCGCGCGACCTCTACAAGAAGCTGACGGCGCTTGCCGGCGACCGCATCCTTGTTTCGACTGCTTCGGAAGAGGAATGGCTGGATAACGTGCTTGAGCTCGGCTGGCAGCTTTATCTCTGCTCGTCGCCACCCTACACGCTCCAGACCAAAGCCGACCGCCGGATGGCCGAGTACACCAAGCTTGCGCTTGCCGGAAAGGCCGACGAGGCGCGGGCGGTCAGCGCAAGCCTGCAACGCGTGCGCGACGCGTTCCGCAAGACCAAGCCCGCGGAAAAGCCCCACGCGCACCAGAAGTACTGGCAGGAACTGCTCGGCCAGGTCGGCGGCGCGGTGCGCCGTCCGCTGCTGGAGCTGACGGACGAGGAAAAGAGACTGACCCGAGCCGCCTTTGAAGAG
Organism: Ensifer sp.; assembly: GCF_035999185.1. Lineage (GTDB taxonomy): Bacteria > Pseudomonadota > Alphaproteobacteria > Rhizobiales > Rhizobiaceae > Ensifer. Next base: position 31,849 of record NZ_DASYHB010000208.1, on the reverse strand, counting down.
TGCGGCCTGACGTTGGGTTAAAGAGGATCGGGAGGAAAACCATGACCAAGCTGAAAGCCTTCAACCTGCAAAAGTGGATCGACGAGCACAAGCATTTGCTGAAGCCGCCGGTCGGCAACCAGCAGATCTGGAAGGACGCCGATCTGATGGTGACCATCGTCGGCGGCCCCAACAAGCGCACCGACTATCACGACGATCCGGTGGAAGAGTTCTTCTACCAGCTCAAGGGCGACATGGTGCTGAAGCTCTATGACGGCAAGGAATTCTACGACGTGCCGATCCGCGAGGGCGACATCTTCTTGCTGCCGCCGCATGTGCGCCATTCGCCGCAGCGACCGATGGAAGGTTCGATCGGTCTCGTCATCGAGCCGACGCGGCCGGAAGGCCTGCTCGACGCTGTCGAATGGTATTGCTTCGAATGCACGGAGCTGGTGCACCGCGCGGAGGTGGACCTCGAATCCATCGTCGACGACCTACCGCCGATCTACCAGGCTTTCTACGCTGACGAAAAGCTGCGCACGTGCCCGAAATGCGGCACCGTGCATCCCGGAAAGACCCCGCCCGAAGGCTGGGTGACACTCTAACTGGCAGCGAACAACAAAGGACCATCATGTCGACAGTCGAATCCATCTGCCTCGTCGGCTGGGGCGCCATAGGCCAACGGGTCGCAGCACTTCTGAAGGCGCGGGGTGCGAACGCCCGGATCGTCGGGATCGCGGTCCGCGATGCCAAGGAAGTCGAAGGCACCATGCCGGAAGGGGCGGTTCATGTGGCCGGCCCCGAGGCACTGGCCGCAATCGGCGCGACATTGGTGGTCGAGGCTGCGAGCCGCGAAAGCGTGCTGCCGTTCGCCCGTGCAGCACTCTCTGCGGGCATGGATTTCGCCGTGTCCTCCACCTCGGCTTTGGTGGACGCGGCCGTGCTCGATGAACTCGTCGGGCTGGCGCGGCGCAATGATTGCAAGCTCATCATTCCGCCGGGCGCGCTCGGCGGCATTGATGCGCTTTCGGCGGCGGCGCGGCTGGGCCTGGACAGCGTTGAGCACGTCATCACCAAGCCCGCAAGGGCCTGGCTCGGGACGCCAGCGCAAGAGCGCTGTCGCCTTGGAGAGCTGGAGGAGGCGGTAGCCTTTTTCGAGGGTTCGGCTGCGGAGGCCGCGACGGCCTTTCCGCAAAACGCCAATGTGGCAGCAACCACCTCGCTTGCCGGCATCGGCATGCAGCGCACGCGCGTGCGTCTCGTCGCCGACCCGAAGGCGACCGAGAACATGCACTGCATCCACGCCCACGGTGCTTTCGGCACGCTCGAAATCCGCCTTCAGAACCGTCCGCTTGCGACCAATCCGAAATCCTCGGAAATGACGGCGCTGAACCTCGTGCGCATGATCGAGAACAGATCCAACCCGCTCGTCCTCTGAACCAGGGCGTCTGGGCGCGCTTCGCAACAGGTTTGGGCCAGCCTAGGGCAGGGGCTTCCCCCCTGCCACCACCTGCAGAGTGATAGACGCCGCGCCTTCTTCCGATCGAGCACGTAGTCCTCCGTCCGGAATATCCTTCAGTGCGGCCCGATCCGGCATCGCTGTCGCGGCAAGCCGTGTCCGGGTGCCTCGGCATGAGCCAAGCCGAGGCAGGGCCCGCTAAGGGTGAACCGCCCCATTGGCGGCATCGCGGAATGAAACCAGTCTCTCACGTTTGTCATCCCAAAGGACAAGCTTAACGCAGCGCAAGCTGTCCAGGAGCGTGATGCGGCCGATACTCGCAAGCTGTGGGTGGTCACGCAGAACTTCCGGCAGCCTGTAATACGGGATCTTGCTCGACAGGTGATGCACGTGGTGAATGCCGATGTTGCCGGTCAGCCATCGAAGCACCAGTGGCAAGTCATAATGGGACGCGCCGTGCAGGGCTGCCTTGGGGAACTGCCAATCGTCCCCCGCCGACCAGTGCGTCTCTTCAAACTGGTGTTGCACGTAGAAGAGCCAAACGCCGGCGGCACCCGCCAGGAGCACGATGGGGAGGTGGATCAGGAGGAAAGGCATCAGTCCAATCATCCATGCCGCCAAGGCGGCGCACACCAGGATCGCAGCGTTCGTCATCATGGTGGAGACCCAGGGCAGCGAACCGGCGTTCATCATCCCGAAAGGCAAACGTTGCTTGAGCAGAAAGAGCCAGGCAGGGCCGATGCCGAACATCACAAGCGGGTGCCGGTACAGGCGATAGCGCAGCCGTTTCATGCGTGAAAGCGCGCGGTACTCCGAGATCGTCAGCGTGGTGATGTCGCCGGTCCCCCGCTCGTCCAAATTGCCGGCGGAGGCGTGATGAGCGGCGTGCGCCCTGCGCCAGTAGTCGTAAGGCGTCAACGTCAGCACGCCGATAACACGACCTGACCAATCATCGAGGGTGCGACGGGCAAAGAATGAACCGTGGCCGCAATCGTGCTGGATCATGAAAAGCCGCAGGAGAAAAGCTGCGGCCGGGATGATTGCGATCAGCCCGTACCAAATCTCATAAGCGAAGGACAAGTAGGCGATGGCCCAGAAGCAGGCGAAGGGCACGATCGTGACAAGAAGCTCAAAGGCACTGCGCCCAATGCGGGGCTGACGGTACTTGGCAAGGATCTTCAACCATGCACGGGCATCCTGTTCAACAGGAGAGGCCGGTGGGTAAACATGTGTGTTCATTAAAACTGATCCGTATTTCCCTCGCCTCGCAAATCATCTGCCAGGCCCGTGTTTGCGTCGGAGTTGCAATGGTTGAAAGTGTCAGGCTTGGCAAGCCTTGAGCGCCGCACTCGCCCTGTGAAACGTCGTCACAGGTGCGCTTTTGGGGAAAGGTAATGCCGCGGGATGGGGCAGGTCATGACAGAATTTGGGTCCTCAGTTGAGCCGGCGTCTGGACTTAACGTCCTTTTGCCAGCGTTGACCCTCTCTGCTCACTCAGGTCGCCAGCCCGATCAGGGCTGCCGCTTGGCGATAGCGGGCGATAACGTCGGGCGTGAAATGGAACGTGTCCAGGAAGTTGTCCGTCCGGTAGTCCGGGTTCTGGAGGCGGATACGGGCGGCGTAGTCGCGAGCCTCGCCGATGCGCCCGGCAAGCGCAAGGCAATGGGCGGCTATCGCCAGGATGTGGACGTGTGCGTTCGGGCGGGCCGCCGCCTTGATCGCCCAGTTGGCCGCTTCCTCGAAGGCGCCGAGCCGGATGAGGGCGATCGCCCGGGTGCCGAGCATGCCGAAGAGCAGGGGATCGTACGGGCTCAACAGCCGCGAATGATCGGAAGCGGCGATCGCCGCTGCGGGATCGCCGGACTGCGAGTGCACGAAGGCGAGCGCATAGTGGCCGAGGGCGAAGTTGGGGCTCAAGTGGACGGAGTGCTCCAGTTCGCGCACCGCCTGGTCGTGATCGCCGGTCAGCCAAAGGGCGCGTCCCATCGACCAGTGCGCAGCCGGGTTCTGGTCGTCGACCAACAGGCTCTGTCCGGCCGCCTTGAGCGCGTCGCGGGTCTCGGCGTCGCGGTCGCCCCAGCGCTGGAACGCTCTTTGCCAATGGGTGAAGGAGAGCCCGGCATGGGCGCGCGAGAAGGTGGGGTCAAGCCTGGTCGACAGACGGAAGAACTCGGCGGCGCGCGCGTTTTCCTCGGCCGTGAAGCGAAACATATGCCAGAGGCCGCGGTGATAGGCCTCCCAGGCGTCGAGCGATCCCGGATGTTTCAGGATCGCCCGGTTGCGCTCTTCGTTTTCGATTTCGGCCGCGATTGTGGAGACGATGCTGTTGCCGATCTCGTCGAGGAGGGCAAAGCGCTCGGTAGAATGGGCCTCGAAGCGCTCGGTCCAGACGATATGGGCGGTCGCCGCCTGGGCGACCTCTACGGTGACGCCGATCCCGTGATCGTGTCGGTCGAGAAAGCCGGTTGCAACATAGTCGACGCCGAGCCGGCGGCCGATTTCCTGCAGTTCCAGCCCTTCGCCGGCAATTGCAAAGACGGAGCCGCGGGCAATGACGAAGAGGCTGCGCAGGCGCGCCAGCTTGCTGATGACGTCGTGCGCGATCGCACTGCCCAGGTCGTGCCGTCCCGACGGGTCTGGCGCAAGGTCTCGGAACGGCATGACGGCGATCGAGGCGCGGCGCGCGGTCGTCCCGAGGGCGGGCTCGAGAGGCCGGCCGACGACATCTTCGGAAACGATCGTAACGGTCGTTTGGCGAGACGAGCGCCGAAGGTGCTCCCATGCCTCTCGGATCGGCGCAAAGTCTTCACCCTCGTCGGCAAACAGCCGCGCCGCGGCATCGAGATGCCGGTCACAGGCGTCATTCATCCGCCGGTGCAACAGTTCGGCCAGGAAACGGTTGTTCGCCTCGGGGTCGAGTGGCGCGAGTTCAAGCCATTGCCGCGCCACCGGCAAGCCGTCCTCGCTGCCGACGGGCGTCTTCCTGCCGATTTCCGCTGCGACCTGCTGCCTGTACAGGCGAAACTCGGTCCGGAGCGAAGTCAGCCAGTGTTTGAAGGCCGGGCAATTGTCGATGTCGACGCCTTCAAGGAAATCGCCGTCGCATCGCTCGGCGAGCGTTCGTAGTGCCGCCAGATCGAGGTTGCCGACACCGTGCCGCCTTGCGTCCGTGAGGTGCCGCACGTCGACGTCACAGTCGTCGAGATCAAGTGAGATCCGGTCGGCCGCGGCAACCACCCGTGTGCGGCCATCCGTGTCCATAAGCGCGCGCAGCTTGCTCAGGCTCCAGCGCAACTCGCCGCGCGGATCGCTCGGCATTTCCCAGAGCAAGTCGCAGAGCCGCTCGCGCGGTACGGAACCGGGCGTTACAGCCAGATAGGCGAGCAGTGCGCGGACCTTGCGCGACGGCGGCAAGGTCACGGGCACGCCCCGGCGCAGGAGTCTCAGCGGCCCGAGGAGCCGCAGTTCCAGCTCCCGTGCCGAAAAAACCACGCCCGGACGATCCGTTTCCATGCGCACTCCCACGCGGGCTCCCACGCAGGCACTTTAGCATCCAACGCGTAACCTAGCATCCGGAAGAGTGAGAGGACCCATGCCCACGATTTCAGGACAGAGAACCACGAGCGGCCGCGGGCGGCTTTTCGACAGCGTGCTTGAGACGATCGGCGACACACCGGCGATCCGCGTCAACAACCTCGCGGTCGGCAGCGCGACCATCTACGTCAAGGCGGAGTTCTTCAACCCCGCATCGTCGGTGAAGGACAGGTTGGCTGTCTCGATCATCGAGGAGGCCGAGCGCAGCGGCAAGCTGAAGCCCGGGCAGACCGTGGTCGAGGCGACCAGCGGCAACACCGGCATCGGGCTTGCGATGGTCTGTGCGCAAAAAGGCTATCCGCTCGTCGTTACCATGGCCGATAGTTTCTCGGTCGAACGTCGGCGGCTGATGCGCATGCTGGGTGCCAAGGTCGTGCTGACGCCGCGCGCCGAGAAAGGCCTCGGCATGTATCGCAAGGCAGCGGAGCTTGCCGAGAAGAACGGATGGTTCCTGGCCCGGCAGTTCGAGACCACGGCCAACGCCGCGATCCACGAGGCCACGACCGGCCGGGAGATCGTCAACGATTTCTCAGGATCCCGCCTTGATTATTTCGTCACCGGCTACGGCACCGGGGGCACGCTCGTCGGCGTATCGCGCGTACTGCGCCGTGAGCGGCCGGAAACGAAGATCGTCCTTGCCGAGCCCGCAAACGCCCAATTGCTCGGTAGCGGCCATGTGCAGCAGCGCGGCACCGGTGGTGCGCCGGCCGCAAGCCATCCTGCATTCGAGCCTCATCCGATCCAGGGCTGGACACCGGACTTCATACCGGACGTCCTGCAAGAGGCGATCGACAACCGCTACTACGACGAGCTCATCCCGATCGCTGGCCCGAAGGCGATGGAATGGGCAAAGGCGCTGGCACAGAAGGAGGGCATCTTTACGGGTGTTTCGGGCGGCGCCACATTCGGCGTCGCGCGCCAGATCGCAGAGCGCGCGCCGGGAGGTTCGGTGATCCTCTGCATGCTGCCCGATACTGGCGAACGCTACCTCTCGACGCCACTGTTTGAGTCTATCCCAGCGGACATGGATGCCGAAGAATTGGAACTGTCGCGGTCCACGCCCGGGTTCCAGCTCGCAGCCGAGTAGAGGGAGAGGGAAATGAAAGCGCAGTCGCTGGACCGGAGCGAGGGATCGCTCCGGCAACCGGAAAACCCATTACCCCCAGAAACGCTCGACCCGGCGGACTGGTCGTCCGTCGCCGCGCTCGCGCATCGGATCGTCGACGATGCCGTCGACCACGTCGGCCACGTGCGCGAGCGTCCGGTCTGGCGACCGCTGCCGGAGGACGTCGAAGCGCTGTTCCATGCGCCGGTTCCTGAAAGGCCGACGCCGATCGAGGACGTGTACGCGATCGTCAAGGATGCGGTGCTCGCCTATCCGATGGGTAACATTCATCCACGGTTCTGGTCCTGGTACATGGGTTCAGGCAACTTCACCGGGGCGCTCGGTGACTTCCTCGCCGCGGTCCAGGGGTCCAATCTCGGTGGAGGCCGACATGCCGCAGCCCTTGCCGACCAGCAGGTGGTCGGCTGGCTTCGCGACATGATCGGCTTTCCGCAGACCGCGGGCGGTACGCTGGTCAGCGGTGGCTCGGTGGCAAACCTCGTTGGGCTGACCGTTGCCCGAAACGCCATGGCGGGGATCGATCTGCGCGAGGAGGGGGTTGCGGCCCTCAAGCAGCCCCTGCGTTTCTATGCCTCCGACCAGGTTCATTCCTGCCACCGCAAGGCGGTCGAAACGCTGGGTCTCGGCAACAAGGCACTCAGACGAATACCGACCGATTCCGGCTATCGGATCGACATTGCGAGCCTGCGTGCGGCCATCGCCGAGGATCGCGCCCACGGCTTGAGGCCCGCCTGCGTGATTGGCACTGCCGGTACCGTCAATTCCGGTGCGGTGGACGATCTCGCTGCTTTGGCCGACATCGCCGCCGAAGAAGATCTCTGGTTCCATGTCGATGGATGTATCGGTGCACTGATGGCGATCGCACCCGAGAATGCCTGGCGCGTCAAGGGCATCGAGCGTGCCGATTCCGTCGCGCTCGACCCGCACAAATGGCTGCATGCCCCCTTCGAGGTCGGTTGCGCGATCGTGCGTGACCGGGTGAAGCATCGGGAGACCTTCGCCGTTTCGCCGGAATACCTCCAGGGCATGTCGCGCGGCATCGCCTCCGGCCAGTGGCTTCATGAATTCGGCTTCCAGACCAGTCGCGGCTTCGTGGCACTCAAGGTCTGGATGGCGCTGATGGAACATGGTGTCGCGAAGTTCGGCCGACTTATCGACCAGAACATCGCTCAGGCCGCTTACCTTGCGGATCTCGTGCGCGCGCATCCGCCGCTGGAGCTTGTCGCCGAACCAGAAATCAACATCGTCTGCTTCCGCTATGCGCCTGAAGGCCTGGACGAACAGCGGCTGAAAGAGATCAACATCGAGATCATGCTGCGCCTGCAGGAAACGGGGGTGGCCGCGCTCTCCGACACAACGATCCGGGGCAAGCACTGCCTGCGCGCGGCGATATGCAACCACCGCACCCGCCTGGAGGATCTCACACTGCTGATCTCGGAGGTCTTGCGGCTTGGCGCGGCGGTTGCGCAGCCATGATCGCGATCACCCCACGGAACGAGCATCTCCTTCGAGCTTGATTGCGCCCGCGGCGGGGCCGATAAGGGCGGCAAGCCAATTGGGAGAATCGTTGCCATGAGAGCACTTGTGCAGCGCGTGTCGTCTGCGCGCGTCACCGTCGACGGGGCGGTCACGGGGGAGATCGGCAACGGTTTGGTGGTCTTCGTGTGCGCAATGAGGGGCGACACGGAAAAGGAAGGCGAATGGCTGGCGCGCAAGATCGTCAATTTGCGCATCTTCAGGGACGAGGCGGATCGCATGAACCGCTCGCTTGTCGACGTCGGCGGCTCGGCTCTCATCGTCAGCCAGTTCACCTTGGCGGCCGAGACGAAAGGCAATCGACCGGGGTTTTCGACGGCAGCTCCGCCGGAGGAAGGCAAACGCCTATATGAGACGTTCTCGGCCAATGTCGCGGCCTTGGGCGTTGTCGTTGCGAATGGCATCTTCGGCGCGGACATGCGGGTGGAGTTGGTCAACGACGGTCCTGTAACGATCTGGCTGGACACGACTTCCGGCTGATCGGCCCTCGGGTCCCGACAACTCCTCCACCTCAAGATCGGTATTGCAAACCTGCCGTGGTTCAGTCGCGTTCACTGAGTGGCGGGGACAGGCGGGGCGTCCGCCTGTGCCGGGTCGGCGCCCGCGTCGTCACTCCTCGCGGAACGCTCTCAGCATCTGGTCCGTGAAGGGTTTCGTGAGATAGGACATGGCGGTGCGTTCGTCAGTCTGGACATAGACTTCCACCAGCATGCCGGGAATGAGCTTCTGCTTGCCCAGCTTGTCCAGTGGCTCAGCGATTTTGACAGTCGCGAGATAGTAGGGTTGCCCTGTGGCGCGATCCAGAGTGGTCGCTGCAGCGACAATATCGACTTCACCCTGCAGTTCAGGCGTTGTGCGCTGGTTGAAGGTCGTGAAGCGCAAGCGGCTCGGCTGACCGGGGGCGACGCGGTCGACATCGATCGGGGGAATGCGGATCTCGACTGTCAGGTCGTCGTCTTCGGGCACGATCGACATCACGCTCGCGCCGGGCGTGATGATGCCGCCGATGGTGTGGATCTGCAGATCATAGACGAGCCCATCGACGGGAGCGCGCACATCCATGCGTGCCAGGCGGTCGCGCGCGGCGACCTCGCGCTCGCTGAGTTCGGCGATCTTTGCCTCAATGCCGACGATCTGGGTCTGGGTTTCCTTGCGGGTGGTCTGGTCGATCGCCATCAGCTTGATGCGAAGCTCACTGATCTGGCCGACAGCCTCGGCAATGCGGGCGACTAGTTCGCCCTTGGAGCCGTCGATGCGAGCCATCTGGCGCAAGAGGTCGCGGTGCTCGGAGATCGGCACGAGGTCGCTTTTCAGGAGCGTCTCCAGCTTGACGATCTCCTTCTCGACGATCTCCCTTTCCCTGTCGCTCGAGCCGGTCTGGGCCTTCAATCCGCGGATCTGCTCCTCCAATTGGGCAATCTGCAGGCGCATCTGCTCTTCCTGGCTGGTGATCATCCGGCGGTTGGCCTCGAACAATTTGAGTTCGCTCGTCTTCAGAATGTCGCTGACATCGAGGCCATCGAAGGAAACCGCCGTTTCGCCGTCGCGTTCGGCGATCAGCCGGGCACGCATGGCGTGGAATTGCTGAAGCTGGCCGCGCACGATCGTCAGCTCCACCCGGGTCTGGGTCTCGTCGAGGCGGATGAGCACGTCACCCTTCTTGACCTGGTCGCCGTTGCGCACCGCGATCTCCGAGACGATACCGCCGTCGCGATGCTGAATGAGCTTGACCTGCTGGGAGATGGCGACCTGTCCCTGGGCGATGACCGCGCCGGAAAGGCGGGCATGGGCCGCCCATCCGCCAATGCCGAACACCAGCGTTGCGGCAAATAGAGCCGATACTACCACGCGTGAGGTGATGCCGAATTGTGCGCTGTCCTTGGCGGTCTTGCTGTTCTGGTTGCTCATGGCCTCCCCCGGAAACTGTGTGATGGATGTGATCTCTGCGTTTTAGCTGGCTAGACCGCGTCTCTCGTCTGGTCCGCCGCTGTGTCGAGTGCTGCCAGAATGAAGTCCTGTTCGGTCAGCGCGTGGCGACCGGCGATCAGGAATTCGAGATCCTCGTCGCGCTCGAGATCGATGATGGCGCGCACGACGGTCCGCTCCGCATCACTGAAGGTCTCGTGATAGAAGGTAATCCGGTTCACAGGCGTCGGGCCGCCGTCGTCGGCAAAGGGCGCGAAGGCGAGACCACCAACAATCTCGGCGATCTTGGACAGGTCGATGCGGTCGCCTACCTGGAAATCTCGGATTTCGTCGCGGCCCATGCCGCCATTGGCAAGGGCAGCCAGGCTGCGGAAGACAAAGATGTCGGCGCCCGCGCCGCCGGCCAGAAAATTGACGGCATCGCTGGCGACGATGACGTCGTTACCCTTGCCACCGATCGCGACCTCGATCGAATTCAAGGTATCGGCGCCGATCTCAACACCAGCGGCGATGCCGTGGTCGAGATCGATCACTATCGCCTGTGTGGCCGCTGACGCATCGTAGGTATCAAGGCCAGTGCCACCCTCGATCGTATCGTCACCGTCGTCGGCGCCGGGCACGAGCACGACCACGAACGTGTCGGCACCATCTTCGCCCTTCAGTTCGTCGTCGCCGGCACCTCCGACGAGCACATCGTCGCCGTCGCGACCGCGCAGGCGGTCATCGCCAAGGCCGCCAAAGAGCATGTCGTCGCCGCGGCTACCTGAAATGCGGTCGCTGCCGCGTCCGCCGACGATGATCTCGAAGCCTTCGATGCGATCTTCGCCGATCTCTTCGCCTTGGGCGATCCCCGCCTCCATATCGGCCAAGACCGCCTGCACCAGAGCGGAGAGGTCTAGCGTATCGACGCCATCTCCTCCGCTATAGACATCGTTGCCATCATTGGCGGCATCGCTTTTTCGGTCGAATGCGACGACCAGGATCGTGTCGTTGCCCGAACCACCATCGACCACATCGTTGCCGTTGCCGCCGATGATGGTGTCGTTTCCGCCATTGCCCGTGATGACATCGTCGCCGTCGTTGCCGATCAGCGTGTTGTCCGCTGCGTTGCCGTTGAGGTGGTCATTGCCCGAACCGGCAATGACGTTCTCGATGCTGTCGATCGTGTCGGATCCGATCTCGGCACCGGACGCCGTTCCAGCCTCCAGGTCGACCGTGATGGCGCTGGTGGTGGTGCTGGCATCGAGCGTGTCGGTGCCCTCGCCACCGGAATAATGGTCGTTGCCGTCGCTTGCCGGCGCCGCCGTGCTCCGGGCCTCTTCGGCGCTCGGACCAGTGACGATGGTATCATCGCCAGCGCCGCCGAGCACCGTGTCCTGCCCCGAGCCGCCGGTGAGCCGGTCGCTACCGGCTCCACCGTCCAGCAGGTCGTTGCCGGCATCGCCTTCGAGAACATCGCGGCCTTCCTCACCGAACAACCGGTCGTCGCCGGCGCCGCCGAAGAGAAAGTCGTCTCCTGCCTCGCCGATGAGGATGTCGTTTCCCTCTTCGCCATAGAGATGGTCGTCCCCGGTGCCGCCGAACAGCACGTCGTTGCCGCGCCCGCCATAAAGACGGTCGTTGCCGGCCTCCCCGTAGAGCGTGTCGTCGCCAGCGCCGCCGATCAGCGTATCGTCGCCCAAGCCACCGAGGATGACGTCGTCGGACTCGCGGCCATAAACGATGTCGTCGCCGCCAAGTGCCGCGATGATGTCGGGCTGCGGCGTCCCGAGCATGACGTCATTGCCCTCGGTTCCCCTGATCTCCTTCGCCGGCCAGTCCAGCAGTGTCAGGAGTGCGCCATTCGCGGTTCGGCCGGTGCCGTCCGTGACCGAATAGGTGAAGGTAACTTCACCGAGATCGCCACGGTCCGGGGTATAGAGCCACATGTCCTCGCCATAGGAACGGATCGAGCCACTGGAGACCGTCAGGTTGGCAATCGACAGCCTGTCGCCGTCGGGATCGACGGTATTGGCAAGCAGGTCGTCCAGCAGGATGAAGGCCGACAGGTTCATCAAGCCGTTGGCCAGAACATTGCGGCCCGTAACAACAGGAAGCCGGTTGCTGCGTGTGCTGCCGTCATCGTCAACATCGTCGTCGCCCGGCTCGCCTGGGCCAACGTCGTCATCACCATCGCCCGGGCGGTCCGGCCCGCCGTCGTCATCACCGTCACCGTTGCCAATGGCGGCGGGCGATGAACTGCCAATTGACGTGAGGCCGGGAAAATCGAAATCGAGCAGACTGTTGTCGTTGGCCGGTCGCGTACTCGTCTTGAATGGCCGCTCGTCGACGAAATCGGTGCTGGGCATGCCGTCATCAAACGCAATCCGCACCGATGCACGCAGACGGCCGAGCCTTGCCGGCATGACGTCTTCCGGAAACGCCAGATCCTGCAGCAGTCCCTGGATGTAAGCGGCGGCATCCTCGATCGCATCGATCGCTCCGGACATGTCGGGCGCATCGGCCGGCAGCTCGGGGCCGGCAGGCTCGCGCGACGGCCGGTCGTTCGCCGGCTCGCTTTCCCCTTCCGTGCTTCCAAGCACGGAGCCGAGCGCGCCGAGGAAAAGGGCCGAAAGTGCCATCTGCCCGCGCTTGCGCTCAGGTTTGTCGGCGGTCTCGTAACGGTTCTTGGGCGCGAGCGCCTCTTGGCTGTCGGGCCGCTTCAAGATGAGTTTCTCGTCCATGTCATCCTCCTCGGCTTGTGGCCGTCCCAGGCAGACTGCTATTCGGCGGAAACGCGCTGGGGTTGCGCCATGCCGGCCTCCGGGCGCCGCGTCTTCTCGACAACGAGTGGCCGTGTCTTTTGCTGAGGCAGAATTTCTTCCTTCGGGCCGAAGGCGACCAGGCGGCCGGCCTGAACCAGGCCGATCATGTCGACGGTCTGCAGTGCACTCGGGCGATGAGCGACGATGACAACGATGCCGCCGCGCTCGCGCACGTTGAGGATCGCCCGATTGAGCGCTTCCTCCCCTTCAGCGTCGAGGTTGGAGTTGGGCTCGTCGAGCACCACAAGAAAGGGGTCTCCATAGAGTGCGCGTGCCAAGGCGATGCGCTGTCGCTGGCCTGCGGACAGGGCGGTACCATGGGGACCAAGCTCGGTCTGGTAGCCGTTCGGAAGATGCACGATCATCTCGTGGATCCCTGCGGCTTTTGCTGCGCGGATGATTTCCCGCGCATTCGGCGCTTCTGCGAAGCGGGATATGTTGTCGGACACGGTGCCATCCATCAACGCCACGTCCTGCGGCAGGTAGCCGACGTGCCGGTTGAACAGCATTTCCGGCCACTGGTTGAGATCGGCCCCATCAATTCTGACTGCCCCGCGCAGAACCGGCCAGATGCCGAGGATCGTGCGTGCCAGCGTCGTCTTGCCGCCTCCTGACGGGCCGATCAATCCGAGAGCCTGGCCGGCCTTCAACTCGAGGCTCACGTCGCTCAAGAGTACTGCGCCGGTCGACGGAGCCACGGTCGATACCTTGTCGACGGTCAGGCTCGCTTGAGGTGCGGGCAGGTCGAGATTGCCGCTGCGTTCGTCGAGGACGCCGAGCGTCTCGTTGAGGCGATGATAGCTGCGACGGGCAGTGACCACGCCCTTCCATTGCGCGATCGCCAGGTCCACCGGGGCCAGCGCCCGCGCCGTCACGATCGAAGAGGCGATGATCGACCCGGCCGACATCTGTCCGCGGATGGCGAGATAGGCGCCGAGCCCGAGGATCGCCGACTGCAGGACCATGCGCAGCACCTTCGACAGGCCGGACAAGGTGCCGCCGACATCGGACGTTTGGGTTTGACAGTCGAGATGGCGGCGATTGGCCTTTTCGAACCGTTCGACGGCACGGCCGGTCATGCCCATGGCGTGCAGCACATCGCTGTTTCGGGCATTGCTTTCGACGATCGAGCTGCGCGCCACCGAAGCCTTGATCATCGGGTTGGAATGGCGCCGTGTCAGCACTTCCGCAAGGACGGTGAGCAGAGCAAGCACCAGCGCGCCGCCGAGCGTCAGGTAGCCGAGCATCGGATGCAGCAGCCAGACGAAGGCGAGGTAGATCGGGATCCATGGCAGGTCGAAGAGCGCCACCGGTCCCTGGCCGGCGAGAAACCCGCGCAGCGTATCGACGTCGCGGCCACGTTCGGTGGCTTCCGCCGTCGAGTAACCGAAACGCGGCATCTCGATGACCACCTTGTGGGCGAGGGGAGCAAGCTTGGCGTCAAGCCGGGCGCCAAGCCGCACGAGGATCTGTGAACGGATGACGTCGAACAGGCCCTGAAAGAGATAGAGTCCGACTGCGAGAACCGACAGTGCTACCAGGGTCGAAATGCTGCCGCTGGTCAGCGCCCGATCATAAATCTGCATCATGTAGAAGGCGCCGGTCAGCGCCAGGACGTTGATGATGCCAGATAGACCGAAAAGATAGATCAGGATCCCGCGCATGCCGCCGATCTTGTGTTGCGGCTCTTTCTTCTTGCTCATGATGAGTGCCCCTTTTGCCCCGCGCATCGTGCCCCGGCCGGCTGGTCACCGGCCGGGGTCTCAGCTTCACGTTCAAGAGACGCCGTTGAAGTCGGCGAGCTTGAGGTTGTGGGTGCCGTCCAGCGTCAGCGAGAACTCGGCATCCGGATTGGCGTCGACGCTGCCACGGATGACGGTCACATCGGCGCCGTCGCGTGTCTCATGCGTCACCACGATCTGGCCGGCTCCCGAAAGCGTTGTCCCGCTGGACAGGGTGAAGGCCTGTTTTCCGGCCTGCCCGGAGTTGGCGTCGATCGCCGAGAAATCGATGCGGTCGCCCGGCGAGAAGCCGAAGATCGTATCGCCATCGGCCGCCGCCACCGAGGTGAAGCGGAAGACGTCTTCGCCGAGGCCGCCGTCCATGATGTTGACGGCCGTCGATGCAGTGATCTCGTCGTGGCCTGAGCCGCCGATAAAGTTCTCGAAGCCGTAGATGGTGTCGTTGCCGACCTCGGTTCCGACCACCTGGCCGCGGCCCATGAAGCCGTTGCCGAGATCCACCTTGAGGTTGCCCGTGGCGACCGAGTAGTCGAGCGTATCGTTGCCGTCGCCGCCCCAGTAGCTGTCGTCGCCGTCGCCCTTGGTTGCGAGCACGATGTCATCGCCGTCGCCACCCCAGATCTTGTCAGACCCGGCACCCCCTTCGATGATGTCGTTGCCGGCATCGCCGTAGATCAGGTCGGCGCCTTCATTGCCGAACAACATGTCGGCCCCGGCTCCGCCATGGACCTCGTCATTGCCAGCGCCGCCGGAGGCAACGTCATTGCCGTCGCCGCCACTCAGCACGTCGTCTCCATCCTCGCCGCGCAGGACGTCGTCGCCGCCGTCGCCGGAGAGAATATCAGCGGCCGCCCCGCCAAGAAGGATGTCGCCAACTGCCCCACCGAGCAGCACGTCGGAGGCCGCCGTGCCAATCAGCGTGCGGGCTGCAGCAGGCAATGGCGTGCCATCGCCGTCGCCGGAGCCCGATCCGTCATCCGAGCCGCAGCTGTCATCGTCGCCGTCATCCGACCCACCATGATCGTCATCTTCGTCGTCGTCATGGTCATCATCATCGTCGTCGCTGGCGACAAGGGTGGGCGCATCGCCGCTGAAAGTGACGGAGTGATCGCCGTTCGAGAGCGTCTTGGTGCCGTCGCCATTATCGGTTTGGGCATAGCTGGTGGGATCCGCACCCGTCGGGATTTCGACAACGTCCTGGGGACGCAGGACACCGACGATGGTGTCCTGGCCGCCATTGCTGCGGAAGACGATGCGGTGCGCCGAAGACAGGCTCGAAATGTCGACAACGTCGTCGCCGTTAGACCCTTCGATGGTGATCGTCGAGTAGTTCAGGCTGGTCGTGTCGAAGTTGCCGATGACCTGGATCGTGTCGCCTTGGCTGACACCCTGGTCAGGGCCGCCATTGTTGTTGTTGTTCGTCACGTTCAAGGTGTTGACGGTAATCTCCTCGATATTGTCGAGCTCCGCGATCACGCTCTCGACGCCACCGACCGTGCGGGTGATCACGATTTCCGTCGACGCCAGGAACGTCGTATTCAGGCTCGCTGCCAGGTTGGCGTTCTGGCCGGCGGTAACGGCATAGATGCGGAACAACTCGGCGCCCGCACTGCCCGAAAGGACATAGGTGTCGCTGCCGGCGCCACCGTCGATGATGTCGCGGCCCTGGGTGCTGCTCTGGTTGATCGTGTCATTGCTACCACCGGCGAAGATGATGTCATTGCCTGCATTGCCGTTGAGTGTGTTGGCGGCATTGTCGCCGACGAGAATGTCGTTGCCGGTCCCGCCGTCGATCGTGCCCAGGGTATCGCGCACCACGTCGACGGTTGCCGTGTCGGTGCCCGTGCCGCGGTAGGTGAAGGAACCGCCGTTGATAATCCCGTTGTCGTTGACCGTGACGCCATCCGGGCCAAGGGTGGCTGCGAGGTTACTTGTCTGTGTTATCGCCGAAATCGCCAGGGCGCTGTCGGGGTCGATATCGTTGGCGAGCAGCGCCCAGCTCGGGATCGTGAACGGATTGCCATTGGTCCAGTTCGTCACGATGCGGTCGTTGTTGGCGATCATGGGATCGTCGACTGCAACGACGCTGATGGTGGCGGTCGCCGGCTGGCTGTTGCGAATTCCGTCGTTCACCGTCACCTCGATCGTGCGGGGCGTCGTCGCCGGATTGTCGGACGAGTTGGAGAAACGCACGGCATCGAGGGCGCGCTGATAATCTGCCGCCGTTGCCGGACCGGTGAGCTGCAGCACGAGTTCACCGGCGACAACCGCCTGAGATACCGCGATGGCCGCGGGCCGACCGTTGGCCGTCGTTGCCGAAAGCGTGTCGCCGGCGGCCATGTTTTTCAAGACGACGCGAGCCGAGACGATCGTTTCGTTGGTGGTAATGCCCGAGAGGCTCGAGATCCCGACAGCGGCCTGATTTTCCGTGAAGGTCGCGTTCCAGGCCGTCGTCCCGTCGTCGACAGGTGTAGTGTATTCCACGTTCACATTGTCGATCCGCACGGTTTCGGTGTTGCCGTTCACGCCGCTGAAGACGAAGCGCACCGCAGACGTGGCCGAGAAGGGACCGGCAAGCGACAGGTTTGCCGTCCCATCGTTCGATGCGCCGGTAATTGTCATCATGGTGGTGAAATTGGTGCCATCGCTCGAGAACTGCACCTGCAGCGTTTCGCCGTTGTCGAGGCCGCTTTCTTCGTAGCTGAAGCTCAGCGTCGCGGTGCCTGCGCCGACCATGGAGAGGTCGACCTCCCGGGTGATCGTGGCGCCCGCCGGCGTCGAGCCCGCGCCCGTATCCTGGCGGAATTCGAGCTGCCCGCCGTTGATGCGGATTTCACCGGTCGTCGCCACGTTGGTGGTGCGGTCGCCCGTCTCCGCCCACGCCGAGGCCCAGCTTGCCGATCCGTTGGAGTTGGCGTAGTTCGCCGCGCCGAACGCGTCGGCGTAGTTTGCTCGCTCGAAGGCGTGCAGGTCGATCGACGGGCCGCGAAGGTCGAGGATCCGATCGGCGAACTGGATGCGTTCCATGTTGAAGAGACGGTCGGTGCCCTCGGCTTCGAGATTGCGTCCGGTTACCGGATCGATGACGCCGACGGTCGGGTTGGTGTGGGCGACCGTGACGCTGCCATCGGCATTGTAGGTGATCTCGTAATTCTCGAAGTTGTCGTAGTAGACGGCCGTGTCCACGTCGCCCGCATTGCCGCCGTCGATGATCTCGCGGACGACCTGCAATTGGCTCGGCTTGATCTCGCCCGAGAACAGGCGGGTCTGGATCTGCGCGATCGAGTCGATGCTGAAGGCGGACCATGTCTGCCCTTCACGCGGCGAGACGAGGATGCGCACGTTCAACCATTTGTCGCCGTCAATAATGTCGTTGCCGCCCATGCCGCGGATCGTGTCCGACCCGCCGCCGCCGAGCAGAATGTCCGAGCCGTCGGACGTATCCATCACGGCGATTTCCTTGGGCCCCGCCGGGTTGATCGGTGCGCCGTTCGCATCGAGGTTGTGCGGGTTGTAAAGGTCGAAACGCTGGAGGTGGGCGACGAGATCGCGCAGGCCTGCGATCCGGTCGACGTTCTTTTCGAGCAGAGCGTTGGAGAAGCTCTCGATCGGAGCGTCGGGATCGACCTGGGCGGCGTTGCCGTTCGGGTCATACCCGCCGATGACGACGTCGCGACCGGTGAGCGTGTCGTTGCGGTCCCAGCCCGAGAGGCCTTCGACGAGGTCGTAGCGATCGCGCAGGATGTTATTCTGCTGGTTGACGAAGATGCTGATGTTCATGTTCGCATCGGCGTCGTAATTGTTGTTCTTGAACGTCGTCCAGTCGAAGCCGGCCATGCCGTTGGACCGGTTGATTCCGATCCCCTGAACCATGATGTCGTCGCCGGATTCGCCGTCGAAATCGGTATCGTTCTCGCCGGCGATCATCACGTCATGGCCGATGATGCGCGAATTGAAGAACAGTTCGGAATTGTCGCCGGTGAGGGTCGTCATGTTCCCCTGGGCTTCCATCCAGTCGTCACCCTCGTTGCCGAGAAGCGTGCCGCCCCCCGTGGGTGCGCGGATGAAGTCGTGGCCCTCACCGCCGGAAATGGTCTTCACGTCCTCGCCGCCGGCGAGCACGTCGTTGCCGGCGCCGCCGAAGATCAAGTCGAGGCCCATGCCGCCATTGATGACGTCGTCGCCGCCTTCACCCTTGATCACGTCGCCGTCACCGATATCGGTGCCGCTGTCGGTGATGATATCGTCGCCATCACCGCCGTGCAGATGGTCGACACCAAAGCCGCCTTCGATGCGGTCGTCGCCGCCTTCGCCCCAGATGGTGTCGTCGCCGGCACCGCCGATCAGGGTTTCGCCGGCATTGGTGCCGCCGAGCACAACGTGCTCCTCGCCGGTGAAGCGCAGATAGTTCGTGCCGCGAATGACAAGCGAGTCGGTGCCAGTGACGGCAGAGATGACATCGCCCTCACGGGTCGGATCCGCATTGCCAAGCCCGTGGTTCCACTGCTTGGTCTGATCCATCGTGATGATGTAGTCTGCGGTCTGGAAGGCCGAGCCGTTGATATGCAGGCCGGTATCCTCGGTGTCGGTGTTGCGGCGGATCAGGTCGGCAAAGCTGTCGGCTTCGAGTTCGTTGAGCAGGTTCTGACCTTGCGTGCGGCTCAGATAGTAGAAGCGGTCGCCGTTCTGCAGGTTCTGGATCTGCAGTTCGAAGACGAAGGTGAAGGTCGAACCCAACATGCCGCCGAACGGCATCAGCGTTTCGGCGAGGCCGCCGATCCAGAAGTCCACCTTGTTGAGACCGGTTTCTCGCGCGGCCCACGTGCCGGTCGAATTCAGGTAGTCGAGGCGCGCCTGGCGCTCGGCCGGTGTCTCGCCGGCCGAGCCGAAGACGAGATCCCATGCCGCGTCGCGTTTGGCTTCGGCCGTGGTGGCGGCAATGACCGTTTCATGCGTGCCGTAGGCAGCGATGAAGTTGACGATCGAAAGCGGGTTCTTGATGTGCTGGGCGAAATCCGCCCAGCTTTCATAGGGCTTGAGATAGCTGTCCTGCGTTTGCTCGTATATCTGGCGCCGCGCCTCGTTGAGCGAGGGAATGCCGGTCTCGCGGGCGCGGGTGATGTTGACGGCAGCAAGGTCCAGTGGCAGCCCGACGAGGTTGTTGCGCAGGGCGCTGGTCAAGAACTCGTCGATCTCGTTGCCGGCCTGATAGGTCATGCCGCGAATGATGGCGCCGGAGGCGGCGTGGGCATCGACGCCCGCATTGTTGAAAGCCACCGGGTTCAGGAACGCTTCGATCAAGCCGAGTTCCTGAGGGGTCGCTACCCCTTGGGCATTGAGCGTCAGCATCTCGACGTTTTCGGCAAGCATCGAGTGGCCGAAACGATAGACGACCTGGGCGAATTCTTCGAATATCGCGCCGTCGAGCTCGACCGAATGCGAGAAGACGAAAGCGTCGATCTGCGGTGCGACGGCACGGACGAATTCTTCGAAGACAAGATGCTGGTAGACCATTTCAGTCGAGAAACGCGCCGCCTGGAACAGGCGCTCGCCGTCCCAGACGAGGCCTGCGGGGCTCGCCGGGAAGGTGGTCACGTCGACCAGCAGCCACTCGTTGAGAAGCGCCAGATCGCCTTCGGCCAGCACCGTCGCCTTGATGGCGTTGACCTGCCGGTTGTGTTCGCTGTGGAAGACCGAATGGGTCGCCGTCAACGCGATGTTCTCGTTGCCGCGCCCGTCGCCGACGACGAAGTGGGCGTCCAGAAGCTCGTCGTCATAGGTGGTGTTGACGCCGAATGCGTTCGGAATAATCGGGTTGCCGGTGATGTCGTCGGCATCGGCCAGCACGGGGACGGGCGCCGTCGCGGGGTTCCGGTCGTGATCGACCGGGCCGCTCGGCACTGCGCTGTGGGCGATGTCGTTGAGGAAGGCGCGGCCCGCGCTGAGGGACGTGAGTGCGTCGATTGGAGTGGCCAGGTTGCCCTCGACCGGCCCGGTGGCGGTCATCATCAGCGGCAGGCCGTTCGGTCCGCGGACGAACTCGCCGTAGAGGTCGGTCACCAGAAGCGGCACGCTGTGGACGTTCATGTCGCTGAGCTCGATGCCGAGCAGCTCTCTTGCCTGGTTCTTGATGTCGGCCCAGGTCGGCGGTCCGCCGGTCGCACCTTGCAACATCTCGCCGGTCGCCATCGGTTTGCCATCGACGAGCACGTACTCACGCAGGAAGGCCTGGTGCGAGGGATTGGAGGTGTAGACCTGGTTGAGGTCGATCCAGGGCGTTGTCTCGTTGCGATGGTCGCGAATGTCGTCGGCCGTACCCAGTTGGCCGTCAGGGCCGGGGTTGTTGGTGGCACGGGTGAGGATCATGAAGTTGGTCGGGCTTCCAGGGACGTAGAGCGGATCGTCCGGCTGCAGAGGGATGATGACATTGCCGCTGCCTCCCTTGGAGGTGAGATCGAGGCCATGGTCGAAGAACTGGCCGAAGATAGTCATGAAACCGTTGAACGAGGCGGTGTCGCCGAGGTCGGCCGCGATGTTCTTGATGAAGACGTTGTCGCCGTCCATCGTCACGCCGTGAGACGAGAGCTCGTCGATGACGGCCGCGTCTGCCGCCTCGGCAAGCGCCTGCGCAGCGGCTGTCGCTGCATTGCCGGTCAGGATCGCTGCGCGCGCGTCAATGGCGTCATTGAGCGCGTCCGTAGCATTCGCCAGATCGGCGGCGGCGACGCCAAGGGCCGCGTCGGCACTGGAAAGGGCGGCCGCCGCGCTCGATGCCGTGCTCGCTGCCGCATCCACCGCATTCGTCAGCGTCTGCTGCTCGGCAACCGCGTCCTGCAAGGTGGCAACGGCGGTTGCGTGCCCCGCCTGCGCGGCACTCAGTGCCGCAGAGGCGTCTTCCAGGGTTTCAACCGATGTGTCGTAAGCGATTTGCGCGTCCTGGCGGGCGTCGACGGCTGCGAGATAGGCGGCGCCGTTTGCCGGAGTTGGATCGGCCTGGAAGTTTGCAAGAGCGGCGCTCTCGGCCTGCTGCGCCAAAGCGAGATTGGCAAAGGCGACGTCGCGCTCACCTGTTGCGAGCGAAACGGCAGCGGCTGCCGCCTGGCTTGCGGCAAGCGCTGCAGCGGCGTCGGCCTGAGCATTGGCCAGAACAGGCGCATGCGCGTCGCGCGCTGCAACCGCTGAGGACAGGGCGGCATTGGCTGAGGCGAGCGCCTGGACCGCTCCAGCCTGGGCCGCGGCGGCGGCGTCGTAGCTCGACTGTGCCGTTGCTTGAGCAGCTTGGGCGTTGGCGACCACGATGTCGGCTGCCGCGACCGCGGCGGCTGCGTTGGCCGCCGCATTGGCAACGGCAGCATGAGCAGCGCGTGCCGCCGCCTGCAGATCCATGACGGTGCGAACGATGCCGAGCGCTTCGGCGCCCTTGATGTCGACAGAGGCAAGGGCCGCGGCGATTGCCGCCGGGTTATTGAGCGACTGGTCGGCGACGATGTTGGAGATCAGGCGCGGCTGGCTGTCATAGACGGAACCCGTCGGATCGGCATAGCTCGTTTGCTGGCCGTTGCGCGGGTTGATCTCGGCTGGCGCGTAGTTCGGCGTCAGCAACCGCACCATCGTTTCATCTGACGAGCCGAATTGCGTCATGTTCGGCTGGAAGTTGTTGAAGGAACCGTCGACGGTGCGCAGGCCGTAGGGAAGAAGGGGGCTCGAGACCAGTTGTTCGAGAGCAGCGCGCGGGTCGGCGCCGTCATTGATGGCCGCCGTATGGGCCTCGGCGATCTTGATCTGCTTGAGGATGAAATCAAGGTCGTTTCTGTTGAGCTTTACCATTCTACCCTCCGTCGGTGCCGGCGCGTCAGCCGCGGCCGCCCGTTTCAAACAAAGTTCCACCGCCCGGCGGCGAGGTTGTCCTCGCTCACGCGCCGGTTGTTTCGTCTCGAATGCCCGGCTTGTTCACCGGTCGCATGCCTGCTGATGGTCGTATGATGGGCGACGGTGCCGAAGAAAGAAACGGCGCAAGGTCGGGCGAGATTGCCGACGAATGGCCGAATGGATTTCCGACCAGTGGCCGTGACGATTGTGGATTTGGACCAATAGAGAATCTGGACCTAAGACTAGTTCTTCTTTGGCCCCTAGATATTAACTGGAGAAGGTCTTTCAATTTGGCAGAATAGTGCCATCATCTTCTGGGGCGGATCGATCGGGGCGACGCATTTCCGCCGCACGCAATCCGAAAGGAAACCGCGCAGCGTGACGGAGCATTCACGGGGCATTCTTCAGAAATCCACCATGCCGGTAGGATCGGCGGCCGTCGTCCGTCGCCGTTCACCGCCGATACGCCAATGGTTTGGCCGCCAAACCCTCTCCATGCAGTTCCTGCTCGCAAGCAGTGTCCTTATTCTGGTTGTCGCGGCCGTCTCGGGCTATCTTATTTCTCGCGAAGTCTCAAAGAACGCCGCGGTCGATCGTGCGGCCGCGACAGCCCTCTTCATGCAAAGCATTCTTGAGCCAATCGGCAACGAACTGGCTGAAACCGGCCAGCTTTCACCGGATCGCCGGACACGGCTCGACCAGCTTTTCGCCGAACCGCAATTCAAGGACCGCTTTCCGTATTTCGAGTTGTGGTTGCCGGACGCGACCGTGGCCTATTCCACTTCGAAGGAGCTGATCGGTCGCCGCTTCAATCCACCCCAAGGATTGGTCCGGGCTCTGCGTGGAGACGTGGCGGCGGAGTACGCGGATCTCACCGCAAGCGAACACACGCTCAGGAGCCTGAACGCGCGCTACCTTGAAATCTACAGCCCGGTGCGTCGGGGCGACACGGGCGAGGTGGTTGCCGTTGCGGAAATACACGAAGACACGGACGTCCTGCACTGGGAAATCTTTAAGGTGCGGCTGATCGGTTGGACGGTCGTTGCGGGTGCATCCACCCTCATCATGCTTGGCCTGTTCGGCATCGTCCGTCGTGGCAGCGCCACGATCGAGCAGCAACGTGTGCGCCTGGAACAGCGGGCCGAGGAAGCCGAGCGGGTATCCGAGGAGATTCGCGTGCTGCGTGACCGTGCTCGGATCGCCTCGCTGCGCATGACAGATTTCAACGAGCGCCTGACCCGTGGCATTGGGGCTGACCTGCATGACGGTCCGGCCCAGCTCATCGGGTTTGCCGTCCTTCAGTTGGAGCCGTTGCGACAGGCGCGTTCCAAGGCAGAACGCGAAGAGGCCGTGCAGGCGATCGGCGGGACCTTGGATGAAGCCTTGAAGGAAATACGACTGATCGCGCGTTCGCTGCTTGTGCCTGATATCGAGAGCCTCGATCTCGACCAGGTCATTGCGCGGGCGGTAAAACTGCACGAGGCCCGGACGGGTACGCAGGTCGAGGTCGAGGCCAGCGGCAGCAAGATGAATTTGCCGCCGGTCATCAAGACCTGCGTCTACCGCTTCGTCCAGGAAGGGCTCAACAACGCCCAGCGCCATGCGGGGGGGAAAGGGCAGGCAGTCCGTTGCCGTATCGATGGCTCGACCTTGCTGCTCAGCCTTTCCGACCGAGGCGGAGCGATGGGAGAAAATAGATCCGTCGAGAGGCCGGGTGGTGGTGGTCTCGGCATCCATGGCCTGAAGCAAAGGGTTGAGAGTCTTGGTGGAACGTTGAAGTTCAATCAGCGCCAGGACGGAGCGGAACTCAAAATGACGCTGGATCTCGGAGGCATGCTCGATGGGTGAGCACACGTCGGTGATTGTCGTCGACGACCACGCGCTATTCCGGATGGGCGTCTTGCAGGCGCTCGGACTGCAGAAGCACTTCGACGTCGTCGGGGAAGGGGGCTCTAAGGACGATGCCCTGCGACTGGTTGAGAAGCTGTTGCCGGACGTGGCTTTGCTCGACATCTCTATGCCCGGAAACGGCATCGATGCGGCCCGCGAGATCTCCGCGCGGTGGCCCGAAACCAAGGTCGTGATGCTGACCGTATCCGAAGAGGACGATGACGTGCTGGAGGCACTCGATGCCGGCGCGGCGGGCTATGTGTTGAAGGGTGCGCCCGCGCCGGACTTGATTGCTGCGATCTCGACCGTCGCCGATGGGCAAGCCTATCTCTCGCCAGCACTTGGCATGCGTCTGTTCGGCGTTATTCGCAATCGTACCGAGGGCCACCGGGTGGAGCGCTTGGTCGACAAGCTGTCGCCGAAGGAAGCGGTTGTCTTTCGTCTGCTCGGGCGCGGTTTCACCAACCGAATGATTGCAGAGGAAATGGGCGTGCAGATCAAGACGGTGAAATTCCATGTCGGCCGCTTGCTGACGAAGCTCGGTGCTAAAAACCGGGTAGAGGCGGCCCTCTTGGCGCAGCGCCACTTGAAGCCTTCGGCAAGCCCGAGAGCTTGAGGCATGCCTTGAGCCGTCCCCTTACGCGTCCAGCGATCATTCAGACACCCAGGCGAAATGATGGACAACCCCGGAAATGCCGATCAGGTGACGACTGAAGTTCCGTTGTCGAACTTGCTTCGATCAACAAGGGTTGCACGGCTGCTTTCTTTGTTCCGGCGCCTGCGGCTGGAAACCCAGTTCATCCTCATCGCGTCGTTTGTCGTGCTGGCGCTTATGGTCACTCTCGCCATCCTGACGACCAACCGCCTGGAAAACGCGGTCCTGAACACCGCCGGCTCGCTTGGAGCGGCGTCCTTGGAGACGTTCGTCGCGCCGCTCATTTCGCCGGAGGATATCGAACGTGGCGAGTTGTCGCCGGGCGTAGAGCGCAAATTGAAGGATCTGGTCGCAACGAGCGCGCTCGGCCAGCACGTTCACGAGTTGAAGATCTGGGAGCCCGACGGCACCATCATGTACTCAAGCTCCGGCTTGAGCGTGACCGAGAACGTCGTCTTCGAGGAGTTGGAGCGGGCGCTTGCCGGTGAGGTCGTCGTCGGACGCACCGAAACTCAGAAGCACCAATATGCCAACGGCGAAGAGCGCGGCACCTCAATCGAGATCTATGCCCCGCTTGTTCGTGACGCGGCCGGCCAAGTCATCCTTGTCGGTGAATTCTACGAGCGACCTGACGCGCTGCTGCAGGAATTGTCGGTCGCCTGGATTTCGACCGTAAGAACGGTGCTGTTTGTAACCGTTCCCATGCTCGCCTTGCTCTTTCTGATCGTGCGAAGCGGCAGTCGGCTCATTGACCGACAGCATGACGACATCAAGCGTAGCCTCACGCGAGCGGTCGAGCTTTCCAACCAGAACCGCAGATTGCGTTCGGCTGCCGACAACGCCCGGCTCGAGGCGGGAAAACTCAACGAGATGATCCTAAACCAGATCGGCAGTGATCTGCACGACGGTCCGGTGCAACTTCTCACCCTTCTCAAGCTCCGGCTCAGCGATTTGGCCTCCCCTGCCGGTGAACGGGCGAGCCGCCACGATGTTGGAAAGCTCGTCTCGATTGTGACCGCGGTGCTGGACGATCTTCGCGACATCTCGTCGGATCTCGTGCTGCCGGAGCTCGACGACATGTCGCTTACCGAGGCGATCCGGCTTGCGGTATCACGCCATGTGGATTTCACAGGCCGCGACGTCGCAGTCTACGGGCAGGTCGCTTCCTCAAGGATAGACGCGCACCTGAATATCTGCGTTTACCGCTTCATCCAGGAGGCGTTGATGAACGGCGAGCGCCACGCACCCGGCAACCGTCAGCGCGTAAGCTTTGCCACGCGGCGCAAGTGCCTTTTCGTTCGGGTTGCTGACATTGGGCTGCGAGCCGATGCAACGGCACAGTCCGTTGGCTCCGGTCACTCAGGGATAGGAACGGTTGCTCAGAGGCGCCGCATTCGTGCTTTCGGGGGGCGGATGCGTACTGTTCGCCGCGACAATGGGACTGTCGTGATCGCGGTCTTGCCGCTTGATCACGGCGGCGGCTTTCCCGACGGCTGACACGATCCTGCTTTCGTCGTCGCCCTCGTGGACCTGGCAGGCGCTTTAGGAGGCGTCTGGCCGTGCGTTCGTGCGACGCAAAGCGGCAGTTTATCGTCGAAGGTTTGGATCACATCGGCATTGGTGGCCGGACGCCTAGTTGATCCGCTCGCGCTCAAATGTGGCGTCTGGAAGCACTTCCAGACGTTGGGCGGCCAGCACCACTTCCAAACGATTCCTGACATCGAGCTTCTGCATCAGCAACGTCATGTAGTGTTTGACGGTCTTCTCGCTGATATCAAGACATCGCGCGATCTCGCGGTTGGTGCTGCCGCGCATCAGATGACGAACGATTTGTTCCTCGCGTAAACTCAGGCGCTGTTGCGCCTGCTTGCGCCGACGCATTTCCGCGGTCTTCATAGCCATGATGACTTTTGTGGCGAAGCCCGGCGTGATGAATGTTTCCCCGCCGTGGACCGTGCGTATCGCCTGATGCAGATCGCTCGCCGTGCTGCCTTTGAGAACGTAACCGGCCACCCCGTAATTCAGCACCTGGATCGCCGTTTCTATGCTCGAGTTCGCGGTGAAGACGATAATCCGCGTCCCCTGATATTTTTGTGCGATCAGATCGATGGCAGCAACGGCGTCACCTGGCATGCTGAGGTCGAGCACGAGCACATGCGGCGCGTGTTCTTCAACTATTTTCAGCGCGTCGATCGCATTCTCACCCTTGGCGACGATGTCAAGGTCGCTCTTCCCGGAGTAAATGCTGACCAACCCTTCAAGCAAAATGGGGTGGTCGTCGACGAAAGCAACTGAAATTCCCATAATAACATAATCTCCGTGACATATAAATTTGTTCTGGAATTTGCCGGAAATCTGAAGTCTGTCTGAAAATATTACAGTACTATTGGAGTGCGTTTATGTAGTGTCGGGAGAAGGCTGAAATCGGGTGCCGCTGTCAAGGATTGATGGATGGCGGCATTCTTGTTGTCGTTTTCGTCCCGCTTTGCATTTCGAGGCATTGCGGAGCGACGTGCGTTCCTCATCTTCGGAACACACTAATACAGCAGGATTCCATTTTAAAGTGCATGCTTAAAATTGGGTTAATTTTAGGGGTTTTCGGATTCAGCAAAGATATGCAGGCGCCCCCCTTTGCTTCGACGGGAACCCGCCGAAGCCGCTGTTTGCGTTGTGTACGAATCCGATAGCACAATGTTTCGAGCAGAAGCGCTCGCGGTTCGCGGGGAAGGCGGGACTTACCTTGGCGCCACGATCCCGGGATAGAAGTCACCGTCGCCGCCTTCGTAGTTCCCGCTATAGCCGCCACCGCCAGTCTGAGAGCATGCGGAGAGGCCAAGAACGATTGCCAACACGATTGCAACGCGCATTTATTTCACCTTGTCAGTTGAACGTTCACGACAGGCTGTCGTGTTTTCACGCCTATCATGTGCGGTGGGTTTGATCGAGTGCGCCGCAGGGAGCGATGGCAATCCGGCCCGACACGAACAATCTTGGTTCCTGCGACCACCCGTCTCGACCGGCGCTCGAGAGCCGATCGCGCAACTCCGCACCGTGCATCGCTCGCATTCGGCGCGGCCGGAAAAATAGCCGTTGAGGTTGGTCGTTACGCTGCGCGGCTGCGCCGCGCGATGTCGGCGGCAACGGCGGACGCTTCCCTGCCGATTTCCCTCAAGAGGCCTGAGACCGGATTGTGGAAACCGACGAGATAAAGGCCGAACTCGGCCGCCTTTCGCGTGACGCCGCTCTTGCCCGGCCGCAATTCCGCCGGCAGGAACGTCTCGAAGCCGGGCCGGTAGCCGGTGGCGAGGATGACCGTATCGAATTCCGTCGCCACGCCTGAAACGAAAATGGCGCCGCCTTCGGTAAAACAGCTGATGTCTGGTGCCACCTTGATGTCGCCGGACTTGATCGCTCTCACCGTGCCGACATCGATGACCGGGATACGTCCGGCGCCGATTTGCGCGAGAATGCCCTGTTTCGGTCTGGTGATGCCGTATTCTTCGAGCTTGCCCAGCGCGAGGTCGAGGATGATGGGGAACAACCGGTCGTTCGCCGCTTGCGGCAGTGCTTGGGTCGCAATGCCGATGATCTGGATCGGCACGCCGAACAGTTCGCGCGGTACGATGTGGACGCCTTTTCGTACCGACAGCGTTGGGCGCGCGCCGTGCTCGGCAAGGTCGAGCGCGATCTCGGCGCCGGTGTTGCCCATGCCGACAACCAGTACCGACTGGCCGGTAAAGGGCGCGGCCTCGGTGTAATCCGCGCTGTGCAGCCGCCGGCCTTTGAAGGTCTCGATCTCAGGCAGGTTCGGAACGACGGGATCGGCATTGTTGCCGCTAGCGATCACGACATGGCGTGCGTGGAAGGACAACGCTTCGGTCTCGACCTGGTAGTAGCCGTTGTCGCGGCGGATGGATTTGACCGTCTCCCCGAAGCGTGGTCGGAGTTCGAAACGCTCGGCATAGGCGTCGAGGTAGGCGACCATTTTTTCGCGTGGCACGTAACGGGGATAGTCTTGCGGGAATGGCATGTACGGTAACGAGGAAAATTTCCTCACCGTATGCAGGTGAAGCCGCCGGTAGTGGTGTCGCCAGGACGGCGCCACGTCTTGCGCCTTTTCGAGCATGACGAACTCGATTCCCGCCCGCCTTAGGCAGGCGCCAACCGCAAGGCCAGCCGGCCCTGCACCGACGATGACGACATTGGTATCCACTTGATCGCAGCTCCCAGGGTGGAGGATATTTCGACCACGGCTGGAGGACAAGTGGGCAGAGCGCCATACTCCGTTAACCCGGCAGGCTACCCGGCCAGAATTTCCTTGTTATCGGCGAGATATGCATGCCGAGCGGCATCCGTGCACGCGCGGCGATCCGGGTCTCGACTTGAAACTTGACGAACATAACGTGAACAAATATGATCCAGGCCATGACGAAACTGACACTTCGCGAGAAGCTGGCGATCCTGTCGGATGCGGCCAAGTATGACGCTTCATGTGCATCAAGCGGCGGTGAAAAACGCGATTCCCGTAAAGGGGGGCTGGGTTCTTCCGGTGGTAGCGGCATTTGTCACGCCTACACGCCAGACGGACGATGCATTTCCCTGCTGAAGATCCTGATGACGAATTTCTGCATCTTCGATTGCGCCTATTGCATCAACCGCGTCAGTTCGAATGCGGAGCGCGCGCGGTTCACCGTCGAAGAAGTCGTATCGCTGACCCTCGAATTCTATCGGCGCAACTACATCGAGGGATTGTTTTTGTCTTCCGGCATCATCCGTTCGCCCGATCAAACCATGGCCGATATGGTCCGCATCGCTCGAACGCTCCGGCAAGTCCACGGTTTCAAGGGGTACATCCATCTCAAGACCATTCCCGACGCCCAGGCCGAGCTGATACGCGAAGCAGGTCTCTGGGCCGACCGGTTGTCGATCAATGTCGAACTTCCCAAGGATGCGAGCGTGCGCAAGCTGGCGCCGGAAAAGCGACCGGAAACCATTCGCGCGGCCATGGCACAGGTCAGGCTTGAGGGCGAGGCGGCGCAAGACAGGACCCACACCGGTCGCAAGCCCCGGCGCTTTGCGCCGGCCGGCCAGAGCACGCAGATGATCGTCGGCGCCGATGGCGCCGACGACTCGGCCATTCTGTCCTGTGCAACCCGCCTTTACAGCGGCTACAAGCTGCGCCGCGTGTACTACTCGGCGTTCTCGCCGATTCCCGATACGTCGTCGGCGCTTCCCCTGGTCCAGCCACCGCTTTTGCGCGAGCATCGGCTCTATCAAGCGGACTGGCTGCTGCGATATTATGGCTTTACGGCCGAGGAGATCGCGACCGGAACGCAAGGCGGTTTTCTCGATCTGGAGCTTGACCCGAAGACGGCCTGGGCCCTGAAAAACCGCGGACTGTTCCCGGTCGATGTTAATGTCGCTCCTCGCGATATGCTCCTGAGGGTGCCGGGTTTCGGCGTGCGCGTTGTCGACCGTATCGTCACCGCGCGGCGCAACCGATCTCTGCGGGTGGAGGACCTGGCGCGCATCGGTGCCTTGACGCGCAAGGCGCGCCCCTTCGTGGCCCTTCCGGGCTGGAGCCCTGGCAGTTTGACGGATAGCCGAGACCTGCGCTCACATTTCGCGCCGCCGGCCCAGCAGCTTCGACTCCTGTGACCTACGCCGTCTCAATCCCCGAAAACGGAACCTTTGACGCCTGGCGAGACGCCGCTCGACGCGCCATCAGCCACGAGATTCCGCCGGAAGAGATTGAATGGAACGGTTCCAGGGGACTGTTCGAGACCATGCCGCTTCCTGAGGTTCCCGGCCCGCACGCGGCGCGCGTGCCGCCAGCCTTCATAGAGTTCGCGCGATCGGTGATCTGGCATTCGGCGCTGGACCGGCTGGCGCTGCTTTATCGTGCCTTATGGCGCCTCGACAGGTGTGACGGCGAGCCGCTTGCGCCCGTCGATCCGCTGGGGCGCAAGCTGATGCTGATGCAGAAATCCGTTCGTCGCGACATTCACAAGATGCATGCATTCGTGCGGTTTCGGGAATTGTCTTCGCCGGGACCCCGTCGCCGCTTCGCGGCCTGGTTCGAACCGTCGCACAACACCTTGGAGCCCGGGAGTTCTTTCTTTGCGGATCGCTTTGCGGACATGGACTGGACGATCGCGACGCCACGGCTGACCGCTTGCTTCGTCGATGGCGCGCTCACCTTTGGTCCCGGCGCCAGCAAGCCTGAACTTCCCGACGACGCGGCCGAGACACTTTGGGCGACCTACTTCACCAACATATTCAATCCGGCCCGGATCAAACTCAACGCGATGCAATCCGAGATGCCGAAGAAATACTGGCACAATCTGCCCGAAACCCGCCTTATCCCTCAGATGCTTGCCGAAGCGGAGGCACGCGTCCAAAGGATGCATGACGCCGGCCTCTCTGCTCCAAGGGTGGGCTCGGCCACTATCTCCGATCGCTACCGCGCCTCGCTGCCGCAGGCTGCGGAGCAGGTGTCCACATTGGAGGAGGCACGCGAGGCCGCCCTCCAATGCCGGCGTTGTGGACTTTGCGAGGCTGCGACCCAAACAGTCTGGGGCGAAGGTGCTCAAGACGCTGCCCTCATGATTGTGGGCGAACAGCCAGGTGATCGCGAAGATCTTGAGGGACGTCCGTTCACGGGGCCCGCTGGACAATTGCTGCGGGAACTCATTGCCAACGCCCATGTCGACGCAAAAGCGTTGTGGCTGACCAATGCGGTCAAGCACTTCAAGTTCAGTCCGCGCGGCAAGCGGCGGCTGCACCGCAACCCCGATCGTGGCGAGATCACCCATTGCCGCTGGTGGCTGGGGCTCGAGCTTGCCCTCGTCAAGCCGCGCATCACGCTCGCGCTCGGCGCATCCGCAGCCTTTGCCTTGACGGATGATAGCAGGCCGATGGCGGAGCGCAGGGGAGGGATCGAGCTCGGCCTCCATGGCGGACCGGTCCTCATCTCCTGGCACCCGTCGTACATTTTGCGCATTCGAGATCCGGACGAAAGCAAAGCGGCACGACACAGCCTGGCTAGAGATCTGGAAAAGGCCCTGAGGATGAGTGGCGTGTTGCCATGTCAGGGCAATCGGGAAGGGGTGGAGTAAGGCCACCGGTGCAACGACGCCGATGGGTGCGCAGGCGGCGCAACTGTATTCGCTGTTCGAAAAACTCGGGCATGGCGGCGACGACTTTTCGGCGCTGATCCACCTGTTGCGTGGCAACGACGAGGCGAAGGCCGGGTGACGCTGCGATAGA